>CALXDD010000004.1 GCA_944386985.1 uncultured Oscillospiraceae bacterium
TGCGTCACGGACAGCTTGCTTACTATATCACCCTCTCCCCCATTTGTCAACACCTTTTTTCCATCTTTTTCTACTTTCTTCGTGGATTGGTAAACCGGAGAAAACAGGGCGGCTTCTGCCGCCCTGTTCTGTGTGCCTATGACAACCGATTTTTGAAATCCTCATAGCCGAAGGTCTTAACAACCCGACACTCCCCCGCTGTATCCCGCCAAACAATAGAGGGCAGCGGCATACCATTAAAGGTATTGGTCTTCACCATAGTATAGAGCGCCATATCCTCAAAGACCAGAAGATCCCCCTCCTGCAGGGGCACGTCAAAGGAATAATCCCCGATTACATCCCCGGCAAGGCAAGTGGGACCGCCCAGGCGGTAGGTATAGGCTTTCTCCCCCGCCTCGCCGCTATTTTGAAGAGGAGGCCGATAGGGCATCTCCAGCACATCCGGCATGTGGCAGGCCGCAGAGGTATCCAGAATGGCGATGTCTATGCCGTTATGAATGGTCTCCAGTACGGAGGTGACCAAAAAGCCAGCGTTCAATACCACTGCCTCTCCCGGCTCCAGGTAGACCTCCACCCCATACCGCTGACGAAGATCCTGGATCAAGGAAATCAGCAGTTCCCGGTCGTAATCCGCCCGAGTGATGTGGTGGCCGCCTCCCAGGTTGATCCACTTAAGTCCCTTCAGATAGGGGCCAAATTTCTCCTCAAAGGCCCGGAGGGTGGTCTGGAGATCGTCGGAATTCTGCTCGCATAGGGTATGAAAATGAATCCCATCCAGCAAAGGCAGCTGGTCGGGGTCAAAATTGACCAGAGTGGTCCCCAACCGGGAACCGGGAGCGCAGGGGTCATAGATGGCGTGCCCCTCCTGAGTGGAGCACTCCGGATTCACCCGAAGGCCCACCTCCTTCCCCGCCGCCCTGGCCCTGGATGCGTACTTCTCCAACTGCCGGGGAGAGTTGAAGACAAAATGGTCGGCGTATTGAAGGAGTTCTTTAAACTCCTCCTCCCGGTAGGCGGGGGAAAAGACATGGGTCTCCCCACCGAAATACTCCTTCCCCAGCCGCGCCTCATAAAGGCCGCTGGCGGCGGTACCAGAGAGGTACCGCCGCAGCAGGGCGTAGCAGTCAAACATGGAAAATGCCTTCTGGGCCAGGAGAATCTTGGCCCCGGACCGGGCCGATACATCCCGGAGGATGTTGAGATTCCGCCGCAGCCGGATCTCGTCCACCAGGAAATAGGGGGTGTGCAGCTGCTCCATGTCTCAGTCCACCAGTACCGGGTTGTCGTTGATCTGCCAGGGCAGGCCCCACTTGTTCAGAGCCTCCATGTAGGGATCAGGATCGAACTCCTCTACAGTATAGACGCCGGGCTTATTCCACTTGCCGGTAAGCAGCATCATAGCGCCGATCATAGCAGGCACGCCGGTGGTATAGCTGATAGCCTGAGAACCCACCTCCTTGTAGCATTCCTGATGATCACATACATTATAAATGTAGGCAGTCTTCTCCTTCCCGTCCTTTTTACCGGTGAAGATGCAGCCGATGTTGGTCTTGCCGTGGGTCCGGGGGCCCAGGGAAGCGGGATCGGGCAGCAGCGCTTTCAGGAACTGAATGGGCACGATCTGGTGGCCCTCAAACTCAACCGGAGTGGTGGAAAGCATCCCCACATTCTCCAGGCACTTCATGTGGGTGAGGTAGCTCTGACCGAAGGTCATGAAGAAGCGGATACGCTTGACGCCGGGGATATTCTTGGCCAGGGACTCGATCTCCTCGTGGTGCAGGAGGTACATGTCCTTCTCCCCCACCTGATCGAAGTTGTACTCCCGCTTGATGGACATGGCGGGGATCTCCACCCAGTGGCCGTTCTCCCAATAGGAGCCGGGAGCGGACACCTCCCGCAGGTTGATCTCGGGATTGAAGTTGGTGGCGAAGGGGTAGCCATGGTCGCCGCCGTTGCAGTCTAAGATGTCGATGGTGTCGATCTGGTCGAAGAGATGCTTCTGGGCGTAGGCGCAGTAAGCCTGGGTGACGCCCGGATCAAAGCCGGAGCCCAGGAGAGCCGTGAGGCCGGCCTTCTCGAACTTCTCCTTGTAGGCCCACTGCCAGGAGTAGTCAAAGTAGGCGGAGAAGCCCTCCTCCTTGCAGCGCTTGTCGTAGACCGCACGCCACTCAGGGTCGTCGATGTCCTCCGGCTCGTAGTTGGCCGTATCCATGTAGTTGACGCCGCACTGGAGGCAGGCCTCCATGATGGTGAGATCCTGATAGGGCAGGGCGATGTTCATAACCAAATCGGGCTGGTAGCTCTTGATGAGGGCCACCACCTCCTCCACCTTGTCGGCGTCCACCTGGGCGGTGGTGATCTTGGTCTTGGTCTTCCCCTCCAGCTCCGCCTTTACGGCCTCGCACTTGCTGACGGTGCGGCTGGCAATGCAGATCTCCTCAAATACCTCGCTGTTCTGGCAGCACTTGTGGATGGCCACGCCGGCCACACCGCCGCAGCCAATGATCAGTACCTTGCTCATCTTATTTCCTCCTGTATCGATCGTATTTCTTTTTCCTTCTATCTCAATCCGCTGCCCCGAACCTATCCAGGGCCAGCAGCATCTCCCGCACAATCTTGGCCGCCGCAGCGCTGGATGCGCCGCTGGGGTCGTAGTGGGGGCTCAGCTCGTTTACGTCGCAGCCCACCACATGGCATCGGGCACACACCGCCGTCACCGCGCGCCGCAAAGCATCAAAGCTGACGCCGCCGGGCTCCGGCGTGCCGGTGCCGGGAAACACCGAGGGGTCCATCACATCTAAGTCCACGGTGAAGTACACCGGCTTTTCGGAAAGTCGATCCAACACGTCCTCCAGCCCCTCCAGATCGAAGGGGTGGCAGAACACATGATCCTTCCCCCACTGCCACTCCGGCCGGTCGCCGGAGCGGATACCAAACTGAAAGATCTTTCCATCCCCCACCAGTTCCCAGCACCGGCGGATGACACAGGCGTGGGACAGCGGTACCCCCAGGTAGTCCTCCCGGAGATCGGTGTGGGCGTCAAAGTGTAGGATACACACATCGGGATATTTTTCATACACTGCCCGAAATGCTCCCAGGGTCACCAGGTGCTCTCCGCCGATGAGAAAGGGCCGTTTCCCGGCAGCGAGGATCTCCGCTGTCCGGCCCTCAATGGCCTGAAGCGCCAGCTCGCTGCTGCCCATGGGCAGCTCAATGTCGCCGGAATCCAGCACGGCGCACTCGGTGAGGTCCTTATCCTGATAGGGGCTGTAGGTCTCCAGGCCGTAAGACTCACTGCGAAGGGCGGCAGGTCCGAACCTGGTGCCGGGGCGGTTGGAGGTGGTGGAGTCGAAAGGGGCGCCGAAGAGCACCGTCTCCGCCTCCGCCCAGGGCCTGTCGCAGGCCATATAGGTGTCAATCTGCGGCTTCAACATGTTTCAATAACTCCTCTACATAAGCTGGGATATAGAACGCCCCCTTGTGGAGGGTGGTGGTGTAGTACCAACAGTGGAGCCCCCGGTCGTTCCACCGCTTCTCGTTGAGGTCCCGGAGAGGGTGGTACTTCTTGGAAGCAAACCCGAAAAGCCAATGGCCCGAGGGGTAAGTAGGGATGTGGGCCTGATAGACCTTTGCAATGGGGAAGGACTCCACGATCCGTTTGTGGGCCCGCTGGCATGCCACCGCGTCCTCGTCGTAGAAGGGGCTCTCATGTTGGTTGACCATAATGCCGTCTTCCCGGAGAGCCTTGGAACAGTTGCCGTAGAACTCCCGGGTGAAGAGGCCCTCGCCAGGGCCGAAGGGGTCCGTGGAGTCCACGATGATCAGGTCGTAGCAGTCGGTCCTTCTTCTGATAAACTTCAGGCCATCCTCGTAGTAGATGTGCACCCGAGGATCATCCAGGCCGCAGGCGGTTTTGGGCAGATATTCCCGGCATACCTCCACCACCATGGGATCGATCTCCACCATGTCGATGGTCTCGATGTCGTCATACCGCACCAGCTCCCGGATAACGCCGCCGTCCCCCGCACCGATGACCAGCACGTCGCGGACATAGGGATGGACCGCCATGGCGGGATGGGTAATCATCTCGTGGTAGATGAACTCATCCTTTTCCGTCAGCATCATATAGCCGTCCAATGTCAGGAATCGGCCAAATTCCGGTGAATCAAACACGTCAATCCGCTGAAAGTCGCTTTGACCGCTGTAGAGCTGCTTATCCACCCGGATGGAGAATTTCACATCCTTGGAGTGGTTCTCAGAAAACCAAAATTCCATCCTACTCTCCCTCCTTCAGCACATTCAGCCGCCGGATGTCCGGGTCCTCGGGACCGGTCATGGAGCAGCCCTTGGCCTTGGCGTAGCGGATATAATCCAGAATCTCCTTGGTAATCCGCTCGCCGGGGGCCAGGATAGGGATGCCCGGCGGGTAGCACATGACAAACTCGCTGCACACCCGGCCCGCCGTATTCCCAATGGGCAGGGATTCCTTTTTGGCGTAGAAAGCGTCCTGCGGGGACACCGCCACCTCCGGGTCGATGTACTCCTGGCGCATAAGCCCCGCCCGGGATTTGCCGAACCGCCGCCGCACCTCGCTGAGGGCGCTGACCAGCCGCTCCACCTCCCGGGGACGGTCCCCGATGGAGAGATAGGCCAGGATGTTGCCAAGGTCCCCGAACTCGATCTGGATGTCGTACTCATCCCGGAGGAGATCGTAGACCTCGATGCCGGCAAGTCCCACGTCCAGGGTATTCACCGACAGCTTGGTCACGTCGAAGTCGAAGATGCTGTCCCCGTTGATAAGCTCCCGGGAGAAGGCGTAATACCCGCCGATGGCGTTGATCTCCTCCCTGGCATATTCCGCCAGCTCCACCACCTTCCCGAAGGCCTCCCGGCCCCGGAGAGCCAGGTTCCGCCTGGAGATGTCCAGACTGCTGAGGAGCAGATAGGAGCCGCTGGTGGTCTGGGTCAGGTTGATGATCTGGCGGACGTGGCCCTCCTGCATGGCGGGGCCGGTGAGAAGGAGGCTGCTCTGGGTAAGGCTGCCGCCGGACTTGTGCATACTTACCGCCGCCATATCCGCCCCCGCCGCCATGGCGGAGACAGGGAGGCTATCACCGAAGTAGAAGTGGGTACCGTGGGCCTCATCGACCAGACACAGCATGCCGTGCTGGTGGGCCAGCTTCACAATGGAACGGAGGTCGGAGCAGATGCCGTAGTAAGTGGGGTTGTTCACCAGCACTGCCTTGGCATCGGGGTTTTGCAAAATGGCCCGCTCCACCTCCGCCACCGTCATCCCCAAGGGGATACCCAGCCGGTCGTCACACTCGGGGTTTACATAAACAGGAACCGCCCCGCACAGCACCATGGCCCCCATAACGCTGCGGTGAACGTTCCGGGGCAGGATGATCTTGTCCCCCCGCTTGGCCACCGACAGCACCATGCTCTGGACAGCGGAGGTGGTACCCCCTACCATGAGAAAGGCGTGGGCGGCCCCGAAAGCCTCCGCCGCCAGCTCCTCCGCCTCCCGGATCACGGAGATGGGGTGGCAGAGATTGTCCAAGGGTTTCATGGAGTTGACGTCCATGGTGACGCATTTCTCCCCTAAAAGGGCCGTCAGCTCCGGGTTTCCCCGGCCTCGCTTATGGCCGGGTACGTCGAAGGGGACCACCCGCATCTTCTTGAATTCTTCCAGCGCCTCGTAGATGGGCGCCCGGTCCTGACGCAGCGTATCCCTCACCTCTTTCAGTAAATATTCCGGCAGGAGAAAATCTCGATCATCTCCCGGCGGATGTTATCCATGATCTCCAGCCGCACCTGGGGCGGCAGCTCATAGACGTCGGTTTTAAACAGGTAATTCTGAAGGTTGATGTCTTTTAGCATCATCTTCGTGTGGTAGAGATTGGCCTCATACACATTGATATCCACCGCGTCGTAGCGGCGGAGGGTGGCAGGATCGATATAGTCCTGGATGGAGCGGACGGTGTGGTCCATGAAGAGCTTCTTTCCGTTCACATCCCGGGTAAAGCCGCGGACCCGATAGTCCATGGCGATGATGTCGCTGTCAAAGGAACCGATGAGATAGTCCAGGGTAGAGAGAGGGGTGATCTCCCCGCAGGTGGCCACGTCGATGTCCACCCGGAAGGTGGCAAGGCATGTCTCCGGATGGTACTCCGGGTAGGTGTGGACGGTGACATGGCTCTTGTCCAAATGGGCCAGCTGAGTCTCCCCGGCGGGCACCATGGACCCCTCAGCGATGAGAATGGTCACCGAGGCCCCCTGGGGCTCGTAATCCTGCTTGGCGATGTTGAGCACCTTGGCCCCGATCATATCCGTCAGAGAGGTGAGGATATTGGTCAGGCGCTCGGAATTATACTGCTCGTCGATATAAGCGATATAGTCTCTCAGCTCCCGGGCGGTCTTGGCGTAGCACACATCGTAAATATTGAAGCTCAGATCCTTGGTAAGATTGTTAAACCCGTACAGCTTCAGCTTCTCTGCCATGGTGGGCCCCTCCTTTGTTCAGACAAATAAAAAAACAGGCGGCATGCCGTTTACGCATACCGCCTGTAAAATCGTCAGAATTCTCCCGCCGCCGCTTCCCATGGGGGCACGCTCTCCCCCCTTTTCCGGCGCAGACGCCTTCTCAGAGTCTATATAGCAAATACTTACTTTTACTACTCTTATTGACCGTTTTACAAGTTGATATGCCCTCGGCACACTGGTTATAAAGTAACCAACTTATAAAATTGAGCTTCTAACTCAATCAATAATGACAGCATCACAGCTGTCTTCGGCAGTTGACCCGGCTGTCCGTATGGCCTCAACCCGCCGGATGCGGGTGGTCAGTATTTGCATGGATACTCTGGGAATGGCCCATATCACATACAGCTATAATATATCGAATTATGCCGGAAATGTCAAGGCTTTTCCATCCCTCTCTCCCCCTTGACCTTTCTTTTCTTTTGCCGCGGGACGGAGATGTTGTCTTTTTCCCCGTACAAATCTGCAAAATCCGTCTGCCCCGGGGAAAATCTCCGTTTTTTGTATTTTTAGTTTTACATCTGCCAAAAGGTACGATATAATGAGTTGGATCAACCATTTGCGCATCCGACAAACTGAAAAACAGGAGTGTTATACCTATGAGCCGTATGGTCGGTACTGTTTCCCGGGGCATCCGCGCCCCTATTATCCGTACAGGAGATGATCTCGCCAAGATCGTCACCGAGTCTGTGCTCACTGCCGCCCGGGAGGAGGGCTACCGCTTCCATGACCGGGATATCGTAGCCATGACCGAGGCCATTGTGGCCCGGGCCCAGGGCAACTACGCCACAGTGGACCAGATCGCCGCTGACGTGAAAGCAAAGCTGGGCGGCGGCACTGTGGGCGTGGTCTTCCCCATCCTCAGCCGCAACCGCTTTGCCATCTGCCTTCGGGGTATCGCCATGGGGGCGAAGAAGATCGTGCTGCAGCTGAGCTACCCCTCCGACGAGGTGGGCAACCACCTGGTGGATCTGGACATGCTGGACGAAAAAGGCGTCAACCCTTATACCGACGTGCTGGATCTGGAGAAATTCCGCGCTCTCTTCGGCTACGGCGTCCACCCCTTCACCGGCGTGGATTACATTGATTACTATGCCAAACTCATTGCGTCCTGCGGTGCGGAGGTGGAGGTGATTTTCGCCAACGATCCCAGAGCGGTGCTGCGGTACACCGACACCGTCCTCACCTGCGACATCCACACCCGCCAGCGCTCCAAGCGTCTTCTGAAGGCCGCCGGGGCCAAAGTGGTGCTGGGGCTGGACGACATTCTCACTGCCAGCGTGGATGGCAGCGGCTACAATGAGAAGTACGGTCTTTTAGGCTCCAACAAGTCCACCGAGGACAAGGTAAAGCTGTTCCCCCGGGACTGCCAGGGGCTGGTGGAGGAGATCCAGAAGCGGCTTTTGGAGGCCACCGGCAAGCAGGTGGAGGTGATGGTCTACGGCGACGGCGCCTTCAAGGACCCGGTGGGCAAGATCTGGGAGCTGGCGGACCCGGTGGTCTCCCCGGCCTACACCGCAGGCCTTGAGGGCACCCCCAACGAGCTGAAGCTGAAGTATCTGGCGGACAACGATTTTGCCGACCTCAGCGGCGAGGCTCTGCGGGACGCCATCAAGGGAGAAATCCAGAAGAAGGACGGCAGCAGCTTGGTGGGCAAGATGTCCGCCCAGGGCACCACCCCCCGCCGTCTCACCGATCTTATTGGCTCCCTCTGCGACCTCACCAGCGGAAGCGGCGACAAGGGCACCCCCATCATCCACATCCAGGGCTATTTTGACAACTACACCAACGAGTAAATTTTGAAAAAGCTTCGGCCCGCCGCGGGAGTCTGTTCCCGCGGCGGGCCGTTCTTTTCCTGATACGGAGGGATTATCTTCCCCCGGCGCTCTTCCGTTTGCTTGACCCCAACGAGGGGGACAGATCACAGCATCCCGTCCCGGAGAATGTTGTGGTCCCGGAGGACCTTTTCTACCACGGTCCCTTTGATAAACCGGAGCGCCGGCTTTTTCAGCAGGTTCAGGGGGCCGGGCAGCTCCATCTCCAGAGGAGATCTGCCGTCCATCAGACACACGGAGCTGTCCAGCAGCGCCCGGATGTCATACACACTGCCCCACACCTCGGGAACGCCGCGATCCACGCCCAACAGGCCGTAGACCGCCTCCATGGCAGTGCGGACGGAGTATTCGGTGGTGAACACGGTGTCCCGGGGGGTGTCGGCGAACTGGCCCAGGAAGGCGAAGTTCACACAGCCGTCAGGAATCACGTCGGGCCGGTCCCCCTTGGTTCTGGGCATGAAGAAGGCGGTGATATAGGGCATCATGGTGGGCACACACACCGCGCTTTCTCCAGCCAGCCTGGGAATTTGCTCCACAGGCACGCCGATGTGGTAGAGCCACTCCTCTGTGATCTCCCTGCCGGTGCACTCCTTCATGGGCTTTTTCACATAGTCGCCGGGCACGTCGGTAAAGAGGCCATACACCCAGATGCACACCTTCTCCGGGTCCTGCTCCTTGAACTGGCCCTGGCGGTTGATGGTCCAGCTCAAAAGCCACTTGGAGTCCTGACAGCTGACGATACCGCCGGTGACCACCTTGCCGCTTCTGGGGTCCCGCTTGCAGATGTTGGTGAGATAGGGGAGGATCTGGTCGTCCAGGGTGGTGATCGTGGCGGACTCCCAGTTGGTCTTGGCGATGTCGGAACAGAACTTCTCCGGATGGCCAAAGGCCGGGTCCTGCCGGGCGATGTTCTTCCACAGATTCCAGCAGCCGCTGGTGCGGACTTCCGCGTCCCCGTTGGGGGCGTGGTCCTGGTCGCCATAGATGGTGCCCTCGGTGCAGGAGCCGTTGGTGACGAACACCAGGTCGTTCTCCGTGAGGACGATGCCCCGCTCCACCCCCTTGACCTTGCACTCGATAGCGGTGGCCACCTTCCGGCCGTCCCGGATGTTGAAGAGGACGTTGGTCACCTCGGTGCCGAACTGGAAGTCCACCCCGGCGTCCTCCAGATACTTCTGCATGGGCAGGATCAGGGACTCATACTGGTTGTAGCGGGTGAATTTCAGGGCGCTGAAGTCGGGGAGACCGGCGATGTGGTGAATGAAGCGCTGGAAGTAGAGCTTCATTTCCAGAGCGCTGTGCCAGTTCTCAAAAGCGAACATGGTCCGCCAGTAGAGCCAAAATGTGGAGGAGAACACCTCGTCGTCGAACACGTCCTCGATGGTCTTGTCGTAGAGATCCTCGTCGGGGGTCATGAAGAGCTTGACGATCTCCATGCAACCCTTCTGGCTCAAATTGAATTTCCCGTCGGTGTGGGCGTCCTGGCCCCGGTTCACTGTGGCCCGGCACAGGGAGTAGTTGGGATCGTGCTTGTTGAGCCAGTAGAATTCATCCAGCACCGAGGCGCCGGGCTTCTCTAAGGAGGGGATGGAGCGGAACAGGTCCCACAGGCACTCGAAGTGATTCTCCATCTCCCGGCCGCCCCGCATCACATAACCCCGGCTGGGATCAAAGATGCCGTCACAGGCGCCTCCGGCAATGTCCATGGCCTCCAGGATGTGGATGTGGGAACCGGGCATCTGGCCGTCCCGCACCAGGAAACAGGCCGCCGCCAGGGAGGCAAGGCCGCTGCCTACAATGTAGGCGCTCTTCTCGTCCACACCCTCCGGCTTCTCCGGCCGGGCAAAGGCCTCATAGTTGCCGTTGGAGTAGTAGATTCCCTTGCTGTTCTTCTCGTGACGGCCCAGTTCTGTGTTGCGGTAGCCGCTGCTCTCCGCCGCCTCCGGCGGTTTCCTGGTCTGGGACGCCTTCTTTGCCAGCGCCACCGCCGCCCCCGCACCGGCGAGGCCCGCAGCCGCCACTGTCAGTTTGCCAATCGTATTTGCCATATCAAAGGCCACCTTTCCTGATGGCGCCGTTTTCCCGGCGCCGCTTTTGATCGTGACCATATCCTACCCCATTTCTTCGCTTTTCTCCATTTACAAAAAGGGCCCGGTGATCAGTTTTTGATCATCGGGCCCTTTTTGTAAAGCTGTCATCTGCCTGCGGCAAAATTCTGGATGGAGTTGGAGACGTTCCCCTGCATGGTGGTGCTGACTTTCCGGACAATGATCCTGCAGTCCGCCTGCATCCCCTGCTTGATCCAGTCCAGCATGATCCCCACAAAACTGTACTTGTAAAACTCGGCGATAAAGGTCTTGTCCGCCTCGGAGATGCTGACGCCCTGACTCTTCTCGTCCACCACGCCGCGGATGAGTCCGTAGGTCAGTTTGAAGAGAAAGCTTTCCATCTGATCCCGACTGATGCAGCGGTAGGCATTGAGGATGAAGGGCTTGTTCTCCAGCACCGCCTCAAAGATCTGAAGAAGTCCCTCCTGCCAGGTGTCACAGGTCTTTTTGCCTTGAAGAGCCCGGGAGGCGTCCTCCATACAGCTCCACTCCACCAGGTCGTAAATATCCTTGAAGTGATAGTAGAAGGCCATGCGGCTCACGCCGCAGTCCTCCGTAATGTCCCGAATGGTAATCTTGTTCAGAGGCTTTTTCAAAAGCATCCGCTTCAAAGACGCTTCCAGCGCCTGCTTGGTGGTATTTGTCACAGGTGTCTCTCCTTTTCGCAGGAAATTCCATAGACAGTATTATACGGCGAACAAGGCGGTTTGCAAGAAAAAATTCCAGTCCTGCAGTGGAAAAATCCCGTCCTTTCCCAGCCCATTTGCCGCATAGGAACCGCTGCGGCAGCATAGGCTATGGCGGGGGGATGGTATGTGAAAAAAATTCCGTGGAAAACCTATGGACTCTGGATTCTCTTCACCGAGGCGGTGGGCGGTCTTTCGGGATGGCTCACCCGGGAGGGAACCAAGCTCTATGAGGAGACCATCGTGAAGCCGCCCTTGTCGCCGCCGGGCATCGTCTTCCCCATCGTCTGGGGCATTTTGTTTGCGCTGATGGGCGTCAGCGGAGCCCGGATCTATCTGTCACCGGCCTCTGGTGAGCGCTCCCGAGGTCTTCGGCTCTTCCTGGTGCAGCTGGCCTTCAACTTTTTCTGGAGTTTCCTTTTCTTCCAGTTCCAGCGTTTCGGCCTGGCCTTTTTGTGGCTGATGGTACTGTGGGGACTGATTTTGTGGATGATTCTGACCTTCCGCAAGGTGGACCCGTTGGCGGCATGGCTGCAGGTCCCCTATTTGCTGTGGGTCACCTTTGCCGCCTACCTGAATCTGGGCGTGTGGTGGCTCAACCGATAGGAAAACGGAATGGAAAAGAGATGGGACTTTCGTCGTCCCATCTCTTTTTGCTCTTTTGCGGAGTGAAACACTTTTAAAGGCGAAAACTTTGCTCATCCCTCCGCCTAAGCCATAACCGGCACATACTGGATCTGTCCGCTGAGAAATTCCTTCAGACCGGAGAGATCCCCTGTGCACAGGTCCTTTTTCTGCAGGACCATCACGGAATCCCGGTAAATAGGAAGGAGGAGGTCCTCCGTCTCCAGCACACACTCAAAATCAGCATAGGGGACCATCTGCCGCTCTTCCTCGCAGCCGTCCTCCTGCTCCACAGCAAGTCCCTCCTTGGTGAAGGAGACTCGCACCGCCTCTATGCCGCTGAGCGACGCTCTTCCTTGGAGCAGCTGCCGGGCCGCCCGGTCATAGGGGCTTTCCTTCTCCCTCTTTCGCCTCAGAAGCGCGGCAATCCCAATGATGATCCCGGCGACGGCCGGAACCAGCAGGCCCATTCCCCCTGGTATGCGTCCCCGCAGAACACACAGGCTGAGAAATCCCCCCTGAATGAGGCTCAATACCCCCAGCAGAGTCCGCTTATTCCGCCAGAGGCTCACAGCGCCTATTCCGTAGCAGAACGTGCCGATCATCAGTGGGACCAACAGCTCTTTTGGGTCCATACATCCAGGGATCAGCAGAAAAAGGCCCATCGCCCATTCCCAGGCCCCCAGAAAGGCCCTCCGCTTCCTCCGGTTCTCCCGCACCGCAAAAGGCGCTTTCTCCACTCCATTGAGTTTGTCAATCAGCTCCCACATTTTAGGATATTCCTGCCGGGAAACCCGCTCCGTCCGCTTCTCCAGAGCGCGGCTCACCTGAGGACACAGCTGGTCCGTGTCCGGCGGGGTAATACGAAAAGAAACAATCTGCTCCATCACAGGCCTCCTGTGGCATGCATTGCCGCTCTGCATCAAAAGCGGGCTGGTAAAAGTATACCATACAGCCACACAAATTCCATGGTTTTTTCTTTAAATTTTATGAAGAATGGAGCAGCCGTCTCTCCCTCCGCGCCCGCTGGGTCCTCCTTGTGATCTCGCTTATGTCAAGTATCGTCGTTCTCCTCCTGCTCCGGCAAAAGGGGATGCCATGCCGGCGGGTCCTTTTGCCGGAGGAAAAGCCTCTTGATCCGGCCCAGCGTCCATTCCACCAGGCGAAACCAGAGGTTCCCCAGAATCAACACCGCTACAAGGGCCAGCAGAATTCTCCCGATTTCTCCCAACGGCATCTATGCCCCTCACTTCTTGGCAAAGTGGTTCAGGAAGAAATCGGTGAACGCAGCCAGTTCTTCCTCCTGGGAGACGTAGACATACAGATTCTCGTCGTCCAGCCAGTCATAGGCGTTGATGGCGATATACCCCTTCTTGTCCGGGTAAATAACAAAGGCGTCGGTAGGATATTTGTTCCGATACGCCTTCAAAATCTCCGAGCGGCGATACCAAACAGGGTCCCCGCAGCCGGAGAGGTCGGGGACCGTGGGGACCACCACGATGGTCCCATCGGCCTCGTTCCACCCAACGATCAGATTCCCGATCTTCGTCTTGCTTCCGTGAACAAACCCATAGTTGAACCGGGATACGTCCTCCGTATAGCCGAAAATCAGCCGGTAGCTGTCCCCGTTTTCCACCACCTGGTTGAAAAGTGCCCGCATCTTTTTGGCGTTGGCGGCGCTCTTCTCCATGTCAACCTCCGGACCCTTGAACAGCTTACTGAAAAATCCCATATTGGTTTCCTCCTGAACATCGACGATTTTTTTATTTCCACAGCTTTCTGCCGCTGTATCCTTCAAACATCCGGTACGGCCTCGCCTTTTTGGGAAAAACGATTTGTCCCGGACGTCGCCGTTTAAAATAAAGATAATTTCTTATATCTGTCTTTATAAAGTGGGAACAAAAATCCGTCGGAACAGAGTGCCGAACCACGCTATCCGGACGGATTTTTCTGTTGGATTACCTCTCCAAGTAATTTTCCTGCTCTCTGAGCCCCTCCAGCCAATCGGCAATTGCGTTGATCTGGAACGCGATGGCTGCATCGGCGGCCTCCGGGACCAGCAGCGGCAGCGTCTCAGGAATTGCCCGGCGAATGACCATGATGGTCAGGCTCAGGTTTGTAAACAGGGCAATTCTCTCCCTGTCTGCCCTGATCCCAAAGCACTCCAGAATATCGCCGAACAGGCGGGACTGTTTTTCCCGAAAGGTCCTGTAGCTCTCCTCCGACAGCCGCCGGAAAATCATCTGCTGTTCTTCCACCGTTAAAACCGCGATGCCGTGTTTCTCGCCGTAGCAGCAGGAGCGGAGAAAGGTCCGTACCCCTTCCCGCCAGCTCAGCGCAGGGTCCTCCATCAGCCGCCGGATGTAGGCCAGCAGCTTGGGCTGCTGCAGATAGAGCGTCTCCACGATCAGATCCTCTTTGGTGGGGAAAAAGGAGTAGAAAAACGTGCGGGAAATCCCAACCGCCTTATAGATCTGCTCCACGGTGGTATGCTGAATCCCCTGCCGGGCCATCAGCTCCAGACCGGTGGTGATCAGCGCCTCCCGAATCCGCTTCCTCTCCTCCTCCGAATACGCAACCTTCGGCATACTGCCCCTCCCTGCCGCACCATCCTGCAAGCACCGGTATCCAACCAAAGCCGGGCCGTTCAGCCCTGCGGCGCTGCTTGCTGTGTCAAAATAAAGATAATAATTTAAATTTGTTTTTATTTTACCACAACAAGACGCGGGAAGCAAGCGGAAATTCGGCTTGGCGACGATGGGAGGTTGCACAACCGAAAAGTTCTGGTACAATACTCGTAGAAGCGTAAACAGAACACGAAGGAGGAGACCGCTATGGCGGAATTTGTGGATTTTGGGATGTTCGCCCAGGAGAAGGACCCAGAAGAGATGACCCGGGAGGAACTTTTAGAGACGTTGGAGGCTGTGCGGCGGCAGATTGCCCAGTTGGATGAAGCGGAGCCGGAGGATATGGAAAGCGAGGAGTACGACCAGTGGGGCGACCAGCACGAGGAGCTGGAGGACCTGGCGGAGGAGCTGGAGGACTGTCTGGAGGCGCTGGGAGATGACTGACCGTCATCTTGGGAAAAGCGTTGGTCCTTCCGGCGGAAGGCTCCCTTGCGTGGCATCCTGAGAAAAAACAAATGAGGAGGAGCAGAAAAATGCTGGCGTATACCTATATTGCCAAGGGAGATTTTCAGCTGCGGGAGAAACCCCGGCCCACGCTGCAGAGCAGCCGGGACGCCATTGTGCGGGTCACGCTCTCCAGTATCTGCACCAGTGATCTCCATATCAAACATGGCTCGGTGCCCCGGGCGGTGCCGGGGATTACGGTAGGCCATGAGATGGTGGGCGTGGTGGAGGAGATCGGAGCGGACGTCGCCTCCCTGCGCCCCGGGGACCGGGTGGCGGTGAATGTGGAAACCTTCTGCGGCAGCTGCTTTTTCTGCCGCCACGGCTGGGTAAACAACTGCACCGATCCCGACGGAGGCTGGGCTCTCGGCTGCCGGATCGACGGGGGGCAGGCGGAGTATGTCCGGGTCCCCTATGCCGATCAGGGGCTGACGAAGATCCCCAGCGGCGTGACGGACCGGCAGGCTCTCTTTGCAGGGGACATTCTGGCCACCGGCTACTGGGCGGCGGATCTGGCGGAGGTCCAGCCCGGAGACACGGTGCTCCTCCTGGGAGCGGGCCCCACTGGGATCTGTACGCTGCAGAGCCTTCTTCTGAAGGAGCCGGGAGCGGTAATCGTCTGCGAGAAAGATTCCCAGCGCCGGGCTTTCGTGGAGCGCCGCTACCCCCAGGTGACGGCGGTGGGACCAGAGGAGGTCCGGGAGGCGGTGGCAGCGCGCAGCCGACACGGCGGGGCCGACGCGGTGGTGGAAGCCGCCGGGGTTCCTGAGACCTTCCGTCTGGCCTGGGAGTGTGCCCGGCCCAACAGTGTGGTGGTGGTCGTGGCTTTGTATGACGAAGCACAGGTACTGCCGCTGCCGGAGATGTACGGAAAAAATCTTACTTTCAAAACCGGAGGGGTGGACGGCTGCCGGTGCGGCGAAATTCTGGAGCACATTGCCGCGGGACGGCTGGACACCACGCCTCTTATCACCCACACCTATCCCCTCTCCCGTATTCAGGACGCCTACGATCTCTTTGAGCAGCGCCGGGACGGCGTCATCAAGGTGGCCATCACACCGGATCGGTAGAGAGAGCAGCCGGGCGTCTCCGGTGAGCAGCCCGGACGAAGTCCCCAATCACCGCAAAACCAAAATCCCCCGATCCTGCCGTTGTCAGACAGCTCACAGGATCGGGGGATTTTTATAAGGTATAAAATCATTTGAATTTATTCCTGTACCGCTCTTTGCTGAATCCGGAGGTTTTTGAACTCCCGCGCCACAAAAGCCACAGAGACCACAAAGGCAATAAAGTCCGCCACAGGCCCCGCCAGCAGTACGCCGAAAATGCCGAACCGCAGCGGCAGCAGCAAAATCAGGGGAATCAGGAAAAACACCTGACGGGTCAGGGACAGCAGAAGTCCCTTCAACGCCTTCCCGATGGCGGTGAAGAAATTGGAGGAGAGCAGCTGCACACCGTTGACCAGCACCATGAAGAGAAACGTCCTCATAAATAAAATGGCGAACTCAAAATAGAGAGTCTCTCCGTCTCCGAAAAGGGAGATGATGGGGCCGGGAAAAAACTGGAACAGGCAGAAGCCCACCGCTGAGACGGCAAAATTCCATCGGATCGCCAACAGATATGCCTGCCGTACCCGGTCGTACTTTCCTGCGCCGAAGTTATAGTCGATGATAGGCTGTACCCCCTGGGAGATACCCACAATGACGGAGAGCAGGATGGCATTGGTTTTCATCACGATACCGCAGGCCGCCAGAGGGATTTCTTTCCCATAGATGGAGCGAGCTCCGTAGTAGGTCAGGGAATTGTTGAGAACAATCTGGACCAGCGTGATGGCCACCTGGTTGATACAGCTGCTGATACCCATATAGACAGTCCGAAGATTGTCCCGCAACTCCAGGCGAAAACAGGATCTGTCCAGCTGAACGGTACGGAAATGCCACAGATACCGCAGTGCCAGAGCAAAGGAGAGGATCTGTCCCAGAATGGTGGCCAGCGCCGCGCCGAATACGCCCCAGTCAAACAGGAAGATAAATACCGGGTCCAGAATGGTATTGACGATAGCCCCGGCCACCATACAGAGCATGGAGTATCTGGGGCTGCCGTCCGCACGGATTAGGCTGCTGATACCGTTGGTAAGAATCAGGAAGGGCATTCCGATCAGTACGATCCCCGCATACTGCCGGGCGAAGGGCATGACCTGCCCGGTGGCTCCAAACACCTGGAGAAGGGGCGTCAGGAACAGCTCTCCGACCAGAAGATAGACAAGCCCCGCCCCGGCCATCAGCACCACGCCGTTCCCGACCAGACGGGCCGCCCGCTCCGGCTCCTTTTTCCCCAGATAAATGGAAAACCGGGAGGCGCTGCCGATCCCCAGCAGCAGCGAAATCGCCAGACAGATGGTGGACAGCGGATAGGATACATTGGTGGCGGCATTGCCCAGATACCCCACCCCCTGGCCGATGAAGATCTGATCCACAATGTTGTAAAGAGAGCTGACCAGTGTGGCCGTAATGCTGGGGATGGCAAAGCCCCGCAGCAATTTGGATATTTTTTCGTATGCCAGTGGGTTCTCATTCATCAAACTCATCCTCTGTCCGCTTGACGCCCAGTTTTTCCGCGATGTCCCGGCCTGCCCGCGCCAGCATTCTCTGAAATTCTGCCTGTTCCTCTGCCGGAAGACTGTTCAGCAGTGCGTCCTCTGTCTCCTGGCAGGCAGCCCGGATCTGTCCGGCAATGGACAGGGCCCGCTCCGTGGGATAGAGCTTCCAGGTCCGCTTGTCCTGTTCACACGGGACACGGGTCAAAAATCCCTTTTTCTCCAGTGCCGCCACCATGCGTACAATATTGCTGGGATGAACATAGACGGTGCCCAGCAGTGAGTCCTGGGAAATTCCCGGGTGGTCACAGACCTTCAAAAGATACATGTGCTGGCTGCTGTTGATGCCAAGGGGAGCCAGCCGTTGGTCCAGGTAAACCTTGGCAAACCGATCTGCCACAGACAGCCACTTCAATAGTTTCATTTCTTACGCCTCCTGTCAGTGCTTAGCATACATCAAAATGCGTGCGCGCGCAATATCTTTTTTATAAAAATTCACGGGAGGTTCCACAAAGTTTGCCGCGGAGCCTCCCATGAATTTTTTATAGGCTTTTATGGAAAATGCAGCGTTCTCCCCCGCTCCTCACGGATGATCCGGCTGAAGTCACTGTACCCGACTTTTTACTCTTCCATTGGAAGATAGGAAATTTTCAGCGTTATCTGATCCGGCAGGACCACCCCATTGCCGCGGGTGATAGCGTGCTTGTCCTCTGCTGAGAAACCAATGGTCTCTCCGTCGTGGAGCTCCACATCGTTTTCCAGCACATATGACGTCAGGCCTGCCAGGAAGTCCCGGAGTTCTCCCGGCTGGGCGCCGGCGTCCAGCACCTCCATCTCCTCCTTGCCGAACTGCTCCAGGCCGTAGGTGTAGCCGCACATTCCGCCCTCGCTTCGGTACAGACCGAACCAGACCCAGTTGAAGATAGGCAGCATGTCCTCTTTCATCATCTCCGCGAAGCCCTCATAAAACCGGGGCTCAAACACCACGCCGCTGGCGTACACACCGGTGGCGTATTGCTGGCGGCAGCAAGCGGCCAGGACCTTGGTATAAAGCTTGCCCAGCTCCAGCACATCTTCCTCTCCTCCGATCACCGCCACCATGATATGAGCCGTATGGGATCTGGCTGCCTTCACTGCATCGGGCCACATATAGTTGTTCTCCGCGTTTTCCTCCGCCTCTCCGTTGGGGATGGGAGCCGGCATCATGCTGACGGCCACCAGACTGTCCCCCTGCGTGAAGACCAGGGTATCCTCTCCGTCCTCCCTGTCCTCCTCCTGTTGGGCCGCAAGGCCCCACTTTTCCCTCAAGTCCCGGACCAGCTGTTCCTTGTCCCATTTTGCCCGGGACAGCAGCACAAAGCCTGCAAAGCTGCCCCGCAGGTTGCTCGGTTCCCCGCCCTCACCGTCCTCCTCCGGGCGGTCCTCAAACCAGGCCGCCTTGTACAGGTTGCCGTCTGCCTCCCGGAAGATTTGAAAATGCCGGCCGTCTCCGGGCTGACGGTACACAAGACCCATGCGGCGGGTCTGGTCCACCAATACCGCTGCCAGAGTACCTTCCGGGCCGTCCCCCGTGGTGTAGGTCAGCCAGTCGCCGCCGTCCAGCCAGTTCTTCAGCTGCCGCAGCCAGTCCGTTCCCAGCTTGGAGAGTCCCGCCTCGTTCATGCGGAAGGAGACTTCCACAGGATGCTCTTTCACCGGATAGTGAAACTCGCAGCATGGATCATCTTTGGTGTAGTCATACCGCTCCGGGTGGAACAGCTCATAAAAATCGGAAAGCCCCTTCCCGTCCACTCGGATGCAGGCCAGGGCTCTCTGCTTTTCGTCCGCGTCCTCGTCGCTCCGCGCCTGCAGCGACGCATCCGCCTCCGGGTTGATCCACTGGTATTCCATCTGCTCCAGGGTGGCCCCGGCGTTGATCTCCTGCTGCAGCGTCAGGAACTCATAGTCGCCCGGCTCCAGGGTCAGTCCCTGCCTGACAGCCTCCAGCGCACCCGCTTTATTTCCGAAATGCGCCCGCAGCTTGCCCACCTGCAGCCAGATCCAGGGATAGTCCGGCTCCTCCAGAGCTCCCTGCTCGGCGTATCGCAGAGCCTCCTCCAGCCTGCCGCAGTACATGAGGGCCACCGAGTAGCGGTAGTACCAGGTGCCGCAGCCTTTGGCGTTTTCTTCCGAGTCCTTCATCCATTGAGCAGCCCGGTAATAGTAGATGTAATCGTCCAGATTGTTGCAGGCAAATGAATACCAGAGGGCCATCTGCAGATCCTGACGGGCCTGTCTTTCCGTAAATTTTTCCTCTTTTACGCCGTTTTCTATAAAATCCTTCAGCCATTGAAGCATTTTCCCGTAGTAGCCGGAGATTTCATCCGACAGGGATTCCAGCATTTCAATATCCTCTGCCGAGAGCAGTGATCCGGTTTCCTCATGAATGTCCGGTTCTGTTTTCTCCTCATCCAACAACGGGACACCACCCACATCCCGCCGGAAGGTATGGAAATGCGCATAGGGGAGATCCCTTTCTTCGAAAAACTCCTGGGCCGCACGCAAAACAGCAGGCAGATCCCAGGCGATGAAATCAAGATACCCGTGGTATAACCCGGTAGCCCCGCCCAGGAAGGTCACAGCTTCCGCTCCAGCGCTGTTCAAGATCGCCTCCTGCAGCGCATCCCGGAAATCCAGAATATTTTTACTCCGTTCCTCGCCGGTAAAACCGGAAAGCGGATACAGCAGAAATCCGACCGCAATTCCGTCCAGGTGGTACTCATCCACCACATCGCTGCGGGCGGTCAGGTAATCGTTGATGAGTACCGGAAGACGGCAGGTTCCACTATAGACATCCAGCCGCCAGTCGGCATCCGGATCTTCCACTGGTTCCAGTTCATAGGCAGCGTAGCTGTTTTCCAGATAGTCGCTGCCATCCCTCCAAAGGGAGAACCCCATGCTTTGAAGCAGCTGCGGCAGTTCAGAAAGAAGCATAGCCGGTTCCTCTTTCGGCTCTGCATAGACATCAAAGCCAGCAACAAAAGCGATGGCGGAAATTTCCCCCACCGCCTGATCTACCAGCATGGAGAGCGCCCACCAAACCCTGTCCGAATTCTCCCTCAACAGCGGCGCCAGCTTTTCACAGTAAAGGGCCAAAGTCACCCGACCGTCCTCTGTTTTCTCTGCCCACATCTGCACGTCCTCAGCCCGCACTTCGATGTCTCCGGCCCGAAGCATAAAGCCTTTGGAGGGCTGGCGGCCTACCCAGATATTCCAGCGTTCCAGGACTGATTCCGGGGCCTGACGCTGGAAGTACACCAGCGGGAACAGCCGGGAACGGTATCCCTCCGGGCTGAGGATCAGCTCATATTTTTCTCCATTGAAGCCCAGCTCAAACGAAGTATCACGAAGAGCGGGCTTCAGCGCATCACCGCACTTTTCAAGGAGCTCCTCGCCGCGCCGGCGCATTTTGTCGGCATCCATGATCTGGCGCAGCTCTGCTTCGATCCCGGCAAAGGCCGTCCACGCTTCTTCCGTTCTCTCCCGGAAATTCTTCTCAAACCGGGGCAGCGCCAAACGATGACGGCAGTCGTCGATGAGGTTCTGGGTATCCTCGTCTCCGGGGCGGGCTTTCAGCGCTTTTTCAAAATAACGGAGAGCAGGGCCTTCTTCGTCCAAATAGTAATAGGCCGAAGCGATCCGATAATTCCAGCAGTGATCCTCTTTGAAATACTCCTCGTGAGGCTTCAAAAGTGTGAGGGCCTTTTCATAAAGCGTCCTTTCTCCGATCTCCGCAACGGCGATATACGCCTTGGCAAGCTCGCTGTCCATCTCTGGGGTACGTTCCCCGGCCGGAACAGCCTCCAGAGCGTCGATAATCTTCTGAACCTCATGCTGCTCAAACCAAAGCTGGCATTGTTTCAATAGTTCCATATTTGTTTCCTCCCCTCACGCACCGTAAGCAGCCGCAATGTCAATAAACTGAATGTATATACCGCAGGCCTTTCCCTGTACGTCATAGCTAAAACAGTAGTGCCGGGACCTGCGCGCCCCATTTTTCCGCAATTCCGCCATAAACAAATCTTTCTTTTGTTCTCCGGGCACAAGCAGGCGCCGCACCGCCGCCAGGACAGGCTGATACAGGACATGAAAGATCCGCAGAAACCCAAAAGCCGGTAATAGAAACCCGGCCTTTTCCGATGTTTGTCAGCATTCCGCTGCCATTTGCTCTCATGGGATGCTGCACTTCATTTCTGTATATCTTCTTCCGCCCTTTACGTCCCTTCTCTCACCCGCTCCATCTCAGCCAGCAGCGCGTTGATCTGAAATTCCGCCATGTCGTCGGCAACCTCAGGAAAGAGAAACGGCATCGTATCCGGAATGGCCTTGCGGACCATCATCATGGTCAGGGCCAGATTACCGAACAGCCGGGGATCTATGCTGTCAACCGGAAGTCCGAAAATAATGAGCAGACCGCTGTATAAACCGATCTGATCTTTTCGGAACGCCTGAAAACAGTCTTCAGAAAGGCAGCGTCGGATCTCCTGTTCTTCCTCAATAGACAATACGGCGATCCCGCTTTTTGCCCCGTAGCAGCAGTTTCGCAAAAAGGTTTTCACCCCATCCCGCCAGCTGAGCTCCGGGTCGTCCATCAGCTGCCGGGCATAGTGCAGCAGCTTGGGCTGCTGATACCGGAGCGCCTGGAGCACCAGCTCCTCCTTGGAGGGAAAAAAACTGTAAAAGAAGGTTTTGGAAATTCCGACTTGCTTGCACAGGACATCAATGCTGCTGTGGATCAGTCCCCGATCCACAATGCACTGGACTGTGGTCTGCAGCAATGCCTCCCGGATTTGCTCCCGCTCCTGCTCTGAATAGGATTTTCTTGCCATCCGGCTCCACTCCCTCCCGTTAAAAACTAAAATTAAAAAACAGTGTTTTTATTATAGAGGACAGGACTCAGATATGCAATCCCCTTCCAGCAAATTTTCACATTCTTTCGGTGGCTGTCAGATTGACATATTCCGGCCCCTATGCAGCAAAAAAGCTCCTGCCGCTGCGGCAGGAGCTTTTTCCCATGATAGCTATTCGAAACAGTATGCCGCCCTTACCCCAGTTTGGCGTACGCTTCATCGGCAACAGCCTCCAGCCACTCGTTGGAGCAGTTTTCGCCGGGTACCTCTATGGCCAGATGGGAGAACCAGCTGTCCGGGGCGGCGCCGTGCCAATGCTTCACTCCTACAGGGATGTTTACCACATCTCCGGGTTGAAGGGCCCGGGCCTCCTTCCCCCACTCCTGGTAGTATCCCCGGCCCGCCACGCAGACAAGGATCTGCCCGCCGCCCTGACCGGCGTGGTGGATGTGCCAGTTGTTGCGGCAGCCCGGCTCGAAGGTCACGTTGCACACCCCCACCTGACTGGTGGAGAGAGGCTGCAGGTAGCTTTGGCCCACGAAATACCGGGCAAAAGCGTCATTGGGCGCTCCGATGGGAAAAACCATCTCCTGCTGGTGACGGGCCTTGCCGTCCCCTCCGGCATCCTCCGCCCACACCTCTTTGGCCATGCGGAAGGCCGCCCATGCCTTGGGCCATCCGGCATAGAAGGCCGCATGGGTCAAAATCTCCGCGATCTCCTGGCGGGTGATACCGTTCTGCTTCGCTGTCGCCAGGTGATACTGGAAGGAGCTGTCCACCAACCCCTGGGACATGAGGGCCACCACCGTCACCAGGGAACGGTCCCGGAGAGAGAGCTTGTCTTCCCGGCTCCAGACCTCACCGAATAAAACATCATCATTGAGCTGGGCAAACTTGGGTGCGAACTCCCCCAGGGCATCTCTGCCCGCTGTCTGCTTGACCGCCATATTGACTTACCTCCTATGCAAGTGAAAATGTTACCTGGACAGTCCCCTCCCCCAGCTTTTCCTGCAGGCCGGTGGGATCATCAATTCTGGCAAGCCGGATAAAGTTCCAGGAATTGGTTCCGTAATAAATGGTAATCTGATTTCCCTGATAGAGGATCACATCTCCGGGCTCCGTGGTGATCTGCGTATCACTGCGGGTCAATGTGGCGCCCAGAGGTCCCACCTTCTCAAAGCCGCCGTAGTCCTCCATTGCTACAGTCACCGGCCCTTGGGCAAGAAGCTCCTTGAATTCCTCGGCAGAGCGGTTGTCTGCAAAGGTTGCCAGCAGTTCATAATCTCCCACTGTGATTTTCAAGGCTTCTTCCTCCTGACTTGATTCCGTTTCCTCAGGTTGCTGGGGCTGTTCGGGTTGCCGGGACTGTTCGGTCTCCTCCTCTGCGATCACCACCTGGGCCGGGGGCGCGTCGGGATCTGCCGTAGCCTCGCCGGAGGCACAGGCGGAGAGGCCAAGAATCGCAAGGAACACACAAAAAATTTTTGTCACAAAATTTCTCTTTCCTCTCATTTCACTTCAGATTTTCATGGAAAAACTGCTCAATTTTCTCAAAGGGAATGATCTCTTTCCGGTCGTAGAGGTCGGTGTGGACCGCCCCGGGGATGATGAGCAGCTCCTTGTTGTCCGCATAGGGACTGTCTTTCACCATATCGGCATAGGCATCCCTGCTGAAGTAGCAGGAATGGGCCTTCTCCCCGTGGATCATCAGCACGGCGCTGCGGATCTCGCTGCTGTAATGCAGGATGGGCATATTGAGGAAGGACAGGGACGAGGTCACATTCCATCCGTCATTGGAGTTGAGGGACCGCTCCGTATAGCCCCGCTCCGTCTTGTAATAGTCATAGTAATCCTTTACAAAGAAAGGAACGTCCTCCGGCAGCGGGTCCACCACACCGCCCGCCCGGGCGTAGGCGCCGTTTTTGTAGTCCTCCGTCCTCTGGGCGTTAAGGGACTTTTTCGTCTCATACCGGGCGTCGGCATTGTCGGCAGCGTCAAAATAGCCCTTGGCGTTCACCCGGGTCATGTCGTACATGGTGGAGGTGACAGTGGCCTTGATACGGGTGTCCATGGCGGCGGCGTTAAGGGCCATGCCGCCAAAACCGCAGATGCCCAGAATGCCGATTTTTTCCCTGTCCACAAAGTCCCGGGTGGAGAGGAAGTCCACCGCGGCGGAGAAGTCCTCGGTGTTGATATCCGGGGAGGCCACATTCCGGGCCTCTCCCCCGCTCTCTCCGATGAAGGAGGGGTCGAACGCCAGGGCGGCAAAGCCCCGGCTGGCCAGCTCCTCGGCATAGAGCCCGGCGCACTGCTCCTTCACCGCGCCGAAGGGACCGGCCACCGCCACAGCGGCCAGCTTTCCCTCCGCCTCCTTGGGCAGGTACAGGTCTCCCGCCAGCTGGATGCCGTAGCGGTTGTGGAAGCGTACCTTCTCCCGGGCAACCGTATCCCGCATGGGGAAAGAGTATCCATGATATCTGGAATGCATGATGTTTTCCTCCTTACACAGCTTTTCCCATCTGATAGGCCTTTTCCAGAGCGGGATGGCCCTGGATCTCCCCTACCGCGGTCACTCCGCCTGCAAAGACCGTTCCCGCCAGACGGGCCTTCTCAAAGCAGTCGATCCAGCCCATGAGACCGGTGACGGTCCCCTCCACCGTATGCTCGTCCTCCTCCGCCGCAGCAGCCAGCAGATAGACGTCCCGGAATGCATAGTCGGCAGGAAACAGAGGGTTGGCCCGGTCCAGCATGGTTTTCATCTGGCCGCACATACCGTAGTAGTAGACAGGGGTGGCAAAGGCGATGACATCGGCAGTCAACATCTTCTGGGCGATGGCGTCCGCATCATCGCGGATGACACAGCGCTTGGTGCGCTGACAGGCAAGACACCCTTTGCAAAACCCGATGGTCTTGTCGTACAGGGCGACCTTCTCCACGTCGTTCCCGGCCTCCCGGGCTCCGCGAGCAAATTCCTCCGCCAGAGTATCCGAGTTGCCGCCCCTCCGAGGGCTGGTGGAAATCACTAAAACCTTCTTGCTCATTACAGTTCCTCCTCGCTGATGGTTCGCATGACTTTTGCGGGCACACCGCCCACAATAGCGTGATCCGACACATCCCTGGTGACCACCGCTCCGGCGGCCACAATAGCGCCGTCTCCGATGGTCACGCCGGGCAGCACCGTGG
The DNA here is from genome assembly GCA_944386985.1 of uncultured Oscillospiraceae bacterium. Taxonomy (GTDB): domain Bacteria; phylum Bacillota; class Clostridia; order Oscillospirales; family Oscillospiraceae; genus CAJFPI01. Next base: position 25,593 of record CALXDD010000004.1, read on the forward strand.
CGTTAGCGCCAATCCAGACATTTTTGCCGATATGGATGGGCTTGGGGATCATAGTACCCCGGTCCTTGGGGGACATGGCGTGGTTGAGCGTGGCCAGCACCACATTATGGCCGATGAGAGCGCCGTCGTCGATGTAAATGCCGCCCTGGTCCTGGAATTTGCAGCCCATGTTCAGAAAAACGTTCTTTCCGATGTGGATGTTCTTTCCGCAGTCGGTATAAAAAGGCGGGAAGAGCCCGAAGGTCTCATCCACCGGCCGGCCAATCAGCCGGGAGAAGAGGGCACGCAGCTCCTCCGGCGTATGGTAGCTGCCGTTGATCTCCGCTGTGATGCGCAGCGCCTCCTGGCTGACGGCGTGCATGAACAGATGGGCTTCGCTGCCCCCCTGCACCGGCTTTCCGCTGTTCAGGTGTTCCAAAAATGCTTGCAGATCCATGTCAAACTCCTGTTTCCTGTTATTTTCAGTTTTATTGTATCACCTGCCGAATCAGATAGCCAATACCTATACAGAATAATTTACTATGCTTGAAACCTATAGCTGACCTATGGTATCATCAGTCTGACCGGAGGTGAATGACATGGAATTGAGAGTGCTGCAGTACTTCCTGGCAGTAGCGCGGGAGCAGAACATCTCGGCGGCAGCCCAGTCTCTCCACCTCACCCAGCCCACCCTCTCCCGGCAGCTGAGGGAGCTGGAGGAGGAGCTGGGCAAACAGCTGATGGTCCGGGGCAGCCGCAAGATTACCCTTACTGAGGAAGGCATGCTGCTGCGGAAGCGGGCGGAGGAGATTTTGGAGCTGGTGGACCGGACAGAGAAAGAGGTCACGCGGTCTGACGGCACCATCAGTGGGGATATCTACATCGGCACCGGAGAAACCGACGGAATGCGCCAGATCGCCCGGACCGCCAACCGGATTCAGGCACACTACCCGGGCATCCGCTTCCACATCGTCAGCGGCGATGCCGTGGATGTGTGCGAGCGTCTGGACAAGGGCCTTTTGGATTTTGGCGTTCTCCTTGGGGACATCGACAAGATCAAATACCATTACATGGAGCTGCCCATGAAGGACATCTGGGGCGTTCTGATGCGGCGGGACAGTCCCCTGGCCCAGCAGGATGCCGTGTCGCCCCGGGACCTGTGGGACAAACCTCTGATCCTCTCCCGCCAGGTAGACAACAAAAGCGGCCTGTACCGTTGGCTTGGGAAGGACCCCACGGTACTCCACACCGTGGCCACCTATAACCTCATTTACAACGCCTCCTTGATGGTGGACGAAGGAATGGGCTACGCCTTTACCCTGGATAAGCTGGTGAACACCAACGGCAGCAATCTCTGCTTTCGTCCGCTGAGACCGAAGCTGGAGCTTGGGATGTACCTGGTGTGGAAGAAGTCCCAAATCTTCTCCAAGGCGGCGGAGCTGTTTCTGGAACGCCTGCAGGAGCAGCTGTGTCCTCCCAGCGGAGAGCAGGAAGGCCCGGACCATGCTGAAAGGGAGGAGCCTTGTGGAAGTTCAGATTTCTGATCTCTTTGATCTACAGGCGACGCCGCCGGGATCATGCAGCAGTATTTCTTCTACTACGTTCAAAACCACAAGGTGGAGGCGGCTTGACGTCAGGAAAAGTGAAAGACCATGCCAGTCTTCGGCTTTCGCCAGAGACTCAGCCTCTCTCGAGTCCAGACAGGCTTTTCCAGCGCCGTACACAGCGAGTGACCGCTTCCCTGCCGTCTATATCGCCAAAATACCCAAAAGTTTGGAAATTTTATTGCTTTCCTGCTAAATATTTTTCAAAATCTGCCGATGGATATTATATAGGAGCAGTTTCTGCGTTGCGTGCGCAAGGAGGGAGTGGCTGTCATGTCATTGACCATTTCAAACCGAAGCGGTCGGGTACAGAACTCTATGATAAATAGCAGGCAGACCGCAATCACTCAACCCACAAATCAGAAAAGCCCGGCAAGGGAGCGGACGACAGACCGTCTGGAGTGGTCTTCCAGTTTACTGTCCCAGCCGGAAAGAAAAACGGTGCTGGATCTGCTGTGCCCCCACCAGGAGGAGGAAAAGACTGCGCTGGAGTCCATGTCGGACTTCCTGTCTGAACAGATGAAGATCCAAAAGCTGTGCGCCAAAATTGCGGCCCGCATCCGGGCGGGAGATCAGGTGCCGCTGAAGGACCGCCGGTATCTTCGGCAGCGAAATCCCATGCAGTATCTGATGGCAACCCTGATGCAGGAACACAATGACAATCCAAAGCGTTGGAAAACCCTGCTGAAAAACGAAGATTGGGAAAAGCAGGAGCCTTCTGCTTCCAAAATATCTGCTGAAATCATCACAGCCGGAGCGTCCGCCGGCTCATCCGCCCCCGCTGTGTCTTCGGGCAACTCCGAGTCGGCCCAGACTTGACAAAGCAGTCCAAAGCCTCATTAAAAAATGCGCTGCAGCTGCTGGATGACCTGCTTGAAAATGGCCGATATGTCTGCAAAGCAAAGGGAGCCCCTTGCAGAATTCTGCAAGGGGCTCCCTTTCTATTATTTTATCTGTTCCTTTGAGGATTATCCGCACTTTTAAGAAGCAAAAAACACATGCTGTCACTGAAGCAGACGATGCGGTCCGGCCGCTGATCAACCAGGAGTTCTCCTACCGCAAATCAAGATACATCAATTCAAAGTCTGCATATTTGTCCCCTATTTTGAAGAAGGCCGGTGAAGTTCCAATCCGCTTGAATCCGCATTTCTCGTACAGGCGAACGGCGCGTATATTGTCGCTTCTTACTTCAAGATTCAGAATTTCAATACCATGTTCTCTGGCATATGTGATCAGTGCATCCATCATCATACTGCCTATGCCATGGCCCCATTCTCTCCTCACCACGGAAACGCTGAGTTCCGCCCGATGATTCATGCGCCGCGGAAGCGCACTCAGGCTTCCCGTCCCAACCAGTTTTCCATCTTTCCACGCGCAGAGGAATACGGAACGCTTCTCACTTTTCATCATCTGCAGAAATGCCCGCTCCTGCTCAAACGAAATCGGCAGTCCGTCCGGCCCGTAGGTCAGATTGTCGGACTCCCCTCCCACCTGCTTCATGAATGCAATCAGCAGCTCCGCATCCTCCGGTGATGCCTCCCGAATGATAAGATTTCCCATTCAGACCGCCTTTCAATCTCCCATTTTCTGTCGTACCTCTTCCAAACTGGAAACCGCATACAATTGGGGAACCTATATTCCAGCGCAGCCTCTGCTCACTCCTCATCCCCGGCCTTGAAATTATAAACCGGCCGGATGATTTTCACCACATCCGCCGTAGGACCGATGTTGTCCAGAATGTCCTCCATTCCCTTGTAGGCCATGGGACACTCATCCAGGGTAGCCTTGCTCACCGAGGTGGTATAGACCTCCGCCATCTGCTTTTTGAACTCGGACACGGTGAAGGACTGCTTGGCGTCTGCCCGGCTCATGAGGCGGCCTGCGCCATGGGGCGCGGAACAGTTCCAGTCCTCGTTGCCCCTGCCTACGCACAGAAGGCTTCCGTCCCGCATATTGATGGGGATCAGCAGCTGTTCTCCAGCCTTGGCGGACACAGCCCCTTTCCGCAGGATCATGGCGTCGGTGTCAATGTAGTTGTGGATGGTGGTGAATTGCTCCTCCACATGGAGTTTCATTCCCTTGACGATTTCGTCCATTATGGCCTGCCGGTTCAGCATGGCGAAGTGCTGGACGATTTTCATGTCATGGAGATACTGCTCAAACAGCTCCCCGGACACATAGGCCAGAGTTTTGGGAATATTGGTCCGCTTGAGATTCTTCAGTTTCTTCAGTTCTTTCTGGATCTCCCGCCCCCGGCCCTCCGCCTTCATCTGGTTGATCAGCGCCTCTATGGAGGCGTCGTCGGTGCGGTTGAGGACCTTGTAGCCCGCCTCCTGATAGTAACCGGCCACCTCCACTCCCAGATGGCGGCTGCCGGAATGAACCACGATATAGAGATCTCCCTCATCATCCCTGTCCACCTCGATGAAGTGGTTGCCGCCGCCCAAAGTACCGATGCTCTTTTCCGCCCGGAGCAGATCCACATGGCGGGCGCAGCACAGCTCGCTCAGGTCGATCTGGCTGAGATACCGGTGGGCCTTGTCCCGGATGGAGAAGCCGGAGGGTATCTTCTCGTAAATCAGCTTATCCAGCTTCTGCAGCTCCAGCCGAGTTTCCCGGATGCGGGTGGTCTCCATGCCGCAGCCGATGTCCACCCCCACCAGGTTGGGCACCACCTTGTCGGTGATGGTCATGGTGGTGCCGATGGTACAGCCCGCTCCGGCATGGATATCGGGCATCAGCCGGATGCGGCTGCCCGCCGTGAATTCCTGATTGCACAGTTCCTGGACCTGTGCGATAGAGGCGCTGTCCACCACATCAGTAAAGATTTTGGCAGTGTTATATTTTCCTTTGACTTCAATCATTGCTTCCTCTCAATCGTTTACCTGCAGGGGCAGTGCCCCCCGTATACTCCTGTAGCACAGCATCCGCCCGGCTTTCTTCTCATCACAAGCCCTCTCCCGGCTTCTGCGGACCTCTCCCTAATATTCCCCGGTCAAATCATAGCATACCGGCCCTCCTCTGAAAGATGCTCCTGTCGATTCCACCCCGCCATGGTCCGGGCCTCGCATGGTCCATAGATTCAACCAGCAGTTCAATGACAAACGGTCTGCTTGGGACTATGATAGACCCAGTAAAAAACAAGGGAGGCAAACCGAATGAATCTGAAAGACGCATTCCGTGTCCAGAACAAACTCCAATCCGTCATGGCCCAGGCGACGGACATCCTGGAGGATCACCGGAATATCCTCAAAATCAAGACGACACATCTGCGAAGCAAGGTCATGAACGACGCGCAGGACGTGGTCGTGGAAGAAAACGCCCCCAGTGAATATGCCGGCCATGCCAATGAGATCGCGGAATTTCTCATGGCCATGATGGAGGAGCGGGAAAAGCTCAGCCGGGCAATCCATGACGCCAAGGGCAGACTGGCACTTGATATGGACAGCGAAGCTGGTCTCAACCGGCAGCGGCAGGCACTGTCCCGCATTTTCCGCAGTATGACCGCTCTGCGCAGCAGTGAGAAAATCATCACCGGCGGCGGCTGCGGATATCGTTTTAACGGCGAGGGGAACCAGATCACATACCGCTGCGATGCCAGACAGGTGGTTACCATCGATTTTGACCGGAACAAGATCCGCACACTGGCGGCTTCCCTTGGGAAAAAATCCGATGATCTCTCTATGGAAATGGACCGGTGCCTGGTCAATACAGAGGTGGACTATGCCCCTCCCTTCGACTTCAACGACAGCTTCGACACAATTCTGACCGATTTCATTGAGGCCGCAGCGCCCGACAGGAACCCATAAGAGGCCCGCTATGCTTTCAGGCATAGCGGGTATGGCAAAACGGATGCGCCTGCGATGGCCGGTTCAGACGCAGATGAACTATGATGCTGCGTGTTCTGCAGAGGAGTCAAACGCTTTACTCAGAGACGGCGGCTATCTATGCCGGTCTGTATTTCCCGTGATTCGCTTTGCTCCCCGCCCACCGCCACACCGCAATTTCTTCCATCCGCAAATCCGCTCTCTCACCTGATTTCGCCAATACGTTTCCCCCTTCAGGTTCGCCTGACCATATGGAAAGAAAGTCGCCTGGAAATCCGCATGGTTTGATCTGCCGCCCGGCAGATCTTAGCATGGGAGTTCCGGCGGATAAGGGTCTAAGCAGCTTTGAAGTTTTGCCATACCCCCTGTGCCTGATCGTAAAACAAGATCATATGATTGGAGCAGCAGGCGGCTGCCTGCTGCTCGGAGGATGTAGGTACCAGAATCTCATTCATAGAAATCTGAAACAGTTCACTGAGCGCGTAGAGGTTGTCAATACTCGGCAGGCTCTGTCCTCTCTGCCATTTATAGATCGCCTGTGGTTCTTCAAAACCGAAAAAGCGCTGCAGATCCCTGACCGTCAGCCCCCGCTCACGGCGCAGCCGGGTGATGTTCGCTCCGGTCGCAGCAGGATCAATCACAGGGAACCGGATGATCGCCATAAAAGCCGCCTCCATTCTTTCCAGTCAGATTCGCTGTGTAGGACACCTACTATAGCGGATCTCTCCATTGAATACAAGGCCCGGCGAGTAAATGTAATACAATTGTTACAAAAAGTGAAAATTTGTAGAGAAACCAAGCACCTCCCAAGCTCCACGCAATCAATGAAAGGAGGCGAAATATCCATCATGACGCAGATGGTACCACTGAATAAACAGAGTAAGAAAGCCCAGCGGGAATACCACTCGGCACAGCGCGGCTCCTGGTACGGTCTCAGCCCGGTCACCCGCACTGTGCCGAGCAGGAAGACCTATGTCAGAAGCCGGAGGAAACAAATGGACCGCCGCTCTTTGGGATGGGATTCCCCCTGAATTCCTCCGGGCGTTTCTGGCAGATGCGGAAAATTCCCACCCCGTCTCCGTCGGGCAGGGAGTCCGTCATTGTTCCAAGAGATAAAAGCCTGCATCCGGTATGGCATTGACCGCCGCTTCCCTGAAGCGTACAATAAAAGTAAAGGAGGCGAATGGAGCAAATGTCTGACACATCCTACTATACCGGCGAAGTCCTCCGTGCGGCAGCCCGCTACTGGGACGAGAAGGACGCGGACAGCGTCAAGCTGGAGAAGACCAAACTGCGGGCCATGATGGAGGACTACATCAGAGCCAACAACACCTGCGCCCTGGCCACGGGGACCGGAGACTATGTGCGCTGCACCCCCATTGAGTACAGCTACCACGACGGCTGCTTCTGGATGTTTTCCGAGGGCGGCAGGAAGTTCATCGGCCTGGCGGAGAACCCCCATGTCTGCCTTGCCATTTTCGACAAGTACGAGGGCTTCGGCAAGCTGCGCGGCATACAGGTCACGGGCAGAGCAGAACTGGTGGAGCCGTTCAGCGAGACCTACAACGCCCACGCGGCGTTTCAGAAGATCCCTCTGGACGCGCTTAGAAAGCTCAGCAGCCCCATGCACCTGATCTGTGTGCATCCGGAGCGCATGGACTGCCTGTTTTCTGATTTCAAGAAGCTTGGCTGCGCTTCCCGGCAGACGCTGGTGCCGGAGGTTGAATAAAACAAGATCGGGCGGCCATCCTCACGGCGCTGAGGACGGCCGCCCGGTCTGTTATGGGGACCGCAGGCAGTTTATTTCAGTTTTGCCCCGTCCCGGAAGGCGTTGCCCACCTTATCTCCCAGTTTGCGGTAGGCGCTGTGGATGGGGTCGAAGATAATGGGCTGGAGCTTGTCCGGATCGATCTTTCCGCCCTCGTCCAGCACCGACTCGTCGGCGCTGACATTGACAATCTCCCCCACCAGGCGGCAGCTCTCCGGATCGTAGCTGATGAGGCGGCACTCCACCGCCATGGGCAGTTCGTTGATAAGAGGGGCGTCCACAAATTCCGACTTGGTGGTGTGCCAGCCCGCCTTCTCCAGCTTGTTGCCCACGTTGTTGCCGGACTCGATGCCCACATAATCGCAGGCCGCCATCTCCGCCGCCGTGGCCATGCTGACGGTAAATGCCTTCCGGGCCAGAATGTTGGCGGTGGTCTTATGGCCGGCGCTGATGCACAGGGACAGCTCCTTGTCGTCGCTGATCCCGCCCCAGGCCGCGTTCATGGCGTCGGGGGTGCCGTCCTCTCCGTAGGTGGCGAGAATGAATACCGGCTGAGGGTAGGTCCAGGGCTTGGCTCCAAAATTCTTGCGCATAATAATACCTCCTGTTGTGATTGATTTTCAGCAGTTGCCTGTGTATACATATGAAAGATTTGCCCGGGCCGCTTGGGCCAGACGGTAAACTGTCTCCACCGGCGTAGGGGGACGGTCGCACATGTGGTGACGGGGGAAAAAGCGGGAGACATGGAGCGGGATCTCCGAACTGACGGATGCCAGCCAGCCGGACAGCGCCTCCATCTCCTCCTCGCTGTCGTTCTCCCCCGGCACGATGAGGGTGGTGACCTCCACATGGCAAAACCCGGCGGCCAGGGCGATGGAGCGCTTCACGGTCTCCAGATCGCCGCCCAGGGAGCGGTACCATTCCCCGGTGAATCCCTTCAGATCAATGTTCACCGCGTCCAGCAGCGGCAGCAGGGCCTTCCACGGTCCCTCCCGGATGGTGCCGTTGGTCACCAGCACATTGCACAGTCCCGCCTTTCGCACCAGCACGGCGCAGTCCCGCACATACTCATAGCCCACCAGGGGCTCGTTATAGGTGAAGGCCACGCCAATGTTCCCCTGTCCCCGCAGGCGGAGGGCCTCCTCCACCAGCATATACGGCGGACAGTCCCGTGTGGGGTACTCCTCCCCCGCTGCGGCGATGGATGCGTTCTGGCAGAAGGGGCAGCGGAGATTGCAGCCAAAGCTGCCCACAGACAGCACCATGCTGCCGGGGCGGAAACGGCGCAGGGGCTTTTTTTCAATAGGGTCCAGGGCCAGGGCGGTCAGTTTTCCGTAATTGAGAGGGACGATCCGCCTGCCCCGGTTGGCCCGGGCCCGGCAGAGCCCGGTCTGCCCCTCCTCCAGGACACAGCGGTGAATGCAAAGTTCACAGGGAATCCTCACTGGTGCCGCACCACCTTAAACCGTTCTATTTGATACGGCTCCCCCGGAGAGATTCCCCCCTTCTCCCGGGCGATCTCCAGCTGCCGCTCCGCTGTGTCCACACCGTCCAGATCCGGCAGCAGCAGGCCCCGCCGGTGTCCGGCGCTGACGATGACGCCGTACCGTTTGGGGTCCAGCTGGTCAGGGGAATCCACCAGCTCAGGCTTTCCCAGCACATCCACGCTGTACTCCAACTCCTCCAGCTCACCGGCCTCCACCGGCGGGAATCGGGGGTCCCGGGAGCAGGCGGACACAGCGTTCTGGACGATCTCCCAGGCCACGTTCTCCCGGGTAGGGACGATGGTACCGATGCAGCCCCGCAGCCGCCCGTCCATATGCAGGGACACAAAGGCCCCCGCCGCCTGTCCGGTCATCTCCCGGGGCAGGCCCTCAGGCAGGCGGTCCAGGCGGCAGCCGGTGCGCACCCAGGTCTCCAGAGACAGCCTGGCAAGCCGCACCCAGGGGTCCTCCCCCGCCCGGCGCCTTGCCAAGCGCTCCCGCCGTGCCTCCTCACAGGCGGCGGCAAACCGGCGGCTCTCGTCCTTCCCTGTGACCGGGAACAGTGCCACGGCGTATCCCACACCGAAGGTATCCTCATGGCTCAAAAGCCGGGGCTCCACCGCCAGTCCGTCCAGGGCCCCCGCCATCATCTGGAAGGAGCGCAGTCCGCACTCCGCCGCCCGCTCACAGAGGGACTGATCCATCGTAAGAAACCGCAGGAAATCTCCGGAGGCCATGGCTCCGGTAACCGCCTCATCGAACGCGGGACCCTCCGGGGCAAAGCCATAGGGACCGTCAGATTTCAGCTTATGGGAGAGATCTCCGCTGGCCACAAATACAGCGCGGCGGCCCAGAGTCTCCACAGCCTCCGCCACACACCGGCCCAACTGGTAGTGGGCCAGGGGCGAAAATCCGGACAGGCCCATGCGGACGATGGGGCAATCGACCCCCGCTCTCCGAAGAAAATAGAGGGGGATCAGAATGCCGTGGTCCAGTGCCGGGTCCCTCTGGCCGAGGGTACCGGCCTTCAGCCCGAGTTCCTGTGCCCGGCGCAAAATCTCATCTCGCAGGGGAGCGTCATAGGCCGCCCCTATCCGCACCTGGGGCGCTCCGAACGCGGACATATCCCCCTCGGCGCCGCTGCCGGGGGCAATATGGAAATAGTCTCCATACAAAATGGTGTGGGGGGACGCCACAATCAGCACATCCGGACTCCACCCGGCCACCGCCTCCGCCGCGGCACGCATGGCCCGGCCGGTGGCGGCGATTTCCCGCTCCCGTCCTCTGCCCACTTCGGGCAGCAGCACCGGCGGGTGCGGAGTCAGAATGGCGCCAAGCATCGGCATCACAGATCACTCCTTTCCGGCAATGCAAACATCCCTGCCCTTAGTATAACACAGCCGGCCAGCAGGGAAAAGGCCGTCCGGCAAGACAAAAACCTCCCGCTTCCTGCCGCGGGAGGTCTTCTGCCGATCTCTATACGCGCTCCCACAGGAGGAGATTTTTCTCAAAGCTGGCGGTGAGCCTGCCGGTGTCCTTCAGCCAGGCCAGATAGGAGCGGACGGTACTGCCCACCAGGACATACTGCTCAAAATTCATCATCAGGCCATATTCAAAAAAGAGCCGCTGGAGAATGCTCTCAAAGCAGAGCGGCTCGCCGCAGATACCAAGGATTTTTTCCGCGATCTCCCACACCTTGTCAATGTTATGCTGCGCCAGAGCCGCGATCTCCCCGGAGGCCTCCGCGTGGGCCGGAACAAACATCTTTGCCTGCATGGTCTTCACCATCTCCAGGGTCTCGAGGTAGGCGGCCACGTCGTAGATAAATCCGATCTGGTACTTCTCCAGTGTCTCCTTGCTGGACAGGCAGTCTGCCAGATAGACCACATCGTCCGGCGTTCGAAAGCCCACCATGTCGAAGAAGTGGCCGGGAAGCGAAATGAGTCCAAATCCCTCCGGCAAGACCTCCTCCGTCAGCGGCTCCGCGCCGCTCTCCTGGGCCATGAGAAACTTGTGGCGCAGATCCTTACAGGGATACCCGCCGTACAGAAAGGCCGGCTCCAGCACCGGGTGCCGGGTGAAAGCACATTCAATCCCCGGGGCGTAGATCCTGCATCCGGTCTGCCCCTGGAGATACTTGTTGCCGCCGATGTGGTCGGCGTTGGAATGGGTGTTGTAGATGGCTGTCAGACGCCAGCCGTTGGCGTCCAGAAGCTGCCGGACCTTGCGGCCCGCGTCCTTGTCACTTCCGCTGTCGATTAAACACACGTCCGCATCATTCAGCCTGACCAGCCCGACCTTGGCGGGAGCCTGGATGTAATAGCTTCTCTCCGTGATCTGAATCAATTCATACATAGCGCCCATCCTCCTCTTCGTTTTTCAGTATAGCACAGTGAATCAACCTGGGAAAGCCCGAATTGTCACCGCTTGATCCGTTTAAAAAACAGGAAGTAGACCAACAGTCCGTTTATGACCACATCGTAAACCCTGAAGCCGTCAAAAAGGACAACGCTGGACAGCACCGACACCAATAAAATACCGATGCTGATGATCTTTGGAAAAGCGCCTCTTTCCTTTGTCATCCAGGCAAAGCAGGCAAAGACCGGAGAGCACAGGGCAAAAACTGTCCAGCCCGCTATATAGACGCGGCTATATACGCCGTGGGTCAGCGCAGCCGCCCCGTAATAGGTCAGCAGCATCCCCACAGCAAACGGTAGAATATTGCCCATGGCCTTTCTTTTTGTGCTGCTGTATATGGAGATCAGCACGCCAAACAAGATCCAGATTGCCAGCTGAGAAAAGACATTTCCCAGATTTGTGGTATAGATGTCCAGCAGCCGGCTGAATCCCCCCAGCAAAAGGCCGGCTGCCAGCATTCCAACGGGATTGAGTATGATTTTCTTCATCTTAACACTCCTATTGTCATCACATAGATTATCACGGCACCAGCGGAACGGTTGTCTCCGCCGCACTTCTTCCGGACCGGCCATTTTGTCACATTGCTCCATTTGAAATTTTGGGTGCCGCAAGGATGCACTTATGATATAATCAAAGCAACCGGACACTTCCGGAAAAGGAGCAATGTGATGGACGGAGCGAATGGCTGCTATTTTGACACCATAGGGGCACTCTCTTCCATGAGCGGCAAGGAAATTGCCGCTCAGCTGCAGAGGCTGCAGAAAAATCCTTCTGAATCTGAGTGCAGATCCTGGGAGAATTCTATTCCCATCCTGGTGAGTGTCCTTCACCAGGCGGGATTGGATGCGTTGACACTGGTCCTGGAATATCTGACGCCAATCGGAAACCGAATCGATGCGGTCCTTTTAGGCGAGGAACAAAAAACAGGGCGTCCGCTGGTTTTGATCATCGAATTGAAACAATGGTCGGATATCGGGGAGAATCCCGATTGCCAGCAGAGCATGGTTTCCGTATGCATTTCCAGAGCGGAAAACCGCTTTGAGGATCGTATGCATCCGGTTCAGCAAACGCTGACCTACGCCAAGCACCTGCGGCGGAATCACAGCAACATAGCTGATGGGAAAATGGAGGTAAGGTGCCTGCAGTTCCTTCACAATTTTGAGGACAAAAGCAATCTTTTCCAGGGAGCATACGACGCATATGCTCCGCTTCAGCATGAAACATATGGAAAAGGCGAAGAGGAAAAGCTGGCGTCGGATCTGCGCCTTCTCTTTTCTCCCCGCCCCCGCCCCGACGTGGTGGAGCAGTTCCTCTCCGGCACCCATGTGCTGGGTCAGGTCAGCTTTCAGGACTTGAAGGCGGTGCTGGAGCGGAAGGAAAACGCGGTGATGCTGGACGACCAGGTCGAAGTAAACCGCAAGGTCTGCAGTATGATTGACCAGCTCCACAGCCCGCAGTTCGGCAAGCACCTGTGCATCATCTCCGGCCCGCCGGGAACCGGAAAAACCGTGGTGGGACTGCATATCCTCTACGCCTATTGTCTGAAATACGGTCCCTCGGAGCAGAACAAGGGTGGAGGGATTTTTTCCCTGCCCAGAAGCCGCACCCTCTCCCAAGTGATCGAAGGGGCGTCTGGAATTTCTCCCGTCTATCTCAACACAGTCCCCCCTGGTCGTGACCTGGTGGTCGTGGATGAGGCCCACCGGATCGAGCAGCTTGACACCACTATGACCAAGCTGTTCCAAAAGGCCAGGATGGTGGTCGTGCTGCAGGACGACCGGCAGCGCATCCGTCTGACGGAGGAGGGCACGCTGGAGCGCTTCCAGCAGTTTGCCAAACGGCATAACATTCCCTGTACCACCTGCTTTCTGGCATCTCAGAAAAGGTCCGGATATCTGGGCAGCTATGTCTTTGATCTGGACCAGCTGCTCTACGAACGGAGAGAGCAGCCTTTGGAGAGACTGTCCGCGCTGGAGCTGCGCTGCTGGGATGACCTGAATGATCTGGACAAGCATCTGCACCAGCTTGCAGCTGCCAAGCGGCATGTGAAGTGGTACGCGCCCCTCTGCTGGGAGTGGAATCATAATCGGAAGAAGAACGATATTGTGATCCGGCAGGCCTCAGGAACATTTGAAAAGCCGTGGAATCCCGCCAACGAACAATATGCCTGGTATCTGGGAGAAAAAAGCAGGGATTTGGACCGGGTGGGGTGTATTTATACCGCCCAGGGACTTGAATTTGACGATATCGGCGTGATATGGTGGGATGATCTGCGCTGGGATGCGGACGCCCACAACTGGCGCTTTGAACCGAGCGAAGACCAGTTTCCCACTTCCATCCGAAAGGGTCCCGCCAACCAACGGGATATTGAGGAGCTGGTTCTGAACACCTACCGGGTGCTGCTCACCCGCGCCAAAAGCAGCGTTCATATCTGGTTCCGGGATCATGCCACGCAGGAACACGTCAGGCAAGTGCTGGACTTTTAGCCAGATTCCTCTTAAACCGCCTTCTCCAAAACCATCGCCAACAGCGCTCCTTCCCATACATACGGCGCTCTTATCTGCAAAAGGGGCACGCCTGCAGCATATGGTCATTGGCCTGTGGGGAAAACGAGCACACAGAATCCCGGACGGCAGATTGAACTGCGCAATGAGGGGCTGATACTGCGATGCAGTATCAGCCCTCTCTGTTTTCCTGTTTCTTCAGCTCTGTACCGCCGCCAACACGCCCCGTCTGATCTGTGCAAGCAGCAGCACCAGGCTGACGCCCAGCAGGATGTGTCCGATTCCGGCCATGCCGGAGATAGCAGCGTTCATCCCCGCGGAAAGTGTGGTCCCCAACACCTGGACCACCCCGCGTACCGCAAGCATCACCGCAGTCAGGTTCAGCCCGATATGATAGGCAGCCATCACCCGTCCGGTCTTCGGTCCTGTAAAGGCGAAGTTCTTTTCCAGCACAAGCAGCATCAGGAACAGCATCATCCCCAACAGAAAGTAATGGGTATGTACCACAGCGAGAGCGGTCCTGGCGGTAAAGCCGTTCCATTTGGTGAATTCCCGGTAAAACACACCGCCCACCATAGCCAGAATGGCGTACAGCAGCGCGGTATTCATGTAGCGCTTCATAGGCTTTTCCTCCTTTATCTGCATTCACGCTTCATTGCGAAATATCCGATCAGCACCGTCCACACATAGGCGCAGGTTTTGGGAATCATCAGCATACCGATCATGGGCATCACATCCGCCCACAGCACTACCGGGATGTAAAAGCCAAAGCTCAGCACAATGGTCAGCCACATCCAGCGAAACGCCCGGTCCTTGTGTTCCGCGGCGCTGCGATAAAACAGCACGGTCACCAGAAGCCCCAGAAGGGCGAAGGGAATATTGCGGTAAATGCCCCAGGAGAGGGGCGCGTCGGCGCTGAACCACTGATTCTGGGGCATCATGCACAGCAGGATGCGCAGCCCTGCCAGGAGGTACACCGCAGCAGTCAGGCCCCCCTGCCCCCTGATACGGTACCGCTGCCGCCAGACATAGTAGAGCAGCACATAAAAGACGGTCATGGTCACAGAGGTGATCCACTTTCCCAATCCCAGGGCGGCGGTGTAGTTTTCAAGTCCTGTGGTACACAGGGCATACGCCCGGGGAATCAGGTGGAAAGCGTCGCCCGCACCCAGCACCACCGCCATGACGCCGAAAAGGCGGAACTGGCTGCTTCCCTTGCTGCCCCGGATCATCAAAATTCCAATGGTGATGACAGAGATCAGATAGACCGCATCAAACAGGGTCTCCATAATTGCCTGCATGGTTTCTCTCCTTTGCACTTTATATTACAGTATTCGTTCTGCGGGTTCAATACAGCGTCCTGCGGATGATCTCCCGCACAGCGGAGGGATCGTAGTCCTGCCGCAAAAAAGCGGACAGCAGCAGAGAAAACAGGATATCAGCAAATTTCTCCACCGTAAATTCCTCAGTAAAGGCATCCGCACGAATCCCGGCATCCCGTCTCAGGACAGCACACAGCTCATCTAAAATATGCTGCCACGTCTGCTGCATCCTCTTCCTCCCGTCTGACTTGTCCTCCCCCATAAACCCGAGGGAGTGCAGATTGAAAAAGCCGGGATAATGCCTGCAGCCATACTCCATCCGCTCATACATCCAGGTGACGCAGGACAGAGTATCCTGAAACACGGCGCCGTCCTCCGGACGATGGAAGATCTCGCACCAGACGCTCTCCACCACAGCGCCTGCCAGTGCCGTCTTGGAGTCAAAATAGTTGTAGATCGACCCCACTGACACTCCGCAGGCTGCCGCCACCGAACGGATATTGATCCCGGTCCAGCCCTGCCGCTGAATCAGCTCCCGGCTTGTTTTCAAGATTTCCTCTTTCGATGTCACAACGGTATTCATTCGACCACCCCAACTTGAACATCGTTCATTATACCGTTTTAAGCCTTCTTGTCAAGCACTTTTCGCTCCGCCCCATATATTTGCAGATAATCCGGGCCCATGTGATTTTATCACAGAAAAACCGCTGGCTTTTGGATATACTAAAGCCAAACAAAAGAAAGGAGCTGACAGGTATGGCAGCAATCAATATGAACACAGAGCAGCTTCAGCAGGCAATGAACGGGGAGAAGCCCGTCCTGGTGGATTTTTGGGCTCCCTGGTGCGGCTACTGCCGCCGGATCGCCCCGGTATATGAGAAGATCGCCGAGGAGTACGGCGGCCAGCTTGTGACGGCCAAGGTCAACATCGACGAGGAGGGGGCCTTTGCCGAGGCAGAGGGAGTGGAGGTGATCCCCACGCTGATTCTGTACAGGAACGGTAAGGCCGTAGATTCTGTGGTAAATCCCGGGTCCAAGGCCGCCATCGACCAATTCATCCAGGAGGCTCTGGCAAAGTAAGGAGGCGGTATCCATGAGCGAGGTCCATGTCTACGATATGATTGCAGTGGGCGGCGGCCCCGGCGGCTACACGGCGGCTCTCTACGCTGCCCGGGCCGGGCTTGACACCCTGGTGCTGGAGAAGCTCTCCGCCGGCGGACAGATGGCCCTGACCGAGGAGATCGACAACTATCCCGGCTTTGAGGAAGGCATCGACGGCTTCACCCTGGCCGAGAAGATGCAGCAGCAGGCGGAGCGTTTCGGAGCCAGGAGCGAATATGCCCAGGTGGAGAGCATGGACCTCACTGCCTCCCCCAAGGTGCTGGAGACCAGCGAGGGTCCCTTCTATGCCAGAACCGTGGTGCTGGCCACCGGCGCCAATCCCAGAGAGCTGGGCCTCCCGGGCGAGGCTGCTCTCACCGGCCGCGGAGTAGCCTACTGCGCCGCCTGCGATGGAATGCGCTACAAGGGCAGGACGGTGGTGGTCGTAGGAGGCGGCAACTCTGCCGCCGCGGACGCCATGCTTCTCAGCCGTATCGCCAAGAAGGTGATTTTGGTCCACCGCCGGGATACCCTGCGGGCCACCAAGATCTACCATGAGCCGCTGATGCAGGCGGAAAATATCGAATTTCGCTGGAACAGCGTGGTTACAGAGCTGCTCCACGCTGATAAAGTCACCGGTGTGAAGCTGAAGGATGTGCACACCGGAGAGGAAACGACGGTTCCCTGCGACGGCGTGTTCATCAGTGTGGGCCGGAAGCCCGCCACTGAGCTGGTGCAAAGCCAGGTGGCGCTGGACCGGAACGGCTACATCATCGCGGATGAGACCACGAAAACCAGTCTCCCCGGCGTCTATGCCGTGGGGGACGTGCGGACAAAACCTCTGCGCCAGGTGGTAACAGCGGTGGCCGACGGAGCTACAGCAGTCCATATGGCGGAGGAATATTTAGCGGGAGGCGAATGATAGGAAGGAACGTATGAGGAAGTGGCTGCGTCCGGCTCTGTTTGCTCTGGGCAGCGGGCTGGTGGGCCTGGGATACTACTATTTGGTAGGCTGCTCCACCGGAACCTGCTCCATCACCTCCAGCCCGCTCAACTCCATGGTGTACATGGGTCTGATCGGATGGCTTCTGTCCGGTGCGCTGGGTTCCTGCCGCTGTGGGAGCAGCTGCAAAAAATGAGGTCCCTACCGGAGCAAAACAGCCGCAGGCAGTTTGCCTGCGGCTGTTTTTTGCCGGAATGCTTCCGGTAAAAGAAAAACTGTCTCCCTCCATATCACCTCTTCCGATTGTCAGGCGGAACCGTTCATGGTATGATAGGGCTATCAAGTGAGGAGGTGTCCCTATGCCCCTTCACATCGTGCGAAATGATATCACCGCTATGAAGGTGGATGCCATCGTCAACGCTGCCAACGAAAGTCTACTTGGCGGCGGGGGTGTGGACGGCGCCATCCACCAGGCCGCCGGGCCGGACCTTGTGAAGGAGTGCCGCACCCTGGGCGGCTGCAAAACGGGACAGGCCAAGATAACCCGGGGCTACCGCCTGCCCGCCAGGTTCGTGATCCACACCGTTGGCCCCATCTGGCGGGGCGGCAGTCACAAAGAGCGGGAACTGCTGATCTCCGCCTACCGATCCTCGCTGGAGCTGGCTCTTGTCAATCGGTGTGAGACAGTAGCATTTCCCCTGATTTCCTCCGGAATCTACGGCTACCCCAAGGATCAGGCCCTGAAGGTGGCGGTGGACACCATCGGGGATTTTCTGCTCTCCCACGACATGACGGTCTACCTGGTGATCTTTGACCGGGCTGCCTACACCATCGGCGGCAAACTCTTCGCCGATATCGCCGCCTATATTGATGACCGGTATGTGTCGGAACATACAGACATCCAGGAGGAACAGCGCCGCAGGACCGCCGTTTTCTTATCCGCGCCCTCTGACGCAGAGCCGACCGCTCCCGTCCCCTGCGGGGCGGCTCCCGGGAGTCCGGATGAGGCTCTGCGTCAGCTGGATGAGAGCTTTTCCCAGATGCTGCTGCGGAAGATCGATGAGAGCAGCATGACCGATGCCCAGTGCTACAAGAAGGCCAACATCGACCGCAGGCTATTCTCCAAGATCCGCTCAGATGTACGCTACAAGCCCTCCAAGCCCACCGCCATGGCTTTTGCCGTGGCGCTGGAGCTGCCCTTGGGTGAAGCCGCGGAAATGCTGGGAAAGGCAGGTTTTGCCTTCTCCCACGCCAGCAAATTCGACATCATCGTGGAGTATTTTATCGCACATCAAAATTACAATATCTTTGAAATCAACGAGGCCCTGTTCGCCTTCGACCAGAGCCTGCTGGGAGGTTGACAACATGCCCCGCATCGATGTGACTGAAATGCCCTTTTCCAAACTCTATCCGCTCCTGGTAAACAAAGCGGAGAAAAAAGGCCGTACCCGGCAGGAGGTGG
Organism: uncultured Oscillospiraceae bacterium; assembly: GCA_944386985.1. Taxonomy (GTDB): domain Bacteria; phylum Bacillota; class Clostridia; order Oscillospirales; family Oscillospiraceae; genus CAJFPI01. The sequence goes on from CALXDD010000004.1 coordinate 44,005, forward strand.
ATCAGGTGACCGCCTGGCTCACCGGATATACCCCGGAGGACATCGCCCGTCTGGAACAATCCGACACCAGCTATGGGGATTTCTTTCAAAATGCCCCCGCTTTGAACCCCAGCCGCACCCTTATTACCGGCAAGATCTGCGGCGTTCGGGTAGAGGAAATCGAAGACCCGCTGATGCGGGAGATTCGATATCTGGACAAGCTGGTGGACGAACTGGCCAAAGGAAAATCCATGGAACAGATTTTTAGAAAGCAGGACTCCTCCTATGAAAAAGGCCCTCATACATAAATTTGCACTCATTGCAGCCGCGATTGGTCTCCTCATCATTTTCGTCGTTATTTTATCGGGGACAGCATATCCCAACATGCTTTTTCGCATCGGCGCTCCTTTGGGCCTTGCTTTTATTTTTGCAAGCGTCCTATTGCTGCTTATCTGTTGGTTATGGGAAATACACGACGGAATAAAAGGCAGGCAATACCTTTGGGCTATTATCATCGCAGTTCTTGGATTGATCGTGATTGTCCAAATGCTGATCCGAATCCGGTAGATGCTGCAGATCCACAATCCTGTCGGGCCGAACATATTTGTCATCCGCCATACGACGAAAAGAAAACGAAATCCCCCTACCCTGTGTTTGTAAGTCAAACAACACAGAATAGGGGGATTTCTTATGAAAAAGAAACCTGGAGAGACCTTTGCCTCCACTGTCCCCTTCAATACAAATCAGGCATTCTCCTCTGCCCAGTTCTCCGCCCCCTCCTTGCAGCCCATCTGTCCGTGGAGGAAGAGATATCCCTTATTTGCAGGCTCTCCATGTAAAACTGCGGGGATGGCGTCGATTTGAAATCGCTTGGTCTTCATGTCTCCGTCCTTCATTCCTTCAATACTGCCGCCATCCGTTCCAGTCCCCTCCCCTGCCCCTCAAATCCCGCGCAGCGGCTGGGGCGGGTGTTGACGGCGTGGTCCAGCAGTGGCTGCGCCTGTCCGGAAACGTCCAGGCACAGATCCAGGGCCAGCACATCCTCCCAGGCCCGGTTGAGAAATGCCACCTCACGGCGGCCGTGGGTACGGGTGAGGACAGCGCCGCCTGCCTGCCGCAGATAGTTCTCAATCTGATCGGAAGCAAACCCGGCGGCGGTAAGGCTGTCGGTCAGCCCCTCCCGGAACAGTCCGGGAATGTCCGCCCATTGGGAGGGCAGCACATCATAGCGGACGAAGGCATACCGGCTAAGGCAATGGACGGCCAGCAGGCACCTGCGCCCCCGCAGAACAATCACATGGAGGTCCCAGCAGAACCGCCGGTCCGGCTCCGTGCCGTAAGCCGGCGGTTTCCTTTTCAGAAAGCGCTGGAGGGGAAAAGTCAGGCCCAGTTCCATCACTTCACCTCATGGGGGATGGTGATCTTCTCCACCCGAAGCTCCCCCTCCTCCGCCTCCGCCATCATCATGGTGATTTCCTGATTGAAACGGCGGGGGCCGCAGGAACCGGGATTGAGCCAGAGGATGCCGTCCTTCTCCTCCTGCACATATTTATGGGAGTGGCCGAACACCACCACATCCACTCCGGAGAGGTCTGCCGGGACCTCCTTTCTGTTGTGAACCATGTAGAAGGTCACGCCGCCCAGAGTAACGGCCAGGTCGTGGGGGATCTCCGCTGCCCACTCCTTGTCATTGTTGCCCCGGACGATGTAGAGAGGGGCATACTGCCGCAGCTCGTCCACAATGCTCTGCTTGTTGATGTCGCCGCCGTGGAGAATGGCGTCGGCGGTTTTCAGGTACTCCGCCGCCTCAGGCCGCAGCAGGCCGTGGGTATCGGAGAGAATGGCCAGTTTCATAGACTCCCTCCCAAGGTCCAGCCGAAGTCGTTGTGGTAGATCATCTGATGGGTCATGCCTCCGTCAATGCAGATGTTCTCCCCGGTGATGAAGCCCGCCTTGTCCGAGCAGAGGTAGAGCACCATATTGGCGATGTCCATGGGATTGCCCACCCGGCCGGCGGGCTGCTGATCGGCGTCCGGACCCTCGTAGACGGTATAGTCCGTGTCGATCCAGCCAGGGGAGATGGAGTTCACCCGCACACGGCCCCTGAGACTTACCGCCAGGGCATGCGTCAGGGCGGAGATGCCGCCCTTGGCCGCCGTATAGCTCTCGGTCTGGGGCTGACTCATCCGGTCCCGGGAGGAGGAGATGTTCACAATGGCGGCTCCGGGGGCAAAGTGGGGAGCGAAGAGTTTGGCGAGATAAAAAGGCGCGGTGACCCCCACCTGCAGAGCGTAATTGAACTCCTCATAGGTACATGCATCGATGCCCTTCATGAGGGGCAGGGCGTTGTTGACAAGATAGTCCACATGGCCGCAGCCGGCAATCACCTTGGCGGCAAAATTTTCCAGAACGGCCTGGTTGGCCAGATCCCCTACATAGTAGTCGTTAGGCAGCAGGTCGATGACGCACACTGTGGCCCCCGCCTTGCGGAATTCCTCCGCAATGGCCTTGCCGATACCTTTCGCGCCGCCTGTGACCACGGCGACTTTATTTTCAAACATGACGTCTCCTCCTCACTCTGCGTCCTCGTCCAGAGCCTCCACCAGAAAACTCACCGGACGAAAGCCGTCGTTGCAGGAGAGCATAGCGGCTCTTGGGTTTTTCATCCAGCCGTCGTAGAAATTCTCTCCCCCGTGGCTCAGGGCAAGCACGAAAGGCGAGAGGGTATCCCAGGCGCTCTGGCAGAAGCCCTCCGGCCGCTCCCAGCCGTTGGCAATGAAGACCTGTCCCACCGCCATATCGCAGGCGTGGGAGATGGGATTTTCATACCGCTCCATCAAATCCTCATACCGGGTAATGCGCATGACGGTGATTTTGCACTTTTTCATATGATGATCCCCTCACAGTGGTCGATTTCATGCTGGATGATCTGGGCCGTCCAGCCGGTAAAGGTTTTCAGCCGCTCCTGGAACTTCTCATTCTGCCAGCGCACCTTGATGGACTTCCACCGTCTGGCAGAGCGGACGCCGCTGAGGGAGAGACAGCCCTCCTCCGCGTCGTAGGGCCCGGATTTTTTGACGATCTCCGGGTTGAACATGACCATGTAGGTCCCCTCGTTATCGAAGGCGATGATGCGCTTGTTCACGCCGATCATATTGGCCGCCATACCCACGCAGCCGTCCTTGTGGTACTCCAGAGTCTCCAGCAGGTCGGCGGCGACGGAAAGATCTTCGATTGCGGCGCTCTCCGCCTTCCGGGCCAGAAACGCCTCATCTTTACAGATATCTCGGATCATATCAAACCTCCTGATCCGGCCGCTGACCGTCATGGGCCTGCCACTGACATTCGGTGAGACGCATCTGGGAGAACACAGCCGTGAAGGAGGAGTCCTCCGGGGAACAGGCATAGACGCCGAATCGGATGACCCCGCCGCCTCTGCGCAGATGGCAGATCCGCATTTGACTGTAGTTGATACCGTCCCGGGAGCACTCGATCCGATAGTCGTCCTCCCGCCGGCTGAGCCGGTACCACATGGTACGGATATCGCCGTCAATGGCAGTGGTAGCCCAGTCGGAATAACCGTCGTTGGTAACGACGCTTCCCAGGTGCTGGAATTCCCTGTTCTCATATTCCACCGAAGCCTTGAGCCAGTTCTCGCTGTCCAGATAAAGAACAATCCCGCACTGGTCAAAGCGGTGCTTGCTGTCGGTGAAATCGGTTTTGACCACAAAGCTGAAATAGGACTCCCCGGTCTCCATCTGCAAAACCGGAGCGTTGTCATTGCGGAAATGGTAGTAGGTGCGCTGCCACAGATCGGTGTGGGGCTGGGTGGTGATCTCAATTCGTCCCGGGGAAATCCGGTATTGCTTCGGCGGCCTGGTCCAGACCAGTTTTTCTGTGTCAAAGTTCATTGCCATTTCTCCATATCCCATTATAATATTCGTACAAGACTTTCCCGTACAGCGACGCAGGATTGGAATCATCCGTCCCATCCCAGCACCGCCTGGAGTGTTTCCTCCGTGGCCGCAGGAAAGCTTCTCCTGACCTGCCGATAAATCAGCTCCCCGGACTGAGCGGGCTCTATGGAATAGGCGGACGAGACATGCTCATAGCCCCATAAGGTTTCCGGGGCGGCATAGATGGAAATGGGCCATCCGTAGGGCTGCCCCTTTTTGTTGAGGCGCTGCCGGAAATCCCGAATCAGCAGATATCCCCCCATCTGAAGATCAGTGACTGTCCCCTCAAAGTTTTTTTCTCCCCCCTTGCCGAACCCGGCCAGTCGCTTGAGTTCAAAGGAGTACAGCTCATCTCTGACGGCAAACTGATCCATGATACGCTTCTGGCGCAGGCTGGCCAGTTCCTCGTCCCAGCGGCTGTCAAAGTCATAGCCGTCCCGCCGCCAGTTGGCAAAATGGGGAAACCAGGTCTTGGAGATGAACCCGGCCTTTTTCCCGAAAAACTTCCCGTAGGCCGCCTGGCCGCTGCGGGCAATGCTCTGCCGCCACTCCCAGGGGTCCTTCTCCGGGTCGCCGGACCACCAGTAGAGGTCGGAAGTATGCTCCTCTGCGGAGAAGCCGTCAATTTCATTTTTAAAGAGAGGCAGAAACCCGATCTCATCAATCCATTGGATCAATTCCTGCCAGCTTCGGATCCGGCAGGGATCGTCCCAACGGAGCCCCCGCATGATCCACTCGCCGTTCTCAATGGCCACGGCAGACGCCTCCTTCTCCCAACTTGCTACAGGCATTATAGCATGGAAATGGGTGAAATGTCACGAAGCCGATGCCGGTTTTCACAGATAAGATGGCGTCATCTGTCTGTCGGATTTCCACCAGCATATTGCTTGCCATATTCTGGAATTCGGCGCTCTGAAGATCGTCCTTTATACCACCCGGCGTACCCCGCCGGCTGCCTGGCCCTGTTTTCGAGATCATCGGGCAGCGGAATGCTTCCTTGGATTATACGATTTATCTCCTGCCTGTTACGATTCAAAGCTCATTCAGAAGCCCGGTCCCGCCCAGTCCCGTCTCGATCTTCTCCCAATCACTTCGGTTGGAGGCATAGCTGCAATCCTCTTCTAATAATTCCTTGCTGTTTTTCTGCGTTCCTTTTGTCATTCTGCACTTCTTGCAGCATTTCTGTGCGTTTTGAGCGGCTCCGCAGCTGGAAATGTACCAAAAGCGGTTCCTGCAGATTTTTTACTGCAGAAACCGCTTTTGTTTGCCCTTCCTTAACCGGAAACAGTAAATGTAGGGCCGGGCATTGTATGAGATGCATCATCTTACAGCACCAGTCTGAATCGAAACCGTCCGTCTGTCTGTTCAAACTGGCAGACGGCTCCATTTTTTTTGCAAAAAGCAGAGATGGACTGCACCCCCAGACCATGTCCCTCCCTTTGGGCAACCGGCAGACCACTGCTGTCAAAGGAGATGCTGCCGGTACATGGATTGGAAATTTCCAACATGATACCGGGAGTTCCCACCATCTTGCAGCAGATCTCCCGCTGATTCCCGGGCAGCGCAAGATTGGCGTGGATCGCATTTTCCAGAGCATTTGCAAGGACAATGGCCAATTCCCCCTCATCCACCGGGAGATCATCGGGCAGAGAGATCTTCACCTCCACAGAGATCCCCTGCTTCTGGGCCTGATCAAAGTAAGAGGAAAATACCGCATCCAGCACCGGCGGGCGACACCATCGGATTACCTTCTGCTCATCCAGCCGCTTTTGAGCGGCATCCAAAAAGTCCAGGGCGGCATCCCTGTCTCCCTGTGCCAGCAGCTTTGTGACGGCCTGGAGCTGGTGGCGCAGGTCGTGGCGCTGGATTCGTATGCTTTCCTCCACTTCTTTTATCCGATGCACTTTTTCTTTCAGCGCTGAAATCTGTATCGTCAGCAGTGCGGTACTCTGCCGCTCCATCTGGATGCGGTACTGCGCCAGAAGGCTCTTGAATACAGCAATATACACAACGACCAGAGGAATGACAGCGGCATAGACATAGACGCGCTGTGCTTCATTTTCGAGATAACTGCCCGGCCAGGCCGACACAAGAATAAGGTAGCCGCAGAACACACAGGGAATGAGGGTAAGGATCCCCCAGCGGGCAGGCATCACCTGGATCAGCATGCGGAATGGCCGCCGCAGAAAACGCCACTCCAGATAGATCAGCGTCAAATAGAATGTACACATCAGCAGGACATTCATAAGCCCTGAGAGTCTCAGGATCTCCGTTAGCCAGCGAATCATGGAGGCCGACAGCGTGGAGACTAAAATCTGTGTCGCATAGTTAAAAACCGCCTGCGCGGGGGCGTCGTTTGCCGCCCAATATGTGAGAAAAATAGCCGGAACAGAAATGGTAAGAAAAAACAGACGAAGCAGCAGCAGTTCTCCGCCAAACCACAGTAGGACCAGGCTGGAAGCAACCACCCAAATGCTGTAAACCGCCATAATCCACAGCAGTTTCCTGCGTCCAAAGCGGAATTCGGTCATGCTTGCCATCATTCCAACCGTCATGATTGTGATGAAAAAGGTGCGGAAGACGAGGAATATCATATTGGTCATCGTAAATTCTCCTTCCACAGCCAGCAGCTGCCCCATACTTTTTTGAAGTCCGCCGCCTGCGGCAGCGCTGTGGTCCGGCTTGTCCTGTTACAGTACCAATCGGAACCGGAACCAACCGTCTGCCTGGTCAAACTGGCAGACGGCTCCGTTTTTCCGGCAAAATGCAGAAATAGACTGCACGCCCATGCCATGCCCCTCCTTTTGCGCCACCGGCAGGCCGTCGCTGTCAAAAGCAACTGCGGCGGTACACGGATTGGAGAGTTCCAGCAGAATGCCGGGAGTCCCCACCATCTTACACCGGATCTGCCGCTGGCCCTGGGGCAGATTCAGATTAGCGTGGATGGCATTTTCCAGGGCGTTGGCCAGGACAATGGCCAATTCCCCCTCGTTCACTGAAAGGGAGTTGGGAAGGGCAATCTTTGCCTCCACGAATATGCCCTGATTCTGGGCCTGGTCGAAGTAGGAGGAAAACACCGCGTCCAGCACCGGCGGACGGCACCATCGGATGACCTTCCGCTCATCCAGCCGCTTTTGAGCAGTATCCAGAAAGTCCAGGGCTGCCTCCTTGTCTCCCCTTGATACCAGCTCCGCGACGGCCTGGAGCCGGTGACGCAGGTCATGGCGCTCGGTGCGGATCGCATTCTCCGCAGCCCGCACCGCCTCCATGCGGCTGCGCAGGGCAGACACCTGCAGGGCGGACAGCTGCGCCTCATAACGGGCGCTGTTTTCTTTCTGTACCCGGTCAAAAAAGAGATACATCAGGTAGTAGGCTCCGCTGCATACGATCATCAAGCCGTAGATCAGCACGATAATCACAGCGGAATTGGCCGAATTGCTGGCAGTATACAGCATGGCAATAAATGCGGAGAATGGGATCAGGCAGAGGATTCCCCAGCTGCGATTGAGCTGGTGAAGCATTTGCCGGTATGTAACGCTGAACCGCCGCAGAATAAAAAACATCAGAAAGAAGGAAAGGGCACGAACGGCAAAGGAATAGTATTCGCAGTATTTGCTGTGCTGGAAAAGCAATGCAGTCAGCATTTCGTTAGCCGTTCCGATGCAGCCGACGAACAGGCCGGTAATAATACTGAAAGCGGCGCGAAAGTCTCGATACTGTGAGCACCAAAGTGTGACCAAAATGTAAGGGACTGTCACGGTAAAGAAGCCCACGCGATAATAAATGTCCCAAAAATTCAGGAAGAGCAGCCCAAAGAGATTGCTGCCGACAATCGTCACCGCTGTGATAATCCAGCGGGTCCGCCACTTGGCGACCGGTTTGCGGAAATCGACCAAAAGAAACACAAAGCAGCCCAAAAAGGCCTGTGAGATTCCAATATAGACAGTATGATAAAAATCCAGCTTCAACATCATTCCTCATTTCGTCAGCGGTTGTCATCATTCATTGGCTTCTGCCAGCCAGTAATTGCCCCAGGCTTTCTTGAAGCCTATCGCCGCAGTTCGGGGCAGCGTCATGGTCCGGCCGTTATCCAACAGGGCCACCTGACCGTTCACTCCGGTTACATGCTGAAAATTCAGCACAAAGCTGGCCCCGCACAGACAAAAGCGCCGGTCGGCCAGCAGAGGAGCAGCCATCTCTCGAAAGGAAACCCGAATCGTTTGAGACTCTATGGTTCCATCGGTACAGTCATAGAGCACACAGCGCCCCACCCGCTCCACATACCGGATACGCTCCAGCAGAATACGCCGGGGGCCGTCCGCTGTGGCTACCACAATGGCGCTGCTTCGCCGCCGGTTCAGTTTCTTCACAGCCCCGTCCAGCACCTCAAAGAGTTTCCCTTCCTCCACCGGCTTGAGCAGATAAAAGAAAGCCCGGACATCGTAGCTGTCGGCGGCAAAGTCATTGGAACTGGTGAGATAGACGATCTCACCGCCCTCGCCCAGCGCCCGCAGGCGCCGTCCGACATCGATTCCACTCAGCTCCGGCATGAGGATATCCAGCACATAGAGGTCAAAGCCCCCCGCATTCTCCGCATGCGCCAACAGTGCACCGCCGCTCTGGAATACCTCCACCTGTCCATTCAGGCCAGGGCGGGACCGGAGATAGGTATTCAGCAGCTCTGCCGCCTGATTGAGTTGTCTCTTTTCGTCATCACATATGGCGATCCGTAGCATAGCCTGTCTCCTCTCCGCAACAGCGCGCAAATTTTGCGCATATAGCATCAAATTTTAAACATTTACTTTCTATTTTTGCAACAATTTGTACAATAAAAATAGCATGGAAGCAAAAAATCGTCAAGAGGGATTGACAAAAGGAGGCTTGTCTATGTGGCACGACCGTAATGCACATTTTGATCGTCGGGAATCTCTGCCCGCCCCCAAACCGGGCAGCAGCGTGTGGCCCCGGCAGCACTGCCCGGAATTCACCCCCAGGAAAGAGCACCTGCCTACAGAGGGCAGCCAGTGCTGGTTTTGCCGCTATGCGGATTTTCACCTGAAGAGCCCGGTGGCGCTGGAGGTGGGGATCTGCTGCTGGCCGGACATACAGATTGGGTGAAAGCAGCGCGGTTTTCGGCATTCCTCTACCTCCATCGTTTCAAAAAGGATGTTTCAATGATGTGCAGAATTCAGAATTTACTCAGCTACAGTTTGCTCTATAAACTGCAAATTCCCAGGTACATCCGCCAGGAGTTCCTGCAGGAATCGGTGCGGAAAAACAACTTCTCTCTGGGAATCATCTGTGCGATTATTTTTGCGGTAGAACTCTTCAACATCGCACGGGTGGTGCTCTGGTCGCAGTCCGGTCTGACAACGCGGAACAATCAGATCTATTTTTCCCTGTACTGCATCCTGCTTCTCCTTGCGGCCTTGTGGCTGGCGCTGCGGCCTTTGCTGAAGCAGACCACAGTGCGCTTCCAGTTGGCTGCGCAATATACTGTGACCAGTTTGATTTTTGTGTGGCATATGTGCCTGAACACCTACGACCTGTACCGCGCCCCCGGGGCAGGGACTACCGTGCTGACGACGGCACTGCTGGGATTGGCCCTGTTGATTCAGTCGCCGCCCTGGTGCAGCATGGTGCAGTTTGTTGTGGGCTATTCGCTGTTTTGGGCCATTATGGTTCCGCTGCTGGATACGGGCGACCGGCTCAACCTGACCATCACCTTTGTGGTGGCTCTGGCGGTTTCTCTGGCCCACGCCCATCACGCCGCCACTACGCTCAAGCAGCAAAAGCAAATCGTTGAGATCAACGCCAGACTGCAGGAGCTGGTGCGTCTGGATCCCCTGACGGGGCTGCTCAACAAGACGACGGTGGAATGCTGGGCGGAGCAGGCGCTCCACGGGTTGGAGCACAGGGGAAGGACTGTGGGACCGACGCTGTTCCTTATTGATTTGGATGAATTCAAAGGGATCAATGACCGCTATGGCCACCCCTGCGGAGACCATGTGCTGGCGGAGACGGCGGAAGCCATGCGCCGCGCCTTTCCCGACGCAACGGGCCTGGGAAGAATTGGGGGAGACGAATTTGCGGTGCTTTACGACCGTCCTTTGACAGAGGCGCAGGCCATTGCTTTGTGCCAATGCTTGATGGAACAGCTGGGGAAAATCCAATGGCAGGGCCTGCCATTGGAGGTCCGATGCAGCGCAGGTGTGTGTATCTGTATGCAGCCCCCATGCACCTACCAGCAGCTGTATGCAGAAACAGACCGAATGCTGTATCAGGCCAAGGAAATGGGCAGGGGTCAGTGCTGCGTGCAACAGCTGGCGGATGGGAAACCAAAGCGGTTGGAGGAGGAGTGGGTTTGAAGAACAAAGGATGACGGAACCCACACCTTATAAATTTAGGGCAAGGCATGGCTGTCCGCTGTACCTTGCCCTTTTCGTTCCTAAACCGCAATAAAGGAATTCTTCCAGCAATTTACAACTGAATCTGTACACTTTTTGTTGGGCGTTCAACAAGAACGATTTGAGGTGCAATTCGCGCGTCCGCCTTAGCATAGTGCAAACACGCAGCACATGTGCATAAGCATATTGTTCCCCCCGGCTGTTCTATATATCGTACCGACCAACAATCATAACCGCACTTCGGACAGGTTTTGCCGACTTTATTTCCGTAAATATAAATACAAACCGTTCTCCTTACACTCAAATTCTATGCGTCTGCCTTTAACATGAAGGAAAAATCTCTACCACACTGCATTCTCCTCGTTATTGTGTTTTTTGCGCCGTTTCTGCAGTTTGATATTCAAAAAATGTCATGGTTGCAAATGCTTTTACTGTTCCGTCCTCCTGCTGTGAAAGCTGCACGTTCTCCAGAAGTCCCCGCAGGGCGCTGTCATGGAGCTTTTGCAGAACCTCCTGGGCTTGCGCATAGCTGCCGCAAGTAAATGGGATGGACACATGGCGATAAAACACATGATTCTCACCCTGCTCGCTCTGAAAGGAGATGGAATATTCCTGACAGCCGGCCAAGATGGTGTGCAGCTCCACCATGACAGCCTGAAGATTGTCGTAGGACGGCATATAGGGCACCTGGGCGCCCTGGGCGGAGAGCTGCTCTATCTCCTTTTCCATCCGCTGCTGGCTTGCCAGTCGGTTGGCCAGCTGATCGGCCAGTTCCTGAGATTGAGCGATCTGGGCATCGAGGGACTCTAAACGCTGGGTGGCAGGCAGATAAAAGAGTAGGACATATCCGCTCGCCAGCGCAATGATGGCCAATAAAAGCAGCAGTACCCGCTCACGAACTGTAAGCTTTCTCATGAGGCAGCCTCCTCCTGTGCAACCTGAAAATAGACGTGAACCTCCACCTGCCTTGCTCCATCGGTGGAGGATGCGGTATCCACCTGGATGTTGGCCACCAGCGGAGACTGTTCCAGCTGAACTACCAGATCGGCGGCCTGGGCCAAGGTGACGCCGGAGAAGGAAAAGGCCACCTGATTATCCTCAATGGTCACCTGAGAGACCTGGGCCACGGGGCGAATGGTTGTGTCAATAAGGTCCAGCAGCTCCATAACGTCGGGCTGGTCCTGCTCCTGCTGGGTGGGAATGGAGCGGATGTAATCCTCCAGCACCTGATCGTAGTCCTTGAGCTCCTGCATCTGTTGGGTAATGCGCTGCTCCAGGGCCAGAGCCTGGCTGTTCAGCTGCTGCTCCCGGACCCAGTAGTCATAGATCATAAACTTGGCCAGCCCCAGCAGCACCGCCGCCGCAAACAGTACATACAGTGCCGCCGTGGCGGGGGCAGTGGTGCGGTCCACCTTGAGGTACAGGTTCATGGAACGCTTGGTGGGATAAACCGTCTTTTTTCTCGCCACCAGCTGGCGCACATCAGTATCCAGTTTCACGGCTTACCCCTCCTTTTCCGGCTCAGTCATAAGTCCTATGGCCCCTGCAAAAGCAGCACAGCGCCTCTGACTCTCCCCGCCGGGAATGAGGAGATCCACCGGGAGAACAGGCAGATCCAGGGTCTCCTCCAACAGGCGGCGCAGCGGCTCGATCTCCGCACCGCCGCCGATGAGATATACCCCGTCCAGCTGATTTTGCCGGTAGGTGAAATGGTAGAAGTTGATGACCTTCAGCGCCTCCACCGCCATGCTCTCGTAGACTTCCATGCAGCGGGGATGCTCCAAAATACCCTGGTGATTGCCCCGCTTGTAGGCATCGGCCAGGAAGGGGTCTATGTTGAACAGGTCGGCCACCACCCCGTCCAGGGCCCGGCAGCCTATATGTATCCGGCGGGCGGCCTGGATGCGGTCGCCGTGAACCACAAAAATACGAGTGGACAAAAAACCTACGTCGATGAAACAAAACTCCCGGGAGCTCTCGGGCCGATCCCGGAGGCAGTTTTGCACCAACTGGATCAGAGACATTTCCTGAGGCAGAATGCGCCTGAGGGAGAAGCCTCCGGCGGAAAAGATGCGGATGTAGTCCTGGATCTGCTGACGCTGGACCACCGCCGCCATCATGGTCATCTGCTCCTCGCCCGGCTCATCCTGTGGGGATGGTTCCTGGGCTTCGTCCCGGCACAGGGCGTAGTCACAGTAGTACTGGTGGGGCTCGCCGTGAATAAAGTCGCTGAACTCATAGGGCAGATTCAGCGCCAGCTGGTCCACCGACATGAGGGGCATGGTCACCAGACGGCAGATAACCTTGCTGGAGGGAAGCAGCAGCCCCGCCGGTCCGCCGGGCAGACGCAGGTCCTTTTTGGTCTTTTTCAAAAAGGCGGAGAAGGCGTGGGGCATGAGGATATTGTCCTCTTCCATCAGATTCTCCGGCAGGGGCAGTTCGTGCAGTTCCAGACTGCCCTTTTTCAGCGCGGCAATTTTCAAACTGCTGTTGCCCAAATCAAAAGCAACTTTTATATTTTTTGACATCGATTTCATCCTCTCATCCCAGCAGACTCAAATACCACTGGATCCATGGCGCTCCAAACAGGGTAACCGCCAACCAGGCCGCCGCCAGGAAGGGACCAAAAGGGATCTCTCCCCTGGCCTGCCGCCGTCCCGGCCCGGCAGCCCATACAAGGGCCAGGCCGCAGGCCAACACCACCGCCAGCAGCATCTCCAGCCAGCTGAGGTACAGCCCCAGCACAAATAAAAGCTTAATATCGCCGCCCCCCAGGGTGTCCTTTTTCAGCAGCCAATCCATCACAAGGGACAGCAGAAGTAAAGGCAGAGACACGCTGAAGGCCCCCAGTGCCATTTGGAGCAGGGTTTCCTCCAGGGGCTCCCGGAGCAGGACGAGAAAGGCCATCCGGTTGACGATCGCCGCCAGCAGCAGCTTGTCGGGCAGAACGTGGGCAGTCCAGTCGACTAAACTGAGCAGCAAAAGGAGTCCCGCCAGGATAAGCTGCATCGCCAGCTCCAGGCTGGGACCAAATTTCAATCCCAGGGCGGCAAACCCCGCCGCCCCCGCCAGTTCCGCCGTCAGGCAGCGCACGGGGATCGCTCCGCCGCAGTGGCGGCAGCGCCCATGGGAAAACAGATAGCTGAATATGGGGATCAACTCCCCCGCTCCCAGCACATGACCGCAGCTGTCGCAGCGGGAGCGCCCGGCGGGCAAGCCGCCCCGGTCGGCGGCGCAGCAGAGAAAGCTGCCCAGCACCGCCCCCAGAACGGCCAGCCACAAGGTCAGATAGAGGTTTAAAAGCAGGTCGATATCCATGGAATGCTCCTTTTGCGCGATGGACAAGGGGCCTTGGGAGAACTTCGGAGATTCCGAAGCCCTCCCAAAGCGGCTTGCCGCTTTGGAGATCCGCCGGGGGCCACCCCCCCGGCGGCGATTTGGTTTAATATATTCGAATAAAGCAATGCCAGGAAGTGGATTATTTAGTACCCCATTCAACCTTCGGCACCAAATCATCACCTTCAAATGTAACAATAATATATTTTTCTCGATTGGCACTGCTCTGACCGTAGTCAGAATCCTCAACGCCAGTCTCAGGAATCTGTATAATCATGCCCTCACTGATGTCATACATATATTTGGTGTCCTTGACAATCTTAATTGCGCCAGTTCCGACCTCTCCATTCAATGTGCCTTCAATGGCAGAAATTGTGGCAACCGCATCAGCAGAGCGCAAATTGGCGGCATCTGTGTTTGTCCGGGCCTTGTCTAAGCTACTGTTCACCATGGGAATCGACACCGCCACCAGGATGGCAATGATGGCCACCACGATGAGCATTTCAATAAGGGTGAAGCCGCCGGTCTTCTTCAGCTTCTTAGACAGTTTCTGTTTCAGATTCATGGGATTCTCCTCCTTTTTATTGCTACCCGCTCCAGAGCGGATCAAAAACATGTATTTCATCAAAGGACGGGGTGGCCGCCCTCTTATGACAGATTAAATACTTCCGTACAGACTGAACATGGGCAGGTAGATGGACATAAGGATCAGCACCACAAACACCGCCATCACGCAGATGATGATAGGTTCCAGCAGGGACAGCGCCCGGGCAGAGAGTGTGTCCACCTCGTTGTCGTAATACTCAGCCTGGATCTCCAACGTGCTCTCCAACGAGCCGGTGGCCTCGCCCATGGCGGTCATCTGCACCAGCATGGGAGGCAGGTCTTGGCAGGTTCGCAGACACTCGCCCAGGGGGCGTCCTCCCTCCACGTTGGGAATGACGCTTTGGATCTGGGCCGACAGGTGGGCGTTGCTCACTGATCGGGCGGCGGTATCCAGCGCTTTCAAAATAGGCATACCCGCCGAGAGCATGGCGGCCATGGTGTGGGCAAACTGGCTGGCCGAGGTCATGACGGCCAGCCTCCCCAAAATCGGCAGGGTCAACCGGAACTGGGCCATGCGAATCCGCCCCCCCGCCGTACCGGCATACAGCCGAAGAAGGAAGGCGGCACCCGCCGCCACACACAGCAGCACCCATATGTACCGGCTGAAAAAGTCGGACAGACCGATCACAATTCGTGTCGGTAACGGCAGCTCTATGCTCATGGACGCAAAGGCCCCGGCAAAGGAGGGCACAGCGTAGGTCATAATAATGATGATGACAAACACCGCCACCACCATAAGGAAGGCGGGGTAGACCAGAGCGCTGACGGCCTTGGCCCGGGTCTTGGTCATGCGGTCGTAGTAGGCGCTCATGCGCTCAAAGGAGCGCACCAAATCGCCAGACTCCTCCCCCGCCCGGATAGTCTCGATAAAGGTGGTGGGAAGGCGTCCCTTCCCCCGCTGGGAAAAGCTGTAAGAAAGGCTCCATCCATTGGCGATGTCCAGAGCCACCTCATCCAGCAGCTTTTTCAGCATTTTATCGGAGATCTGGGAGGCCACCAGATCCACTGTCTGCACCAGGGGCAATCCCGCCTTGAGGATAATCGCAAACTGTTTGCACATCAGGGCAAAGATCTTCAGGTTGAGCTTCTGGAATTTCTCCAGGGGATCGGTGCGGGGAGCGGCGATCTCCTCCAGCTTGAGCACCACATCGTAGCTCTGGCGGATGAGGGAAACCGCCTGGGCGCTGTCGGAGGCCTCCAGCACGCCCTCGGCCCGCTGGCCGTCTCCGCCCACAGCTTCATAGCGATAGGTCGGCATGGTCTATCCCTCCTTCACCGGCTGAAGCCCCGTGGGCGTGTACCCAGGCCGGCGCCCACAGGAGAAGCCGCAGTCTGACCCAGACCTCCCCGCAGGGCCCCCTCCATGGTCTGCTGGGAGATGGCTCCGCTGCGGTACAGGTTTTGCAGGGAGCGGTCCATGAGAATGTTGCCGATGGCGCCGCTGGTCTGGATGGAATTCTGGATCTGGGGGGTCTTGCCCTCCCGGATGAGGTTGCGGATGGCGTCGTCGGTCTTCATCACCTCGCAGGCCAGCACCCGGCCCGGCTTGCCGTTGCGGGGCAGCAGCTGCTGGGAGAGCACCGCCTTCAAGGTCATGGACAGCTGCAGCCGGATCTGCTGCTGGCGCTCGGCGGGAAAAACGTCCACAATGCGGTCAATGGAGTCGGCGGCCGAGTTGGTATGGACGGTACCGAAGACCAGGTGGCCCGTCTCGGCAGCGGTGAGGGCGGTCTGAATGGTGTCCAGATCCCGCATCTCGCCTACCAGGATCACGTCCGGGTCCTCCCGCAGGGCGGCCCGAAGACCAGAGGCAAAGCTCATGGTGTCCCTGCCGATCTCCCGCTGGTTGATAAGGCACTGGTCAGGGGTGTAGATGTACTCCACCGGGTCCTCCAGAGTGAGGATATGCAGCCGCTGGG
Organism: uncultured Oscillospiraceae bacterium; assembly: GCA_944386985.1. Lineage (GTDB taxonomy): Bacteria > Bacillota > Clostridia > Oscillospirales > Oscillospiraceae > CAJFPI01. The sequence continues at coordinate 60,208 of CALXDD010000004.1, forward strand.
TGTGGTTGATCCGGTCCAGCAGGGCGGCCAGGGTGGTGGATTTGCCCGAGCCGGTCTCGCCGGTGATGAGCACCAGCCCCTGGTTGTAGGATGCAAACTCCTTCACCACCTCGGGCAGGCCCAACTCCTCCAGCTGGGGAATGTGGTCGTTTAGCAGACGGATGGCAGCGGAGTAGACCCCCTGCTGGCGAAACAGGTTCACACGGCAGCGCACCCCGGCGATGGTGAGAGCCAGATCCAGTTCACCCACCGCCTCCAGCTGGCCGAAGCTCTCTCCCGCCAGCTCCCGGGCCATTTCCTCGCACTGCTGAGCGGCGAGGGGGGTGGGCTCCAGGTCCCGGATCTCCCCGTCCACCCGGTATTTGGGAGGCAGGGCCCAGACCAAATGCAGATCGGAGGCCCGGTCGCCCCGGGCCTTTTCGATGTATTCCTTGATATTCATTCCACTTGTCTCCCTACGATCCTGAGAATTTCCTCCGTGGTGGTGACCCCCTGGGTCACCAGCTGGGCACAGTTGACCAGAAGGGGCTGGAAGGTGGAGCGGCGTACCGCCTCCTGCAGCTCCTTAAGATCCTGCCGGTGGATGGCCCGGCGGATCTCCGGCGTAACCGGCAGGATCTCAAACACCGCCGTCCGGCCCCGATAGCCGGTCTGGAAGCAGTCCGGACAGCCTGCGCCCCGGTAAAATTTCAGGTCCTCCCTCCAGGACAGTTCCAGCAAAGCGGCTTCCTCCTCGGTGGGCGTGTAGGCCTGACGGCACCGGGGACAGATCTTGCGTACCAGCCGCTGGGAAATGATGCCCCGCACCGCCCCGGCGATGAGGTAGGGCTCCACCCCGATGTCCAGCAGACGGTCAATGGAGGACAGCGCGTCGTTGGTGTGGATGGTGGTGAGCACCAGGTGGCCGGTCATGGCGGCCCGCATGGCGATCTCCGCCGTCTCGCCGTCCCGGATCTCGCCTACGGCGATGATGTCCGGGTCCTGGCGCAGCACCGCCCGCAGGGCGTTGGCGAAGGTCAGGTCGGTGCGTTCGTTGATCTGCACCTGGCAGACCCCCTCCATGTGGTACTCCACCGGGTCCTCCAGGGAGATGAGGTTCACTTCCTCGCTCTTCTTGTGGTCGATCATGGTGTACAGGGTAGAGGTCTTGCCGGAGCCCGTAGGGCCCACCACCATCAGCACGCCCTCGGTGCTGCCGGAGAGCAGCTCCAGGAACTTGCGCCGGTTCTCCCCCTGCAGGCCGATGCCGTCGATGGTGACCATCCTGACGTCCTTGCGCAGCAGGCGAATGACAATCTTCTCCCCGTGAATGGTGGGCAGAGTGGACACACGCAAATCCAGTGTCTCCTGCTGCACCGTCATGTTGATGCGTCCGTCCTGAGGGACGTTCTTCTGTGCAATATCCATCTGAGCCATGATCTTGATGCGGGAGATGACCGACATCTGAAGCTCCCGTGGAACGGTGATGATATTGCGCAGCGTTCCGTCGATTCGCATACGGATCTGCAGCTTCTCCCCGGTTGGCTCCAGGTGGATGTCGCTGGCGTTTTCCGTGTAGGCCCGGTGGATGATGGAGTTGACCAGGCGGATGGTGGGGGCGGCATTCTCGTCTCCCTCGTCGGCTGCCAGCTGCATCTCCTCGCCGATACGGATGGCCGCTCCGTACTGGCCGGAGTCCAGATCCCGGCGCATATCCTCGATGGCCTTCATGGTGCCCTGATTGCTGTACAGGTTCTGCACCGCCCGCTCCAGGGCGGATTCGGTGGCGATCATAGGAACGACCTGCCGCCGGGTAGCCGCCGACACCTCTTCAATAGCGGTAAAGTTCAGCGGGTCGGACATCCCCAGATACAGCTCGGCTCGGGTGGCACGCACCGGGACTACCCGGTACTTTTTTGCGATGCTCTTGGGCACCAGTTGAGCCATTTCCGATGAGATCGTACAGGCGTTCAGATCGATGAACTCCAGCCCCAGCTGGGTCATCAGGGCCTCGATCACCTGGTTTTCCGTAATGATGTGGTTATCCCGCAGGATGTCGCCCAGGCGCTTGCCGTTTTCTTTCTGCAGCTTGAGGGCTTCCTGCAGCTGCTCCTGGGTAATGGTGCCGTTGCCCACCAGCAGGTCGCCCAGTCGCGTGTACTTCATGTGCTTCCTCCCTCTTCACCGGCGCCGCCATTGAGGCAGCGAACGGAAAATTCGGTTTCATTGGAAACGGAGCTGCGGCCGGTCACTTTTAATTGGACCGTAAAAAGCTTGGCCGTTTGATCATAAACGATGCTCCATGCCTCAATCCGGTAGGTCCCGTTTCCGTAGGCTCCACCGGAGAGCATCTGGCGGCTGTTGGCCTCCAGCTGCGCGTTCTCGTTGAGGGACAGGGTTGTGTTGCGGCCGTAATTGACGCTGGTATAGCGCAGGAGCTCTCCTCCCCCGCCAGTTACCACGTCCCGGGCGTAGCGCAGCTCGTTGGACAGAAGGTCAGTAAGGGTAGACAGGAGCAGCTGGCTTTCCGCCTCGCCGGTCATCTTACTGTAGCTGTTCTGGACCATAAATAAGCCGGTGTTGAGCATCAGTCCCAGCAGAGCCAGCACCCCTGCCGCCGCAACCATCTCCACCAGGGTCAGGCCCCGGCTGCTTTTCAGCTTTCGGCGCAGGCGGTTCATGGTCCGACACCCCCGGCGGCGGTGTCCAGGGCGTAGGAATATAGTCCCTCTCCCCCATACACCTGAATGGGAATGTCAATCGATGTGCCGCCCTCCGTCAACGCAATGGTCCCGTCTTTCACAGGGGTTTGGCGGCTTTCTGCTGCCGTCAGGGTCTCATAGAAATACTCGTCCGACGTGTCCGCCTGTCGACCCAGGTTGGAGGAAACTGCAACGCCCCCCAGCAGCATCGCCACCGACAAGGCGGCGATGAGGATGGACGCCAGCACCTCTACCAGGGTCTCGCCCCGCTGGCTGCGAAGCTTTCTTTTCAGCACTGTCATGACCCTGCCTCCCCTTCTCCCAGAATGGTAATCCAGCCAAGAGTCCATTTCATTGCCTCTGTGGAGTGGGTGCCTACTGCCGGCGGTGTGGAAACGGTGGGCTTACTCTCCTTCGGAGTCAGCTCAGCTTCGACTTTGTAGGTATCCAGTCCGTCCAGATATGCGGTAATATAGATGGCGTAGGAGTCTTTTACCTCCAGGGTAATGTGAACTGGAGCGGCGTCCAGTTCCGTGCCGGTAACGGGGGTAAGGGTGAGCGCATGAGAGGAAATGGCGCCGGATTTGGGTTCTATAATCGTAATTTCGCTTCCAGTCAAAGAACTGCTGATTTCCTCAGCAAAAAGAAGTTCAAAGTCATTCAAAAGGACATTTACCAAATTCCCGTCTCCTGGGGCAGGACTGGTATGGGTGTACGTTCCGTCCAACTGGCGTAAATATTTCAGAATTTTTGTTCCTGTTACTTCCCCGGCATCGTCCGTAATATCTTCGGTCTCTTCCCAATACTCGTACCGCCCCCGATACTCACACCGGTTGAGCTCATCACACAGTGTGCTCACAGCACTGGAGAGCGCCAGATAGATCTGGTGCTCCTCCAGGTTGCTGCGGTGCTTGCCGGCGTTGGCCGCTGCCGCCATCAAAATGGAGGCGGTGACCATGGAGCAGATCAGCAGAAACAGCAGAGCCAACAGCATGGAGGCCCCCTTCTGACTGCGCAGCTTTTGGAATATCGCATCCATCATGGCTGCCCCTCCTCTGTCTCTGTGCCTGCTCCCCCTTCTTCAGCGGTTTCTTCTTTGATTTCCACCGTCAGATCCTTCCACACAATGTGCGTGCTGCCGGCATATTCATACTGGATCTGGATTCGTACCGAGGCATAGGCCGGATAGTTGGTTTGAGGATAAGCCGAGATGGACAGGGTGCCGATTTGATCCTGTCCCTGCGCATCCTTGGCCCATTCCACCAAAAGAATGTCCTTGTATTCCTGGAGCACCTCCTCAAAACCGACAATGGTCAAGCCGGAGATTTCCACCGGATCTCCATCTACCGCCACGGTAAACTCATTTTCTCCTCTGCCCGTATATTCCAGAGACTGCGATTGCTCCTGACGATCGGCCGCAAAGGTAAATGCCAGGGGCTTCAAAGTGATCTCCGGGGTGACAAGACGCAGAGCAATGGAGCTGGTGGCATGGTAGCCGTTGCCCTGGTATGTAAAGTCGTATCCCACCGTCATCTGGGTATTGCCGGATTTCGTGCCGCTGGCGGCGGTAAGGGACAGGCCGCCTTCCTGCGCAATGGAGGCCGCGGCAAAGTAGTCCGGATCAATTTCCACTGTGATGTTCTCAAGCGCAATGGAGAGCTCCTCCGCCAGCGCTTTGTCACTGTGATCCCGCAGTTCCAGAGCGGTCTTAACCGTCTCATTGGTAAAGACCAGCACAGGGGAATCAGCCTTGGCCGCCAGACGCAGCTCTGCCGTCACGTTGACCTCAATGTCCAGGGTGTATTCGCTGCCGCCTGAGGTATAGGTTACGGTAACCACGGTACTGCCCGCTTTGAGCGGGACAATGGACAATGTCTGAGTCCCATCTCCATTGGGGGTCAGATCCGCTTTGGCGACGTCCTTATTCTCGTCCTGGATTCTAAGATTCCAGGTGCCGCCCAGAGATACCCCCTCTAAGGAGAGGATCTCGGTATATACCGCGCCTTTGTCCTCTGTCTTATAATCGGCAAACAGATCCAGATTCACCGGCAGCGCGCCGTTTTCCCGGCGGATACCTGCCAGAGGCCAATCTCCATAGTGGACATTGGCTTTTCCGTTCTCAACCAGGCTGCTGGACTGAGTGAGGATGGTGGGGAAGGGATAATCGTGCCCCAGCAGGCTGGGAGCGCAGCCGAAACTGTACCGTCCGGAGAGGGGATTGCCGCCGGAGGAGATGGTGGTGACAGTGGAAAATTTTTCGTTGGCGTCGGTAATCTTAGCGTTGAGCCTGGCCAGCAGGCCGGTGGTGCTGTTCGGATCGGTATCCTCCATTTGGGCGTAGGTCATGCCGATGACATCACCGTTTCCTCTGGTGTCAGTTTCCGCCATGATAATCCCAGATGCATCCGTGGTTTGGATGCCATTGGGGTTATTCCGCATCACAACCGCTTCCAGATAGTAGTTATTGATATAGGTAGTTGTCCCTTTGTCACTGGTATTCTGTCCGACACCTTGCCCCGCGGTATCCCGCAGATCGCCATTGCCCCCGATGGCATATAGTGCGGTAATACCGCCGCCATACTGCAAAGCATTACTGTTGGAATCCCAAAATGTTTTGACCGGCTTGTCATCCTGATCCGGTAGCTCCACATAGGTATAGCAATTCTCAATGGTATTGGTCAGCTTTTTCTGGCCGCTTTGGCCGATTTGTGTTGTGCCTACTGACAGCGGCTTGATGTAGATGCCGCCGGAGATGCCGCCGATATAAATGCCGCGTGCCGCATCAACCTGCGCATCCTTCACCTGAATGCTGCCGCCGGAATAACAGCTGGAGATGCTGCCCTGGCTGGCGCCCACCAGGCCGCCCACCCGGACATTATCATTATCGTGAGATTTCAGCACAAGATCCGTCACCGCGCTGCAGCCAAAGAGATTCATATTGGAGATCCCCACCAGACCGCCCAGTCCGGTGCCGCCCCAGCCGCCACCGCCGGTGTGGCTGTCGGTAATGGTATAGCCTGCCACGGCGCAGTTTTCAATGGCGCTGCCCTGGGTGGAGGCTGCCAGTCCGGCCAGGCCGCCGATGGCGTACCAGGTGCTCTCCGTGCTGCCTTGTGAGTTGTCATAGCTCTCCACAAACCCCTTGCCATCCTCTGAGTAGAGGACTACATTCCGCAGCACACCGTTGAATACCGCGCCAAAGAGGCCGGCACAAGAGGACTTTTGTCCCTGAATGTTCACATTTGCGATCAGGTAGTCCTGCCCGTCATAGGTGCCTCCGAACCAGCCGGACAAAGAACCGGTTTGCCCGGCCTGCTGATCATAAAACTCCGCAATGGGAGTGTAAGTCGAATTACTGCCGGTTAGATCGTGGCTTTGTTCCCAGTGGAAGGGGCGGGTGGTTTGGTAGCCGTTTTGAATGTAGCACAAGTATGGGAATGCAGTATTATTGTCCTTGGTAAGAACGGTATCCGTATCTTTATTCGCAGAATTCCAGTTGATAAACTGCAGCTGGTCGATGGAACGCACCTCATAGGGGTTCGTTTCCGTGCCCGGCAGAACAGTGGGAGCGTTGGTGTTCTGGAGTACGCCGGCTTCACAGGACATGGCGTCGGCAAAGAACGGGTTGAGCTGTACGGTCAGAGAACGCGCTCCCTGTTCCAGCTTCCAGGTGCCGCAGAGGGGCTGGCTGTTGACGCCTGCCGCAGAAGTATATAACCCCGCGCTGTCCGCTGCGGTTCCCCAGGTGTTGTAGCTGTGGAAGGTGTACTTCCCGCCCATCAGATCGGACAACGCCTTGTTAACATCTGTGTTTTCCAATCCTTCATCGGGAATAAAAAACGAATTGTTGCCGTATCCAATTCCTGTGCTGGTCAGCGTGGTATCCATGAACTCTCCCTGAGTTTCTGCCTGGGAGAAATATCCATACCCGTACTCGGTGACCACGCCGCCGTCCCCATGGGCGGTGGAAAGTGTGCCGCTTTTCACTGCCTGATTGTCTGCTGTCACGGAGATGGCGCTGATATGGTAAGATTCGGTCGTACCAATGGTCAGCTTCTCCCAGTAATACACGCCCATAGTGCCCAGGTCCATCCGCTCAGGCCACTGGCCATAGTGGATCAACGACACAGTGCCGTTCTCCTCCGCTGTAACCACGGCGGGGTAGGGGTAAACTTCCTTCCAACTGGACGCGGCTCCCCACTCCATGTCCAGCGCATCAACGGCATCACTCTCGTCCTGCCCTGTCAGAGCCTCCCATGCTACGGGGACGGCATAGGGGTCCTTATACAGGGCGGCATAATTTTCTTCCCGGTAGGTGAAATTTCCGTTGTTGAGATAGACACAGTTCTGGGAGTTATCAGGGCAGAAACCGTAGCGCTGCGCATCGCCGTCGGCCAACAGGCAGACGGCAGCATAGCTGCGGGAGAGAGTCGCGCTGCTGCGCCCGGCAAAGCCGCAGGCGTATACTGTGCCGTACCGGGCCTGGGTAACCGATACCTTGCCCACGGCGTAGCACTGGTCGATGATGCCGCCGGCGGTGTTTTCTCCCACAAATCCTCCCGCATAGGCATGGGACATGGAGGCTTCCGCAGCGATGGACGCGCCCTCCACGGCGCTGCTCTGTATGGCGCCGCGGTTCTCGCCCACCAGACCGCCCAGGTAGATGGTGCTGTACTGATAGCCGTTGGCCTGCATCTGCACTCCGAAGGCGGCGCAGTTATCCACCGTACCTCCGTTGTATCCGGCCAGCGCGCCTGCATACAGGGTCTCGGAGCTGCTGCCCGATTGGGTCACGGAGAGAACATCACCATCTTGCATCTGGTAAACAATATCCTGGAGCACGCCGGTGCTGTACCCAAACAGGCCCACATACTGGTAGGTACTCCCTTCTTGATCCCGAGCGGCAGGAACCACCCCGGCAATGCTGTGACAGTTGCCGTAATAGATGCACCGGAAGGGACTCGCCGCGTCCAGGCCAATGGGAGCCTGAGACCAACTGCCGGTAAACAGATCGTACCCCTTGTAGGTATCGTAGCTGAGATCCAGCTGCTGGAGGAAACGGTATTGGTTGCTGCTGGAGTAGTAGCTCGCAAATTTGCTCAGATTATAGAGGTGTCGTGGGGTGCGCACTTCCACCTGCAGCCGCTTGGCCTTGGCGGGAAGATCCTCCTCTTTGACCTCGTCGGTGGAGAGGACGGTGTTGGCAAAGTGGGGACTATAGTAATAGCTTTTTTGTGTCCCCGCTGCATCCGCCGCGTCAGGAATATCTTGAATCGTAATTTTCTGGTAAAAATTTTTGGAAACATAGCCGCTGTTGACAACCTTATCCGGCAAGGGGAGAAGATAGTAGTCATCCTCTTGGCCAGAGATATCCGCTACATGCTGCACTTGATACATGGCGTAAGCGGAATCATCTTCACCGGCTCCATTCACATAGGAGAACGATTGCGTTTTTGAATTCCCATCTTCGTCTGTATAAGTCACTTTCAGCTCGATCGAAATGCCGGCGGTAAAATTTGTACCCTTGTAGGCCACGGCATATCCATCTTCCACCGCGGTTTTATCGTGAAACAGGTGGCTCAGTCCGCTGATATTAAAACCGTAGGAACCGTCGCCGTAGGCTTCATAGTACACCAGACTGCCGTTTTGAAACTGCGCTCCCCAGTCCCCCCAGTGGTCCAGCGCTCTCAGGCCGGGGTAAGTAAAGGTGGTGAGGGACAGGGTGGTCTGAAGGTTGTAAGGGTGGGACTGAACAATGCTTTTGGCGGTAAAAACACCGCTGCCGAAGAGAGTATCCCACTGGGTGGAGTCGATGAGGGTACTGTAAGACTCACCCAGATCGGCATCCTGTTCAAAGGCAAAGTGGTCGGAATCAAGGAAGTGGGTCAAAGAATATGTACCTTCTTCGCACAAAGGATAGTTGGTTGCCGTCTCCGCTGCCGTAAACAGCATGGCGCTGTAAGAGCTTGTTACCGTCGCGGTACCGCCGCCCAGGCACAGCCCGGCGGCCTCAGCTGGTGTAGTTCCGCTGTCGATAAACCCCACGGCATAGCTGCCGTAAATGTCGGCGCTCCCCGTCAGATCGCCCACCAGGCCCCCTGCGGCAGGCCCGGCCAAATAGGAGGCAGCATAGGAGCGGTCAATATCCAGTTCGCTGCCCTCGCCCACCAGTCCGCCCACAGGTCCGATACTTTTCACCAGTGAGGAGGCGGAGCAGCCGGTTATGGTGGAGCTGGTCAGCTTTCCCGCCAAACCGCCTGCCGGGCCGCTGCCGGTAATCTGGTAGTTGATTTTGGTGGCGCTGTCACCCAGCACATCCCGCAGGTTGGTGGTCTCCTCGGAGCGGTTCTCCCAGTAGATCTGACAGTTGTTGATGGTTAGGTTGCTGCCATTGCCCACCAGCACGCCTGCCGGACCGCCGCTGCCTGTAAGTACAGTATTCGCCAGGCGGATATTCTCTAACGTTTTTCTTGTACCGGCCTCGCCTGAAAAATTACCGAACATACCGGCGGACGCACCGGTTCCACTGATATTCAGATCGTAGATGGAAAACTCTCCACCGTCATAGCTGTTTAGAGCCGTATTCTCAATGGGCCGGAATTTATAGCCCTCCACCCCATAGATGTCGCTCTTTTGCACCGCCTTGGTCTTCTCAGCGGCCACCTCAGACCAATCTGCGCTCAGGTTTTGCAGGTGGCGCAGGCAGGTGATGTAGGCGGTGTCCCCATCGCTGCCCTTGGCAAACAGGCTGTTGTCGCTGGCACTCTTCCGGGCGCCGTTGACCTCCAAGGCGTCTCCTGTGTAGCTTACCTCTGCGGAAACCGTGAAATCATCGCCGTAAGTCAGCCCAGCGGCGCCATGGAAGGGAATATCTTTAAATTGTTTCCCGGTTCCGGTCAAAGAATCCAGTGTCCAGGTGTAGACATGGGTGATATAGGATACTTCTTCCGTATAGACATGATCCGCATCACCGTCAATCTGCTCCAGCGTAGTAGTCTGCTCCTGATAGGTCAAAGTCACATCCAGCTTGACGTGATCATCCTCGCCCATAGTATGAAGAGTCCTGGGCACCCAGTAAGTGACCTCCACCCGCAGCGTATCCTCGTTATAGATATTGATCACCGGAGTGCGAAGGGAGATGGTGGTGCCGCTTTCGGCGGACTCACCCCCGTAGTAACCCACCATAGGCTTGCGGTCCATACGGTCGACTTTGGTCGCGGCCCGCCATTCTTCATAGAAGTCGGGGAAATGATCCCCCACCTCAAGGTCCTGATCACAGAAAAACACGTCAATCACGCTGCCGCTCTCCGGCTCATAGGTGATCCAGAAGTCCCCATCCCACAGAGTGGGGTCGATTGTTCCGCTGGGAAGCAGCTGGGACATATGAGAACTGTCACAATGAATATAGTAGACGGTGATCTGGATTCCTCCGTCGGAATTGGGAATAACTTCCACATTTTTAATAAAATTTCCATCCTCAACAACCAATCCATCCAACTGCTGACTGCTGTGCAGGAGGATGGCCCGGTTCTGGGCGGCCAGAAAGATCTCTTTGGCGGAGTTGTCCAGCCGGGCCAGTTGTAAATAGCGCATATAGGTCACGATCCCCACAACAGACAGCGCCAGAAAAACCAGGGTGATCAGTATAACAAGCAGCATTTCCTGTATGGTGAAGCCATGCTGGTTGTATTTCTTTCCAACATTCATGCCAGTTCCCCCTGTGTTCTGTGGTGTAAGCCTGGGATGTGGATCAACCCATGCTGTGTAATTGAAATCCTCCTCTGCGACTATAGATGCCAGTAAGGGGATTACTGGTAGCTTTTTACTCCCGATATACCCTATTTGTACCTGCTGCGAAAGGTCGGCTAATATACTGATGAATGCATTCCGGCCATCAAGCGCCACTGTCGTTCTAACAATTTCGTGCGCCCAGATATAGCTACCATTTTACTGCGTTGTGGGATATTATATATTTTGAACCGCAAACTCTCTACCGCCGATGCAAAATCCAAGTCTAATTGTGTAAAATTTGTCCGCCGTGTATGCCATAACTATTATTGAATCGGTTTTTGGGGATGTGCCGGAAAACCGCCTTCTATTCTGCCGAAGGAGATTTAGCTCATAGGCACAGTTTTGGGAAACCACAGGCATTCCCGCCGTTTTTTTATATATAAAAAATGCACCCCTCTGAAATCCGCAGATTTTCAGAGGGGTGCATTTGTATTTCCGATTGTTTCCAGTGATTCAATATTGTATGATACAAATATTCCGTCCTCCTATTTACAGGAGGAGCATTCTGTGTGATTTTCCAAGATGTCATTTTTTAATCGCTGTGCCGCAGCGCTCAGAGGGTGCTGTCGATCATATACCATGCAGATTTGCCGTTCCGGTATTTGCTCCCGCAGTCTAATCTGGACAATCCTACGTTGGCGAAGTTCCTCCTGTGCCATGGATTCCGGAAGAAAAGCAAGGCCAAGATCGGATTTTACCAATGACAAAACCTGATCTGTCGTTGCTACTTCGGTGTCGGGGGTCAGCTCCAGACCATGAGATAAAAACAGATCGTGATAAAACTGCCAGGTCATCGTCTCCCGGCCAAGGCAAATGAGCGGATAATTCTGCAAGTCAGCAATGCTAAGTTCCCGACTGCTCAGTGCGGCAAAGGTCCTTCCGCCCACAAGAATGTCTTGGAACGATTGTATATGTATTTCTTTGAGTGGTTCATCCGCATTCGTAGGTGTGGAGACAACAGCGAAGTCTATCTCTCCGTTTTTAATGGAACGGATCGCCTGCGGAGCAGAGTGATTATAGATTTTCAACCGAATACCGGGGTGCTCCATGTGAAAGGCTCTCAATTTATCCAGCAGGCAGATATTCAACGCCGTTTCACTGACGCCGATGGAAATACTGCCCTTTTCTAACCCCATACCGGCCGTTAGTTCCGCCTCTGCCGCCTGCAGCTGCGCCATTGCGACGGCAACATGCTCAAATAGCTTCGCTCCCTCCGGCGTAAGTTTTACACCGCGGTTGGTTCGAATAAAAAGTGTACAATGGATTTCTTGTTCCAGGCAATTCATCGCCCGTGTGACGTTTGGCTGCTCACTGCCCAATGCATTTGCCGCTTTCGTAAAATTCTTGTATTTTGCGACATAATAAAATATTTTATAGTATTCAAAGTTAACATCCATATCCCATGCCTCTGACATATCATTTCATGATATTTACTATATCAATAATGATTTTTACAAACTTCTGTACGATCAGTATAATAAGTCATATATCTGAGCAAAACAACCCTTTTATAACCTGCCGCCACATCGAACTTTTTCAAATTTGTCCTAACCCCAGTATCGTCAAAGGGCACTCATCGCCTGAACCAAAACCTTTATGGCCATGTTCATGACGGCTTGCTCTATGCCACGACGGAGTATGTGGTTAAGATGTTTCCAGCAGGAGGAAGGCAGTATGACTCATAGTTTATACTATTCTAAAGGGGTAATGACACAATGCTTTCTGAGCATAAAAGGCACAGGAAAAAAGCAAATCAATACCATTCTCATGGGCAAATGTCCGAGTCCTTTCTGATGGCCGTTTTCCTGTCGCTGTCTGGCGGCTTGCAGGATGCATACACTTATGTTTACCGAGGCAAGGTTTTTGCGAATGCGCAGACGGGAAACATCGTTCTGTTAAGTCAAAGCATCTATGAAAAGAACTGGCCGATCGCACTGCACTATTTTGTCCCGCTTCTTTCTTTCGTACTGGGGGTTGCAGCTGCCGAATGGATTCGGCAATCCTTTCGAAATCGGCAGGCCGTCCACTGGCGTCAGATTGTCCTGCTGAGTGAAATTCTATTGCTGTTTGCCGTAGGATACCTGCCGGAAGGTCTCAATATACTGGCAAATGCGTTTGTATCCTTCTCCTGCGCTATGCAGGTGCAGGCTTTCCGTAAAATGACAGGGTATGCGTTTTCCAGCACGATGTGCATCGGAAATATGCGCAGCGGCATGGAAGCGCTTTCTCTGTACATTCGGACACATGACAGAGAAATGCTGAAAAAGGCGCTGCGCTATTGGGAAATTATTTTCCTGTTTGGATTTGGCGCAGGGCTTGGCGGACATTTTGTGTCCGTATTCGGGGTAAAAACCATTTGGCTTTCCTGTGTCCTTCTGCTTGTTGGATTTTTCCTGATGTTTATCAAGGAGGAGATTGAGGAACACTCGGAGATTCATCAATAGCCGCAGTACATTGCGCAAAAATTGACCGTTCACTGCTTTTCCCGCATTTACTTTACATTCTTTTGGGGAACGCTCACTGAATGACAGGCAGATACTCTGCGCGTTCCTGAAGACGCTTCTGCAGTCTGTGCAACGCGGCTTTTGTTTGCGGGAGCAAGGCCCTGGTGAAAGCTTCGGGATGTTCCGGGATGCCCCAACTCATGACAAATTCGGATGGAATCAAAAGATCGATAAAACGGAAAAGGGGGTAAAATGGATGGCTTTTTTATCAGCAGGGATTCTTGCAGGTTTCATGTGGGTTGCCATCGGCATGATGATTTTATTATTTATTGGGACAATTATTTTGCAGATATTTCTCAGCAGAATGAAAAATCCATGGGCGGGGTTGATTTTGCCGGGATTTATATTTGGTTTTATTTTCTTATTATGTACGATGGCGCCTGATTTTTCTACTGCGCTGCTGCTGTTTGGTAAAGGAAATATTCCTACAGCCATTTACTTAATCGTCTACTTCTTTTTTCGCAAAAGGAAGAAAAAATCAGCCCTGGCTTCCTAATCCAAAACCGAAGACGGTTATAAAAAATAAAATCATGATGGCGGCGAAACTTCGGAAACCAGTGTCTGACTGTCTGGTGTGCCGTCCGGCATTACGCTTTTTTAACGGCCCTGTATCTGTGCGCTCATCTTCGCGTCAAAAGCCGCTGCCTTCAGCGGTGGCTGCGCTCCGAAGCGCGGCTGCAGGCGCAGGCGGAACGCCGGATCATGGGTTTGAGGCGGCCCGGCGTCGTAGCTTTCGACTGCAGCAAGCCATCCGCAAGCAGTGCTGCTTGCGGATGGCTATTATTTTTTGCCCTATGCCTTATTCCTGCCGCAGACGTTCCACCACGGAATAGCGCTGGGCGGCGCGGCAGCTCAAAACCGGGATGAGAACACCCAGCGCCCCGAACAGGGGCAGCACCACGGCGATGGGCCAGACGGTAAAGCGATAGGTAAAGAACCAGATCAATCCGTTGAGGGCGGGGCCCACAAACGGCGCGGTGAGCACAATCAGCGCCAGGGCCAGAAGCGCCGCGCCCACTGTATAGAACAATCCCTCCAAAGCCAGCATGGTCCGCAGCTGCCGGGCCGTCATGCCGATGGACTGGAGCACTGCCAGCTCCCGGCGGCGGGCGGTAATGCCGGTGAGGATGGCATTGAAGAAGTTCAGCACTCCCACCAGACCCACAATAAAACTCAGCGCTCCGCCCAGCAGGAGGAACATGCTCCGGAAGCTTTCAAACTCTCCGGCGTAAGAGGCTTTGCTCTCATAGTCAAACTGAGTGTTCTGCATTCCTGTGTAATCCGCCAGGAAGGATTCCATGGAGGCATTTGCCTCGTCGGTGGTGTCGAAGGCGTAGTACATGACGCAATCTGTTCCGGTGTCCCGGATAAAGGTCTCGCTGCTCAAGACAAACTCATCGGCGCCGTAGTAGCGGTAGGAGAAGGCGTAGGGCACCGCCACCAGAGCGGCCACAGTGTAGTCCACATCCCGGTATTTTACCGCCCGCTGAGCGCAGCTGGCGCCATCCGGTACATTTTCCGGAGGCCCGTAAACTTCGCCGGTATCGACATCATAGTACTCATACTCCTCCACATAGCGGATGGTCACCGTGTCCCCCAGACGGGCCCAGTGGCTGTCCATCTCCGGCCTGTCGTAGTCATCGGTGCTGTACACAGCGGCAATATAATTCCCGTCCGGGTCGCTGAGCTTGGAGAGATCGCCTTCCACCACCGTCAGGTGGTTCAGGGCAAAGGAATCCATGCCGTAGAGCTGCACCCGATCCTCCAGCAATCCCTCCGGCGTGCGATCCATATAGCGGATAGCCTCGTCCAGCTGCTCCGGGGTATTCCACTGGCTCCAGATAGAGCGGTAGTACTCCTCGGTGACAAATTCCACCGCCGGGGCGGTCTTGCCGTAGATGCAGCCGCTGTCCGTGATGCCGCCCTGGGCATTTACAGCGTCGATAACCTCCTCAGAGACCGCCATTTCATCGTTGAAAGCAGTCCCTCTGGTCTGGAACTGGCCCGCGTCCGCCAGGATGAAGTCACTGGCAGTAAAATTTGCAGTGTATTTGTCCATGTCGAAGCCGCTTACAAAGGTTATCGTCATCGTCAACAGCACCACCGCCAGGGAAAGAGAGAGAATGGTCACGAAGGTCTTTCCCCGGCTGCGGCCCAGGTTGGCCCATGCCATGGACAGCAGGGACACGCCCTTGCCGCTCCGCTTCCCCTTCTGCTTCAGTGCCTTGCCCTCGGTGTAGCGTACCGCCTCCACCGGGGAAACTTTGCCTGCCAGACGTCCGGGGCGGCGGCAGGAGACGAGCACCGTCACCAGGGAAAAGATGGCCGCGCCCGCAAAGAGAAGCGGACTGACCGAGACCACATTGGTCACCCCATTGAGCTGTGCAGTGATGACAGGGGTAAGCACACCTCCCAGAAACCAGCCCAGCAGCAGACCGATGGGAATGCCGACCAGGGAGAGAATCAGCGCCTGGGTTCGGATAATCCGCCGGAGCTGCCGGGGCGTGGTGCCGATGGTTTTCAGCAGGCCGTAGAACTGGATATCCCCAGCCACGGAGATTTGAAAGACGTTGTAGATGATGAGATACCCGGTGAAGATGATCAGCACCAGCACCACCACAATCACAAACAGTGTAGTCGGATCCATATTTTCCGACAGCTGGGCCCCGGTGTAACCCCAGTTGATACCCAGGGCAATGTAGTCTGCCCCGGCGGTTTCGCTTTGATAGCCGTGGTTTGCTAAAATCTCATTGAGGTCCTTGGAAATGCTGCGATCGCCGTTTTTCAGCATCACGTCCAGGTTCCACTCCCCTGTCATGCCGTCGCTTCCCGGCGGGGTGACGCCCACCTCCTGCAGCACCGCATCCACCCGGCTCTCTGGAATCAGGATGTGGTTGGCCACGATGGCCTCGTCGTAGTCCCACCATCCGCACAGGGTAAAGGTCTGGGTGGTCTCATGACCATCCACAGAAAACGTGACGGTGAACTGGGCGCCCAGCTCCGGCTCTACCCCCAGCAGCGCCAGGACATGGGTATCCGTGGCGGCCTCATCGGTGCCCTCCTTGGGCAGTCGGCCTTCGATGGGGTCGCAGTACATCCAGTGGGCCTGGTTGGCGTCGGAATAGCCGATCTCTACATGGGATTTGTTGAATGGGACATCCGCAGGCATACCCAAAAAGCGGCGCAGGCCCCAGGACTTGATGAGAGGATCGTCCTTCAATTCCTCAAACTGCTCCTCTGTCAGATACTTGAAGGTTCCATGGGACCAGCCTCCCGCCTGACGGAAGTTGTTCTGCTGAATGCCCTCGTTGATGGAGAGGGCAATGGTGAAAAGAGAGGTGAAGAGCACCGTGGTCAACACGATGGCCAGCACCGCCACAAGGTTCCGCGTCCGGTTGGCCCGCAGGCTCCGGAAGGAAAGATGCCGCACGCACTTGCGGTTTGCTACATTCATGGTCCCGCCCCCTTACCGCGTCACGATCCGCCCGTCCTCGATGCGGACGATGCGGTCGGCCATCTGGGCGATCTCCTCGTTGTGGGTGATCATCACCATAGTCTGACCAAACTTCTGCCCGGTCACCTTCATCAGGCTGAGCACATCCTGGCTGGTTTTGCTGTCTAAGTTGCCGGTGGGCTCGTCGGCCAGAAGGATGGCAGGCTTGGTGGCCAGGGCCCGGGCGATGGCCACACGCTGCTGCTGGCCGCCGGAGAGCTGGTTGGGCAGATTCCGGAGCTTCTTGTCCAGGCCCAGAGTGGCGATGACCTCCTCCACATAGCCCTGGTCCGCCTTTCTTCCATCCAGCTCCACCGGCAGGACAATATTCTCCCACACACTGAGCACCGGCACCAGATTGTAGGACTGGAAGACAAAGCCGATCTTCCGACGGCGGAAGATGGTCAAAGCCTCGTCCTTCAGGGAAAAGATATCCTTTCCATCCACAGTGACGGCGCCCGAGGTAGGCCGGTCCAGCCCGCCCAGCATGTGGAGCAGCGTGGACTTGCCGGAGCCGGAGGTGCCCACAATGGCCACAAACTCTCCCTGCTCGATGCCGAGATCCACGCCGTCCAGGGCCTTTACCTGGGTATCGCCGGAGCCGTAGTATTTTTTCAGATCCTTGGTCTGTAAAATCGTCATGACTGTTTTCCTCCAATGAAAAAGTCTGTACCGTCTTTTGACAATACAGACTTTACCACGGAAATCTGTCCTGGTACTTTCGAGAATGTGACAGTTTTGACAGAAGTCCGTTATGGACGAGGCAGAAAGAGGGAAAATATGCTTCCTTTTCCCGGCGTACTCTCCACCTTCACATAGCCGCCCTGCTTTTCCGCGATCTGCCGGGTGAGATAAAGGCCGATGCCCACCCCCTCCGCCTGCCAGGCGTTGGGAGCACGGTAAAACCGGCCGAAAATTCTGGCCTGATCCTCCTCGGAAATGCCCGGACCGGTATCGGCCACCCGGATGGCGGAGAACAGCTCATAGTTTTTTACCTCCACCGTCACAGTCCCGCCGGACGGGGTATATTTGACGGCGTTGTCCAGCAGATTGCATACCGCCTCCTCCGTCCACTTGGGATCGAAGACGGCGGAGCCGTCCGCCTGTCCAACAGTCAGGGCAACGCCCTTTCCCTTTGCCCTGGGGACGTACTGTGCAGCGGCCCGCTCCACCACCGTGGAAATCTCGCCGGGCCGGGGGTGGAGGGCCAAAATCCCCGTTTCCAAGCGGGAGGTCTTGACCAGGGCCTCAATGAGGGCCTGGAGCTTTTCCGCCTGGGTGGAGATGGCGGCGGCGCAGTCCTTCTCCCGGAGCGTGAGCGGCTGCTCCAGGAGCAGCTGGGCGTAGAGCTGAAGATTGGCCACCGGAGTCTTGGTCTGGTGGGAGATATCAGAGATCAGGGCGCTGATCTGATCCTTCTGCTCCCGCACGTTCCGCTCGGACAGGGCGCTGGCCGTCAGGTATCGCGCCAATCGACTCTCCAGAGAGGAGAGGCGGCTCTCATCAAAGGTCTCTTCAAAAAAGCTGCCGTTCATGGTCGCGGTGAGCATATCGTCCAGCCGCCGGACAATGCGGGAGGTCCGCCACCGATCATAGACGACCACGGCCAGTGCAAGCAGCGCTGCGGCGCCCATCGCAAGATACCCGGTCATGGCTTCACCGCCCAGGTGTAGCCGATGCCGTACACCGTTTTCAGATATTCCGGCTTGGAGGGATCGGCCTCCAGCTTGCTCCGCAGCCGCTTGACCGTAACGGACAGGGCGTTTTCCTCCACAAAGTCCGCGCCGTCCGTCCATACCCGGTCCACCAGCGTAGCCCGGGGTACGGCATGCCCCCGATTCTCCAAGAGAACCCGCAATAGCTTCTGTTCGGTTTTGGAGAGCTCCACTCCCCTGCCGTCCCGGCGAAAGTCCATTTGTTCAAAATCAAAGGCAAAGGGGCCTATGGACAGCACCCGGGCAGCGTTGAGGGTGCTCCGACGGAGCTGGGCATTCACCCTGGCCCGGAGTACTGCCAGAGAGAAGGGCTTGGTGATATAGTCGTCCGCCCCCGCCTCCAGCCCGGTGACCTCGTCCAGCTCCAGATCGTTGGCAGTGAGCAGGATCACCGGCGTAGCGTCGCCCTCCGAGCGCACCTGACGCAGCAAATCCAGTCCGCTGCCATCGGGGAGATTCACATCCAGAATCAGCAGGTCAACCCGGTCTCCCGCCAGCGCCTCCCGGGCCTCGGCCAGGCTGGGATGACAGACAACGGATGTCTCCGGCCCCGTCAGCGCCATGGCGATCCCCCGCCCCAGGGTCTCATCGTCCTCCAAAAGAAAAATGTGTTTCATGTTCGGTCCTCATCCCTTGTTGCTTCCATTTGCGTATGGTGTTTTATTATACCATACGATGTGCGCCTCTGCAATTCTCCGAGAAACATGACAGACAGTTGTCGCATCCCTGTGCTATAATGAGCAAAAACAGGAAGGGAAGGAGGTGCATCCCATGAAGATGGAGCGGCTCATTGGTATCCTGTCGATCCTGCTCCAGAAGGAGCAAGTCACCGCCCCGGAGCTGGCGGAGCAGTTCGAGGTATCCCGCCGGACCATCCAGCGAGACATCGAGTCTTTGTGCCGGGCGGGCATTCCCATCTCCACTGCCCAGGGAGCAGGGGGCGGCATCGCCATCATGGAGGGCTACCGGGTGGACCGCACGGTGCTCACTGCCCCGGAGATGCAGGACATCCTGGCAGGGCTGCGGAGTCTGGACAGCGTCAGCGGCACCCGGCGCTACGCCCAGCTGATGGAAAAGCTGTCCGCCGGGACAGGCGGACTGGTCCCCGGCGGCGCTCACATGCTCATCGACCTATCCTCCTGGTACAAGACCAGCCTGCCGCCGAAAATTGAGCGCATTCAGGAAGCCATTGAGCAGCACCGCACCATCCGCTTTACCTATTTCTCCCCCAGGGAGGAATCGGTGCGCACTATCGAGCCTTATTACCTGATTTTTCACTGGTCTACCTGGTATGTGTGGGGCTTTTGCCAAATGCGGGAGGATTTTCGCCTGTTCAAACTCAACCGCATGACGGAGCTTGCCTCTGGAGAACCCTTTGCGCCCCGGTCTGCGCCTCTGCCCAACCTGGAGGCGGAGCGCATCTTTCCGGCCAAGTATCAGATTACCGCCCTTTTTGAACCCGCCTGCCGCTGGCGGCTGGTGGAGGAGTATGGGACGGACTGCTTCACCGTAGAGCCGGACGGCAAACTGCTCTTCACCGGCGGCTTTCCGGACGCGGACAGCGTACTCAGCTGGATTCTGACATTTAGGGATAAAGCAGAACTGCTGGAGCCCGAAGAATTGCGGGAACGGCTTGGAACTTTGATCGAAGCTCTGGCCCGTCGTTACCGAAAGGAGGAGGAGCATGGCGTCTCATAAGGATTTTGTAGACTATGTGGCTGAGCAGCTGCGGGAGGCCGGAGCCATCCGCAGCCGGAAGATGTTCGGCGAATACGGCCTTTACTGCGACGATGTGTTCTTCGCCGTCATCTGTGACGACCAATTTTTTGTGAAGGTCACTCCGGCGGGGGAAGCGGCGTTTCCCAATCTGCCCAAGGTCCCGCCTTACGAAGGAGCCAAGGATTACATCTGGGTGGAGGATGTGGACGACCGGGACACCATGACCGCGCTTACCAGCCTTACCTGCTTCACGCTTCAGGAGCAGCCAAAAAAATGGAGGAAATGACCATGGCCTTTGATTATAAGAAAGAGTACAAGGAGTTCTATCTGCCGCCCAAAACGCCGGGCATCGTCACCGTGCCCGCCATGAACTTCCTGGCAGTGCGAGGTAAGGGTGACCCCAACGAGGAGAATGGCGCTTACAAGCAGGCGCTGGGCATGCTCTACGCCGTGGCTTTCACCATCAAGATGAGCAAGCTGGGCAAGCACAAACTGGAGGGCTACTTTGACTATGTGGTGCCGCCTCTGGAAGGGCTTTGGTGGCAGGAGGGCATCCAGGGGGTGGACTACGCCCACAAACGGGAATTTCAATGGATCTCTCTCATCCACCTGCCGGAGTTTGTGACGAAAGAGGTTTTTGATTGGGCCGTCCGGGAGGCTGCAGAAAAGAGGCAGCAGGACTTTTCTCCGGTGGAGTTCTTTCCCTGGAAGGAGGGGCTGTGCGTCCAGTGCATGCACATTGGCCCCTACGACGACGAGCCTGTCACCGTAGCGGCCATGGAGGAGTACGCCAGGGAACAGGGGTTTGAGGAGGATTTCGGGGAAGGCCGGTTCCACCATGAACTCTATTTAAGCGATGTGCGGCGGTGCAAACCGGAGCGGCTGAAAACAGTCATTCGACATCCGGTGAGGAGGGCGCTATGAAAGGCTTTGCCCGTTCGGAGACCCGCTTCTCTCTATGCGGACTCAACTGCAGTCTGTGCTCCATGAACCTGGGCGGGTATTGCCCCGGCTGCGGCGGCGGAGCAGGCAACCAGAGCTGCGCCATAGCCAAATGCTCCCTGGAGCATGGCGGCGTCCAGTTTTGCTGGGAGTGTCCGGAGTACCCCTGTTCCTGCTACGAGGGTTTCGACGATGGGGATTCTTTTGTCCCCCACCGGAACCGGCAGCAAAATATTGCCCGGGCCCGGGAGGTGGGACTGGAAGCCTACCTTGCCCAATTGGAGGAAAAACGGCTTATTTTAGGAGAACTTCTGACCCATTACAATGATGGCCGCCGCAAAACGCTTTTCAACACGGCGGTCTATCTCCTGCCCCTGGAGGATTTACAGTCCGTGATGGCCGCTCTGGGCAGCCAGCCGGAGCTGGAAGATCAGCCAATCAAGGAGCGCGCCCTTGCCGCTGTGGGGCTGCTTCAGAAGGCGGCTGACCGCCGGTGCATCAGCCTGAAACTGATTAGGAAAACGAAGAAGGGGTGATCTTATGGCGACTTCCAAGATGATCTTCCATCTCCCTTGCCCGGTGGAGCAGGTGTGGCATACGGTAACCGACCTCGCCCATACCGCGTGGCGCAGTGATTTGGCCAGGGTGGAAATCTTGGATGAGGCCCATTTTGTGGAGCACACCAAAAGCGGCTATGCCACAAAATTTACCGTCACAGCCTGTGAGCCGCTCCGCTTTTGGGCCTTTATCATGGAGAACGGCAATATGTCCGGCTCCTGGGAGGGAATCTTCGAAACGGCAGAGGGGGGTACCCGGCTGACCTGCACCGAGACGGTTAACGCCAAGCGCTGGTGGATGCGCCCCTTCGTCCCCGGCTATCTGAAGCGGCAGCAAAAGCTGTATCTGGACGATCTGCGAAAGAAATTGCTGAAATAAGCCATGTTAATCTGTGTTGCTTGCGGCAACGGCCACTTCTTCCTATAATGGCGATAACACCTGAGCGAAAGGAGTTATCCCTCATGTTAAACGAGAATATCAAGACGATCAGGAAATCAAAGGGGCTTTCCCAGCAAGAGCTCGCTGTGAAGCTGAATGTGGTGCGGCAAACCATCTCAAAATGGGAGCAAGGATTATCAGTCCCGGATTCGGATCTGCTGATCTCTCTGTCGGAAGCGCTTGAGACTCCCGTGAGCACGCTGCTTGGAGAGACTGTGGTGGAGACGGAGGTGGATGCTGTAAAAGCGCTCTCCGAAAAGCTGGAGATCATCAATTTGCAGTTTGCGCGGAGAAAGGCCCTCAGAAGAAAAGTTCTCCATTGGTCGCTGATCGCATTATGCGTGGTTGTTGTGGCGATTTCCGCAGCCTTAGTGGTCGTAAATAGCCCCTACTTGGGTTGGGATTTCAGCGATCCGGAAATTGCCGTTGCAGGCACGGCTTTTCATGCCTTTGAATGGCTGTTTGTCCGGCTGGCCCCCATGGCTCTGATCGCGGCAATCGGCGGAATTTATTTGACGCGGGAAAAAGCATAAGGCGTTTTCCGGAAGGGAAGTCCCGCTGATTCCAGATCTCTCCTCTCAGAACGAAGTCCATCCCTGGCTGAAATCGGCACAAAAGACCAAAGCTGTCGTTCTCTTTTGGCCTTACATCCTCTATGATCATATCAGCAGCTGCAGAGAATCCATCCATCGATCATAAGAGGAGAAAATCATCATGAATACAGATAAAATTTTTGCGGAAGCCATTGCCAATGAATATGCCCCCAAGGACACCTCCAAGGTCGTTGCCCTGAGAAAGCTGGACCGGAAGGCAAAGGGCCCGGCCAACATCTTCGCCTACAGTTTCGGCGTCCTGATGACCCTGGTCCTTGGCTTGGGAATGTGCCTTTCCATGCAGGTGATCGGAGGGGGCGGCGTCGTGATGACAGGCGGCGGAATCCTTCTGGGAATTCTGGGTATCATCGGCATAGGCATGAACTATCCCATCTACAAGAAGCTCCTTCGGACCGGCAAGGAAAAGTATGCCTTTGAGATCATGCAGCTGGCCCGGGAGATCAGCGAATCGGCAGAATAGCCACGAGAGGAGGGCGGCAGATGAACAAGTCCGAAAGCAAATATTTCAACACCGCCCTGCGGATGGACGAGGCGCTCATCGCACTGCTGGAGGAGAGAGATCTGGAATATATTACGGTGAAGGAGATCTGTCACCAGGCCGGCGTGAACCGGTCCACCTTCTACCTGCACTATGAGACTATCGCCGATCTGGTGAATGAGACCTTGGAGATGATCAACCGGCGCTTTCTCTCCTATTTCCCCCAACGGGAAGAAGAGGTTCTGGGGAATATGGAAAGCCGGGAGCGGGAAGAGCTGGTTCTGGTCACCCGGGAATATCTTCTCCCCTATCTCCGCTTCATCCGGGACAACAAAAAGGTCTACCGGGCGGCCTTCCGGAATCCCAGCAGCATGCAGGCCTATGCCCGGTACGGGGAACTGAAGCAGCACATCCTCGGCCCCATTCTGGAGCGGTTTGAGATTCCGGCCGCCCACCGCTCCTACTACATTGCCTACTATATAGAGGGTATCATCGCTGTTGTCAAGGAGTGGCTGCGGCAGGACTGCGCAGATGAGGTGGAGATGATTGCCGGCATCATCGAGTCCTGTGTGCGGCCCAGGGACGGCAGCTACGAAAAATAAGAGAGAAAGCACATCCAGTGGATGGCCCTTTTGCCGTCCTGCCGATGTGCTTTTCCTGTTTTATCCTTTTGCCGGCAGCCGCAGTTCACACCGATAGGGAGTACCGCTGTGAAATTCCGCTTTGCCCCCGTGGGCGGCGGCAATCTGAGCTACCAGTCGGAGTCCGGTACCGTGGGCGGCCCCTCCGTCG
This sequence comes from uncultured Oscillospiraceae bacterium, assembly GCA_944386985.1. Lineage (GTDB taxonomy): Bacteria > Bacillota > Clostridia > Oscillospirales > Oscillospiraceae > CAJFPI01. The sequence continues at coordinate 83,933 of CALXDD010000004.1, forward strand.
CTCTCCAATGGCCGGGAGGAGTCCGGCTGCAGCTTTCCTGCCGCAGTCCCGCCCTCTATCCACAGAATAAGCTCCTTGCCTGCGGCCCTGGCTCCCAGACAAATGGAGCAGCCGGGAGCATTGTGCCGCACACAGTTGGTGAGCAGGTTGTTCACCGCCCGCCGCAGCAGGAAGGGATCGGCCTCAATCTCAGGCAGGGGCGTCTCCGGAAGATCCATCTCAAAATCAAAACCGGCTCCCATACCGCCGTTAAGAAAGTCTGCCGCCGCTTGCCGCAGGAAGACAGCGGGCTGGATGGGTTCCTTCCGCAGAGCCTGCATCTCACAGTCCAGGCGCATCGTCAGGTTCAGGTCGTTCACCAGATCCCGGATGACCTGGCTCTGGGTCCGGATAGCGGAGGCCTGACGTCTATGCTCCGGCGTCAGGTCCGGGGCCTCTTCCAGCTGAGCGGCGTAGCCCATGACCACCGATAGAGGGGTGCGGATGTCGTGGGAAACGCCGTTGATCCAGTTTGACCGGGCGGCGTCCCGTACCTGCTGATCCTGCCGGAACCACCGGCCCACCGCCAGCCAGGCAAGGCCCAGCACACTGCCCAGGGCCAACAGGAAAAAGGCCAGAAACCAGATGGGAGTCTGAAGCAGAGCTTCGGTATTCATGGCAATGTCGTGCTTCCAGATGCTCCCCTTGGGAGAGCCCACCACCAGCAGTCCATCCTCCCGCACCCAGCTCTGGACCGGATAGTCGCTGAGATACCATCGGGTAAAGGAGGCCACATCGGAGACGGTATATTGCTCCGGTACATCCTCCGGTTTGCGGAAAGACCACACCACCTGCCCCTCCTGGCTGAGCAGCATGGCCCAGCGGCCTTCCTCCAGCAGCGCATCCCCGGCAAAGGTATAGGCTGTCCCGTCCCAGACCAGGGCGTCGGAAAGCTCTTCCATAGGGGTGTTCCAGTCCCGGCCGCCGTTTGAGTTGTAGTAGACAAAGGCGATGAGCCCCAGCAGGGCTACGACGGCGATGAGGAGCGCTGAGACCGTCACCAGCATGGCTCCCTTCAATAAGCTGCGCAGCTTCATGCGGTACCCTCCCGCCGAAGCCGGTAGCCCAGCCCCCGCACTGTCAGCAGAAACTGCGGATGGGAGGGGTCCGCCTCCACCTTCTCCCGCAGGCGGCGGATGTGGACCATAAGGGTGTTCTCATAGCCCACCAGAGGTCCGTCCCACAAAGCAGAGCACAGAGCGTCGATGGTGACGATGTTCCCCCGGGCCTCCCACAGCTTGCGCAGCAGGGCAAATTCCTTGGCGGTGAGGGCGGTCTCCTGACCGCCCCGGCGGACTGCCCCTTTGCCCCAGTCGATTTCCGTCTCTCCCAGCCGCACCCGGTAGTTCTCCTCCCGGTAGACCCGGCGCAGCACCGCCCCCAGGCGGAGCAGCAGCTCCTGGGGGAGGAAGGGCTTGGTGATATAGTCGTCTGCTCCCAGACCCAGGCCCCGGAGCCGCGCCTCGTCCTCATCCCGGGCGGAGAGGAACAGCACCGGCACATCCCGAATTTCCCGGAGTTTCCCGAAGAGAGAAAAACCGTCTCCGTCGGGGAGCATCACATCCAGCAGCACCGCGTCCGGGGCGGCGGCGTGAAACCGCTCCAACGCCTGGGTACAGGACAGCGCTGCGTCGGTCCCATAGCCCGCTTGACGCAGGATTTCCTGCACCATGCTCTGAAGGGCGGGTTCGTCATCTACAATCAAAATGCGATAGGCCATATGGCTGGCCTCCTTTGCGTTCAGCTGTTTCCATTATAACCGTTCTTTTCATTCCGTCCAGCCCCGGGGAAAGAAGTAAGGTAATTGTAAGGCAGGCTTCATGGATGTGTAAGGCAGGGGCGATAAGATATGCGGCACAAGGAGGTCTTGCCATGAACATCATTGAAACCTACGATCTGTGCAAGCAATACGGGAACGCCCTGCGGGTGGCCCATCTGGATCTCAGCGTGCCGGAGGGCAGCGTCTACGGCTTTTTGGGTCCCAACGGGGCGGGGAAGTCCACCACTCTGAAAATGATCCTGGGCCTGGTACGCCCCACGGCGGGCAGCATCCGGGTGCTGGGAAAAGGCGTGGACAGAAAAAACCGCCTGTCGGTGCTGCGGCAGGTGGGGAGCCTCATTGAGAGCCCCAGCTACTACGGACACCTTACCGGTGAAGAAAACCTGCGCATCGTTCAGACCCTCCGGGGTGTGCCGGAGAAAAACATCCGGGAGGTGCTGCAGATCGTCCGGCTGGACGGTCAGCGGGGCAAGAAAGTGGCCCACTACTCCCTTGGCATGAAGCAGCGGCTGGGGCTGGCGGCGGCTTTACTTGGGTATCCCAAGCTGCTCATTCTGGACGAACCCACCAACGGCCTGGACCCCGCGGGCATCCAGGAGATGCGGGAGCTGATCTGTGATCTGCCCGGCAGGTTCGGCATGACGGTGGTGGTGTCCAGCCATCTTCTAAGTGAGATCGATCAGATGGCGGACCATGTGGCCATCATCCGGGAGGGAGAGCTGGTATTTCAGGACACGCTGGAGGCGCTCCACGGCCGCAGCCGTCACCATCTGGCTCTGCGGACCACCAACAACGCAGTGGCCCGCAATCTGCTCATGGAGAAGTCGGTACCCTGTCAGGAAGAGGAGGGCTACCTGATCCTGCCCATCCTTTCCGACGAGATCGCCGCCCAGCTCACCCGTTTCCTGGCGGACAATCGTCTGGGCGTGGTACGGCTGGAGGAGCGGCAGAAGAGCCTGGAGGACATCTTCCTGGAGCTGACGGGAAAGGCGGCGAGTCTGTGAAACTGCTGAGACTGGAATTTTACAAATGCCGCCGCCGAAAGATTGTGCTGGTGTGCGCCGCTGTGCTGGCGGTGGAGCTTGTCTGGATGGGGGCCTTCTTTACCCGGCAGGACGCCGAGGATTTGAAGTGGGGGTGGATGCTCCTGCTTTACAATCTGGCCACGGTGGACGCTATTATTCTGCCTCTCAGCGTGGCTACTCTGGCCAGCCGCAGCTGTGAGCTGGAGCACAAGGGCAGCACCTGGAAGCTGCTGGAGACCATGGCGTCTCCGGGGAGCCTTTATGCCGCCAAGCTGGCCTGGGGCGCTCTGGTGCTGGCGGCTCTGCTGGTTCTCCGCTCGGGCCTGTTCCTGGCTGTGGGGATCGTACAGGGCTTTCAGGGAGAAATTCCCTGGGGGCGCTTTGGACTCTTTACGCTCATCTCCTGGGGGGTCAGTATGATGGTCTACGCCCTCCAGCAGGGGCTGTCCCTGCGTTTTGCCAACCAAGCGGCCGCCCTGGTGTGCGGCATCTCCGGAAGCTTTCTGGGCATCCTCTCCATGCTGTTTCCTCCGGCGCTGGTCCGATGTGTGCCCTGGGGATACTATGGCCTCATGTCCCTGGTTTTCATGGACTGGAACCAAGTCACACGGGTGACCCGGTTTTATTGGCGGTGGCCGCCGGTCACAGATGTCGCTTTGCTGTCCCTGTGGGGGGCGGTATTCCTGATCGTGGGCCGGACTCTGTTCGTGCGGAAGGAGGTGTGAAGCATGCTGCTGCGTTGCCTGAAGGCGGAAGCGCAAAAGTGCCGCCGCTCCCCGGTGTGGCTGGCCTTTGTGCTGCTGCCCATTTTCCCGGCCATTCTGGGCACTGGGAACTACCTGGGGAACATTGAGGTGTTGGATGACGCCTGGTACAGTCTGTGGAGCCAGCACACCCTGTTCTCCTCCATGTTCTTTCTGCCCGCCCTGCTGGGAGTATTCTGCGCCTGGCAGTGGCGGCTGGAACATGCCGACCACAACTGGAACAGCTTTCTTACCGCGCCGGCGCCGGTGGGGGATCTGTATGCCGCCAAACTGATCCTGGCCGCCGTGGTGTCCCTGCTGGCCCAGGTGTGCATCGGCCTTTTGTTCCTCCTCAGTGGAAAGATCGTCGGTATCCCCGGCCCGGTGCCTCCGGAGCTCCCGGAATGGCTGCTCTGCGGGACGCTGGGGGGCGTCTCGGTCTGTGCGGTGCAGCTCTTTTTCAGCCTGGTGCTCCGGGCCTTTGCCCCGCCGGTGGCCTTCGGCCTGGCGGGCGGCATTGTGGGGCTGATGTTCACCGCCCAGGGGTGGGGATATGCGTTCCCGTACTCTCTGCTGTGCCTGGGGATGCGGGCCAATAACCCCCAGATGGAGCTGGATCTGCTGCCCTTTGTGCTCTCAGCATTGATTTATACCGTAGTATTCGCGCTTCTCGCCCTGCGGTATCTCAAAAGATGGGACATAGCGGCGGAGTAGGGACAGTCCACCGAAAAAACGGCCATATCCGGCATCCAATTCCCATGTTCCAAATCCGAAAGTTATGGTATAATAAATTTTATCAAGGCCATCAGGCGGAGGATGGATCACCCCATGGAAATCAGAAAAGTGGAAACCGATAAAAAGCAGCACCAGGATTTGCTGTTGCTGGCCGACGAGCAGGAGAACATGGTCGACCGCTATCTGGAGCGGGGAACCATGTATGTGCTGGAGGACAACGGCGTCAAGGCCGAATGCGTAGTGACGGATGAGGGGAACGGCGTCCTGGAACTGAAGAACATCGCCGTAGCGCCTGCCTCTCAGGGCAGGGGCTACGGGAGAGCCATGGTGGACTTCCTTGTCCGAACCTACACAGGACAGTATGCGGTGCTGCAGGTGGGCACCGGAGACAGCCCCGCCACTGTCCCGTTTTATGAAGCCTGCGGCTTTTGCAGGCACCATCTGGTCAAGAACTTTTTCACCGACCACTACGACCGCCCCATCTATGAGTGCGGGGTACAGCTGGTGGATATGGTATATCTGCAAAGAGAGTTGCGAAAAGCGGAGCGCCTATGAGCGCTCCGCTTTTTGTCAGCCATTCCTTTGTGCAAGAAAGGCTTCAATAGCCTCCACGGTCTGCTTCTGCTGTTCCTCCGCGGAGATGGCGGCGGGAAGATCCCCCTTCTGGGGGCCGTAGTTGCCGAACTGGGCATGGTTGCCGCCCTCGATCTCCACGATATTCTCTGTGTAGTCGATGTGGTCTTCCACGCTCTGGTTGAGAGAGCCGTAGATGGTCAAGGTCTTTTCATCCGGGTAATCGCCATAGATGTAGGCTCCCATCAGGATGAGTCCGTCTACCTGGTCGGGATGGTCAGAGGCAAATTGGGATGCCATAGCACCTCCCATGGAGTGCCCCGCGATATACCAGTGCTGGAACTCAGGGAACTGTGAGATTACCTCTTCGGCCGCATTAGCATCAAAAATTGCCATACGGAAAGGCATATGTACCAAAATACAGGCAACTCCGGTCTGTCGGATCTGATCCAGCAAAGGCAGATAAGCCTCCGCCTCCACCTTGGCGCCGGGATAAAAAATGATAGCGGTATCGGTGGGATAAGTCGGAGATAAGATCGTCAAATTGTCCTGCACAGTGATGCCGCTGTCCTGTGCCATCACCTCAAGAGCCACATCCTCCGCCCGGTAGTAATCCGACACATACCAGAAAAATACCCCCGCTAAAATAGCCAGAATCAAAAGAACGATTCCACCTGCAACGATCCATTTTTTGTGCCGGGACATTGGCTTTGTTTTCATGGATGGATCACCTCATTGCTCGCCCCTGGGCAGGTACGCCCGGATGGTATAGCGGCGCCGTCCGGCCGTGGCTTTTCCGTATTGAATGGCCTGGCAGGGGCATTCGTTGATGCAGCGCAGGCACTGAAAGCACTGCCCCGCCCATACCGGTTTTCCATCCCGGAGGGTAATCGCATGGGCAGGGCAATTTCCCGCACACTGGCCGCATCCGTTGCAGCTGTCCCCGGCAAAGAAGGGTTTTGCGTTTCGGGCAAATTTGTTAAACCCAAAGTTTACCAGACGGGACTTCACCCCGGGCAGCGCCCCTTCGTGAACCCGATAGATCCGCTCCTGCCGATGAAGCTCCTGGGCCATCCGCTCCAGCTCCTCCCGGGCAGCGGTGATCTTCTGAAGGATCTCGTCCTCATTATCGGGATCGGAGCCGATGATGTAGTTGTTTGGCATTCGTAAGCTATAGCTGCTGCGCAGAGGGTACAGCTTGGAAAACTGCTTCATGGTTAGTCCGGCGTCGCCTCCGCAGGTGCAGACGCCGAAGGTAAACACCTGGGGCTTGGGCAGCTTTTTCGCAAAATCCGCCATAATCTCCGGCACGCCCCAGGCATAGACCGGAAAGACAAATCCGATCTGTTTGGCATTCTCTATATCCGGCAGCTCTTTCAGATTAGTAATATCATAGGCTTCATCGTCAGTGAGGCGAGCCAGCTGCCGGGCTGCCCACGCCGAGTTGCCTGTTCCAGAAAAATAGAAAATCATAGTGTACGCTCTCTTCCTTTGCCTGCTGAGGCATTCTAAATACAAGGGATTGGCTGGCCCTATCATACCGTCAGCACCCCGACCTGTCAATGATAGGCCATCAGAAGGACATTGACAGGCGGCGGCACATGGCATAGTATTTATTGTAGTAAAGTGAGGTGAGCGCAATGTTGCTTGGGAAATTCTGCATTGATTTTGGCTTCTTACAAATGGATACCACGAAACATTGTGCGAAGCCTTTTCGGGATGTCAGTCTGTAAAACCGAAATGCCAAGGCAGAAAATCCCTGCCGTTGGTTGAGGATACCATCGCCGAATTGCCGGACCTGCGGTAGTGGGAGTGGCCTGAGAAATGGATTGCGGCCAATTTGAATGCAACCCAGTCAGGACAACCTGAGCGGGTCAGGTAAACTGATTTGCCGTGCAGCATGCGGATGCCTGCAGACGGAATTGCCTCCCACACAGGTGCGGATCGATTGATTTTTGCACATAAAATGTATTATAATTGTTTAAAAGCGATCTCCAAAGGGACCCTTATCGCCTCGGCATTGTTTGGCGTACTGGCCGTCAGCATTGGCTACCAGATGACATTCTGTGTTTTCGGCGGCCTGACCACTTTCGGCTTTATCGGCGCCTGCACCATCAAGGGCGTGAAGTGACCAAACGTTTTACATCCCCACATCAATTACTATAAAAGAAAGAAACAGAGCTATGAGTAAACAGGAAAACCCGTTGGATTTTTATCTGCGCAGTGAATCTTCCGACACCTCTTTCCGTACACTACGGGAAAATGCAATGGCAATTTATAATCGGGAACAGCCGGATTACTACTTTGATCTGATGGATGCCATCCAGATCGTACCTGATCCCGTGCTGCCGGGCGGCAGGGTGCCCAAAGACGGCAAAGAGCACTTAGACGAATGGGGTACCGTCTATATCTACAAGCCCGGTGCGCCCGGACCGCACCCCATGTAACTGCCGAAAACGCTGTGATCAAGGACATCGAGCATTGGGATCGGGATTTGAAGGTACCCTCCCTGGAGGGGCTGGATTGGACCGCCGCCCGCCAGGTGGCAGAGGGCACCGACCGGCGCGACAAATTTGTAGGAGTGATGTTCGGCGGCGGTCTCTTTGAGCGCAGTCACCACCTGATGGGCATGGAAAACGCCCTGTGTGCCTATTTGGAAAACCCGGACGAGATGAAAGCGATGCTGCGGGTCATTGCGGATTATAAGATCGGTTACATCCGGCAAATGGTGAAAGAAATCCACCCGGATATTATCTTTTACCACGATGACTGGGGTTCCAAACAGAACGTCTTCCTGCCTCCGCGTGTCTGGCGCGATATCATCAAGCCTTTGCAAAAGGAAATTGCAGACGCCATCCATGAGGGCGGCATGATCTATATGCATCATGCCGACTGCATCTGCCAGCCCATCGTCACCGACATGGTGGAGATTGGCATCGATATCTGGCAGGGCGTCATTGCGCAGAACGACATCGTGGAGATCCAGCGCATCACCGAAGGCAAGCTGGCCATGGTCGGTGGTATCGACGGGCCCAAGATCGATGTGGAAAATATCACCGAAGAGGAGATCCGCGCAGAGGTACGCCGCGCAGTAGATACCTATTGCCCCGCCGGACGGTTCTATCCGGCCATTCCCAACGGCATCTGCTTCCGGGAGTGGAACGACAAGATCGAAAAGGACGAGCTTAAAAAGTACGGTCGCGAATTCGCACTGAAGCACCCGATTGGCTAAAGCAACTCCATCCGGCCGCCGCCCCGCACGGGCGGCGGCCTCTTGTCATATAGGGAGTGTTTTATCTTGCTGTCAGACCCCGATCCTGAGAACAGCCCCCATAAAAACGTCACCTCTGCCGCCCTCCTCAGTTTTTGCCTCGGCTTATCATCCCCCCCGGGTCCGCGGACCAGCGTTCGCAAACCGGTGCAGAATTGAGACTCAACTACTCTTGCAACATCTATTTTACAGATTCTGGTTGTGGCTGAAAAAGCGCTGCAGCAAGAGCACCTCTTTCCTGCTCTAAGCCCTTTATAGAGGGCCCTTCTCCGGTTTTATGACATAATTTTCGTACACCATTACCAAAGAAATCAGGGAAGAACTCATTTTATCCCGACAGGACTGTCCGTGAAAACGACATTTCAGTCCATTCGCAGGAAAAATCCAAGTTTCCCTTCCTGAATCACATAGATTTCAGCACATAGCGTTTATAACAAAGAGAATGGCAGATCATCTGTGGACGCTTTCTGCCGGAGTGACCCTTCAGCACAATCCCATCTCTTACAATCCGTATAAAGAGGTATTGAAGCCATAAAACTCCACCCAATTTTTCGGTACATGGCTCTATCGCCGCACAAGAGATGTTTGAAAGTCTGGGCCGGCGCCATGAGCGCATAGCCCATCCGCCGCGCTTAGCATCTCCCTGGTCTGAATTTTGACCGGAATGGTGAACCCTCCTTGGCGATGTGCTGCATTCTCACCTTCTCCGGTCGAAAATTCAGTTTCAGTTTCTCCGGCAGAGAACCGTCCAGGAGGTAACCCATTCAAAATCCGGTGCTTCTTCCGGCTCGTCCAGTCAAAATAGACGCACAGGGCAGACAAGACAGATGGTTTTCTTCAAGGAAAAAATCTGATATACTGGAATACAGAAGAGAATTTCCGGGAGGGGACTATGAAACAGCTCACCTTTTTAGTAAAACCGGCCTCCAGTCTGTGCCAACTGCGCTGCCGCTACTGCTTTTATGAGGACGTAGCCCAGTGCCGAGAGACCAAAAGCATGGGAGTAATGGGGCGTGAGACGGCAGAGCGTCTTTTGAAGGCCGCCGCCGAAGCGGCAGCGCCAGGGGATCTCATCCAGATCACCTTCCAGGGGGGAGAGCCCACTTTGGCCGGTCTGGACTTTTTCCAGGATTTTCTGCGAATGGAGGAGGAGCTGCTCCCCACCTCGGTATCCGTGCACCACTCCATCCAGACCAACGGTATGGCGCTGACATCGGAATGGGCGGAGTTTTTTCACAAAAACCGAGTGCTGGTAGGTCTGTCCCTGGACGGGGGCCGGGAGTTTCACAACGCTCTGCGGGTAGACCCTCAGGGCAAGGGGACCTGGAACCGGGCCATGACCGCCCTGGCCTTGCTGGACCGGGCCGGAGTGGAGACCAACCTCTTGTGCGTAGTGACCGGGCAGATGGCCCGCAGTCCACAGAAGGTGTACCAATCCCTCAACAAGCTGGGCAGTCACCCCCTGCAGTTCATCCCCTGTCTGGATCCCCTGGAGGCCCCCCGGGGCAGCATGCCCTACTCCCTCTTCCCCCAACGCTATGGCCATTTCCTCTGCGGCCTTTTTGACTGCTGGTACCGGGACTGGCAGGCCGGGCACTATGTGAGCATCCGCCTTTTTGACGACTATCTGCGGATCTTGGCGGGAATGGCCCCCAGCACCTGCGCGGCGGCGGGGGCCTGCGGCAGTTATCTGGTGGTGGAGGGGGACGGCGGGCTGTACCCCTGTGATTTCTTTGTGCTGGATGAGTGGCGCATTGGAAATATCCACGAGATGGGAGTGGAGGAGGCTGTGAACAGCCCACAGATCCGCCGTTTCCTGGCTCAGGGCCACACTCGTCCCCGGACCTGCAAACAGTGCCCCTATTTCGCCCTGTGCCGGGGTGGCTGTCCCCGGGACTGGACGGACTGGGGACCCCAGGGAGAGAACTACTACTGCCCCGCATTCCGGCAATTTCTGGACTATGCCCTGCCCCGGCTGCAGGAGGCGGCAGCGGTGCTCCGGTAAAAAAAGCTCTGAGCGGTTCTCGAGGAACCGCTCAGAGCTTTTTGGTCATCTACAGCAGCGTTCGGATAGAGGTGCCCTCGTAAATTTTTGGCTTCATTACATAGGTGTAGTTTTTGTCCTCGCAGTCCCGGCGCTGGATCATGGTCATCAACCGGGTAGCCACCAGGCGGCCCATCTGCTGGCCCTGGTGAACCGAGCAGGTGATTCCCTCCGCCTCCCAATCGTTTCCCGAGTAGTCAAAGCACACCAGCGAGCAGTCCTCCGGCACCCGCTTACCCTGCTCCTCCAGAACTTGGCGCACCAAGCGGTAGATCATGTAGTTACAGCACACGATGGCGGTATACCTGGGCAGTCCCTTCAAAAAGCGGTCGATGGAGCGGGCGAAGCGCTGGTCGTGGGCCTCGTTGGAGACGCACCACTTGATGTAGTCGTCCTGAAACTCCACCCCCCGCTTCTGCATAGCAGCGGCAGTGCCCTGGAACTTTTCAATACTCTGGTAATTGTCGTAGACGAAGATCCCAGCGATGAGCCGGTGGCCCCGCTCAATAAGCAGGCCAATGAGCCGGTCGGCGCACTCCAGGTCATTGACGATGACCCGGGGACAGCGAAGGTTCTTATAGTAGTTGTTGTAAAAGATCACCGGAATGTGCCGCCGGTAAATTTCCCGGTAGCAGTCCAGGTTGGGGTTGAGAAGGCTGGCCTTCACCCCGTCAATGATAAAACCGTGAAAGTTCTGGTGGACCACCGTCTGCAGACAGCTTCGCTCATTGGAGAACTTGTTGTCGGTAAAGAACACCCGCAGATCCACCTTGTCGGCAGGCAGCACGCTTTTGATGCCCTCCAGCAATCCGGAGTTGGCATTGGTGTCCTGCCCCTGGAGGATGAGGCCAATCTTCAGCGGGGCGGAGCCGGTGTCCAGCTCCCGGGACAGAGCGATCTCCTTATTGATGTAGGTACCGCTGCCCTTCACCCGCCGCACCAACCCCTCCTGGGCCATCCGATCCAGGGCAGCCCGCACGGTCTCCCGGCTCATGTCCAACCGGCGGCACAGCGCGTTTTCCGAGGGCAGCTTCAGGTTGCCGGAAAATTTATTCTCATCGATATAGGCCATCAGCCAGCGGTAGACCTCTTCCGCCTTTTTCCCAGAACCCGCCAAGCGTACCCTCTCCTCAGTCTGTAATCGTGGGGCGGTATCCTTCCGCCTTCTCTATCCAATCCAGCAGCCGCTGCCGCATGTCCGCCTTGACCTGAACATAGGCCGGGTCGGCCGCCACATTGTTAAGCTGCCAGGGGTCCACCTTCAGATCATAGAGGAAGTCGTCGGCGTAGGTATTCGAGGCGGCGGCCTCGCCGCCGTTGACGCCGGGAGCGTATACGGAGTAGAGGTAGTCCGGAGTGCGGACACAGCGACCCACCCGGCTCTCCGAGATCTGGGCAAATACCTGGTTGGGTCTATTATCTGTTTTTTTCTCCGCCACGTCAAGGAGATTCTCTCCGATCATGGCGTCTCCCACATCCACACCCGCCAGAGCCAGAATGGTCTTGGGCAGACTCTCGGTGCTCACCAGCTCCTTTACGGCTGCACCACCTTTATAGGGGCCGCCGGCGATGACCAGGGGCACATGGAGCGCCCCGTCGTGACAGGTGCGCTTGTAGTCGTCGTAGCCGTTGAGGTGGCTGTCGGTGTTGCGGGTCTTGAAGTGGGAGCCGTGGTCGGAGGCGAAAATGATAACCGTGTTGTCGTAAAGGCCCTCCTTCTTCAGCCGCTCCACCAGCCGCCCAAGGTTCTTGTCCAAGCTGGCGCACTGTCCCAGATAGTCGGGGTACTCCTCGGCGGCGTTGCCCTGAAGCATCTCCAAATCGTGGGGGAGGACGAAGTTTTTGTACTTCTCCTTGGAGCCCTCGGGTCCCTCGTAGTGCCCCCGGTCATTCTGGTGGTGGGGCTCGATCTGAGAGATGGTCATGAAGAAGGGCTTCTTGCCGTCGTATTGGTCAAAAAACTCTAAGGCCATGTCAGTGATGCAATCGGCCCGGTAGCCCTTGAAGTCGATGCGGTTGTCATTCTCGTCGAAGACATAGCCATCGTAACCATGGGAGGTAAACTCCAGCACATCGGCGGCCCGCCAGTAGCCGGTGTAGCCCCCCCGCAGTTCCCTGGGGATGGCGGTGACCGTGTGGTCGATGGTGGGCTTCTTCTCCAGCTCTCCATCGCTGGCCAGGTGCCACTTGCCGATGTAGGCGGTCTCATACCCCGCCTCCTCAATGTAGTTGGCCAGGGTCTTCACGCCGGCGGGGAGCATGATGTTGTTGCGGAAGCAGCCCGTCTCCGTAGGGTACTTGCCAGTCTGGAACAGCGCCCGGCAGGGGCCGCACACCGGCTGGGGGGAGAAGGCGTTGTCAAACTTCACACCCTCCCGGGCCAGCTGGTCCAGATTGGGGGTGATGTCCAGGGGCTGTCCAAAGCAGCCGCAGGTGTCCCAGCGCTGCTGGTCGGTGAAGTAGAAAATGATGTTATTCGCCATGTCAGTTGCTCTCCTTCTGTACCGCAGCCGCCTTGGCGGCCTTTTGTTCCTTCAGCTTGCCCCGGATGATGGCGGCCACAGCAATGATAATGAGGGCCAGGAAGATCTTGCAGTAGATGCTCTGGAGGAAGATGGAGGGGTCGCCGTTGGAGATGAGCAGGGCCCGGCGGAAATTGGTCTCCGTCATGCGGCCCAGCACCAGGCCCAGCAGAATGGGCACCGGAGGCAGCTCCAGCTTGCGCAGAATCCAGGCCAGGGCGCCGAACACCAGCGCCACCGCCACGTCGAAGTAGTTCTCATTGACGGAGTAGGCCCCGGCGAAGCAGAAAATCACAATGATGGGGGTGAGGATCTCCTGGGGAATGGACACCACCTTGGCAAACAGGGTGGTGAGGAACTTGCCCTGGATAAACATGAAGAGGTTCACCAGGATAAGGCCCAGCATAATGGCGTACATGATGTCGCCGTCGGTGGTGAAGAGGGACAAACCGGGATTGAGGCCGTTGATCATCAGGGCAGACAGCATGATGGCTACAGTGCCGTCGCCGGGGATACCCAGGGTCAGCAGAGGAATGAGGGTGGCGCCGGTGACAGCGTTGTTGGCGGACTCGGCAGCAGCAATACCCTCTACGGAGCCGTTTCCAAACTCCTCCGGGTGCTTGGACAAATTCTTGGCGGTGTTATAGCTGAACCAGGACGCCTCAGAAGCGCCGGTACCAGGGATGATTCCCACCAGCACCCCGATAATGGAGGACATGAGCACCGGACGAGCCATCCGTTTGTACTCCTGGCGGGTAATTTTTCCGTCGTCCTTAATCTTAGTGGTATCCAGATGGAGCTCGCCAAGGCTCTTTTCCGCCTTGGCCAAAATCTCCACCAGAGCAAACAGGCCGATCAGGCAAACGGCCAGATCCAGGCCCAAGTACAGCCGGGGGATGCCGAAGGTGAAACGGTCATAGCTGGTCATGGGGTCGGTGCCGATGCAGGAGATGAGCAGGCCCAGGCAGGCGGAGACCAGGCCGCGGATGATACTCTTGCCCGACACGCCGGCAATGATGGTGAGGCCAAATACGCAGACCATAAAGTATTCGGCGGTGCCCAGCTGGGCTGCCACCTTGGCCACCTGGGGGCCCAAAAACAGCAGCATCAAAGCGGAGAAGATGCCGCCGAAGGTGGACGCGTACAGGGCAATTTTCAGGGCGGCCTTGGTGCGGCCCTGGCGGGAGAGGGGATGTCCGTCCAGCATGGTGGCCGCGGCGTGGGGAGTGCCGGGGGTGTTGATGAGAATGGCGGACACGCTTCCGCCGTAGCCGCCGGCGCAGTAGATGCCCAGCAAGAACATCATGCCGGGGATGGCAGTCATGGTGTAGGTCACCGGCAGAAACAAAATGACGCATAAAATCACACTCAGGCCGGGAATGGCGGCAAACACCGAACCTACAAACACACCGATGTTAATCCACAGGATATTTTCCAGCGTGAAGAGAAGGCCGGTGGCCGGAAGAATGTATTGCAGCATAAAATGGCCTCCCTCCTATTTAAAATTCCACATGCAAGGCAAACCGGAAGGCCGCCCAGATGACCACAGCGATGGTGATGGTAATCACATAGTACGAGGGCTTTTTACAGCGGAAGTAGACCAGAAAGCCCAGGCAGCAGAAGACAGCCCCCACCACAAACAGGTCGGTAAAGCGGCAGAGCAGATAGGTGACCACCAAAATGGCCAGGATCACCAGAGCCTTCAGCTCGGTCTGCAAATTGATGGTCTTCCAGTTCAGGGGCTGCTTGGTGACAATCTTATACAGTTCCTTGCCCACCAGCATCACACAGCAGATCATCATGACCACCATCAGCAGGGTGGGAAAAGCCCGCCCGTTGACAGCGTCCTTCTCGGAAATGGCAACTTGTTGGGGCATGACGAGAAGAATGGCCAGAGCAAACAGGAAAAAAAGGATACCCACTGTCAGATCCACGGGGATGCGCAGTTCCTTTTGGCTCAGGCGTTCTCCCCAGCGATCCATGCGGGCATTGAATTGACTTACCCAATGTTTCATATGGAAACCTCCTTACGCACCAATATCATTGAAAAAGGGGGATGGGGGGAGTCTGGCCCCTCCCATCCCCAATTTTATCCATTGGCAGGATCAGCCGGCAACGATATCCTTGTACTCGTTGACGATGTTTTTGACGTTCTCCAAATGGGCATCCACATCCTCCTGACTCATAGTGTCCACCTCCAGGAGCATGGTGTCCTGCAGCCAGGTCACCACTTCCTCGTCGGCCAGGATGTTGTCATAGAGCTCCTTGAGCTCAGCCACGGTCTCCTCGTCGGTGCCGGCCCGGGCCATAATAAAGCAGCGGTTGCGGAAGTAGGGGTAGCCGTACTGGCCAACACCCTCCACCCCAGCAAAGGGGCCGTTTTCAATGGCCTTCTCATCAAAGGCACACACCACGCTCACACTGCCCTGCTGATAGGTCTCCTGGATCTGGGACTGGTGGGAAACGGCGAACTGGGTCTCGCCCTTGGCCACAGCCTGGGCAGCCTCTGCGGCGGACTGGTATGCCACCAGCTTCAGATTGTCGCCGGCACCCATCTTGCCAAACAGAGAAGCGGCCAGGAACGCCTCGGAACCCACAGCGCCGTTGACGGCCACGCTGATCTCCTGGCCCTGGGCCACATAGGCCTCCAGGTCGGCAATGGTCTTGATATTCAGGGAAGCCTCAGCAGAGAGGACAAAAATGGAAGAATACAAGTTCTCAACAAAGACAAAATCGTCCTCGCTGAACTGCAGCTTGGAGGGGTCAATGATGGAGGTGATGGACAGCAGGCCCTCGCCCACGAAGACCAGCTCGGGGTCGTTGGCCTCGGTATCCATGACCCAGGTGTTCACGGTGGCAGCATCTCCGGCAATGGCCTCAGCCACCAGGGTGATGGTGTCGGAATACTGGGTGGACTTGGCGGCCGCCTTCTGGCTCACCATGGCCGCCACGCCGGAGGGGGCCCAGGGGCAGGTGACCTTCCAGCTGGCGCTTTTCCCGGAGCCGCTTCCGCTGTCGCCGCAGCTGGCCAGCAGTACAACAGTCATGATCATGGCAAGAGACAGACTAAGTAACCGCTTTTTCATATTTCATTCTCCTTTTCATTTTGTGCAATTTCCCTCAGTTTTTAGGCTTATTTCTTCGCCTGTTATGTGTAATGTACCATTTTTGCTGTCTATACTTCAACAGATTTTTTAAAAAATACCATAAAGTTGTATGGTTATGGTCATATTTTTGAAATGTTGTATTTTTGTGCCATTAGATTTTGTACAATTTGAATAATTTTCTTTTAAGGAACTGTGCACACTCACCCAGGGCCTTCAGCGCTGCCAAACAGCAATCCCGGCGTTTTTCGGTTCAAAGGCTGGCCTCCCTATGCTTCTTTAGGCAGACATCTCCCCTCTTTTTCCCAAAATTTCGTTCCCTGCCATCTCTGGCAGCGGCGTAAGACAACCAAGTCAGGACCACCCATATAACGGGTGGCCGACACTAACCCTATATGGATCTAATATTGGCCGCGCCTCAAAATGCGGTGAAATGGCCTGACCTACGGAGTACACATTTTGGAAATTTACATTTTCTGCTTGTGGCTGGTTATGTAGTCAGTAAGGTTTCTTTCAGGTGAGCCGGTCGAGATGATTTTCATTTGATATTCTCTTTGGATCCCAGCATACGATACATCCGCCACAGCCAATCCATTAAAATCTTCATGCTAAGCATATCTCCTGCCGTTTCTCTCAACCAGTTCCCATTCAAATTGCCTCATATAACGCACCCGACAATGGGCCTTTAGAGCATATCTTTATGTCACCAAATTGACGGGCGCATGAGAAAAACACGCAGCCATGCAGTCTCCTGCCGGTCATTGTGTTGTTCTCATGCGCCCGGTTTTTCTACGCTCGCCTATTTTTTTAAATTTTGAAAAATGGGTTATCAAACCCCTTTTTCCATCTCCTATACAACTATATCTCTGCGATAGTTTGCCTGTCAGAAGTCAGGATAAAGACAAAGGTTACCTCTTCGGGGGCTACGCCAGGTACATTGCCGCTCTTCCCCACGCGGAGCATCCGGGTGACCACAGACTGCTTGGAGATGAGGACGGTGTGAATCTGGACAAAGCCACGGCGCGGGAAAACCTCCCCGGCCGGTTTCGTTGCAAAGTACCCGCCCATCGGGGGCCATTGAAAAAATCTCCTCACTTTAGGAGCACTCAGTCCACTGAGTTTTCCGAATGCCGGAGGAAGTGCAAGATTGTCTGACGTTTTAAAGAATTTCTCAAATTCGCACCTTAATTTTTCAGATCTCCCGTTGCCGGGTTATCGATCAGTTTCCCGTCTTCGGTGAAGCGGGAGCCGTGACATGGGCAATCCCAGGTGTGTTCTATCGGATTCCATTTTAACGCACAGCCCAGGTGGGGACAGCGTTTGGTAGTGGGCGTCAGCAGGTTGACCACAGCCTCAAACCCGTTGACGGCCAATTGGGGGTGCAGGATGGAACGGGAAGGGGCGAATACCTCCTCATACGGGTTTTTCTTCCCCTGCACAAGATCGCTGAGGATCATAGCGGACACCATGGAGGCCGTCATTCCCCACTTGTTGAAACCGGTGGCCACATACAGATCTGTAGTGGAGGCGGAATAAGGCCCGATATAAGGAGCACCGTCCAGACTCATGCAATCCTGAGCAGCCCAGCGGTATTGCTCCTTCGCTTGGGGGTAGTGCCGCCGGGCAAAATCCTGCAGTTCCTGCCAACCACCCCCCTTTTTTCCGGTGCGATGGTCGCCGCCCCCAATGAGCAGCAGATTTTCATAATTCCGAAAGGACATACCCGTCTGCGCCTCATCCAAATACATGCCGTCCACATCCGGCGCGCTTTGAAAAGCTATGACATAGGAGCGGTGCTGATACAGCTTGAGGAAATAACTGCCGTGCTTGCTGAGAAAGGGAAAGTGGGTCGTCACGATGATCTTCTTGGCGCGAACCCGGCCATGATTTGTCACAGCCGTGGTGCCAATCAGCTCACGCACCCGCGTGTGTTCATAAATGTGCAGGCCCTTTGCAATGCCGGAGACGAATTTCAGCGGATGAAACTGAGCCTGATTCGGGAATCTGACCGCACCGGCAACAGGGAAAGGAAGAGGGATCTTATCCACAAATTCAGCCGGAAATCCCAGTTTTTCCAGAGCATTCAGTTCCCTCTCGATTTTGCGCCGGTCGTCCAGAGAATAGGTGTAGGCCGCCTTTTCCTCAAAGCCGCAGTCAATACTCCGTCACAGCTCCCGGTATACTTGAAGCGCTGCTTCGTTGGCGGCAAGATATTTCTTTGCCCGCTCAATTCCAAACTTTGACACCAGCTTGTCATAGATCAGCCCATGCTGGCTGGTAATCTTGGCGGTAGTGTTTTTCGTGATGCCGCTGCATACTGTTTCCGCTTCCACCAGCACATAAGGCACACCGGCACAGTGCAGCTGATAGGCGCACAGAATGCCCGCCATACCGCCGCCGATGATCAGCACATCAGTGCTCAGATCTCCTTCCTGAGCCGGAAACTTCGGCTGCTCCCAGGTTTTCTCCCATAGTGCTTCCATATACTTCTCCCCCATGATTATTTTGATGATAGTGTAATCCAAAAGGAGGAAAGTATGTCCCTTCTTTTTACGCCCCATGATTTGGGACGAATTCATAGGCAGCATGGTCACTTTGCAGATCAAATAGTATTACTCCGCTTTTCCACAGCCTCGCCCGCAAATGCACATTACAACTTTTCCGAATGGTACCGGACATCTTTCCGCATTGTGGCGCACGAAGAGGGTAGCCTGTATGGGAGGGTGCTATTTCCAATTCCAGCAGAAGGCTGCCTTGAGACAGGCAGATATGTTCCGGAGTAAATGCCTGAACTTTGACGCCCCTGTACGTTGCCAGGCGATACTCCCTGCCCTGGTACAAAATGGCGCAGATGCATCCGCAGAAGGAGCTTCCGCAAAATGGAATATGGGCAATTGAAACCATAATCGAACATGGCTTTGGAAAATCGTTGCTCTGCATCCACAGGTAGGAGCGCGGAAATGAGATTCCGCTGTCTTTTTCTGCATAACCCAGGCCCCCGTCGAAGCTATGCATGCGTCCGCCTATTATGACGCTGCCTTGGAGGGGATGTGCCATGCTGAGAACGCCGTGCCGGCACTCCATAGGGAAAAACCGAAATGGTCCCATAATATCAGAGCAAAGAGGCGCAAATGGTCCGTAGATAATCTCTCCGCTGACGCCGGGCAACTCAATGTGGCACCCTGCTTTGAAAACCAACATTGATCCGCTCGTATCATGCCGCCATCAATCGTCAAATTTGATATCTCAAATTGTTGGGCGCCTTCTTGCGAAATCAATTGGATAAAAGCGCCGCTCTCTGCCCGGCCGGGGATGAACGCAATCATGTCATCCCCTTTTTGATGCTTAAAATACCAGCCTTCAAAGCCTTTTTGTCCCGACATACGCATCTTACATCCCTTCCTTGAGGAATGGACTTAGTATGCCCGTATGAGCGGGATATAAGACGATATCTACTTGCGCCTCAACGTGGCGCAGGTGCGCGAAGGAATGTGATCAGTTCTTCTTGCACCGCCAGTCCGGGTCTGTCTCGGTGCTGGAGGCAGTGGCTCGCTCCAGCTGCCAGACCACCTCGCTGTAATAGCGCGCCGGCACCTGGCCCAGCGGGAAGACGTTCTCCTTCTCGGGCACATCATAGCAGTAGCTGCCCCGTGCCACAGTACCAGCCTTGTAAAAAACGGCGTCGAAGACGGTAATCTTCCCATTCTCTCCCCCCACAAAGCTGCCGGAGAAATTCAGTTCCACGCCAATTCCCGCAGAGGGGTCTTCCCGATAGAAGGTGAAGAACCCGCCGCCATCCACCACATTGCCCCGATACCAGCCCATGCTCTGAAGCTTGCTCATAAGGGATAGGGAATTGAGTACACGGCCGGCCACCGTCTCCAGAGCAGCGGCCTGGGCCTGCTCCGCCGGAAGACGATAGACGGGCCGGGAGAGCTGGTCGATGCTCTGGATAATCTCATAGTCCTCCAGCTGCTGTTTCCAGACCGCCAGGGTGTCCGCCTCCAACTCAATGGGGTGGACCAGGCCGATGTTTCCCCCATCGGGAAGTGTATACTCTTCCTCATCCGCCGTGTTGAAGCTGCCGTCCTCCATGTAGCGGAAGGTCTCCTTCAGCTTACCGCTTTCATAAACGCCCCAGATGAGGCTGATGGCAAACTGGTGCATCACCGGGTTTTCCACAAACAGCTTCCGCCATGCCTCACTGTCCCAGCACCGGTGATTGATGAGAGCCATCTCCAGCCGGGCACGCTGGGCGGTAATGGTGGTCTTGATCTGCTTTTTCAGGGCCTTATACGCCGCATAAGCGGCAGGGGCCTTCTCCGCGTCGTCGGCCTTGCTCGGGGATGGCATGGACCTCACTGCCTTGCCCGCCTCCGTGGTTACCGCCAGTTCCAGGGAGGGAGTCAGGCGGACGATGAACTTCCGGGGACCGTAGTCGAAAACCCGGGTGCCGTCGGGGGCAAAATCCAGAGTTGGCACGATGCGATCAGCCAGTTCCTCCTCTGTGATCCCCAGTTCCCACACCTCACAGGCCAGGACCTCCAGTTCCTTCCCATTCAGGTCGGCGGCAATGGCGTCAGCAGTGTCGCTGCGGCCCATGCCCCCCAAATCAGCATAAGCCACAAAGAGGGCGGCAATCTGGTCCTCCGAAGCCGCAGTGTGGACCTCATCCGTGCGGTGGACCGTAAGCAGAGGCTGATCCAGAAGCCACTGAACCTTCCGCTTCTTCCCGCCCTTAAGCACCTGGGCGGCCAGTTCCGCCGGGGTCTGTCCGCCCGCACCCACCGCAGCGGCGGGTGTCCCCAGCAGAGTGGTGATCTGATCCGCCACCTTGGTGTTCTTCTCCCCGGCCAGGGCGTTCTCCAGGGCATTGCGGTACTTCCCCACGCCGATACCCGCCAGAACCCGGATGGCAAGGCTCCGCTGAGCGGCTTTCTTGCTGCTTAGCATGGTCAGATAGTCCTTTTCCCAGTCCGGGTGGCTGATGTAACGCTCCACCAGGACCTCCTGCACCTGCTTCGAGGTGTCTCCGGAGCAGCGGATCAATACCTCACGCGCTCTTTCGGCGCAGTCAGGGCGACTGGACAGGGCGTCCAGTCCCTCCACTGCCATAACCCGGGCAGTAACAGAGCTGTTGAGCGCCGCGTCTCCCAGGTCTTCCAGCCCCGCCGGGGTGGCAAAGTGCTCCCGCACCACCTGCTCCAGGAGCTCCCTGCTCCTCTCGTACCAGCTTTGATGCAGGAGGGTCAGCACGCTCATGCAGTCCCGCACCGGCAGCCCCCTGGCGATCAGAGCATCCACAAAGGCATCCATGCTCCGCTTCTTATCGCCATCTGTAGAGAGGGGCTTGGAGGTGCCGTTCCCGGCGCAGGTAAGGCAGAAGAGGACCATGCACCGGCAGACGAAGTCATCCCACCCGGCCAGCTTCTGGTACTCCTGCAGAGCCTCATCTATATTGGAGAGATAGCGGTACTCGTTGCGGATAGGGCTGAGGAGGGCGGCGCTGTCGGCAAAGGCCCCCTGGCCGGCCAGATAGTTCCGGACAATGTCCTGTTGTTTGGGGTCCTTGCAAAAGAGCTTTTCCATGAAGGGCGTGATCACGCCCCGGAGCGCCTCCATCCAGGCGCTGTCCCTGCTGTGTTTCAGCTCCGGCAGCAGAGCGCCCAGGCGCTCGTACTCCTCCAGATTTAAGTAATCAAGGATCTCCTCCCCTGCGGCGCGGAAATGGTGAGCCAGCTTTTGGGCCGCTTCCTCGTGATGTTCGTAAAAGTCTATGACCACGAAGCGCAGCAAAGTGCCCCCTCCGCCGGGAATGTGGGGGAGCAGTGTGTCCAGGGCGTCCATCTCCCAGTCCTCCGGCAGGAAGCAAATCGTCCCCCACAGCACCCCGCAGAGATCCAACCCGGCCAGTACCCGCATAGCGCAGGCCAGGCGGGAGTCGCAGCCCAGGCCGAACAGAACCGCCGGCGCAATACACTTCACGGCAGAGGAACATGTCACTGACACCAGCAGCCTGGAAAGGTAATCCAGTTCCGAAATATGCCAGATATTGGGAAACGAGGTGGCGGGCACCGGAACTGTCGGATCTCCGGCGCGGAGATATGCCTTCAGCTGGGAAATGTCCTCATCGGAGAGCAGGCTGTTGTCCTCACTGGTGAGGATGGCCTCCACCCGGTTCAGCACCAATTCCACCTGCCGCGCCAGCGGAGCGTCCCCCTTGGCCTCCTTTGGCCCGGCGGCCAGCAGTACCCCCGCCAGCACTCCGCCGGCCATGGAGTTTTGGGGATCGGCGATCAGCCTCTGGGCCTCCAGCAGCACGTCCGGGTCGGTGCGGGCCAGTTGGTGCAGCCGCCTGGTTTGGTCATAGTCGCTGGGGTGGGCGGCGGGATACTCCGCATCCATGGCGGCCGCCGCCGCCACGCCCAGCACCTCACAGCGCTGACGGAAGGCGTCGTCGCTCACCATAAAGAGATTTTCCTGACCAAACAGGGCGGCAAAGCCGGCGGTGCTCCGCCCGATGGCCCACAGGAGTTTCAGGACCTTGGCCTGGTTTTTCGTGTATTCCGGAGCGGTAACCTCCTGCAGCGTGCTGCAGATCTCCTGCCGCTCCTGCCAGTCGAAAGGAGCGAACACCTGCCGCTCCGCGCCGGAGAGCAGGCTGTCGTCTGCCGCCTCCGTCAGATAGCTCCGGGCCAGCTTTGCATTTTGTTTCGTCAGCCCCCAGAGCTGGACAAGACGCGCCACAGCATCCGGCTTTCCTGATTTTTTTGGCTGTATGTTCATAGGTGCGTTCCTCCTTCTGTCTTTTGACCTCAATCACATTTTTAATTGCACCGCCAGGGGCACAGGACCTCCGTTTCCTGCCGCCGCTCCCGGCAGAGGATGATACAGTCTCCGTCGGAGCCATAGCGACCGGCAGGAGACCGTCCTCTTTCACAAAATAGAAAAACGCACTGCGACACACTGCCACTTGAACAGGACGAAGCAAGGTGCGAAAGGGCCGCAAGAAAAAGCTGCGTCCATCCTCAGACGTGCTCTCTTCCACAGATAAAATTCATTCTCTATGTTTGGTAGAATTTTTCAAAAAAGGTCAGATTGTTTTTCCATCATACTTGATTGTATAAAAATTATCAACTCAAACTTCCATCAATCAAATCACAAAGATGGGAACCATCTTTCGGGGCAACGCACCAACCGCACCGACAACGGGCAGGTTGAATATCAACTGCGCATAACTCTATACAGGGTAATTTTTTGATGGTACCACTTTCTGAAGGGCTCCCGATGAATCGGCGCCCATCCCAATGGCATTACCGGCGCCGTGCGGGAGACTGGTTTGTGCTGTCCGCCAGGCGATCACTCAAACCAAACTCCCCTACCATATGCTTGTAAACCAAACAATACAAAGCAGCAGAACAAAGAGCTCATAATATTGGGGCGCTGCAGAATCTAATCTGCAGCGCCCCTGTTCTCACAAAATCAATAGTTGTCGCCGTGAATTTCAAAGAAGCCCTTGGCGTACAGGCAAGTGGGACACACCTCCGGAGCGGCGGTACCAACCACGATATGGCCGCAGTTGCGGCACTCCCACACCTTGACCTCGCTCTTTTCAAAAACCTGGGCAGTCTCCACATTGTGCAGCAAGGCGCGGTAGCGCTCCTCGTGGCGCTTCTCAATGGCGGCCACCAGGCGGAACTTGGCAGCCAGCTCAGGGAAGCCTTCCTCCTCGGCGGTCTTGGCAAAGCCGTCGTACATATCGGTCCACTCGTAGTTCTCGCCCTCGGCGGCGTGGAGCAGATTTTCGGCGGTACTCCCCACACCATGCAGCTCCTCAAACCACATTTTAGCATGGGCTTTCTCGTTTTCCGCTGTCTTCAGGAACAACGCTGCGATCTGCTCGTACCCCTCGCTCTGGGCCACAGAGGAGAAGTAGGTATACTTGTTCCGGGCCTGGGACTCTCCGGAAAAAGCAGCCTCCAGGTTCTTCTCGGTCTGGGTACCGGCGTACTTGTTCGTGCTCTTGACGGGGGCCTCTTCAATCAGTTCAAAGGCGGAGGCGGGCTGCTTACAGATGGGGCAGAACTCCGGGGCACTGTCGCCTTCGTGAATATATCCGCACACTTTGCATTTCCACTTTTTCATAACCTTTTTTTCTCCTTTTGATACCGTCTCATTACAGGGAACACGCCCCAACAATTCTTTTGCCGCATGGACAGGAAAATCGGGAGCGGGCGGCGCATCCACAAAGCTCTGAAGCAGCTGATGGGCGTTGGCGCTCTGAGGAAGCATATAGCCAGCCTCCCGGAGCAGATCTTCATTGACCAAGCGAACAGATTTTTCGGCAGCTTTCATCAGCCGGTAAAGGCCGTCTTTATCTGTATTTTCCGCCAATTGCCGGGCAATGTTCTCCTGGTCTGCCTTGTTACCAGCCATATGATTGGCCTGGGCCACTACAGCCTGGCTCTTTTTCTGCTGCGGGGGATATTCCGTTGGGACCATGGAAATAGCACCGCTGGGACAGGCATCGGCACATACGCCGCAGCCCAGGCATTTATCCACATCAATGACGCTGTTTTCCGTATCAGTTGCCCCTGTGGGACATACATACAGGCACAGACAGTCCTTGGTACATAACCGCAGATTTCGTACTGCTACTTGTTTCATGGTTCAGCCTCTCCCTTCTATTTTTTCAAATTTCCATGCCGGGACCTTACATACCGGGCAGAGTTGGGGGGCATTGTCACCTACATAGATAAATCCACAGACAGTACAGACCCATACCTGGGTATCTCTCAAAAAGGCTTCCCCATCCTTTTGATAGCGGTTCAGCAGGGAATCCAGCATCCGGGTGACCTTTTCTCCCCAAACACAGATCCGCTGAGTGCCTCGGTCTCCAGCAGCCGCAGCGATGGCATTCAGCTCGGGATAACCTTGGCTGAGATCCTGCCGGATCAGTTCCATCAGCTTATCCAGGCTGGGATCGGAAACCGGAGGCTGAGCGGCGGACAAATAGTCCGCAATCTCCCGGAACAGGGCGGCCTCCTTCTCGTGGTACTGCTTCTCGCACCCACGAGCCAGGTTGGAGCATACAGCGGACAGCTCCCCGGCGGACAGCTGCCGCATCTCGCCAATATGGTGGATGGGGGCGGGCTGTGCCTTGGCCTCGCTTGAGGGCTGCTGAGGGGAAAAAGCGCTCTTGTCCGCCCCACACAGAGGACATACCCAGTTCTCCGGCAGAGCTTCAAAGGCCCTGCCCTCCTTTGCCTCATCATAGATATACCCGCAGATTCCACAGGCCCATTTTTTCACAGGAATTCCTCCCTTCTGATGTATGAGTCCACTTCGGTCTTGGTAGGTGGTGTGAAGCATCCGTTCGGCCAGCTGGCTAAGCGGCTGTCCGTAAAAGGCTTCGTAGACCTCTTTGATTTCCGGATTATCATGGCTGGCGCGAAGGGTCATGGAGCCGTCCCGCTGATAGAGCGCGGCAATGCGGCTCTTACGGATCTCATCGGCGTTTTTCATCAGATCCTTTGGCTGTCCGCCGCCGCCGATACAACCCCCGGGACAGGCCATGACCTCCACAAAATGGTACTGCTTTCCGCTTTCTTTCATCCGCTGGAGGAATGTGCGGGCGTTGGCGGTGCCGTAAACCACGGCCACCTGCAGCGTTAGCGCCCCGATTTCCACTTGGGCCTCCCGCACCCCTTCATAGCCCCGGACAGGACTGAGCTGAAGCAAAGTCTGGGGCGCTGCCTGACCAGTGAGGTATTCATATGCGGTACGCAGAGCAGCCTCCATCACTCCACCGGTGTTGCCGAAGATGACCCCCGCCCCTGAGGCCTTACCCATCAGGGAGTCATAGGCGGAGTCCTCCAGGGCGCTCCAGTCAATTCCGGCTGTCTTGGCCCACCGGGCCAGTTCCCGGGTAGTAATGACGTGATCCGTGTCCCGCATTCCCTCGATGCCGTGGTAATCGGCGGCGGCATGCATCTCTTCCCGGCGGATCTCAAACTTCTTGGCCGTACAGGGTGTCAGGGCAACATGGACGATCTGCCGGGGGTCCAGGCCCATCTGCTTGGCAAAATAGGTCTTCACCGTAGGACCCTGCATCCCAATGGGGCTTTTGGCGGTAGACAAGTGCGGCAGCAGTTCCGGGGCATAGATCTCAGCGAAGTGTACCCAACCGGGGCAGCAGCTGGTGAACTGAGGCAGGGGGCGGTCCTGTTCTCTAATGCGGCGGATCAGCTCACTGGCCTCCTCCACAATGGTCAGGTCAGCGGCGAAGTTGGTATCCAGCACATAGTCCACACCCAGAGCTCGGAGCAGGGCCACCATCTTTCCCTCCACAAAAGCGCCGGGCTCCATACCGAACTCCTCGCCAAGAGAGGCGCGGACAGCGGGAGAGGTACTAACTACCACCACTTTCTTAAGGTCGGCAATGGCCTTTTGCACCTGGGAAGCTTCATCCCGCTCGGTGATGCTGTCCACCGGGCAAACATTGGCGCACTGGCCGCAGTAGATACAGATGGCCTTCCCGCCCGTCTCTTCCAATATGTAAGTTCCGTGTACCCCCATCAGGTTGGCACAGGCCTCTTTGCACTTACCACAGCGGATACACTTTTCCTCCCAGCGAACGATGCTGGGGTTGTCCGCCTCGATGGGGACGCGGATCGATAAAGGCAAATGGTTCAGTTTCCTCACATTCCTTTCCTTTTCATTTTCTTTTGACAGTCCTCACACAAATAGGTCAATTTCAGATCATATGACAAAATAGCCATTCCAGCCTGCTTTTCCAGCTGTGCGGTAAGGTCACCCAGATCAATGTCCACCAGTTTGCCGCACCCCTTGCACACCAGGTGATCGTGGCGTTTGATATGATCATACCGGTCGGGCATTCCCTCCACTGATACCTTGCGGATCAGATCCTCCTGCCACAGGCGATTGAGGTTATTGTACACGGTAGCTAACACCACAGCTGGATAGGTCTGTCGAAGCGCCTCAAAAATTTCCTCAGCCGTCATATGACTGCGGGAGGAACTTACAATCTCTAAAATTTTCTTTCCATACTTAGTCACACTACTCAACACCGTTTTTAGAATTATTCTAAATTTATTATATAAATTTTCCAAATTCTGTCAAGAGACAAATTTTCCAAAATAGTCAGTCCTATTTTGGCAAAAGCGGCGGTGTAAACCGCAAAAATTCCCTTATACCGTGTCTGTAAACCAAGTAATACACAGTATAGAGGGAATTTCAAACCGAGCTTCCCCGGGTTGTGCGGGCAGTACAAGAAAGCACCCCTGGTAGGAATGCGAACAGTTCCGGTAAAAACGGACAGCGACAAAAGCACCCCTGATGTAGAAAACAGACTGCATCAGGGGGGCATGAAAAAATGAAATTACACACACGTTCAAGTTCTGCTGCCTGAGATCAAGGCCATACCGGCAGAGAGAAACACACAGCAAAAACTGGTTTCAGTCACCGTCTGCCTGGCCATGAAGTGAGAGAAAAAGAGAGTCTCTGTGGAGGTGCAGCTCCACAGAGACCAGGGTGCTCAATACGCCCCATAAGTACATTTTGAGTTGACTCAAAGATACGGCATTACGCCGTCTATATCCATACGCTGTCCGCACGATCTGGGACAGTTCACGGCCAAGCCGGTGGAATTTCCTTTTCTTCTGTACAGGCTTTTCCAGGTCACGGAAGAGACCGAATAGTCTCCTTCAAAGGCAGAATCCCACCAGGGCTCACCGAAAGCTCGTCGATCCCCCAGTCCAAAAACTGCTCCGTCAGCGACAAATCCGCCGCAAGTTCGCCGCAAATCCCACACCAGGCGCCGCCCTCATGGGCGGCCTTCGCGCTGATGCGGATCAGTTCCAGAACCGCCGGATGATGTGGGTCGTAAAACCGCCCGGCTTTGCTGTTTTGCCGGTCCAGCGCCAGGGTATACTGGGTCAGATCATTGGTACCAATGGAGAAGAAATCCACATGGGCCGCCAGCGTCCCACTGATCAGGGCGGCAGCAGGCGTTTCAATCATCACGCCGATCTCTGCCTTCTCCGCCACTGGGATCCCCTCCTCTATCAGTTCCTGCCTGACAGCCTCGCAGTGGGCTTTTGCCTCCTGCAGTTCCCACAGGGAGGTGATCATGGGGAACATGATTCCCACAGGCCCATAGGCGCCGGCCCGGTAAATGGCCCGCAGCTGCGTACGGAACAGATCCGGCCGCTCCAGACAGATGCGGATAGCCCGGACCCCCATGGCCGGGTTCTCCTCGGCCTCCAGCTGGAAGTAGTCCGCCTGCTTATCCGCGCCGATATCCAGCGTGCGGAAGATCACTCTCCGGCCGTCCATACCCTGAACCACCTTCCGGTAGACTGCAAACTGCTCCTCCTCTGTGGGATAGGTCCGGCTCTGCAGATAGAGGAACTCTGTACGGAATAGCCCTACGCCCTCCGCGTCGTTAGATAGCGCAGCCTGGACATCCTCCACCCCGCCGATATTGGCATAGAGCATCATCCGCCGCCCCGACTGTGTCTGCGCCGGAAGCCCGCGCAGCCGGGCCAGCCGCCGCTTCTGCTCTTTCTGCAGCGCCGCCTTCTCCCCCAGGGTCTCCAGCACAACGCTGTCCGGCGAGAGCCATACGGCGCCGCTGTCGCCATCGACTCCCGCCTCCATGCCCTGCTCCACCGCCTTTAGCAGTCCGGAGACGCCTACCACAGCCGGGATCCCCATGGTGCGGGCCAGAATAGCTGTGTGGGAATTATCCGAGCCCTTTTCCGTGAGAAAGGCCAGAATCTTCTCCTGATCCAGCTGCACCGTCTCACTGGGGGACAGATCCTCCGCCGCCAGAATGACCGGCGCATCAAACCGTATCCCAGCGTCGCCGCTCCCGGACAAGATCCGGAGAAGGCGCCGGGAAATATCCTCCACATCGGCAGCCCGTTCCCGCATATAGGCGTCCTCCATACTGGAAAACATCTGGGAAAACATCTGAGACGCCTTGCTGACCGCCCACTGGACATTGCAGCCCTCCTGGGTCACAGCGTCGCGGATGGCCTCCAGATAGTCCTCGTCCTCCAGCATCATCTGGTGGATCTGGAACACCTGGGCGCTCTCCTCTCCCGCCCGCTCCCGGGCGGACTCATACAGCCGCCCCAGCTGCCCCCTGGCGGTCTGCAGCGCCGCCTCCAGCTGCCGCAGCTCACCCGCTGGATCCTCCGTCCGATGCATGGGGATTTGCCCCTCCCCTTTCCGGAGAAGATACACCGAACCGACCGCTACGCCTCCGCCGGTCCCTTTTCCCTGCAGCTGTACCACGCTTCTCCCCCTCCTCTCAGAGCTGTTCCCGGAAAAACGTCTCCAGCGCCGTCAGTGCGGCCTCTTCATCCGCGCCGGACACAGTGACGGTAACCACCTCATCCTGCTTGATCCCCATGCCCATCAGGGCGAAGAGTTTCTTGGCGCTGACCGACCGCTCTCCCCGGCGAATGGTCACATCACTGGCAAATCCCTGAGCCAGCTTTACCAGCTGACCGGCAGGACGGGCGTGGATTCCCTCCTGGTCTTTGATCTGATAGGTAAATTCTCGCATAGTCTTCTCCTTCCTTGTCATCCGGTCCCGTCACAGCAGGACAGGGGAACAGGAGCAGCTCCCATTCCCCCGTCTCTCCTCTTTACAGCGGATACCGTCCGTACTCCTTTGCATAGCGGAACATGGCGATGACATTTTCCACCGGTGCGTTGCGCTGGATATGATTGGCGGGAGACAGGATATAGCCGCCGCCGTGACCCAGGGCCTGGACTCGCTTGATCACCTCGTCGCGGACCTCATCCAGCGAGCCGTTGATGGCCTGTTGGATATCAATGGCGCCATGGAAGGTGACGCGGTCTCCATATCGGGCCTTCAGTGCGGCGCTGTCCATGTTTTTGCACAGCGGCTGGATAGGGTTCATCACATCCACGCCGCACTGAATAAATTCCTCAATGAGATCGTTGACGCTGCCGCAGGAGTGGAGGAAGATCTTCAGATGGGGGTACTTCTCCTTGATGGCGGAGAAAATGCGCATGTAGGGCTCCCGGAAGAACTCCCGGAACATCTGGGGGGAGATGAAGGAGGCGTGCTGGGCGCCGAAGTCACTGGTGAACTCCACCCACCCGATGTAGGGGGCGATGGGCTCCAGATAGTAGAGATTCAGGCGGATCAGATAATCCGTCACCTTATCGATCATCAGGCGGGCAAAGTCCTCCTCCTCATAAAGGTCCACAAGGAAGTCCTCTGTTCCCCGCAGATACTGGCAGATATCAAACACCTGGCCGGAGTGGGCGGAGCAGGCAGTGACATACTTGTCCGTGTCCTCATAGTAGTGCCGGGCCAGCTCCCCCAGGCCCTCAATGCGGCCGGGGTCCTCGGCGTTTGGCACCTGGAAGGCCTTCAGGTCATCCAGGGTGGCATCCTTCAGAGGGTGTTTGACAATGGTGGGATAGAGTCCCACCAGAGAGCGCCCCACGCCCCACTCATCGATGACATAGCCGTTCTCATCCTTGTAGGACTTGAAGCCCTTAGGCTTTCCAATATTGATGTGGCGGAAATCGCTGCCCAGGGCATCGGCCAGGGCGTAGTCCTCATACTGGGTATCCGAACCGGGCCGAATAAGCCGTCCGGTCTTTTCCGGATCGATGCCCAGTTCCTTGGCCACTGCCATGTACAGCTCTGTATTGATACGGCTGGCGCTGCCCCAGAGATCTACCGGCACCTGATCCGGTTCCCGATGGGCCAGTGCAGCTTCCACACGCTCTCTCGAAGTCATACTCACATATCCTCCCTGTCTGTTTATTCTCCAAGCACCATTACATGACACTTCCGGTCACGCACCCGGTTTTGATCCCAGTCAACAAAGTAGATGGATCCCACCGACCCCGTCTGCAGCTTTCCCTCCCGCAGTACGAAGGTCTCGCTGGCCCCGAAGAGGGAGCCACGAATGTGGGCGTCCCCGTTGAGGATGGTCCCCGGGTCCGCCGGAAACTCCGGGCTGTTGAGACTCATGAGGAAATCCACATGCTTGGGACCGGGATACCGGTAGTCCATATTCTCTGTCAGCTCCCGGGGCACGACCCGGTCCAGGATCCGGTTGAGATCCACCTGCAGAAATTCGTCTCCGTTGTAGTCTGTATCGTGAACGAACTCCTCAAAGATCACCGAACAGGTGGTGTGCTGGGACTGGACCACGCAGATGCCGTTTTTCACGCCGCTGTCGGCAATGATCTGGCGGATCTTGTCTGTAATGTTGTGGTAGGTGGGCCGGCAGCCGTTGGATGTCACCACCACGATGTCATGGAACACTTTCATTGACTTTTCCTCCATTATACCTGTGCATCCCTCGCCTTTACAAGGGCCTTGATCATCTCTGTCATGGCCGCTGCGGGATCTTCTGCGGCCACGATGCCGCTGGTGGCGCCGGTGCCGTCCGCACCGGACAGGATGGCCTGATACACATTGTCGCCGGTGCTGATGCCCGCCGCCTGCAGCACCAGTGTGCCGGGGGACACCGCCCGTACCGCGTCATTGGTCTGATGCATATAGTCGCTGCCGCTCACCTTACCTGTACCGATGAGGCTGGTGGGCTCACAGACCATGATGTCAGGGTGAAACGCGGCGATGGCCGCCGCCTCCTCCTGGGTATCTGCGCACACGATGGTCAGAAGGCCCAGTTCATCGGCTCGGGCCATGGCGGAACCCAACTGACTGATGGTCATGGGATGCTCCGCATGGTTGAGGAACACCGCCTCCACTCCCGCTTCCGCCAGGGCGTCCGGCAGCACATGACCCATGCCGCGGCCCGGCGTGAGACCATCCATGTGCTGGGCCGTCACGATCAGCCGCTCCGTCTCCCGGCGCACCGCCGGCAGATCTACCGCCTGGGCAGTAAAGAAGATATCCACGTCATACTCCACAGCCAGCCGCTCGGCCGCTTTTGCCAGGGCCACACTGCCGGCTCCGTAGAGATAGGACTTGGGATTGATTACAAAAAACGGTGTGCGAATGGTTCTTTTCATACCGCTGCTCCCCTCTGCTGTTTATGGCTGATAGATGGCGAAGCACCGGCGCAGCATATTTTTCATGCCCGCATCGGCGGCCGCCTTCAGCTCCAGGTAGGTGGCAGGACCGACCTTTTCGATCTCCGCCATGGCGCCGACAAAGAAATCTGTCAGCACATTGACCTTTGCGATACCCTCTGCAGCACAGCGGCGGAGATTCTCCTCGCCGGAGCCGGAGCTGCCGTGCAGCACCAGGGGCACCGGCACCGCCTTGCCCAGCTCATGGAGGCGCTGGAAATTCAGCACCGGCTGTCTGGCGTTTTTGTAGGCGCCGTGGGCTGTGCCAATGGATACCGCCAGGGAGTCCACCCCCGTTTGCCGGACAAAGGCCACTGCCTCCTCCACCGTGGTATAGACACTGTCAGAGTTCTCATAGCTGTCATAGTTGGCGCCGGTTCCCACATGGCCGATCTCCGCCTCCACCGTTACGCCACGGGCATGGGCATATTCCACCATGGCGCCGGTACGCTCCACATTTTCTTCAAAGCTCTGCATGGAGGCATCCAGCATGACTGAGGTGAAGCCCAGGTCGATGGCCTCCTTCAAAAACGCCTCGTCGGTGCCGTGATCCAGGTGCAGCACAATGGGGACCTGGGTCTTCCGGGCAAAGTGCCTGCCGATCCAGGCCGCCTCCTCCAGAGACAGCAGTCCCATGCCGCAGTGGACCTGGGCAAAGGACAGAATGATGGGACGCCGCAGCTCCTCCGCTACCTCTACAAAGCAGCGGGCGGAATCCAGATCAAAAAAATCCGGAGCGGGTACGCCGTACCCATTGGCTTTGGCGTCCTCCAGTATTTGCTTGCTGTTTACCAACATATCGGTTCCTCTCCTTGGGCTATGCCCAATGATTTATTTCCGTCGTGTTCTCTTATCTTCGAAGGATGGCGCAAAACCGCAGGATCTTCTCTGTCAGAAGGTCGCAGTCCTCTTCGCTCTGCCCCCTGCCGAAGGAGATGCGCAGACAGCCTCTCTCGTAGGCGGGCGGAAGGCCGATAGCCCGGATCACATGGGAGGGCTCCACGCTTTTGCTGTTGCAGGCGGCGCCCATGGACAGGCAGATTCCTTCCCGGTCGAGACAAAACAGCATTCCCTCCGCCTCCACATCCCGAAATGCAAGATTCAAAATGGAAGGCGCGGTGCAGTCCAGAGGACTGTTGCAGAGGACGTCCTCCCCGCAAAGGGCCGACAGCACCCGCATCTTTCTCTCCTGCATCCTTTGGACGTCCTCCTCCCGGCGCTCCAGCAGCAGCTGGGCCGCCTTGCCAAAGCCTATGATGGCGGGAACATTTTCCGTGCCGCCCCGCCGTCCAGACTCCTGCTGTCCGCCGCGGAGCAGGGGCGTGATCTCTATACCTGTGCGGACCGCCAGCGCACCGCAGCCCTTTGGGCCGTAGATCTTGTGGGCGGAAACACTCATCAAATCCACGCCGCTGTCCTGAAAGCACAGCGGCTGGGTCCCCACCGCCTGCACTGCATCGGTGTGGAACAGCGCCCCCGCCCGGTGGGCAATCTCCGCCAGCCGGGGGATCTCCTGGATGGTGCCGATCTCATTGTTGACCCACATCACCGACACCAGCGCCGTATCCTCCCCCACCTGCTGTGCCAGCGTCTCCGGCAGCAGGCGGCCCCGGCTGTCCACCGGCAGCTCCACCGCTTCAAAGTCCAAGGTCTCCAGAAAGCGACAGCTCTCTCCCACCGCGTGATGTTCCACCGCGGAGAAGAGGACCCGCCTGCGTCTTGGGTCCTTCGCCCTGGCAGCCAACGCCCCTCCGATGATCGCTGTGTTGTCCGCTTCTGTTCCGCCGGAGGTAAACAGCAGTTCCTCCGGCTTTGCTCCGAGCAGCTGTGCCACCTGGCTCCGGGCCTTCTGGACAGCCTGTCTGGCCTTCCTCCCGCCCTGATACAGAGCGGACGCGTTATAGAAGGACTCCGTAAAATAGGGCGCCATGGCGTCGATGACCTGTGCGTCTACCGGCGTGGTGGCGGCATAATCAAAATACAGCATCACACTACCTCCGAAAGGCCGCCTCCACAGAGCAGCTTTACCACCTGCTCCACCAAGGCTTTCTCCCCCACATGGCTGATAAACGGCTTTCCTGAGAGCACCGGACAGGGCTGATCCTGGAAGAAGGGGAACATCTCCACGATCAGATCATACCGCCCCGCCACATAGGTGGTCTCCCACAGGTTCTGGATGGTGACCTGCAGGGAAATTCCCTCCTGCCGGCAGCGTTCTGTCAGCTTCTCCCCTGCCATCAGCATGGTGGTCCCGCACAGTCCGCCGGCGATCAGCACCTTCTTCTGCACCGTCCCCCGCCCCCTTTCTACTCCTCGGGATAGGAATCTGCCCGGGCCAGGATCTCCGCCACGGCGTCGGCACTCTCTGCGTTCCGAAGATCCAGCAGCAGCTGCGGCCGGGACATATAACCCATCAGGTCCTGCAGCGTGTCCATATGATCCCCAGCTCCCTCTGCGTTGGCCAGCAGAAACACCAGCTTCGCCTCCAACTCCTCCTCATAATCCGAGATATTCCGAAAGATGACCGGGTCCTTCAGCACCGCTACCGCTACCGCCGTTCTCTGCACGTCCTTGGAGAGAGCGTGGGGGATCGCTGCCACGGCGCCCTCACTGGGCAGACCTGTAGGATACTGCTCCTCCCGGTCCAGCACCGCCTGGCAGTAGGAAGGTCCCACACAACCCTGCTCCTCCAGAAGTTTACACAGCTGGCGGATCACCTCCTGGCGGTCCTTTACCTGGGGATGCAGTAAGATCAGATTCTTGTCGCTTTGTATCATGGTATTTCCCTCATTTTCTTTTACCGCCCCCAGGCCGCTGTACGCAGCCTGAGGGCGAAAATCGCAATGCCGTTATTGGAACAGGCCGAAGATCCAGATGATCAGAGCGCCCAGCGGATCGCCGCCCATGTCAAAGCTGGAATTGACAACCGCGGGATCGGCAAGGCCCAGATTTCCCATGGTCAGGGTGTGCAGAGGCGCCTGGGCCGAAGCCAGCAGGAAGACCGGAATGGTCCACACCAGCACAAACAGCACGATCCGAAACACGTTGCCCTTCAGCTGGGGCGCCACAGCACCGCACCAATAGGGGACGATGGCCAGAGATGCAATGGGCAGCATCTTGTTGCCGGGCAGGATCACTGCCAGCAGAACGATCAGGGGGTAGAGGATCACCGCAGAGGCCATGACAGAGGGATGGCCCAGCAGAGCGGCGCAGTCCACGCCCACATACAGCTCCCGGTCGCCGAACTTGTCCTGTACCACTTCAATGATGGCGTTGGCAATGGGGATGACGCCTTCGCAGAGCACGGACACCGTCTTGGGCAGGAACACCATCAAAACGCCGATGCTGATGCCCAGCT
This sequence comes from uncultured Oscillospiraceae bacterium, assembly GCA_944386985.1. Lineage (GTDB taxonomy): Bacteria > Bacillota > Clostridia > Oscillospirales > Oscillospiraceae > CAJFPI01. The sequence goes on from CALXDD010000004.1 coordinate 119,246, forward strand.
GGAGCACCGCGCCGTAGGAATAGCGGGCCAGAAGGCCGATCACGCAGCCGATCACCGTACCCATCACGCCCAGCTCGCCGAAGATGCCCATTCTTTTGCGGATGTTCTCCGGGGAGGCGTTGATCTTGTTGATACCAGGGATCTTCTCAATGACCCAGTTAAAGGGCTTGGCAAACAGCGCCAGGAAGGAGGTGGTGCAGGGCACGGCAATGCCGGGCATGTCATTGAACTCCTGATAATCTTTGGCGGTAATGTCCGCCACCACAGAACCAATGGCCAGGAAGATCACGCCGGCCAGTACGCCCAGCGTCACATTTCCGGTGAGCGCCCACACCATGCCGCCCAGCACGTTGCCGTGCCAGATGCTCCAGATATCCGTCCACATGGTCTTGGTGAGCTTCAAAACGATCATCAGTATGTTGATGACCAGGGTTCCCAGAATGACAAAGGCCAGTCCGGGCCAGGCAAAGGCGATGCCGGAGCTGCCCCAGCCCACATCGGTCACCGTCATATCGGTGGCAAAGTTTTCCGCAAAGGCCTGAATGGCCGGGGTAAGTACTTCTGTGGAGGCGTTGACGATGACGCTCAGTCCGGCAAGACCGATACCGGCGTACAAACCGCCCCGCAGACTCTTGCTGAACCCCGCCCGGAAGCAGATGCCCAGAATGAACATGACCAGCGCCACCAGAACAGAGCTTCCCAGATTTCCCAATACGCCAGCAATGGCAGAAGCAATGTTTTCCATACTCTTCTCTCCTTATTTCTCCTGTTTCTCTTACCTCTTGTTGTTATGGAACATAGATCTCATCCATTTTCTGCAGAATCTCCTGAATCAGCGCCTCCTTGGCTTTCTTCGAGCCGATCATGAAGGGCAGGCCCTGCACCGCAGGAGAGCCAAAGGTGGGGTCGATTTTGGTCATCCAGACCACCACCATGTTCTCTCTCCCCTTGTAGGGACCGATGTCCCCGATCATGGCGTGAACTACCTCAATATCCGTTACCCCCTCCTTTAACAAGTGATCCATGATTCTGTTTTTGGCGTTCAGTGATGTGTTGATTCCGGCTCCGCATACGCAGAGAATCAGTTTGCTGGCTGACATGTCACTCTCTTCCTTTCTTGATCTGAGATTTTCTCCTGGTGACTGTACAACGGGTTCTCCGCACGAAGCAAAGAATAATTTGGATGTTTTGCACAATTTTTTCCCGTTTCCTGCCATTTATTGAATCACTCGTCAGAACAAATGTCAATATAAATTTTCTATTACATTGAACAATTGTTCATTTTTGCATGCCTCAAGTTAATAAATTTTAAAAGCCTCAAAAAAGGAAAAGAATTTTGCTTTGTTTTAAAAAGCAAAATTGAACAGTTGTTCATCAATAGAAGAAATTGCATTGCAATGCGGGACGCATCATGGTATGCTCTTGTTGGATTACACCAAGAAAGCAAGAAATCACCGCTTTTGTCTGTGCAGAATTGCTATATACAGTAGAAGGAGGCCGCCATGGGACAGGAATTATTGCTTGGAATTGACGTGGGGACCACAGGAACCAAAGCGATCGCTTTTGACACCGACGGAAAGGTGGCAGCCACGGCTTATGAGGAGTATGTCTGCACCTATCCTGCCCCTAACTGGGTGGAGCAGGACTGCAAAATGCTGATCCGGGCAGTGTTCTCCTGCTGTCGGGCAGTAACGGAGCGCCTGGGAGCAGAATCGGGACACATTGCTGGGATCTCCGTCTCCGCGCAGCGCAGCTGCACTGTGCTGGCAGACAGCGCCGGACAGCCTATCAAGATGATCTCCTGGCTGGACAACCGGGCCACAGAGCAAGTGGAAGAAATTGCCGCCGCCCTGGGACGGGAGCGCTACTACACCATCACCGGCATGCCCCTGGCGCCCACTTGGGTGCTTCCAAAGCTTCTCCACACCCGGGAGAAGGCCCCGGATATCTGGAGCAAGACAACCCGGGTGCTGCAGCTGCAGGAGGTGATCCTTCACGCCCTGGGAGTGGAGGACTTTTATGCCGACGAGCCTGACGCCACTTTCTGGGGCACTTGGGACAGCCGCAGTTTCTGCCATAGCCGGGAGATTTTGGACGCCTTCCGCCTCTCCCCTCACCTCTTCCCCCAGGTACTCCCTGCCGGAACTCCGGTGGGCAGCCTGTCCTCTGAGGCGGCGGCCCAAACCGGGCTGCGGGAAGGAACGCCTCTCTGCGTAGGCATCGGGGATCAGAACAGCGCCGCCCTGGGTGCCGGCGTAGTCGCTCCCGGTGATGTGTCCGTTTCCATCGGCACAGGGGGACTGGCCACAGTGCTGCTGGACCGGTTCTACCGGGACCCCAAGGGGCAGGCCATGATTACTCACCACGCCTCCCACGGCCTGTGGACCTTCGAAGGACTGCAGAACGCAGCGGCGGGAGTGTTCCGCTGGTTCCGGAACGAAATCGCCGCTTTGGAGTGGCAGCAGTACGGCGAGGCAGTTTACGACAGGCTTAACGAAATGATTGCTCAGACCCCTGCAGGGGCCAACGGGCTGCTGATGCTGCCCTTTTTTGCCGGCAGTGCCGCCCCCCGCTGGAACGCCGAAGCCCGAGGCTGCATTCTGGGCCTCACCCTGCGCCACACCCGCTCGGACATGGCACGGGCCTGCGTAGAGGGCATCACCCTGGAGCAGAAGGATATTCTGCAGAGCCTCAGCGGCTGCGGTGTGGCCTTCCAGAAGGTACGGATCGTGGGAGGCGCCACCAAGTCAGCGGTGTGGAACCAGATTCAGGCGGATATGTACGGCATCCCCTGCGAAACCCTGGCGGTAAAGGACGCTGCCGCTCTGGGCGCGGCCATCTGTGCCGGCGTGGGCTGCGGCCTCTTCCCGGATCTGGAACAGGCGGTGAAGCGCATGGTACAGGTGGAGCGGCGCTATACGCCTGACCCTGCTGTCCATGAGATTTATGAGGATCTCTACCGCCGCTATACCCAGGCTTACGAGGCCCTGGACGCTGGAGGTGTCTTTTGATGAGAACAGCCGCTTTCTGACGCTGTTCTGTACAAAAACGGCGTCTTGAGCATAAAACGACCAAAAAGTAAGGAGGAACAATATGCAACTGAAGAAATTTCTGCATGTAGGTGTACCCACCACTCGTTCTCTCCCCGGTGAGCAGCTGCTGGAGGACTGGGGCATCTATTTCCTGCCGCCGGATCAGTCTCCCTTCCAGATGGAGTATGTCCGCTTTCTTCCGGATGCCAGGTTCCCGGAGAGCATCCACTATGCGCCTCACATAGCGGCGGAGGTGGATTCCATTGAGGCCGCTCAGGCGGAGGTGGACGAGGTGTTGATGCCGAAGACAGACTTTGGTCCCTTTTACTTTGCTTTTGTTAAAAAAGACGGCGCAATCTTTGAATTGGTGGAAATGAAGTAACCGCTTGAAGACAGCAAGAGGAAAAAAGGAGGATCGCTATGGGATACTTAGATCGGTTTAAGCTGGATGGGAAGGTGGCCATTGTCACCGGCTCTTCCCGGGGAATCGGCAATGCCACCGCCACCGGCTTGTGCGAGGCAGGCGCTGCCGTCGTATTTACCGCTACCACACTGGAAAGCGCCCAAGCCGCCGCTGCGGCCGCAGCAGAGAAGACCGGCGCAAAGACTCTGGGTCTCAAGTGCTGTGTAGAAGATGTGGAAGATGTGAAGAAGCTGTTCCGGGACGTGGTGAACGCTTTTGGCACCGTGGATATTCTCTTCAACAACGCCGGTATCGCCAATATTGCCGACGACCTGGTGAAGCTGGACCCTGCCGACATCCGCCATCATGTGGATGTAAACCTCAACGGTGTGATCTACTGCTGCCAGGAGGCTGCCAAGATCATGCTGGCCAAGGGTTCCGGCTCTATTATCAATATGTGCTCCATGTCCGCCCATATCTACAATGGGCCCCAGAAGGCCACCTACTACGCCGCCACCAAGGGTGGAGTGCTCTCCCTGACCAGAACCCTGGCTTGTGAGCTGGCGCCCGGCGGCGTTCGGGTCAACTGCATCAGCCCCGGCTACCACATGACGGAAATGGCCAAGCAGTGGACGGACTGTCACCCCATCTGGCTGGAGCGGATCCCCATGGGCCGCTTTGCCGATCCCTATGAACTATCCGGCACGGTCATCTATCTGGCCAGTGACGCCTCCTCCTATGTCACCGGTGCGGAAATCGTAGTGGATGGCGGATATACGCTGTACTGATCCAGGTCCTATTCAAAAGAAGTGACCCCCAACAGAAAAAAGCAGGCGGGAGACATCTGTCTCTCGCCTGTTTCTTTTTCTGTATTAAATTTTTCATGAAAGCCCCGCCGCTGCGATCAGAGAGATCGCCGCCACTTCATCTAAAATCAATCCGTTGATATGGTTTCCCCGCAGTGCGGCAAGGATGGACTGTGCCTTCCGGTGTCCAGCGCAAAGTCCCACCACCAGCGGGACCCTGTGCAGCTCCTCCAGAGTGATCCCCACCACACGGCTGCGCAGGAAGGTGTCCGGTTCTGTGCCATCCTCCAGCAGCTGATGGCCGCAGATATCGCACACCAGACCCATCTCATGGAGGCGGCGTGCCTCTGCCTCCTCCATATATTCCGCCCGATAAGTGATGGAGTCTTTATAAAAGTCGTAGGAGTGGCCTAAGCCAACGAAGGCAATGTCCAGCGTACGGATATGGGTGTTGTGTTCAATCACGGACGGCTCCTGCATCAGCAGCTCTCGCAGCACAGGATTGCGCACCAGCAGCGGTGCCTGCAGCAGGCTGTGTTCGCACTGGAGCTTGGAAGACAGAGTTTTCACCAGCTCCCTCCCGTCAATATTGAGGCTCTGGCTATACATCCCCCCCACCATCTGCACCACCTTGGCATTGGGTGCCGGAGCCTTCGCCTGAAACTCCCGCACAAAGGCGCACAGGGTCGTCCCCCAAGAGATGCCGATTTTGGTGTGCTCCTCAATGCGGCTGTTGAGAAAGTCCGATGCAGCATGTCCCACGTTTTTCTTGGAGATCTCGTCGGTCGTCCCGCTGGGAACGATCCGGATATATTCCAGGCCAAATCTGTGGCGAAGCTTCTCTTCCTGTTCCTCATAGGAGAGATTGGGGTCCCGTACGGAGATCTGCACGATGTTCAGCTGCCGTGCCTCCGTCAGCATACGAGAGACCTTGGGCCGGGACAGCCCCAACAGTTTTGCGATCTGTTCCTGAGAGAGGTTCCCGTAGTAATAGAGCTTTGCCACCTTAATGATATCTTTTCTTTTTTGACTCTGTTCCATCGCCGCCCCCTGCTTCTATTTGATCCGGCAGTTAATTCCTTCTGCCGGTCCATTTCCTCTTCAGTATACACAAGGCAGAATATTTGTTCAAGTCATTTTGAAAATTATATAGCAAATGTTCACACAAGATACATAGACAAAGTATCAATGGCGGGATGCCTTCGAACGCTGCCTTTGCATTTTGCGGCCCATTCTCTATAATAAAAAAATATCCATACAGGAGGCATTCATATGGAACATCTTCTGGAAGTATGTGTGGACTCTCTGACCTCTGCCGCGATCCCTTCGAGGCGATGGAAACAGCGCAGCTCTGGGATTTGACACCATCTATACCTCCGGGCAGCAGGCCACCGCCCCGGAAGGTCTCCCCCTTCTAATGCAGTTGGTGGAGCAAAGCGATCACCGTGTCCACATTCTGGCCGGGAGCGGTGTGGGGCCAAACCAGCTTCCCCAGCTGAATGCAGTCGGACTGCGGCAGAGGTACTGGATATGTCACTGTCCAGTGAGTACAAACTGACGCCCAGACCGGTTTTCCGGCACTTTGGGTGGGCAACCGCATGGCGGCACCCCAAGGAACATTCATTTAATGGGTGGTAAAACATATCACAAAGTCGATGGGTAAGCAGCTCATCGCAGTTGAAAACACATCCTACATCGACAAGCACGGCATGAAGCGGAACCAGAGCGTACCCGGAAAAGGGATCAGCTCCTATGTCACAGGGAAAGATATTCAGAAGTTGTATGATACACTGGCTCGTCAGGGAAACCAAATCATGGGAGAAGGGTTGTCCAGCGGCACGATCCGAGGCATTCACGCTATGTTTTATGAAGCGATGGGAACTGCGCAACAGACCGGCCTCATCCCACGAAATCCCACAGAGGATATCGACTCACCCAAATTTTGCTATAAAGGCAAAAAGATGCTGACGGATGAGCAGTTGGAAAAGTTCACAGAAACCACTCAGAGGGCAGTATCTGGTGTGACTTTTTCTACATGGAACTGACCACCGGACTGCGCCGGGGTGAAATTTGCGGACTCGGTGAGAGGACTTTGAAGAGGCCCACAGCACACTGAAAATCCGCCGCACAATCCATAAGGAGAAGAACGGCAAGTTGACTACCCGGGATACCAAGACCGCTGCTGAAACCCGCACGATAACTCTGTCCCCCAGCACCTCAGCACCACTTTGGGCGCGGAAAAAACGCTTTGACAGAATGGATCTTCCCACATTCGTGGAAACCGGAGCATCCCCCGAGCGCTGCTTACAAGCAGATAAAAGTCCTGCTGAAAGAGGCAGGACTTCCTGACATTTGGTCTTATAATCTCAGGCACACTTTTGCCACGAACGCTCTGGACCATGGAATGGACATCAAGACTCTGTCCACCATCCTGGGCCATGTATCCAGCGCAATCGCCCTGAATACCCACTCCCATGTCACCGGTGAGATGCGCCAAAGGGCAGCGGTGAAGATTGACCAGGGCACCGCAAAGGCGGAGGTACAGGAGGACACAGCCATCGCCCAGCCAGAGCGGACTATGACCACATTCCAAGCCAGAAAACGCTGGAGCCGAGAAGCAAACTGAGACAAAACTACCGGCCCATCAGGAAATTCATCCCTGGTGGGCCGGTTTTTGCTGTCTGTGAGCAAACATGTGGTCAAGGAACACAGAGGATAAGCATACAATCCAAATTTACAGAAAAATAGCAATATTTGTAGAGCATTCAAACATTTTTGAAAAAATTATCATAAAAATTGCAGTAGCTATTGGTTGGACCGGGAGAGGCAAAGAATACACCCGCTGGATAAAAAAGCCATTTTTTAGCCCGGACATGGTTTCCCTCCATCGTGTCCAATTCTTCCGCCGTGCGGCTTGCGGCCCAGGCGTGATCCACATAGTCGGCGTGGGAGAAGGGGAAGATTTGCGGTCCCATCCACCGGCGCGCTTTGCTTTCCGGCGTCTTGCGCAATTCCTCCTGCCGCCGATACTCCGCCAGCTGTTCCGGTGTTCCATAGCCCTCAATCATCTTGTCCTTCACATAAATGGTCCAGCTGTAGTCTTCCGGTTGGGTAAAGGGCGTGCAGACTGACTGGAGCGCCCCCACCGGATCCGCCTCAAAACGATCGATAAAGTCGAGGTATGAAGAAGGCGATCTTGGCCACGGACGGGTTATCGCACTGGATGTGTTTCGGGATGTCCGCTTTTCTGTACTGCCCATCCGTGCCCACAGTGTTATCCACCGAGTAGCCCTCGGTTTCGGCCCAGCTGAGGATGGTACTTTCATCGGTCTGCCGCACCAGCTGCTTCAGCTTCCCCAGTTCTTTCCGAAGCCCGCCCACCGTGCCGATAGCGACGTCAGATGCTGAATCCGCCGGGCATTGCCCATACAGTTTTATGGAATCAGAGACTCTCCGCTTTCCTGATCCGATAGTTCGCTTTTCAAAGAGGGGAGAAATCTGACTGCTGCCAGCCGGTGGAAAGCGGCGGCAAATACCAGACCGAATGCCACTCCCAGGAAAGTATCCACAATCCGAAGAATTACGGCTTCCTGCAGCCCATAGATCCCGGTACCCAGCATCAGTGCACCAAAGCAGTTCATAGCTGTTTTATATCGGTAATCGGTGCAAAATCCCAAACACAATCCGCCTAACGGTCCCATCAACGGATGAAAAGCCTCCGGTGTGATCAGATAAAGCGCCAAAAATGCGCAGGAGCCTGCCACGGCCCCTATGATCCTCTGACAGAAACGGACAGATGTATTGCCGGAGTAGGGATACTCGGACAGCAGCGACGCACAGGCAAATCCCATCCACATAAATCGCTCCACACCAAATGCCTGCCCTGCGGTCAGCACCAGGCTCACGCCAAGAGCCATACGCAGCTGCCACAAGCGGACAGGGGAAGAAAGATCAAATTTTCGCATCACATGATAAAAACGGGTGTTTTTGTGTTGATCACGATGTTTTGCAAATAGAATCGCACCACAAATCAAATAGCCCACCAGCGCCAAAAGGCTGCGGTGAATAAGGGCCTCTCCATGCACGGGGTTGCCCGTCAGATAGATATAAGCGAAGCTATATAAACCGCCGTTACCCATTTCCGGCCGCTGGGTAGTCATGTATAGCAGGGCAAAAAAAGATGCAAAATGCAGCGGAATTAAAAAAATGGTCGGAAGTACCGCTGCTGCACTGGGCGCCAATACCAGAATAGCCAATACTGCAGCCAAAGTTACGAGGGAGTCGCCGATACAGTATTCGAAGTTAACAAAGCGAATGCCCAGCATCATGCAGAATATTACCACCGCCAAAGGTGTGTTTTCGGAGCCAAAGGCACTGGACAGCAGGCTGATAAATACAATGGCAAAGGCTACAATCAGTATAGAACGCACTGCCATGGCGATCCAGTAATATGCTTTTTCATCGTTTGCATCACAAGCTGCAATTTTCCGCTTTAATATAGAAGGGTCCATCTGCAGCGCATCATAAAATCTCATGGTCACGGTTTTTATCCTGTCCTTTCTCAATATGTGCGGCAAGTCTGTCTGCATAATACATAAATGCTTCAAAATCTTCGCCGGAGCTGCGCCACAGATCATAGAAGGGCTGCAAAATGCTTTCATATCCCTTTTTTAATTCGGCAAGACCTGTTTCAGTCATAAAGAGTTGATAACTCCGCTCATCTGTGGCCTGGCGCTCCTTACATATGCAGTTTTTTTCGTAAAGCGATTTCAAGCAGCGGCTGACAGCTTCTTTTTTCATACCGCTGCTCTGGCTGAGCAAAATGGGGGTGTTTTGGTCAGGCTGCAAATACAGGTGGGCCAAAATTTCATATTCGCTGGCAGTCAGCAGGGATTTACGCACAGGCAACAGGGAACGCATAATCTTTTGCATTTGCTGTTGGTAATGCATCATATCTGTCCACTCCATTTTTCAGCCCCTTCCTTTTAGTTAACATCGTTAATTATATGCTTGAAATATTTAGATGTCAAGAAGTGCGGAGATTTAGGTGTGTTCTACGCAGCGGATTATCTCTTTTTTGGCTGGATATTAGCGATCTTTTTTGCAAGTTGCATGATTGTTCCCAAAGAGATTTTTTACATTTTTTATAGTTGTTTATAGTTGTTATAGTCATTTCCACTCCGAAGCAATTACTTTTTGGCGCTCTTGTTTCCGCTGTTTCCGTGTACTCCGACGCTGTCTGTGGTATTACATGTGGTCAAAGAGCCCTTCTTGACCAGGTGCAGCAAAACTGCAGTTGCATGGTCAGAAGGGCTCTTTTTCATGTTAAGGTTTTGGGTATTTTACCTCTGCAAAGTCTGAGAGGCAAGTCTTTTTACATCAGGCATATCAAATTTTATTATGCAATAGACAAAGAGGTATAATTATCTTTTTTATATTATTTCTAATACTTTATAGCCGTTTTTGCTCCATTCCGCTTACTCTTTGTCGCTCTTCGGATGGACTGTTTCCGTGTGCTCCGACCGGCACTGTGGCTGAACATGTGGTCAGAGTAATGCACTGGGATGCAGTTTGTAGCCACATCTTTCAGGATGGTTTTAGTACAGTGTTATCAAAGATAAGAGTTTTACCCAGACAGCAAAACAGTCCGACCTGTGAATCGCCACAGGTCGGACTGTCTTATTTAGTCAAAACCCTTGAAATAAGGATTTTGTGTTAAAAGCGTTTGAAGCCACTCTTTCAGCACCAATTCTCCAAACCAGTCACACGCCTCCAGTAGTTCCTCTTGGAGATCACCTGCATAGGCACTCTGGAACAACTGCCGGATCAAGTGATCATCCTCTTTGAGTTGTGCCAGTAATTTGGGCTGGACAGTTTGATTTCGGCAGAGTTCGTACAGATCATTTTCCAGCAACTGTTCAGCAACTTCCGGCTTCTGGAGATGACGCTCTGCAGTGTCCAGCAGAAATTTCATCATCTGGATACCTACTTCCGGTTTCCACTCGCCGACTTTCCCCAGAAGTTCCATGGTATCCATATCTGAAAGTTCCTCTACCGTCCAGAATCGAACCGCCTCAGGAAAGGCGGCAACGAGCAGATCTCGGCAGGCCCACTCATTTTCTGAAAAGTCCCACCGACACACCATATCTTCCAATTCATTTGGGGAAAATTTACATAAAGACTCTTCTTCATCTGATTCCTCAGATGCGTCTGCCACCGTAATGGTCACCTTAACAGAAGGGGCGGTCGCCCGCATCAGCTTGGCCTTTTCTGAGGGCTGTAAAGAAGAAATACTGCCGAAATCTCCACACCAACCACACTCCCAGCGGCTGCCCCGAATCATCACAGGACTGCCGCAGTGTGGGCATCGAATTGTTGCCATACATGGTCTCCCCTTTATAAAGTCACTATGCTGGGCTGTGTCTCATATTACATTGGTTTTACCAAGATGATATTGGCGAGGAGCCTGAACTATAATTTAAGCCCCTTAAAAATAAGTTCCAAGTCTTCCTGTGCGGTGGTTGCAGACTCCAGACAATCTGTTTCAATAGCGTTAAGCATTGTTTGCTCTTTTTCATACAGACGAGTCAAAATTCGGGCGTCCAGAGAGAAGAGCTCATCAGCATCTGTGGCAAACTGCTCCTGCAGATAGTAATACTGCGTATATTGTCCTTCCGGAAGCCCCAAACGGTGGATTCTGTCTTTGGACTGCAGCAGATGAACAAGGTTGTAACTGTATTCAAAGTAGAGCGCATCATGGCAGGATTTATGCAGAGAAACGGATTCGGCCAGGGTATGCGGGTTAGTAATCAAGACATCCACCTTTCCATCTCGAAAGGCAGATACGATTTGCTGGCGGTCATCCATGCTGGTTTGACCATAGATGCATTCTACTCGAATGCCCTCTTTACGCAAGGTACTGGCAATATGATTGATAGAATCCACAAAGATGCACCAGATGATGATTGGCTTCTTTTGCTTGACCAGTTTTTCTGCCAGCGATATACACGCACGGAACTTTGATGTGTTGCCGATAGAGTCGATAAGCTGCTTCACATCCTCTGAATAATCCACATAGTCGATGTCTGCCACATCAGCGGCGGAAATATCCAGAACTTCTGCAAAGTCTTTTAATAGGTCGAGCTTTTCCAGCAGCATCGCAGGATTTGATTCCAGCTGCAGCAGGCGGATAATAAGCGCCAGCTTATTTCTCGCATATTTTAACTGCAGAATGTGGAAAAGCTGATTTTCTGCCTCGTTTGCAGCCACTTCTTCAACGATATCCGGATTTGCATCCGGGACTGCCAGTTGTTGTTTTGTTGTGCGGCAAAAGAACGGCTGAATTTTTTTGTTAATGAACTTGATTTCATCTTGTGAGGGTGCTTTAAGTTGCTGTGGGGTAAATCCGAAAAATTCATCGTACTCGTTGTGGTACAAAATATTCAATAGGTTCCATATATCCGTATAGGAATTGGGAATCGGGGTGCCGGTGAGCGCGATTGTGTAGAACGCGTTTTCTGCTAACTCCAGAGCTTTACTGGCGTTGCTTCCGTCGAGAGCTTTTACTTTATGTACCTCATCAAAAACCAAAAGGGTTGAAGGTCCAATCAGTTTTTGAACTTCCGGAAGATAGGAACGCAGGCAATCGTAATTCAGCAAAACGAGATTTGCGCCGCCGCTTTCGAATAAAAGAGCCGTTCGCTTTTCCTCGGGCGTTTTATAATCTTGAATGTTAAACACCTGAAGCGGAAGCTTGTTACCAAAGCACAGCTGGAATTCATCCTGCCACGAACCAAAGGCGTTTTTGGGGCCAACCATCACGAGGCGGCGAACAAAATCTTTGGCATGGAGGTATGCAAAAACACCCAAAACGGAAGCTGTCTTTCCGGAACCGGGGACAGAGAAGTTGCAGGCTTTTTTCATCGTGCACATGAAGAAAGAATCCCACATCTGTTTTTCACGAAGAGGTCTGCTGAAAGCGTCATCCACTACAGCTTTATATTCTTCATACTTTTCTATTACTTCCGGCTTGCGCTGCTTAATCGCAAGGCCAAGGCCTGCCCGCTTTTCTATATACAATTCTCTGTCGGCAATATATTTTCTGAGACGGGCGGTTACAAAAAAGCGGTATCCGCGTTTATCTGACTCGTTTTGCAGCAGACTGATAATGCGGTTAAATTGAGGATATTTCAGCGCATCCTTGAAGCAAATATGTTCGTTTGTGCTTTTGGCAACATCTACATATCGCTTCAGACGCATCTTATAGAAAGATGTGTTCCAGAGAAGATTCGGAATCCCCTTAAAATCCAAGGTTAATGTGCCGTCATAATCGAGGAGCATACATTCGTTTTCTAACTGAAGAGGATCGAAAATCAGCCGGCCTTTATTGTGCTTTTCCAGCTCCTGATAGACGAGAGAGTCCATTTCAAGAACGCAAACATTTTCGGCCTGATTGCTCCACAACTTTTCAAAAGTCTGCTGACTCTTGGTAATTTTGGAATAATCAAACGGTGACGCCTGCCAACTGCAGGTGATATCGAAAGCTTCATAGTTGGACTCAAAGGCAGCTGCGGTTTCATTGTTGGACCCACGGAAACAGATGATATTTCCTTCTGCGTCTTCGACGATTCCAAACTTGTCGTGGAAAATGCCTTCCTGGGTAAAAGCAACCTTGATGTCGATAACTCCAAGACCCACCAAATAAGCCAAATTGGATATGTTTCGTTCTTCCTCAAGTGAGAGCGTTTCCCGCATCCTGGAAACCAGTTCTTCTCTTAAGGAAGCCCGCAGCGCAAATCCCTCTTGAATCTGCAGATAGTCTTCTTTTTCGATCTCTGCGGACACAATAAGCCGCATGGTGTGCCCATTTTGCGCAAAGCGCTCAAGACCCTTGGCGTAATTGGCAAGGGCCTTGGCAGAGAAATACGCTGTGGCACGGTCATAGCGTACGCTTTCGGCCAACACAGGAGAGTAGAACTGCTCTCCCAAATTATCCTCATAAGAGGAGTAGGTGGCCTGCAAAGATAAGTCCTTAAACATTAGGCATCAAGTTCCCCTCTGATGCGGTTGAGCGCCTCTTGAATCTGGTCCAGCCGATTCCGAACATCATCCCTTTGCTCTTCGTTCAATTTCTTGAAGATATTGGTGTCAATGGTATCCAAAATTTGGTATGCGTCCTTGGCTTGCTGTGCAGGGCGATTGCGAGTGGCATCACCATCAGCTTTGCTGACCCATTTTTCTGTGGAGTGGGCAAACTCCTCCCGCAACGCATCTTGGGTACGAATGTTCTCGTTGATTACCTTTTCGGTAACAACGGGTGTACCTTCCAGAGTGTCATAAACCTGTTCAGCCAATTTGAGCTGTTCATCCAGGAAGCCGGAAGAAAACTTGGAATTGGAAATGATTTTCCCTACTTTTCGGATATACCTTGTCATGTCTCCTCGCGGCTGCATAAGAAGGTTCGCAAAAACAGCAAGTTTAATGTCCTCTTTTTGCTCGTCGCTATGGCATTTTTTCAGGATTTTATATAACTCTTTCAAAGGGTCATTCAGGTTCATTTGCTTGGCCAAATAAAACTGCAGTGGCGCATTTATGGATTCCAAAAATTCAATCATCAATTTAGCTCGCTCGATGTCTGCCTTAATATCAGCCTCTGTTGCGTTAGTTCCAAGACAATGCAGGTATTCTTTAATCGTAAGTAGACTCTTCCCGTCTTCTCGTGTACAGATTAGATCGTTATATATACCGACAAGGCGGTCAATGGGGTCATATTCTACCGGCCGGTCTTGCCCTAATTGAATGGTTAATTCTAACTGTTTAATCTGTTTGGCGTTATGACCCAATGTGTGTTCCAATATGGACGCTTCAAAGTATTGTTCTGCTCCCGTGCTTTCTTGAATATTTCTCAAGCAGGCAAAACGACGGTTTCCATCAATGACCCGACCGTCGGCTAAAACAACACCTGGATTCATTTGACCATAAACTTGAATGTTCCGCTGCGTGGTTTTCAGCCGCGCCTCATTACTTTTAACGATAAAGCTATGGACCAGTGCGTTATACTGCGCGTCATGCTGCACACTACTTATCAAATTGTGGGGATGTGTTGCATTATATTGACTAATATCGGTTGCAATTCGGTCATTCTGGTCATTGAAATATAAGAAATCCAGCCGAATACGGTAGATTTCATAATCCTCATCTCTTCCATCAATCAACAACTTCTGTTTTCTTCCCGTTTTGATAACCGCATTTTGCGCAATGCCATCAACAAGTAAGTTCATAATCGTCCCTCATTTTTACTTAAATATTTTCAAAATAGGCGTCATAATCAACGAATATCTTTTCCGAGATAGAGTCATAGTACATTTCATTTTCGCGCGCAGTGTCTATTAGCTTCCATGCGGAACATTTAATCTGATATTCAGACCAAAGATAGTCTGCCAAATCATAGATATCCATTGACAGCGAATCTTGATTATACAAGATAACTTCTATCAGTCCAGCAAGTCGGACCTCCTCGTGGCCTTTCCTGAATAGGCGGGTTCCCCCCATACGCTGATATGAGAACATATCTTTGTTCTCGGCAAGAATAGATGCGTAGAACCAGTCATCAAATCCATATTCGTCCAGTTTGTGTGCAAAGCCTGCTTTTTGCAGGGAGAATACGGTGAAAAATTCTCCGTCACTTACATACTCTGCAACGTCCTCGCAGAACCCTCGTAAATCCTCTTTTCCGATGCCGGCTTGATTCAACTTGCGGATTTGTATGTAGCGTTGGGGGGCAAATTCAACGATTTCCATTTCCTCGCGCAGTTTATAGAGCTGGGAACAAAAAGTTACCGTTGAGAGAAGGCTTTTCTTAAAGACGGAAATATCCACAATGTCTTGGTCCAGAAGTATATGCCTGAAATATTCGACTGCGGAATGATATTTGCCGCTGACAACATAGTTGGAGTAAATGCGAAAGCCGAGATTTGTAATACTGTAACTGTTGAGCAGCCCTCTGTCCGCATCAGGAAAAAGGCGCCGGTAGATCTCATGAAGCTCAGAAAGAAGATAGAAATCATCCGTCAACTCTCCTTTGAGTTTCTGAGCCATTGCATCGGACATGGCGGGAGAATCAATCCGATAGGTGTCCCCGTCCAAATAGGCCGCGATGCAGCCTAAATAGTTTGCCATCACACTACTGGCCTTTATCCCATATTCTTCTTCATAGCGTTGGGCAAAGTCTTCTTTAGAGATAGGAGCGCACGAAAGCAGCAAATCCATTACTTGCTGGTCACGGTTGAAATTACCGAATTCTATGGTAGGCATACGCGGAAACTGAACATTTGGATATGATTCTTCTGTGCATATTTTCTTTAGCAAATTATGAAGCTCGTATTCATCCCGAATGTCATATTCCCGCATAAGCTCTGCGTGTTCGTTAAAAAGTTTAAGAGCGGAAATTTCAACATCAGTATACTGCTTTAGATCTAACGCCTCCAGCAAGTTAGTATAATCATAGAGTAGAATAGGATAGTAACGCAGACACTTCCCGTGTTTCCATAGAACATTTTTACTTGCGGCAAGCTTGTTTTCATATCCCCGACCGCTTATTATGAGCTTAGGATTATCTTCGATACCCAAATTTGACAGCAGCGCATGATATTTATCTACAAAAGAGCTGAAAGATATGTCATCGACTGCATATTGCCGCAACGCATAGTCGCATAGGGCGTCACGCCTGCAGGGAACAATGGTTGAACCGATTTGCACGCAATTTTTGTATGCGATGCGCTCTCCTGCACGCCGGAAGGCGATTGGAAAAGAGTCGTCATCCATCAATTTTTCCGAAGGCAAGTCACCAGCCTTATATGCGAGTTTGAGATATTCAAACACAGTATCATTTTCTTGAAACGCAAGTCGAAAATCATCTCGTGAAAAATCGTATTTCTGAAACACTTCGGCGTAACGGTCTTCATACAAAGTCGGATGCTGTGCCAATGCTTTGTCTGTGATTTGCCGAATGCGCTCACGCTGTACATTCAGTTCATTTCCAATATCCTCTAATGTACGGCCGTGCAGTCTCTCGGTCAGAACATATCCGCGCCGTTGATTAGGAATTTGCGCAGCATACTCTATGGCGGTCATCCGTTTAATGGTATAGGCCCCATCTTCGTTTCGAGTCACTTGTCTTGTGGCGACAAGAGAGCGCAAGTTGACTTCTAAAGTATCTGCTGGAATGGGACGACAGACTTCCGAGAGATGCTTGACCGTACAACCATAAACGGATTCATTCAAAACGGACAACAATTTGCCTTGAATCCCGTTTGCAAAAACCGGGGATGCCGACAACGCCCGGATGAAGTCCGGGTTCTCCAAAAGAGTTTCTTCGGTCATAGTTTCTGCTGGGTTTTCCTGAAAATAGATCTCACACAACGGGCTAATTTGTTCATACAGCGACTTCAAATCGACCTTATAACTATTGGAGAGACGCTTCGCAATCGATCTGCAGAGGGCCTGTTGGGCTTCAATTTGCACAGCATTCGCGGTGCCTGCCGTCTCAAAGACGGGTTGCAGCGGATAAGAATCCCTTTTCTCGATAATTTCTGTTACTGTTTTCTCTCCTACTTTATTCCAAGATTTTATCTCATCGTATGTAAGGTGCAGTAATTCCGAAAGGAAAGAAATATTCTCTCTTTTTAAGCAATTATAGGCTCTATTTGAAAAGTCAATCTGTTCAATAGCAACATCTTGATATGTAATTCCATCATTTCCTAAAAAAGATGGTACCGTTTCAGGGACTGAATCAACTTCCGGTTTCGGGCCTAAATCAACTTCCATTCTTGCTCTTTTATCAAGAATTTCTTGAACACTTTTTGCGCCCAAATTTTTAATTTTCCATAAATCTTCCTCAGACAGCGATTGAAGATCCCCGACCGTCAAGATACCAGCTCTATTGAGTGCATTACAAGAGCGTACGGAAAGATTTAATTCATTTATAGAATCAGATTCATAGTAGAACACTTTTTTCACCTACAGAAATAGTTTTTCAAAGCAAAAATACCAATGTGATGGAATGTGTATTTTATGAATTGCTAATATCTAAAAAATCTGGCGATTTAAAATGGACGCCCAATCTTGATTGCAGTTTGCGGCATTTCTTTATTAACATTTGTAAACTGCAATCATCAGGTTCAAAAACCGTTGCTAATTTACTTTTCTGTTGAAAAGTAAGATCGGAATTTACTTGAAGATAGCAAAGTGACGACACATCTTCATTAACTTTTCCAACATAATTTATGATTTCATCTATCAGACTCTTAATTTCCGAATCTTTTTTAAAGAAAACAATATCACGGTGAAGTTTAATAATATTGGAGTAATCAGAGCGCAGAGAATAAGAATCATCTAATAGTGTTTGAGACCTTTCAATAGCCGAAATTACTGTTTTAATATTTGCACCATATGGGAAGTATTTTGACGCAAATAGGATGGCTTTTTCAGAAAACATCTCTGTATCTGCCCAAAAGTCAAAAAGGCTGCTCCTCATTTTTACCAGAAAAGACGCTACAGAAACACCAACAGTTAACAGTGCTCCCGTAAAAACTCCCAACAAGATATCGATTACAAATGCTCGATGTCCTGAAAGTATTGTCTGGCCTGAAAAAACAAATTTATCAATCTGTAACTCAAAAGCAGTGGCAATTAGTAGAGAAAGCATACCAATGCCAATAGATATTGTAATAATTAGTTTTTGCTCTTTCAAATGTAAGAAATCTCCAATCCAATAATTATTTTTGTGTTTTTATCAAAAGGCGCCACCTTGTAAAATATTTCATATACAGAATAGCACATAAAGGGGTAAAACTCTACATATAAAATATTTTATCGCAGTATCTGTCCGATAAACAGGACCATATAAACTGCGTTGTTGACAACAGCAAAACCAAAAACCATTTTTCTGCTGCGCAGGATACGAAGTGAATTAAGGACATGTTAGTTCTATTCGCACTCTATCACTTGCCCCTGGGAAGTTTTCAGATAAAATCTATCTATCTGCCACTACATGATCATTTTACTGCTGGATTCTTCTTTGAAAGTGGTAGAGAAAATGCACACCTCAATATTCTGGCAGAAAGTGCCCTCAAATTCTGTGGAAGAGTAAACAATAAAAGCCTCCATCATTTACAGAAACCCTGTACTCCGCTATACTGAAAACAGAAAAGCGAGGAGGTGCGGCGATGGCGGGCAGACGGATCAGCGCCGGGTACTACCGGCGGTACGACGGTAAAGTGGTCTATGTGGTCTCACTGGCCACCGACGCCGACACTGACGAAGAGATGGTCGTCTGGACCACCTACCCCTTTGCGGCTGTTCCCAGATACTACACCTCCAGCAAAAAATCCTTCTGTGCTTTTGTGGAAGTGAACGGTGAGCGGAAAGCCAAGTATAAGCGACTGCTCAACATGAAGATCTCAGAGGAGGCCATAGAGTGGCTGGAGGAGGAAGGCTTTCGGGGACCGGTACGTAAACGAAAAAATCGGCAACTGGATGAAGCTTATGACTCCCGAGATT
>CALXDD010000005.1 GCA_944386985.1 uncultured Oscillospiraceae bacterium
CAACAGGGCTCGAACCTGTGACCCCTTGCTTGTAAGGCAAGTGCTCTCCCAGCTGAGCTATGCTCCCGAATTCCCACGCCGTCCCGGTTCATCGCTTACCGCTTGACCCGAGCGACATGGGTTATTATACGCAAAGTCGGCCCGTTTGTCAACAGTTTTTTTCAAAAAATTTCAGATTTTTTTCTCCTCGATTTTTTGAAGCAAATTCTCCAGTTCTTTCCCGGAAAACCGGTGAATTCGATCACAAAATTGGCAAGTCAATTCACACCCTCCCTGCTCCTCCAGCAGGGAGCGCAGCTCGTCCTTCCCCAAACTGATCAGGGCACGCTCCACCCGGTCCCGGCTGCAATAACACCGGTATTCGATGGGAGACGTCTCCAATATTTCCACCGTGAAATCCGAGAGGACCCGCTCCAAAAGCGCCTTGGGGTCGTCGTTTTCCGCCAGGAGGGCTGTCACCGGACCGGCGGCCAGCACGCCGCCCTCCACCCGGCTGATAATATCCTCTGTGGCGCCGGGGAGCAGCTGAATGATATATCCGCCCGCCGCCTTCACGCTCTGATCCCGGTCCACCAGCACTCCCAGAGCGCAGGCGGTGGGGATCTGCTCGCTCTCCACAAAGTAGGAGGCCAGATCCTCGGCGATCTCGCCCCCCAGCAGCTCCACACTGCCTACATAGGGCTCCTTCAGTCCCAGATCCTTAATGACCGTCAAAGTTCCCGTGTGGCCCACAGCGCCGCCCACATCCAGCTTGCCGTCGCTGCGGAGGGGCAGGTCCACATGGGGCTGCCGGACATAGCCGCGAACATTCCCCAGGTGGTCGGACACCGCCAGCACAGTGCCCAGGGGACCGTTGCCCTTGATCTGCAGGGTTACGCTGCCGTTTTGATCCTTCAGGGCGTTGCCCATCATGCTGGCCGCCGCCAGAGCGCGGCCCAGAGCCGCCGTGGCCACCGGGAGGGTGGTGTGGATCTGGCGGGCACGCTCCGTCAGGTCCCGGGTGCTGACCGCCACGGCCTGCACCATGCCATCACTGGTGATGGCGCGTACAAGTTGATCCATTGTATCTCTTCCTTTTTCGCGTAGTTCTGTTTGTTTATAGTATGCCGGACGCTGATTTCTCTTCGGATGAAAATCGATTTTTCTATTTCGCAGATGGTGTACCGTCAGGTGCCGGCAAAAAGGTCAGCCTTCCCGTCAGAGGGAGAAAAGTGCACCCCGCCCCGGCCCAAGGGACATCTCCCCCTATTTTCCCCGGATGGCGGAAAAATAAATTCTCTGTTCATCCTCCCGGGGCGCCCGGCGGCGGCAGTCGCCATAGATACGGATATCCACAAAGCCCGCCTCCCGCAGCCACGCCGTCAGCTCCTCCACCGTATACGCCCGCTGGCGGTGGCATTCAAAGCTCCGCTCCCAGGTTCCGTCGGGCCGGGCGGTGAAGAGATCCATATAATAGCTGCAGATCCGGCTGCGTCCGGCGTACTCTGTGCGCCACACGCAGTACACATCCTCCCGCTCATCTAAAAACACCTGGCCGTCCAGCCCCTGGAGCTTACACGGCGTATTCACATCGAACACCAGAACGCCTCCCGGCTGCACAAACAGCCTGAGCCGCTGAAAGGTCCTCTGTACATCCCTGGGGTCGGTGAGGTAATTGAGGCTGTCCAAGCAGCACATGGCCGCCTCTACCGTGCCATAGAGATCCAGATGAGGCATATCCTGATGGAGAAAGATCGGCGGCTCGCCAGTCAGATCCGCCGCCTTCTCTCTGGCCTGGGCCAGCATATCTTCGCTGCCGTCCACAGCGATCAGCTCATAGCCTCTCTGCGTGAACAAACAGGTCATGCTGCCGGTTCCGCAGGCCAGGTCCAGCACCGTTTTCACAGGCACCCGGCTGCGGCCCATCAGCTTCTCCACAAAGTCTGCCCGCCTGCGATAAGCCACGTCCTCCGTCAGCTCATCGTAGTAGGAGGCCAGGGTCTCGTAGCTGCTCATGCCTGCTCCTCTTCCTTGATGCGGTCAAAAATCACTTGATATCCCCCTGCGCCGAAGCTGAGAGAGCGGTTCACCCGGCTGATCGTGGCGCTGGAGGCGCCGGTGCGCTCCAGGATGTCGTTGTAAATCATCCCCTTGTTCAAGAGCACCGCCACCTCGAAGCGCTGCTCCATGGCACGCAGCTCCGTAATGGTACAGAGGTCCTGGAAAAAGTTGTAAACCTCTTCCTCCGTCTTCAGCATGAGGATGGCCTTATACAGGCCGTCGCTCTTCTCTTTTTTTGTGATACGCGCCATACCGCGACCTCCTGACTGTGTTGGTATGGACATTTTAACACTTCACCCTATGAAAGTAAACACCTTTCCTAAAAATTTCCAAGGCGTCTTTCAGCCTTTTTCCCTCCCCCTACTCCTCCTGATTTTTCTGCCGGTACCACAGATAACTGAGAAGGAAAAGGACTGCGGAGGAGCCAAGGATGCTCGCCATCAGGAGGATGAAGAACACCTTTTCCGACAGCAGCAGACAGCAGGGCAAAAGCAGCACGCCGATCACAAACCACATCCGCCCCCCTGCCCGGTGTGTGCGGTTCCACACGTCCGGGTCCGCCAGTGTCCAGGGCGTCTTGATGCCGAAGAAGTAGTTGTGCTTGATCTTTCCCATCATATTGCCAAGGAGGATAAACAGCAGGCAGACCAGAACCGTCACCGCCCGGCCTATGGATACCGTTCCCGGCCGGAGAATTTCCACGAACATCATGCTGCTGACTCCCAGCAGAAACAACTCCATAAAAATGGCGAATACATCATAATACTTCTGAAATTTTGCGTAATTCCGCTTCCTCGGGTCGATCTTCGGCATAAATTGGAACAGGACCGCCATAAGGGGCCCCATGCCCACCAGCATCCACAGGGTCGCCTTGGACCCATATGCGTTAACAGTTCCGTCAAAGCCGAAGCTGGTGGGCACCGTCTCCGGCAGTTTCGCATAGATTATTGTCAATACGATAAGAGGAATCAGGGCAAACACCCACATCACCGCAATATTTCGTCTACTTTTCATCGGAACTCTCTCCTCTCAAACCAGCGATCCAGCCGGTGATCTCGTCCAGCACGGACAGATTCAACTCATAATAAATGCATTTTCCCCGCTTGTCATCGATAACCAATCCCGCCTCCCGCAGCACGGACAGGTGGTGGGAAATGGTGGCCCCCGTCATGGAAAAATGGCTTCCGATCTCCCCTGCCGTTTTGGCCCCGTCCCGGAGGATATGCAGAATTTCCCGCCGGGTAGGGTCGCTGAGGGCCTTGAAGGTCTCCTGAAAGCCCATTGGCTCACCCCCCATTATTTAGACAGCTATCTAAATAATACATACCATATCAGACACCGCTTGTCAAGCATTATTTAGAATTTCATCTAAATATCAGATTGCCGTGTCGGGATGGTTCCTTCGCCTCTGGCAAGAGACGGTTTTTCTATTTTACAGATGGTGCGCTGTCTGCGAAATAGAAGCCGCGAATCATCATCAGAAGAGTCAAAATGCGGACAATGAGACAAAAACCGGAGCCCCCGCCCGTGGGGACTCCGGTCCTATATGCGCTGTGGTCAGAGAGCAAAATTTCCGTTGACGAACACCGGCACCTCCCGGCCGTCGTGGGTGGTTCCCACGATGGACAGATCGGCGGTGCCTACCATGAAATCCACATGGGTAATGGAGTCGTTGAGGCCCAGCGCCTTCAGCGCCTCCTTGTCCATGTCCTGTCCCCCTTCCACACACTCGTTGTAGGCCTCGCCGAAGGCCAGATGGCAGGAGGCGTTCTCGTCAAAAAGAGTGTTGTAGTAGAGGATCTTCTGGTTGGAGATGGGGCTGTCGTAGGGCACCAGCGCCACCTCACCGAAGTAGCTGGCCCCCTCGTCCACAGTAATGGCAGCCTTCAGGGTCTCCTCTCCCACCTCCGCCCGGGCCTCCACAATCTTCCCCTTTCTCACCACAAAGGAGAATTTATCGATGATATTGCCGTCGTGGCAGAGGGGCAGGGACGCCGCCACCACGCCGTCCACACCCTCCCGAAGGGGCGCGGTAAAGATCTCCTCGGTGGGCATGTTGGCAATAAAGGGCTGGCCGGACTGGGTGACGCCGTTTCCGGCGGCCCAGATGTGGGTCTCCGGCAGACGGATGGTGAGGTCGGTGCCCAGACTGTTGCGGTAGTGAAGAGAAGCAAAATGAAGGGCATTGAGCTTGTCCTTCCGCTCCTCCAGCAGCTTCAGATGCGCCTGCCACCGCTCCACCGCCTTCCCGTCGCCGGTGATCCGCACCGCCGTAAAGATGGCCTCCCACAGCTTATCCACCGCGTCGGGGCAGTCGGGGAATACCTTCTCCGCCCAGCTGGGAATAGGGATGGAGACGATGCACCAGGGGAAGCCGTTGGCCATCTGCAGGCGGTAGAAAGGCTTGAGGGCCTCGCTGCTGGAGCGCTGTCCCCGGACAATGCGGTCCGAGTCCACCCCCTTGAGATTCTCCGGGTCCGAAGCGGAGATGGCCAGATACGCCGCCCCCTCCCGGGCGTAGTCGTTGTAGAAATGCCTGCTCCACTCCGGCACGGTGTCAAACACATCGTCGGCGGCGTGGAGGTACTTCTCCCGGCTCAGCTCGTCATCCCGCCAGCTCATGATGACCTCCCGGCAGCCGGCGGCATAGGCCGCCTTCGCGCACAGCCGGGCAAAATGAGCGCACTCCACCGGGGCGGCGATGATCAGATTCTGCCCTCTCTGGATATTGACGCCGATCTCTACCACAAGGCGGGCATATTCCTGCAGTTTTTCTTCCATAGTATCACTCCTGATTGATAAAATTGGCGGTCATTTCTTTTTCCACATGGAGGGGAACAGCAGCACCAGCAGCGGCAAAATCTCCAGCCGCCCCAGCAGCATATTGGCGCTGAGCACATATTTGCTCAGCATGGACAGACCGCCGAAGTTCCCGTTGGGGCCCATGGCGCCCAGAGCAGGTCCCACATTGCCGATGCAGGTAAGCGAGGCGCTGATGGACTCCACAAAGCCCACATTGTCCCAGGATACCACCAGTGCTCCCGCCATCGTCAGCAGAATATAGGCATAGAAGAACAAAGAGACCCCGGAGAGAGTGTTCTCCTCCACCCGCTCCCCGTCCAGACGGATAGGCTGTACCACCCGGGGGTGGATGATCCGGTGAACCTCCCGCCGCAGATTCTTCATGAGAAGGACCACCCGCACCGTCTTCACGCCGCCGGCGGTACTTCCGGCGCAGGCGCCGGAGATCATCAGGGTAAAGAGCACCATCTGGGCCAGGATGGGCCAGAGCGCAAAGTCCTGGGTGGCGTAGCCGGTGGTAGTGGCCACCGTCACCACCTGGAAAAGGGCGTCGGTAAAGGTATTGAAGGAAAATGTCTGTCCCCCCACCGCCACCAGATTGGCAAAGATCAGCCCCGTGGCCCCCAGGGTGATGATGGTGTACCAGCGCAGTTCCTCGCTGCGGAGCACGGTGGAGAAGTCCCGCCGCAGGGCCAGAAACAGAAGGCTGAAGTTGACGCCGGAGAGAAACATGAAGATGATGATGATCCAGTGGATGGTCAGCGAGGGATAGGCGGCAATGCTGGCCGCCTTTACGGAAAATCCACCGGTGCTGATGGTGGTGAAGGAGTGGGTCAGGGCCTCATACCAGTTCATCCCCGCCAGCCGCAGGCACAGTGTCTCTCCGATGGTGAGTCCGATATAGATCTTATAGAGGGTCTTGGCGGTATCCCGGATCTTGGGCAGGAGTTTGGTCTTGATCGGTCCCGGGGACTCCGCCCGCATAAGATAGACGCTGCCCTCGCCGCTTTTGGGCAGCAGGGCAAGTGTCAGCACCAGAACACCCATACCGCCCATCCATTGGGTCAGGGCACGCCAGAAGAGGATGCCCATAGGCAGGGACTCAATGTCGCCCAGCACTGTGGCGCCGGTGGTGGTAAAGCCTGACACCGTCTCAAAAAAGGCGCCGGCATAGTCCGGAATGGCCCCGGACAGCACATAGGGCAGAGCGCCGAAGGCGGACATCCCGATCCAGCTGAGCGCCACGGCGGCAAAGCCGTCCCGGGCCTGGAAGCGCTCGTTTCCGATGCGGCGGGAGGCCAGCGCCTGCCCCACCGCCGCCGTGAGCAGCAGCGTGATCAGAAACGCCTTTCCATCTCCCCCATCCGTATACAAGGCAATAGCAAGCGGAAAAATCAGAAAAACAGCTTCAATCCGCAGGATGTTCCCCAGCATCCTGAATACGATTCTATGGTTCATCTCCCTACCTCGCTGCCTTTCCCATTACTGAAGTATATCATTGAGATCCTGCAAAAACAGGCTTTTTGCCATGACGATCACCTTGTCCCCGTCCAGAATTTTGGCGTTGCCGTCGGGAATGATGGTGCGGTTTTGCCGTACAATCGCCGCCACCAGCAGGCCCTTCTTCAGATTCAGGTCCTTCAGCTGGGTATTCAGGAAACGAGTGGAGGTGGTGGCGGTAAACATCACCGCCTCCATAGCGCCGTCCAGCAGCTTGTAAAGGTGCTCCACAGCGCTGCCCCGGCTGTTGGCCAGGGAGCGGACATAGGCGGTAATCTGGCTGGCGGTGATATCCTTGGGACTGATGATGCTGTCCACCCCGGCATCCCGCATCAGCTCAATATAGTTGAGGCGGCTCATTTTGGCGATGACCTTTCTCACGCCCTTCCGCTGGGCGGACAGCGCCATCAGCAGATTTTCCTCATCCCGGTTGGTAAGGGCCACAAAGGCGTCGGACTCCAGCACGCCCTCCACCTCCAGCAGATGCTGATCCGTGCCGTCGCCGTGGATCACCAGGGCGTTGGGCAGCTTATCCGCCAGCAGCAGGCATTTCTCCGCGTCCTGCTCCACCAGCTTCATCCGGACCCCCAGCTTGTCCATGGCCCAGCCCAGATAGGTGGCCACCCGGCTGCCGCCCAGCACAGAGATACTGCGGATCGGGCGGGAGGGCAGGTTCAGTTCCCGATAGAACTGGTCCAGCTCCTTCTGCCCGCCGATGACATAGATCTTGTCTCCCACCTGGAAGGTATACCGTCCGTCGGGAACAAAGACCTCTCCCTTCCGGATAACCGTGCAGACCAGCACCGTCCCCGAGCGGTTGCGGTTGAATTCCTGGAGGGAAGTCCCCACCAGGCTGTCGCTCTCCTTGACGTACAGGCCGATCATCTCCACCCTTCCCCGGGCAAAGGACTCCACACTGAAGGCGGAGGGCACCCGAAGAATCCGCCCGATCTCCTGGGCGGCAGCGTACTCGGGGTTGATGATCATATCAAGACCCACCTCCCGCTTGAGGAGGTTGGATTCGTCAAAATATTCCGGGTTGCGAATCCTTGCCACCGTGTGCTGAGCGCCCAGCTTTTTGGCAATGAGGCAGCACATGATATTCACCTCGTCGTAACCCGTCACCGCGATGGCCAGATCCGCCTGCCGCACGCCGGCTTCCAGCAGCACATTGATGGAGGCGCCGTTTCCCTCCATGCACAGCACATCCAGCGTACTATCCGCCTGGTGAAGGGCCGCCACATTCTGGTCGATCAAAACCAGATCGTGGGATTCCCCCACCAACTGCTTGGCCAAGGCAAACCCCACTTTGCCGTTGCCGATAATAATGATCTTCATGTCTCTTTCTCCTTCGTTGACGATGCCCGTCGTTTCTCCCGCCAGCTCAGAAATGCGCCGTTGAACTCAGCCCCCATGATCAGCGTCACAGAGCTGAGGAAGAGCCAGATCATCAAAACGATCACCGCACCCAGTGTACCATAAATCACAGAATAGTGCGCAAAGTTTTCCACATAAAAAGAAAATCCCACTGAAACCACCATCCACCCCACCAGGGCGCACACCGCGCCGGGCAAAATGGCGGACGCGCTCTGGCGCTGGTCCTGGGCCAGAGCGTAGAGAATGCCCAGGGTAGCAAACAGCAGCAGCGCCAGCAGAAGAAAGCGCAGATAGTGCCAGAGATGAATGACGCCGGTCATAAAGGGCACCCGCCCCGCCAGATACAGCAGCAGCCGCTGGCCAAAGGTCATCAGCAGCAGCGACGCCAAGACTACCAAGATCAGCACCACCGTAAACAGCAGCACCCGGGCATAGTGGCGCAGAAGGCTCACAGGGCGCTTGAGCCCGTAGGCCCGCCGGACGCTCCGCATCAGGCAGTTGGCGGCCCGCATCGGGAAGTAGATGGAGAAGACCAGAGAGAACCAGAGCATGGCAGCGGTCGTCGTACCGGCGACATAGTTGAGGTAAGTCTCACACAGCTCCACCACCGCATCAGGCAGCACGGAGGACAGCATCTCCAGCGCGTCCGACGTCTGGATCTGCAGCAAGCCCAGAAGGGAGCTGACGAAAATCAGCAGCGGAAACAGGGTAAACAGCAGGTAATACGCCAGAGCGGCGCTCTGCTGGGCCACATCATGGCGCTGGTAGCGATAGATCAAATCGGGAATCGGCGTCAGCGGACGGACAATTTTCCCATCTTTTCTAATAAAAAAGGCCCGCTCGATCCGCATTGACGCTTCCCTCCTTTCCCAATCGGCACAGCAGCGTTCCGCATATTTTATTTCTACAATTTATATAGTATAACATATCTCTTGAAAAATACAAATAAAGGATTAGCTATACTTTGACAAGCTGCGGTGTGATTGCTATACTATGGACAAAGAGTCTCATGAACGGAGGTATGCGTGATGAAGGTATTGTTGGTCAACGGCAGCAGCCACCCCAATGGCTGTACCTATACGGCTTTGATGGAGGCCGCCAAGGTACTGGAGCAGGAGGGGATCTTCTGTGAAATGTTCCAATTGGGCGCCGGACCGATCCGGGACTGCATCGGCTGCGGCGGCTGTGCCCGGTCGGAGAAAGGACTCTGCGTATTTGAGGACGACTGTGTCAACGAGCTGATCAGCCGGGCGTCAGAGTCCGACGGCTTCATTTTCGGCACGCCAGTATATTATGCTCATCCCAGCGGACGGATTTTATCCGCGCTGGACCGGGCGTTTTACGCCGCCGGGAAGCGGGCGTTTGCCCACAAGCCCGGTTTTGCAGTGGCGTCCGCCCGTCGGGCTGGCACCACCGCCGCGCTGGACGCGGTGCTGAAGCATCTGACCATCAACCAGATGCCTGTGGTATCCTCCACTTACTGGACCATGGTCCACGGGAACACCCCTGCCGAGGTTTTGAAAGACGAGGAGGGGCTGCAGACCATGCGCAACGGCGCGCGGAATCTGGCGTGGCTGCTCAAATGCATCCAGGCCGGAAAAGAGCAGGGTATTTTTCCGCCCCAGGCCGAGGCCGCCAGCCGCACCAATTTCATTCGGTAACAGAAACAGTTTTCAATATTTTATTTTAAAGCCCATCGACGGCTTTCCGCCCGGAGTCCTTACAGTAAAGGGATTCCGGGTTTTTTTATTTTCTCGCTTTTGCAAACCGCCACGCAAGCGGCTGCCCAGCGCAGTTTTTCTCCCACCGGCTTTTTCCCGCTGGCCAAACCGATAATTTTCCGTATTATTCTTTCAATTTTCTCCTTATTGTTATCAATCGTACCAAATTTGACAGTTCCTCCCATCCGTTGCAGCTTCCTTGAAGGAGGCCCGCCTCTTCCGCCGCACGGGGCGCTTTGCCTCTCCTCCCAGGAGGGAAGACCCGCTGTTCTTCCGAAATCCGGCGAAAAGCCGGTACCCCTTCACAGAGTACCGGCTTTTCGCCGCACCTCTCCGCACGGCACTTTTCCAAAATAACAGAGCGGGCCTTGCAGGCCCGCTCTGTAAAGTTCTTCTGCTGTACAGTAGAATCACACATTAAACCGGAACAGAATAATATCTCCGTCCTTCACCACATACTCCTTGCCCTCAGAGCGAATGAGGCCCTTCTCCTTGGCGGCGGCCATGGAACCCACCTTCATCAGATCGTCAAAGGCAATGACCTCCGCCCGAATAAATCCACGCTCAAAGTCGGTGTGGATCTTTCCGGCGGCCTGGGGGGCCTTGGTACCCTTGGTGATGGTCCAGGCCCGGCACTCATCCTCGCCGCTGGTGAGATAGGAAATCAGCCCCAACAGGGCGTAGCTGGCCTTGATCAGGCGGTCCAGACCGCTCTCATTGATGCCCAGATCCGTGAGGAACATCGCCTTTTCCTCGCCGTCCAGCTCGGCGATCTCCGCCTCCAGCTTGGCGCACACAGGAATCACCTGGGCTCCCTCAGCGGCGGCCCGCTCCGCCACCAGCTTGTAGTAGGGCACGTTCTGATAGTCCGAGAAACCGTCCTCGTCTAAGTTGGCGGCATAAATCACCGGCTTCAGGCTCAAAAGATCGCTGGTGGCGATGAGGGCGGCGTCGTCCTCGTCACACTGGTAGCTGCGGGCGGACTTGCCGTCGTTGAGCCAATCGCGCAGGCCGGTAAACACCTCCACCTCATGGAGGAACTTCTTATCGCCCTTGGCGGCCTTCTGGGCTTTGTCGATCCGGCGGTCCACCATCTCCACGTCCGCCATAATAAGCTCCAGATCAATGATATCGATATCCCGGATGGGATCGGTGGAACCCTCCACATGGATCACGTTGTCGTCATCGAAGCAGCGCACCACATGGACGATGGCGTCGGTCATGCGGATGTTGCTGAGAAACTTGTTGCCCAGGCCCTCGCCCCGGCTGGCGCCCTTCACCAGACCGGCAATGTCCACAAACTCGATCACCGCAGGAGTGGTCTTCTTGGGGTGGTACATCTCACTGAGCTTATCCAGCCGCTGATCCGGCACGGCTACCACGCCCACATTGGGGTCGATGGTACAGAAGGGGTAGTTGGCGCTCTCCGCGCCAGCGTTGGTGATTGCGTTAAAAAGAGTGGACTTTCCCACATTTGGAAGTCCAACGATGCCCAATTTCATAACAAAACGTCCTTTCCGCAGCACAATCCGCGAAATCATATTTACTTTGGCCATTATACAGGATTCCACGGCAAAATACAAGTGGGGGCCGCCAGAGATTGCCCGTCTGTCTTCTTCCGTCGTCATTCCGGCAAAGCGCACCGCTCTGCCGGACGAGGAGGCAAGCCCCCCTTCCCGTCAATACCCCCTCCGCCGGTTGGGAACGTACCGCAGAGGCTCCCCCGCGGCATACCGCTCCAAATTCTCCAAAAACATATCCACCACCCGGTCCCGTGTGTATCCGAGCGCCATGTCTCCCGAGCAGTGGGGCGTCAAAATCAGCCGGGGGGCCTGCCAGAGCGGGTGCTCCGGCGGCAGAGGCTCCGGCGTCACCACGTCCAGGGCCGCGCCGCCCAACCGGTTGCCCCGCAGCGCGTCAATCAGCGCCTCCTGGTCTACCGCCGTGCCCCGGCCCACATTGATCACCAACGCATCATTTGGCAGCAGCTCAATCCGGGCGCGGTTCAGAATTCCCTCCGTCTCCAGCGTCCCCGGAAGGCACAGCACCAAGGCGTCGGTGTTCGGCAGCAGCTCCTCCAGCTGCCGGATCGCATACACATTGTCAAAGGCCGGGTCCGCCGCTTTCTGCACATTCCGCCGCACCCCGGTGACAAAAGCGCCCATGGCCTTGGCCCGGCGCGCCACCTCGGTGCCCACATCCCCCGTGCCTAAAATGGTCAGCCGCAGGCCGTTGACAGACCGGATGCGGTCCACCTGCCGCCAGTCCCGGCGGCGCATCCGCCGCTGCACCTCCGGCATCTGCCGCAGCAGCATCAGCAGCACCATGATCACATGCTCGGAGATGGCGATGCCATAGGCCCCGGCGGAATTGGTGAACAGACAGTTGGGGTTGGCCCACACCCCGTCGGACCGGTAGGGATCGATCCCCGCGAAGGCGCAGGCAAACCAGCGGAGATTCCGGCCCTGCCGGGTCACCTCCACCGCGTCGTGGCCGAAAAAGATCTCATAGCTGTCCAGTACCGGCAATACGTCTTCCGCCCGGGCAAAATAGTCCACCAGAAACCCCAGCCGGGCGGCGGTCTCCCCGATCCGCTCCTTGTGCTCCGAGGAGAGAAAATCATCCATGACCGCGATCCGTCTCATCACAACTCCTCCAATATTTGTTCCGCAACGTGAATCCCGTCGTTGGCGGCGGACATGATCCCTCCCGCATAGCCCGCCCCCTCCCCGCAGGGATAGAGACCCCCGATAACGGAGCAGTACCGCTCCCGGTCTCGCAAAATCCGCACCGGGGCGCTGCTGCGGCTCTCCACCGCCGTCAGCACCGCGTCGGCCTGGGCGTAGCCGGGAATCGGCCCGGCGTCGATCTCCGGCAGGGCCTGGGCAATGGCATTGGCGACAAATTCCGGCAGACACTGCCAAAGGTCCGTAAAGCGGACGCCGGGGCGGTAGGTGGGCTTCACCCTGCCGGGTCCCTCTGAGGGTCGGTTTGCTAAAAAATCGCCCACTCGCTGGGCCGGAGCGATGTAGCCCCCGCCGCCTAAGCGGTAGGCCGCCTCCTCCAGCCGCCGCTGAAAGGCAATGCCCGCCAGAGGATGGCCGCCGCCGAAGTCCTCCGGCCCCACATTCACAAGCAAACCGCCGTTGATGTTCTCCCCGTCCCGGGCGTAAAGGCTCATGCCGTTGGTCACCAGCCGTCCCTCCTCCGAGGCGGAAGCCACCACCGTTCCTCCCGGGCAGACACAGAAGCCAAATACCGTCCGCCCCCCGTCCACATGGCGGGAAATGGTATAGCTGGAGGCGGGGAGCCCGGGCCGTCCGGCACATTTGCCGTACCGGGCGGCGTCCATATCCCGCTGCAGGTGTTCGATCCGCACCCCCACAGCGAAGGGCTTTGCCTCCATGGGCACGCCCCGGCTGTAAAGCATTTCCACCGTATCCCGGGCACTGTGGCCAAGCGCCAGCACCAGACGCTCCGCAGGCAGGGTGTAAAGTCCCTCCGGTCCACAGACTGTCAGCTTTTTGATCCGCCCGCCCACAATGGTCACATCCGTCATCTGGTGGTGGAAACGGATGTCTGTCCCCAGCCGCAGCAGCTCCCGCCGCATATTCTGCAGGGCGATGTGGAGCATGTCGGTACCGGCGTGGGGTTTGGCGTCAATAAGAATAGAGGATGGCGCGCCGAATTCCACCAGCTTTCCCAGAATATACTGATGGCGGAGGTCCCGGGTGCCTGTGTTCAGCTTACCGTCGGAGAAGGCGCCGGCGCCGCCCTCGCCAAACTGGACATTGGAGGCGGGGTTCAGCTTGCCGCTGCGCCAGAACGCCTCCACATCCCGCTGCCGCTCCTCCACCGGCGCGCCCCGCTCCAGCAAAATGGGCGGCGCCCCGGCCTGGGCCAAAATCAGGGCGCAAAAGAGGCCCGCAGGCCCGGCTCCCACCACCACCGGCCGCACCGCCGGGGCCTTGGCCCCCTTGGGAGGGCGGTACTTTTCCTTTACCGCCTTGGTCACCCAGCGGGAGCGGCACCGCTTCAGTACCTTCCCCTCGTCCTCCACCGCCGCATGGACCGTATACTCCCATACCACATCCTCCCTGGCATCTAAGGAGCGGCGGACGGGGCGGAGAGACCGAATGGCCGTCTGCGGGACACGGAGAACCTTGGCCGCCAGGGGCAGCAGCTGGTCCTCCGGCGCACCGGGGGGAAGTCTCAATTTTTCAATTCGCAGCATGACGGTGTCTCCTTTTCTCCCGGCACAGACGGTTTTCGCCGGATTTCCTCCGGGGTTTTCATTATTATTATAAAGGCATCTCTTCGGGAGGGCAACCAATTGTTAATGGTATCTGCAAAATTTCTTCATACTTTGGACATAATCCTCCCATATAATACGAGCATAGCAAATGAGAAATCTCACAGGAGGTTATAAATATGAGCTTCAACAATGATTATGATTCCTTCTATCGTCCTTCCAGAAGTAACGGAGAGCCGGAAGTTTCCCAGGACACCCAGCCCCTCACCGGCGAGGTCATCGACGGCGCCGCCGGCGGCGGTCCCCAGAAGCGGAAGTCCCACAGGGGCCTGAAGGTCACCGCCATCGCCCTGTGCGGCGTGCTGATATTCGGCGGCGTGTTCGGGCTTGGCTATGCGGCCCAGGATCTGATCCGCTCCCTCAGCGGGAAGGAAACCAATATCTATGTCAGCGACCGGGAACCGGTAGAGGTCACACCGGTGGCGGTGGACGGCAAAACCGAGATGAGCTACACCGAGCTGTACGCCTCCAATGTCAACAGCTGTGTCAGCATCAACGTCTCTGAGACCACCAACATCTTCGGCCAGCAGGCTCAGGTGGCAGCCTCCTCCGGCAGCGGCTTCATCATCAGTAAGGATGGCTACATCGTCACCAATTACCACGTCATCAACGGCGGCACCAGCGTAAAGGTCACCCTGTACGACGGCACCACTTATGATGCTGAGATCATCGGCGGCGACGAGGAGTTCGATATCGCTGTTTTGAAAATCAGCGCCGACAAGGAGCTGACCCCTGTGGTCATCGGCAGTTCCAGTGATCTGCAGGTGGGCGACGACATCGCCGTCATCGGCAACCCCTTGGGCGAGCTGACCTTCTCCATGAGCGAGGGCATCGTCTCCACCACCAACCGTCTCATCAACGTGGACGGCACTCCCTTCAACATGATTCAGATTACTGCCGCAGTGAATTCCGGCAACTCCGGCGGCCCTCTCTTCAACATGTACGGCGAAGTGGTGGGCATCGTCTCCGCCAAGCTGTCCAGCAGTTCTTCTTCTGAGGCTTCCGTCGAGGGCCTGGGCTTTGCTATCCCCATCGATGACGTGCAGTCCATGATCACCGACATCATTGCCAACGGCTACGTTACCAACAAGCCCTACCTGGGCATCGTGGGCGGTACCTTCAACTCCAACTATGTTCCCAACAGCGCCGTCAGCGAGGGCGTGTACGTCTACTCCGTGGAGGAGGGCGGCGCCGCTGACAAGGCCGGCATCAAGGCCGGCGATGTGATTACCAAGATCGGCGACGAGACCATTGCCTCTCTGGACGACATCACCACTCTGCGCAAGAGCTATGTATCCGGCGACACCGTGACGGTGGAATTCTACCGCAATAACGAGAAGATGACCGCCGAGCTGACCTTCGGCAGCATGCCGGAGCAGGACGAGACCACGGAGACCAGCAGCAATCCTCAGCAGCAGCTTCCCTCCCAGGGCCAGTATTACGATCCCTATGATTTCTTCAATGATTTCTTCGGCAGCGGCCGCTCCTCCGGCAGCGCCGCGTAACGCCAATTAACCTTGCTACTCTTCCCTTTTCTTTCTCTTCTTTCTCTTTCAATGCCAAAGGGCCCTCCGGAAGATCCGGAGGGCCCTTTGGTGTGTTATGGCGTGCATCTCAGCCCTGGCGGCGGAGTTCCTCCTCCACCATTTTCAGCTGCTCCACCGTATTCACACCGATGAGCTCCGCGCCCTTGCAGGCGCAGCAGGCGTCCACCCGTCCGCCCTCCTGCCGGAGAATGGCGGGGACATCGGTGAGATAGTATTCCTTCTGCGCATTGTCGTTTTTCAGCTGGCTGAGGGCGGCAAACATCTTCTTGCAGTCAAAGACGTACACGCCCACATTCAGCTCCCGGATTGCTTTCTGCTCAGGCGTGCAGTCCCTGTCCTCCACCACGCCCTGGAAGCTGCCGTCCTCCCCCCGGAGGATGCGGCCGTAGGGCAGGTCCCAGTCACAGGTGCCGGTGAGCAGGGTGCAGGCGTTGCCCTGGCGGACATGGGTCTCCAGCAGGCTCTCATAGGTGCTGCGGCGGAGAAGGGGCATATCGCCGTAGCAGATCAGCACCGGGCCGTCGTAGTCCCCCACCGCCTCCTTGGCCACCGCCACCGCGTGGCCGGTGCCCAGCTGAGGCTCCTGAACGGCGTGGGGATAGTCGCCGAAGACCTTCAGCACATCCTCCCGGTGGTAGCCCACCACCAGCACAGTGTCCTCCTTGGGCAGGAAGCTGAGGTTTGTAAGCACATAGTGGAGCAGGGGCTTTCCGTTGGCCTCCCGCATCACCTTGGGCAGGGTGATTCCTTCCGTCTGCAGCCGGGTGCCCTTGCCCGCTGCCAGAACGATGGCTTTATACATAGACGTCCTCCGTTCGTTTTGATTTGGTGCTTCGATTATACCATACCCGGCATAAAAGGCAACCTGAAAAACCGCTTTGCCGCCTTGACAAGACTCCGGAATTTTCGCATAATGGAGCCGTTCACCCGGACAAAGGAGGGCCCATATCGATGAAAAAATACCTTTTGACGCCGATGGGAGCGGCAGTGTGCTATTTGCTGCTGATCAATCTCATTGCTTTTTGCATGATGGGATGGGACAAGCGGCAGTCCAAACGGGAAGGCGCCCGGCGGACGCCGGAGAAGCGGCTGTTTCTGGCAGCGGTGCTGGGCGGCAGTATCGGCGCCATTGCGGGAATGTTCCATTTCCATCACAAAACCCGCCACTGGTATTTCCGCTACGGCCTGCCTGCCATTCTGGCGCTTCAACTGGCTGCGGCAGGGATGACCTGGTATTGGCTGCGCGGATAAAATTCCATTTTTCCTGAAAGATTATTTCGAAACTCATTCGCGTACACTTACCCGGACCCTTTGCCGCGCAAGAGGTTCCGGGTTTTTATTTTTTCCTTTCTCCCGATTGGCTGCCCAGCATGACTTTTCTCTGCTCCTTTCCACCACGGCGCTGCGATTTGCATAATCTGCTTAACTGGGAATAAGGAGCGATAATACGCCTCTTTTATCAAGCTTTTCGGAATATAAAGCCGCAAAAAATTAAATTTTATCGAAAAATTGGAAAAGAGAAAGAATCCATGGTGAGAAACTTGAAAAAGGTTCTCACGCTGGTACCGGCTCTGGCCACAAGCGCCGCCGCCCTCCGGATGTGACGCCCGCCATCCATCAGCTACGGACTGCTGCGGCATTGCCGTGGCAGATCAGCAGCAGGACAAGCCCTGTGCCCGTGCCGTAAAGCGGTTTCCCTGTACAGGATTTTACACGCAGGGATGCGGGAGGGAATATTCCCTCTGCGCTCTCCTCTTTTATGGAAATTTCTCTCAATTCTCCCGAAACTTTCTTTTCCTCTTTCTTGCGCTTCTCCAATGACACATGCTATAATATTTATGATTTGTTTAAGCAGATTACTTGATTGTGACAGACGGTATGTCCTGCGTCCCCTCCTCACCCCACCGTGCGGATTCCAGTATATAGGAGGCTTCTGACTGTGATCAGCAATGAAGAGATGATTGGCGAGATTATGAATTCCAAATGCATGCTTCTTTCCAAGGATAACCAGTTCCTTTTTTTCGGAAAGATCGTGCATTATGATAGAATCAATCAGAAAATACGGGTGGAGGATTATCAGCATCCCGAGCTCCGTATGTGCTTTTATCAAGACACCCCCATTAAAATTCACGCCACCGACAGGGAAAATGACAAGTGCTTTATCCTGATCGAGGGGACAATCTCTCTGTCGATGAGAACATATCTGCAGATGACCCCTGTCCGCATTCTGAAGAAGGAGGAGTCCCGGCACTATTTCCGGCAGACGGTGATGGAGCCGTCGCTGGTCTCTTTCGTCAACCAGAAGGCGGCGGGACACCCCTGCATGGTCGTGGACCTCAGCGGCGCGGGGATCGCCATTCAGAGCAAGTCCATCTATGAGGTGGGCGATCAGCTGTGGTTTTTTAACCAGACCTTCTGTAAAGGCGGCTCTGTCCATAACGTGATATGCCAGGTGGTGCGCAAGCACAAGCTGGAGAACCACCAGTATTTTTATGGATGCCAGTTTGTGGATCTGAAGCTGGATGAGGAGGAAAATCTGTTCCGCGATATCTTTGCGCTCCAGGCCGCCGGACGGCGCGCCCATAAATAGGGTCCTCCAGACGGCGCGGCTTCTTGTCACAAATAAGGCCCCACGTCCTGCCCTGCTGATCACAGGGTGGACGTGGGGCCCTTTCCTTTTTCTTTTAAAACTCCGCGTTGCCCACGGTTCTCGGATGGGGCAGAACGTCACGGATATTGCTCACGCCGGTGAGATACATCACCATCCGCTCAAAGCCAAGACCGTAGCCCGCGTGCTTGCAGCCGCCGTAGCGCCGCAGGTCGCAGTACCACCAGTAATCCTTGGGATTCATCCCCAGCTCCTGGATCCGGTTCTCCAGCACGTCCAGCCGCTCCTCACGCTGGCTGCCGCCGATGATCTCGCCGATCCCCGGCACCAGACAGTCCGCCGCCGCCACGGTCTTCCCGTCGTCGTTAAGGCGCATATAGAATGCCTTGATCTCCTTGGGGTAGTCGGTGACAAACACGGGCTTCTTGAACACCTGCTCGGTGAGATACCGCTCGTGCTCGGTCTGCAAATCGCAGCCCCACTCCACCTTGTAGTCAAAGTTGTCATTGTTCTTCTTCAGGATCTCCACCGCGTCGGTGTAGGTCACCCGGCCGAAGTCGGAGCCGGCCACATGCTGCAGCCGCTCGATGAGCCCCTTGTCCACAAAGGAGTTGAAAAATGCCATCTCGTTGGGGCACTTCTCCATCACCGTGTTGATGATGTGCTTGATCATGGCCTCAGCCACGTCCATGTCGCCCTTCAGATCGCAGAAGGCCATCTCCGGCTCGATCATCCAGAACTCTGCGGCGTGGCGCTGGGTGTTGGAGTTCTCTGCCCGGAAGGTGGGGCCAAAGGTGTACACATCGCCGAAGGCCATGGCGAAGTTCTCCGCGTTCAGCTGGCCGGACACGGTGAGGTTGGCGCTCTTGCCGAAGAAATCCTTGCTGTAGTCCACCTTGCCGTCCCCGGTACGGGGCAGGTCCTCCAGATCCAGGGTGGTCACCCGGAACATCTCGCCGGCGCCCTCGCAGTCGCTGGCGGTGATGATGGGGGTGTGGACATACACGAAGCCCCGGTCCTGGAAGAAGCAGTGGATGGCGTGGGCCGCCACGCTGCGGACCCGGAACACGGCGGAGAACAGGTTGGTCCGGGGCCGGAGATGCTGAATGGTCCGGAGATACTCCACGGTGTGGCGCTTTTTCTGCAGGGGGTAATCGGGGGTGGAGGCGCCCTCCACGGCAATGGCGGAGGCCTTTACCTCCAGGGGCTGCTTGGCCTCGGGAGTGAGCACCACGGTGCCGGTGACCCGCAGGGCCGCGCCCACGTTCTGTGAGGCAATCTCCTTATAGTTTTCCAGGGTGTTGGCGTCCATAACCACCTGGAGATTCTTGAAGCAGGAACCATCGTTGAGCTCGATGAAGCCGAAGGTCTTCATATCCCGGATGGTGCGGGCCCAGCCGCACACAAAGACCTCCCGGCCGCCCAGCTGCTCGCTGTCGGCATAGATGGCAGCGATCTTCGTTCTTTCCATATCGTATCACCTACATATTCTAAAAATTGGAACGGTTGTCAGAATTATCAGTATTGTACCGCTTTTCTCATCATTTTACAAGTGTTTTTGCAGAAATGAGCCTGTTTCGCAGCGGATAGGAAAAAAGCACAAACCAGGCGGGGGAGGGACGGGAAAATGTTATGCAATATTGCGCTTGTGACCGGGCGGTCAAACTCGTATAATAGGAAAAACTGTAGAGGAGGACCGCAAAATGGCGCTGTTTGAGAGAAAATTGCAGGCGCTGGGTGTGGTGTTTCCTTTTTCCGTTCTTCAGGGGCTTGATTGACCGGTGCGTTGTCACCGGTTCTTTTTTTGCCCTGAAGGGAGCGGACAGTTGCCCCTTTGGTGTGTAATTTAGGAAAGAGAGGTCAAATCATGAACGAAAACACATCCGCTGTCTATGACGCCCGGACCCTGGGCCGGCCCAAAATGCTGGTGCTTGGCGTGCAGCACATGTTCGCCATGTTCGGCGCCACCGTACTGGTGCCTACCCTTACGGGCCTCAGCGTGTCCGCCACGCTGCTGTTCGCGGGACTCGGTACCCTGCTGTTCCACTTTCTGACCAAGCGGAAGGTCCCCGCCTTCCTGGGCTCCTCCTTTGCCTTCATCGGCGGCTATGCCGCGGTAGCGCCCATGCTGGAGAATCCCGACGCCCCCGGCGTGTTCAATGTCCCCAACACGGAAATGCTGCCCTACGCCTGCTTCGGCGTGGCGCTGGCGGGCCTTTTGTATGTGGTGCTGTCCGCCCTGTTCAAGATCTTCGGCACCAGAAAGGTGATGCGCTACTTCCCCCCTATTGTCACCGGCCCCATCATCATCTGCATCGGCCTGACCCTCAGCTCCACCGCCATCACCTCCTGCCGCAGCAACTGGGCCATCGCCATTGTGGCCATCGCCATTGTGGTGGTGTGCAACATCTGGGGCAAGGGCATGGTGAAGATCATCCCCATCCTGCTGGGTGTGGTGGGCTCCTACGGCGTAGCCGCCATCTGCCAGATCACCGGCATGGAGGTCATGGACCCCGCCCGGATCCAGGACCTGCAGAACGCCGCCTGGATCGGCCTGCCCTTCCGGTTTGAGGATACCCTCTTCGGCCTCTTCAGCCGCCCGGACCTGGATTCCGGTCTGCTGCTGACCTCCGCTGTGACGATTATGCCCCTGGCTCTGGCCACCATGGTGGAGCACATCGGTGACATGTGCGCCATCTCCTCCACCTGCGGACGGAATTATCTCCAGGACCCCGGCTTCCACCGCACGCTCCTGGGCGACGGTCTCGCCACCACCCTGGCCTCCATTTTCGGCGCCCCGGCCAACACCACTTACGGTGAGAACACCGGCGTGCTGGCTCTCAGCAAGGTGTATGACCCCAAGGTGATCCGTATTGCGGCGGGCCTGGCGATTCTCTTCTCCTTCAGCCCCAAGTTTGCCGCGCTGATTGCCTGCATGCCCACCGCTACCATGGGCGGTGTGTCCATGGTGCTCTACGGCATGATCTCCGCTGTAGGCGTGCGCAACGTGGTGGAAAACCGGGTGGACTTCACCAACAGCCGCAACGTGATCATTGCCGCTCTGATCATGGTGCTGGCCATCGGCATCAACTACTCCGGCGCGGTGAGCTTCAACGTGGGCAGCGCTACCATCAGCCTGTCCGGTCTGGCGGTAGCCGCTATCGCCGGTATTCTCCTCAACGCCATCCTGCCCGGCAAGGACTACGAGTTCGGCGCCGATCACCAGGGCGACACCGCTGTGAACTTCAAGGTGTGATTGGCTTCTCTTTTATAGATTTAAGGGCGTTTCCGATGGAAACGCCCTTTTTGTTGCAAAATCAGCAGTATCGGCGCCCGTTAAACACTTCAAAGCGCATTGACGGCTGTCCAAACAGCGTCCAGTGTGATTTTCCCATTTTTCCATTGCGGCACTATATGTTCCCCATCCGCGCCGGGACAGCTTCCTCCCTCCCGCTCATTTGATAATTTTTTGTATAATTTTCTATCTATTCTCCTTTTTGTATTAAATTCAACCCGTTTTGCAATTCCTCTATCCGCCACGGTTCCTCTGCGCCGCCTGACTGCCCCTGCATCGAAGCGATTTGCAAGCACTGCCCGCGCCCGACAATTGCGCCGTTTTTTCCGCAGGCGGGGCCCTGCCTTGTCTCCCAAGCGCGGTAGCCGCATCAAAACTGCAGCACAGCGTCTGTAAAGCAAAAACGTCATACACCGTTAGGAGACAAAAACGCGGCGTTCTCCGATAGCCGAAGAACGCCGCACAAGCAAAAACGGGGGATACCGAGGGGGACCTCCCCTCAGCGCAAATAGTCCATGGATACATACCCGGCCAGATTGCCGTAGCCTACGGCGGCCCAGCCCTGCCAAACGCCGTAGACCCGCACCACTGTCCCGTTGGGCAGATTTGCCACCACTGCCGCGTCGGTGGAAGGCTTGGCCCGCAGGTTCAGATTCCCGCTGCTCACCGACACCGTGGCATTGTAGGGCGTAATGGGCTCGATAAAGGGCAGGCCAAAATACTCCGTGAGACTCTGCACCAGATTGCGGGCAATGGTCTCCGTGTTGTCCTCCACCCACCGGGCGTCGCTGATGTTGTCGTGGTATCCGATTTCCAGCAGCACAGCCGGCGCCTTGGGGTCCCGCACCTCCCCCAGAGTGGTGGTGGCCCGGGTGGTCACCAGCTCCGGCAGGGGATAGATGCCCCGCAGATTGTCCGCGAAGATCTCCGCCGCCCGCTTGCCGTTGGTACTGCCGGGGTAGTAAAAGGCAATGACGCCCCGGACTTCTCCGTACCGCTCCGGCGGGGCGCCGTTGGAGTGGAGGGCCAGATAGAAATCATAATACCCCTGATTGGCCTGGCGGATGGAGCTGCCTGCCGTCATGGACGGGGTGTTGCGGGTAAAGCGGATGGTATTGGCCCGGAGATAGGGCTCCATGGCGTCGGCCAGCCGGTTCATGTTGTACTCCTCGCTGCCGCTGCCGGTGACGTACATATTCCCCTCCTGGGTGGAGGGACTGAGATAGATGATGGGCATGGTAACACCTCCTATGCCCAGTGTATGCCGCCGTGCCCCGTCATGGTTCCGCAAAAAAAGGGAGCCCGCTTTCGCAGGCTCCCGGAGAGGAAAGAAGAATAGGATCAGGCGTTGCACATGCCCCGCTCCCGCTT
Organism: uncultured Oscillospiraceae bacterium; assembly: GCA_944386985.1. Lineage (GTDB taxonomy): Bacteria > Bacillota > Clostridia > Oscillospirales > Oscillospiraceae > CAJFPI01. The sequence continues at coordinate 22,574 of CALXDD010000005.1, forward strand.
GGCGGCCAGGTACTCCACCACGCAGATGGCTACCACCAGCACCAGACCCACCACATCGGTGAGGGTGCCGGGGATCAGCATGCCGAGACCGCCCACCGCCAGCAGCACCCGGAAAATCACCGGGAGCTTTCGGAAGATGAAGCCGTTGAGGGCCGCCGCCACGCCGAAGATGCCCAGCAGGGCGCTGATGCAGATCTGCACCACCTGGAAGGCGCTCTCCACATCCACGAACAGCATCTGAGGGCTGATGGCGAAGATATAGGGCACAATAAAGGCGGCGATGGCCAGCTTCGTGGCGTTGACGCCGGTCTTCATGGGATCGGCCTTGGCAATGGCGCTGCCGGCATAGGCCGCCAGGGCCACCGGGGGCGTAATATCCGCCACGATGCCGAAGTAGAATACGAAGAAGTGGGCCGCCATCTTGGTCACACCGATGGAGGGGTCCATCAAAATGGGGGCGCAGGTAGCCGCCATGATGCAGTAGTTGGCGGTGGTGGGCACGCCCATGCCCAGCACGATGCAGCACAGCATGGTGAGGACCAGAGCCACCATCATATGGCCGCCCGCCACGGAGACAATGGCGCTGAGGAGCTTGGAGGCGAGGCCGGTGACGGTGATGCAGCCGGAGATGACACCGGCCATGCCGCAGGCCACCGCCACGGTGATGGAACCCTTGGTGCCGCCCTCCAGGGCGTCAAAGATCTTCATGGGGGTGATGAAATCGGACTTGTCCTCCGCTTTGGTTGCCCAGCCGATGATGTTATTGACAAAGCTCACAGCCACAGCGGCCACAATAGCGATGGCGGCGGACTTGGCCATGGTGAAGGTGTTGGTGGACACCAGCCACACCAGGATCACCAGAGGCAGCAGGAGGTAGATGCGTTTGATGAGCTTGCTCATCTTGGGCAGCTGATCCTTGGGCACGCCCTTCAGGCCCAGCTTCTTGGCCTCCAGATGGACGGCAATATAGATACCGGCAAAGTAGAGCACCGCGGGCAGGATGGCCCGGACGGCGATCTGGCTGTAGGCTTCGCCGGTGAACTCCGCCATCAGGAAGGCGGCGGCGCCCATGATGGGGGGCATGATCTGTCCGCCGGTGGAGGCGGCGGCCTCCACCGCTCCGGCAAACTCGCCCTTGTAGCCCGTCTTCTTCATCATGGGAATGGTGACGGAGCCGGTGGTGACGGTGTTGCCCACGGAGGAACCGGACACCATGCCGCACAGGGCGGAGGAGATCACGGCCACCTTGGCGGGACCGCCGGGGGCGGCGCCGGCGATGGTGTTGGCCAGGTTGATAAAGAAGCTGGCGATACCGGTCCGCTCCAGGAAGGCGCCAAAAATAATGAATACCGCAATGAACTTGGCGCAGACGCTGATGGGACCGCCAAAGATCCCGTTGGCGGTGTAGAACATGGTGCGGATCACCTGGTAAAAGGCCATCTGGATATTGCCGCCCAGGGTTTGATTCAGCGTGTAGAAGGTGTAGATCAGCAGTGCGCCGGCCACACACAAAATAGGAATGCCCACGCACCGGCGGCACAGCTCGATCAGCGCCAGAATGCCGATAAGGCCGACGATCATATAGAGAGGCTCCTGCATGATCCGGGCGGAGAGGCGGATGACCTCCCTGGCGTTGACGGCATAGAAGAAGTAAGCGCCGGGGCCCGCGATCAGCAAAATAATATCATACCAGGGTATGTGGTTGACCCGGGTATCCCCCTTCCGGGCGGGGAAGGTCAAAAAGCCCAGGAAGAGGATGGTGCCCACAAACACCGGCAGACGAATCTCTGTCAGGGTGGTGAGGAACACGGTGTCCACGATGCAGTAGATGGAGAAGAGGGCCATAATGGTCTTGATGATCCACTTGGGCCCGCCCTCCCACACTCTGGTGTTGGACTCCCGGTCATATTTTTTCATGACCGCCTCTACATCGGCGGCGGTCCCTACAGAGGTGTCGTGCTCCAGTTCCACAGCCGGAGCCTCCGCCTCTGCCGCTTTCTTTTTAAAAAGGCTCATATGGGGATCCCTTTCTCTCTCGGAATATCTTCACGGGGCGTTAACAGGCCCCTATATTGCGGAAACTACGGCGGAACTGCTCCGCCGTAGTTTCCCGATGTCCGCAATGGGACGCTCTTACTTGGTAGGAACTTCGTAGCCCTTCTCGGTGAAGTACCGGGCAGCGCCGGGGTGATAGGGAACGTTGGTCACAGAGGCGGCAAAATCCAGATTGAGCTCACTGGCCTTGTCGTGGCTGAGGCTGCTGACGTTGTCGAAGATAGCGGACACAAAGTTGTACACATCGTCCTCGGACACGTCGTCCCGGGCGATGACCACAGCGCCCACGGCCACCGTGGTGGTCTCGCCTACGCCCTCATAGGTGTCGGCAGGGATGGTGTACTCGCTGTAGTAGGGGGACTCCTCCCGCAGAGCGGCAATGTGCTCGGCGTCCAGGCTCACCAGATAGGTCCCCTTGGCGGTGACCAGAGAGGTGATGGCGGTGGTGGGAGCGCCGGCCACCACGAAGGCGGCGTCAATCTTACCATCCTGCAGGGCGTCCACGCTGTTGCCGAAGTCCTGATAGGTGGGGTTGATGTCGTCCTCAGTGAGGCCGTACACACCCAGCACATCCAGGGCATTGTAGTACACGCCGGAGCCGGAGGCGCCGATGGACACGTTCTTGCCCTTCAGATCCGCCACGCTCTTGATGTCGGGGTTGCAGGTGACGATCTGGACCTGCTCCATGTACAGAGCGGCCACGGTGGAGAAATCAGTGACAGGGGTGCCCTCAAAGAGCCGCTCGCCGTTGTAGGCGTAGCTCATGACGTCGGACTGCACAAAGCCCATCTGGGCGGTGTTCAGGCTCATCTGCTCGATGTTGTCCTGAGAGCCGTTGCTCACCACAGCGGTAACCTTGGTGCCGGTGTTGCTGGTGACGTACTGGGCCAGGACGGTGCCGAAGCCATAGTAAGTACCCTGGTCGCCGCCGGTGGAGAAGCGCAGCTCCTTCCCGGAGCCGGTGGTGTCGCCGGTATTGGAATCGCCGGTGTTGGTATTGCTGGAATTGCCGGCGTTGTCGGTATTTCCAGTGCTGGTGTTGCCGCAGGCCACCAGGGCCAGAAGCATAGCAGCGGCCATCAGTAACGCAAGAAACTTCTTCATGGTTCTTCTCTCCTTCAGGTATTGATCCAGTCCTATGGGATTACCTGTCTATCATACACGAAAGCTGCATAGTTGGCAAGAGTAAATTTCGTTTCCTTCACCTTTCTAAAGTAATTTTTACTCATTTTTTCCTCTTCCCCGCAACTTCTCTCGCAGGAAATCGCAACACAGCCTGTTTGTTTTCCTTTAAAACAGCTAAATTCTATCTCATTCCAACAATAATAGTTCACTGGCTCCTCATAGAGCCGCGGATCCCGCTCCTTATCTTGAAATGCAAGTTTGCCGCCGAAATCCTGCATTTTGCAAGTTTGCCAGCAAAACCTCTGTGCCATCCGCCGGTTTTCAGCCGGATTATCAAAGTATACGATGTATATTTTAGCACAATGTCACAGCAGAACGCAGGGATTCCGCCGGATCTCCTCATAAGAAGATTCCCTTCCAAAGCAAAAAGAGAGGACCGTTACACGGTCCTCTCTTTTCATCATAACGTGCGGAACATTATTTGCGGGCCTTGGAGTCCACCACATCCTTGAGCAGGGCGGTGAAGTCCTCGAAGGACATGGCGCCCAGGTCGCCGTCGGAGCGGTGACGGGGGGACACGGTGCCATTCTCCATATCCCGGTCGCCGATGACCAGCATATAGGGCACCTTCTCCAGCTGCGCCTCCCGGATCTTCTTGCCGATCTTCTCGTTGCGGTAGTCCACCTCTACCCGGAAGCCCATGGCGCTGAGCTTTGCGGCCAGATCGGCGCAGTAGTCGGCGGCACGGTCGGTGACGGGCAGGAACCGGACCTGCTCGGGGGCCATCCAGGTGGGCAGGGCGCCGGCATACTCCTCAATGAGGTAGGCCAGGGTGCGCTCGTAGCAGCCCAGAGAGGTGCGGTGGATGATATAGGGGGTCTTCTTCTGGCCGTCGGCGTCTACATACTCCATACCGAACTGCTTGGCCAGCAGCATGTCGATCTGGATGGTGACCAGGGTATCCTCCTTGCCGTACACGTTCTTATACTGAATGTCCAGCTTGGGGCCATAGAAGGCGGCCTCGTCGATGCCCACGGTGTAGTGGACGTCCAGGTCGTCCAGAATCTGACCCATCACCCGCTGGGCCTCCTCCCACTGCTCGGCGGTACCCTCATACTTGTTGTTGGGGTTGGCGGGGTCCCACTGGGAGAAGCGGAAGGTGCACTTGTCCAAAAGGCCCACAGTGCCCAGGCAGTACTTGGCCAGGTCCAGGCAGCCCTTGAACTCATCCTCCAGCTGCTCCGGACGCAGCACCAGATGGCCCTCGGAGATGGTGAACTGGCGGACACGGATCAGGCCGTGCATCTCGCCGGAGTCCTCATTGCGGAACAGCGTGGAGGTCTCACCCAAGCGCATGGGCAGGTCGCGGTAAGACCGGGCCCGGTTGAGGAAGACCTGATACTGGAAGGGGCAGGTCATGGGGCGGAGGGCAAAGCACTCCTTGGTCTCGTCGTGGGGATCGCCCAGCACGAACATGCCGTCCAGATAGTGGTCCCAGTGGCCGGAGATCTTGTACAGCTCCCGCTTGGCCATGTAGGGGGTCTTGGTGAGGAGATATCCCCGCTTCTGCTCCTCATCCTCCACCCAGCGCTGCAGCACCTGGATCACCCGGGCGCCCTTGGGCAGAAGGATGGGCAGGCCCTGGCCGATAACGTCCACGGTGGTGAAATACTCCAGCTCACGGCCCAGCTTGTTGTGGTCCCGCTTCAGGGCCTCCGCCTGCTGCTGGAGATAAGCGTCCAGCTCCTCCTTCTTGGGGAAGGCCACGCCGTAGATCCGCTGGAGCATCTTGCGGTTGCTGTCGCCCCGCCAGTAGGCGCCGGTAGCGCTGGTGAGCTTGATGGCGTTGCCCTTGATGCGGCCGGTGGAATCCAGGTGGGGACCGGCGCAGAGGTCGGTGAACTCCCCCTGGGTATAGAAGGAGATGTGGGCGTCGGCGGGCAGGTCGTTGATGAGCTCCACCTTGTAGGGCTCCTCCCGGTCCTCCATGAACTTCACAGCCTCCTCACGGGGCAGCTCGAACCGCTCTAACTTCAGCTTCTCCTTGCAGATCTTCCGCATCTCCGCTTCCAGGGCCTCCAGGTCCTCAGGGGTGAAGGGGCGGGGGGTGTCAAAGTCGTAGTAAAAGCCGTTTTCAATGGAGGGGCCGATGGCCAGCTTCACCTCCGGGTGCAGGCGCTTCATGGCCTGGGCCAGGACATGGGAGCAGGTGTGCCAGTAGGTTTTGCGGTACTCAGGATTTTCAAAGGTATAGATGTTTTCTTCGCTCATGGGAAAAACTCCTTTCCAATCGTTGGGGTAAAGAAAAAACGCTTCACCCCTGACTTTTTTTCAGGGGTGAAGCGAAAAGCTCCACGGTTCCACCCTGCTTACGGCAAATGCCGTCGCTCGTGACCTCTGTAACGGGAGGACCCGGCCCGGTCTACTGCCCCAAGGGGGTTCGGCGGGCGGCTCAGGAGTGGTCATGCCGCCTCGCGCGCAGGCTGCTTGCACCGGATGCAGCCCTCTCTTGGCGCCGATTTGCGGTTTCGTCTCCGTCAATGTCTTTGAACGGGCTTACTATACCACCAATGGCGGACACTGTCAAGGGTGTTCTCCTGGCAATCTGCCCATTTTTCCAGCAGAATCAACACAAAATTCCCACAAACTTTTTCCTCCTCCGGCACCCTCAATGTCTTCCACTGACTGCCAATCCCTTGAAATATCTCGAAACGTTTTCGCTTTGTTCGTCGATATCCACAAAGTTCCTCTGGCTTTTTTGACATTATGCCCTATAAGTTCTCTCTGTTTCAAAAAATGTTGGTAGACTTTATCCATTGCAATTCCACCGCATTTCTCGTATACTAATACCTGTGAAAAGGGTAACACCTTTGAACGTATCGTTTTTCCTCAATCTTCTCCATCTGGGCTGAAGGCGCTTCCATCGGAAGCGCCTTCAGTCTTTTTTTAACCGGCAGGACTGTTTCTGGTGTCTGCACCACCGGCAGGAGCATGGTGGTGACTTCCTCCTCTTCCCCTCTAAAATAGCGACGGCGCCAATCTTCAGATTGGCGCCGTTTCTTTTTCAGCCGCTTCCCTGTACGGAGCAGCACAGACCGGCAGATCAACCAAAAAGGAGCCTCAAGTGGAAAGCATCACACGCCGCCCAGGCGGAACACCACCCCCACCACCGCGGCAAAGGCAATGAACAAAATGGGGTGGAGCTTTTTGGTAGGCTTGACAAAGTTGGTGAGCACAAAGATCACCACCGCCAGCACAATAGCCGGCCATTTGATCATGGATACCGTCATACCGCCGGTGAGGAGGGTATAGAGGCTGTCCACCGACAGGATGGAGGTAACAATCACCGGAATTCCCGCCGCGGCGATGAGGCCGGTGGACGCGGGACGGAGGCCGTAAAAGGCGGAATCCACGATCCGGCTGTCCCGGAAGGCCTTCAGGAAGGAAGCAATGATCAGAATAACGATGATAGACGGAGCCACCAGGCCCAGCGTGGCCACAATGGCCCCGGGCAGGCCACCCACGGTAAAGCCCACATAGGTGGCCGTGTTGACTCCGAGGGGGCCGGGGGTGGACTCGCTGACAGCGATCATGTTGGTAAGGTCCGTATGGGTAAACCAGCCGGTCTTGTCAGAGAGATTATAGAGGAAGGGCAGAGTGGCCAGTCCGCCGCCGATAGCAAAGAGACCCGTTTTGAAAAACTCGTAAAACAGCTGGATGTAAATCATGCCTTCTTACCCTCCAAATTCTTCAGTACAATTCCCGCCACGGCGGCCAGCAGCACAAACACCACAGGGGACACATTCACATTGGGCAGGGTGTTGGCCGCCAGGGCCCCCAGGGTGACCAGCAGGAAAATCACCAGTGTGGCCTTGCCCACCACCGCCTTCTTGAAGAGCTTCACCACGGAGTTGAGGATCAGAATGCCCACGCACACGTTGATGCCCGCAAAGGCGTTTTGTACCACCGCCAGATGATCGATCATTTCAATGACGCTGGCCAGGGCGGTAATGATCACCAGGGAGGGGAACACAATCCCCAGCGTGGCCACAATGCCTCCGATCACTCCCGCCTGCTTCTGGCCCACAAAGGTGGCCGTGTTGACAGCGATGATGCCCGGCGTGCACTGGCCAATGGCAAAGTAGTCCGTCAGATCCTCCTCTGAGGCCCAGCCCCGGTTTTCCACCACCTCCCGCTGGAGAATGGGCAGCATGGCGTAGCCGCCGCCGAAGGTCATCACGCCCACCTTGGCAAAGGTGAGGAACAACTGCCACAATTTTTTCAACATGACTTTTCTTGTCTCCTTTCACTCCACATAACCGTACATGCCCCGCACCGAGACTTCGCCGGAGCGGATGACCTCTGTATGGCCGTCCTTGTGCCGGACCACCAGTCCGAACTGGTCGTCCACATCCAGAGCCTCCACCGTCTCCCTGCGGTCCTGCCACAAAAGCTGGACCTGCTTTCCGATGGTGACGCAGTCCCGGCGGTAGTCCGCCAGGTACCGGCTGTAGTCGCCCCCCAGGTCCTCCCCCAGGCGGTTAAAGGCCCGGATCATCTCCGCCGCCAGCACAGGCCGGGATACGGAAATTCCCAATTCCTGGCGCAGGGAGGTGGCCATGGCCGCCACCTCCGGGGAAAAATCCTCCGGCGTGTGCAGCACGTTCACCCCGGTGCCCATCACCAGATACTGCACCAGCCCCGTCTCCCCCTCCAAAGCCATTTCCGTCAGAATCCCCGCCAGCTTCCGGCCCTTCATTACCAGATCGTTGGTCCATTTGATCTGGGGCCGCAGGCCGCAGGCGGCCTCTACCGCGTCGCACATGGCCACCGCCGTCAGGGCGGTCACCGGCATCAGCTCCGCCGGGGACAGGTTGGGCCGCAGCAGAATAGAGAGATACACCCCCCGGTCTCGGGGAGATTGGAACACCCGGGACATCCGGCCCCGGCCGCCGGTCTGACAGTTGGCCACCGCCACCGTGCCGTGGGGCGCCCCTGCCAGGGCCTCCTGCTTCAAAAACGAGTTGGTGGAATCCACCTCATCAAAACAGTGGAGTCTGACACAGCTGATTTCCCGCTCATCCATGCAGCGGCGGACCTCCCGCTCCGTCAGCGCGTCAGGCGCTTCCACCAGCGCATAGCCCAGCCCGCTGCGGGCGTCGATGGTGTAGCCCGCCTTCCGCAGTGCATCCACTGCCTTCCAGACCGCTGCCCGTGAAATCCCCAGACGGCGGCTGATCTCCTCGCCGGAGAGATGATCTCCGCCGCTTTGGCGCAGCAGCTGGTAGACCTTATCCTTACTCATAGGCTGCCTCCTTTTTTATTCCTCAGGCATTGTATCACGAGCGTGCCCCATTGTAAACCGTTTCCCCTCCCAAAGTCGACGGTTCGCCGGCGCTGTTCGGCCGGCTGGGCCGCCGATTTCACTGCTTTCGGATGGGCGCTGTCAGGGGGATGGCAGCATATTCGATCAGAAAGTGTAAGACTGCCTCAGAAAGCACCTGTTGCACGAAAACGGGCAACAGAAAGCCGGTACGCCACGAAGCATGTACCGGCTTTTTTCATGAAGGTTCCCTGGAAAGGAAAAAGCCTTTCCCTCAATATGGTCAGGCGGCACAGCAAAGCTGCGGCAGCAAAGTGATCTCAGACGGGCAAATTTAATACAAAAAGGAGAATTTTTGATGAATTATACGCAAAATTATCAATTGAGCCAGTGGGTGGAATCCGACCGGGTACTGATGGAGGACTTCAACCGGGACAACGCCAAAATTGACGCGGCGCTGGCGGCCTCTCCCATCGTGCGGGTAAAGGATATTACCCTGTCGGACGCAACTACCCAGTACAATTTTCCGCTCCATGACATTCAGTGGGAGAACTATGTGGAACTGATTCTTCTGGCCAAGATGACGTCATCCACTACCGCAATAAATCCGCTTACAGTGCGTCTGGATAATGACGCGGGCACCTCCTCCTATTTCGACGCCTCTATGACCTACGGGCAGGATGCTCTGCTGACCACCAGTCTCGGAACGGGGGTGACCAGTCTGGTGATCCGAATTCCCTATACCTATCTCGGGTTTCCGATACAGTGCGTCTCACAAACCGGTACGGCAAGCTGGCGCCCCGCTTTTAATCAGGTCTGCTTTGCAAATGTGCAAAAGCTGCGCTCCGCCTTCCAAACAATGAACTTTATTTGCAGCGGCGGGATTGCCGCCGGCAGCCGGTTCAGCATGTTGGGACTTAGACTCTAACCCCAAAATGGCATAAAAAAAGGAACTCCCTTTCGGGAGTTCCTTTTTTTGTTTTACCTAACTGTGGAAGTTAGGAAACGGTCACGGACACGTTGCTGCTGGTAGCGGTAAAGCGATACACAGCGCCAGCGGCCTTATCGGTGCCGGAAACCAGCACGGGAGTGATGGTAGTACCATCGCTGACAGTAATAGTGGTAGCAGCACTATCCAGCTTGAAGTACACGGTGGTGCCGACCTTAGCAGCAGCGGGCTCGGTGCTATCGTTGCAAGCAGAGGTAGTACCGAACTTCACCTTGGTGCTGGCATCAGTCAGAGTGACATAGCCGGTCTCGATGGTCACATCGTGAGTAAACAGAATGCTGAGGCTGCTGTTGCTGGCATAGTCAGCATACACCATGGTGCCCTTGGTAGCGGCATCATACACGAAGCCGGTGCCGGTGCCCTTGTAGGGAGCGGCGTTCATGTTAATGGTGTTCGCCATGGCCACACCCTTAGTGTCATAAGCGTTGCTACCATTCACATAGCCAACCAGAGCGGTATCAACAGTCAGCTTGTAGACCTGAACGGGGCTAACAGTCTGACCAGTCAGAGCCAGACCAGCGGGGGTCTTGTAGCTCCAAGTGGCGCCATTAAAGCTGATGTCGGTGCAGCCATAGGAGGCCAGCAGAGCGTACTTATCACTGTCGGTCAGAACCTTGGCGCCGGACTCCACATAGTACAGAGGATTGTTGTATCTGTTCGCAGCGTCATTGTTGATGGAAACAATGTCGTCGCTCAGGGCGCCGGAGCCGCTGGCCACAGCGCTGGTAGCAACCACATAGTAAGCCTTGGTGTAGTCGTCGGAAGTGTTCAGATCGTTGTACACCACGGACAGGGTCACCTTGCCGGCGGGATTCGCCGCCATGAAGTCAGCGTAATCAGACAGGCTGTACAGAGTGTAGTCGGTGTCGTTGATGAAGATAGCGTTACGGGTATTCAGGACGGAGTAGGGAGTGCTACCAACGGTCTCGTTAATGGTCATCAGACCCTCAACGTGGCTCTTATAGGTCAGGCCGTGAGCCACGCTGGTCGCCTTACCATTGAGGTTGGTGTAGGCACGCATGGTGTACTTGCCGTCCTCGTTCTGAGTGTAGGTGATGAAGGAACCCTGGCTGATGTTATCGGTGGAAGCCCACTCAGCATCCTGCTTCACGCCCTTCACATACACGGTGTAGTAGTAGAGAGGACGACCGGTAGCGGCATCGTTGACGCCGGCGCCGCGCTTAGCGGAGACATAGGCCAGATCGGTGCCCACGGCATCGTCGGACTCAGCGCCGATGTAGATGGCGGAAACCACCAGGTTGTTGCCGGACTTGGTGTAGATGGCATAGGAGTTGGCGGGGATGCTGGTAACATTGGCCATGCCGTCCTTGGTGGAGGACAGAGCCCAGGTGCTACCATCGTTGCGCATGAAGAAGACCTTCACGTTGGAAGAGATAACGGCGTTAGCCAGGTTGCCGCACTGAGCAGCAAGCAGAGTGGTCTGGTTGGCCTTCATAGCCTGACCAACCACCAGCTGAGCAACACCGGTCTTCTTGCCAGCGGCATTGGCGTTGTTAGCCACGTTGACGGAGTAGTCAGCATAGGTGTTAGCGTCAGAGGTGTTGGCAGTCTGGTAAGCCACCACTTCGCCGATGGCGACAGGGTGAGACTTGCTGCCGGTGTAGTCGTCAGTGGTGTAAGCATTACCGCTGGTACCAATGTTCAGGGTCAGAGCGCTGCCATCGGTGCCGATACCGGCCAGAATGGTGACGATACGGCCATTCACCTGGCTGGTGTACTTGTCGGTAACGAACATGTAGTTGGTGGAAGCAGCCACATCGGTGATGTACACGCCGTAGCCATAGCTATCCACAAACAGGGTGCACTCTCTGGTGGTGGACAGGCTCACCTGATCCAGATCGCGGAAAGCAATACCGCGGTTGGCAGCCAGGGAGTAAGCAGTGCCGGCCACGGTAACACCGTTGACCTTACCGCCATCAGCCTCGAAACCAGTCTTGTTGGTGGAAACACGGGTCAGGTTGCCGGTGACAACGGTGGGAGCAGCAACAGAAGTAGCCACATAGTCGTTGCCATCCTTGATGTAGGTAACCAGGACATAGTCGTCAGCCTTCATGGAAGCCAGGGCCTCGTAGCAGTCGTTGTCCTCGTCAACAGCCTTGATGGTCTTACCAAAAGCGCTGCTGTTATCCACATCGGTATCGACCTTCTTCAGAGACACCAGCTTGGCGGTCTCGTTGATGCGGTCGATCTGCATCAGCTGGGTCTTGATGACCACAACATGGGTGATCAGATCAGCGGTAGTGTCAGAGGTGTACACCAGCAGCTGCACGCCGTTGCCGGAGAGAGCGGGGATGTCGTTGACACTGGAGATCTTGGCACCGGTCTCGCCGTTCACCATAGCATAGGTGTCGGCAGCAACACGGTAATCCTTCAGGCCCATGTTCTTGACCTTCTCGGCAGTGGTAGCGCCGGAAGCAGCAGCAGTGTACTCAAAAGCGGCAACCTTGGCATACTTGCCGATGGTCACGTTGGACAGGCTCCACTGGTTGGCGGGACGGCCGAAGTCATCCGTGGTGTTGGTGGAGACCAGCTTCAGGTTGGGGAAGTGCTGCTCACCGAACTCGAGGGTGTAGTAAGCAGCGCTGTTGCCCTGAGTGGTGGAGTCAATGTTCTTGTTGATGCTACCGTTGTTGCTGGTAACATAGGAGTACTGGGTGTTGCCAATGGTCACGTTAGCGTCACCGCTGGAAACATCAATGGTGGTGCCATTGTACTCAACCAGAGTGGCCTTCAGGGTGTTCAGAGCCATCTGAGCAGCCTCTTCACGAGTGATGGGCTCAGAACCAACAAAGCCCTGCAGGTCGTTCAGCAGGCCAGCCTTGGAAGCCATGGCGGCAACCTTCAGGTTCCAGCCAGCGCCCACGAAGCCCTCAACGTCGGCCTTGTAGCCCAGAGCGCCCAGCAGCATCTTAGCGAAGGCGTAACCGGTCAGAGTGCCGGCGGGGCTGTAGGTGCCGTCGCCGTTACCGGCGATGATGCCCAGGGAAGCGCAGTAGCTGATGTAGGAAGCGCTCCAACGGGTAGAAGCCACATCCTTGAAGGAAGTGGTGGTGGTGCCCAGCTTGTCAGCGTTGTCGCCCAGCATCATCCGGCAGATGATAGCGGCGGCCTGCTCACGAGTCAGGGTGCCGGCGGGATTGAAAGCTCCGGTGTCAAGGCCTTCGATCACGCCGATGGCAGTCATGACATCCACAGCTTCCTCGTAGCTGATATCATCGGAATCGCTGAAATCAGCCGCGTTTGCGATGGTGACAAGACTCATGGTCATAACCAGAGCCAGCACCAGCGCGAGAACCTTTTTCAAGTTTCTCATGGTGGATTTTTCCTCCTTTTTAAATTTTCGATAAAGTTCGACGTTTACCAGTTTTTAGCAAACATTAAAGAAAACCCAAAATATCCGCCAAAAGAGGTTTTATGATCTCCCCTTATCTTTTTGCCGGAAACTTCGCACATCGGAGGGATACATCACCGGAGCACATACCGTGGCATGCCGGTCCCGTATCTGTCCCGGGGGTATCACTCCCCCGCACTGATTTCCGCATGCTCAATATACACGCACGGAAAGGGAATTGCAAGAGGTTTTCAGGTTTTGTAACATACTTGTAACAAAGGGCGCAAGGTTTCCCAGGCGGGGCAGAACCTGGAGAAATTGGGGCATTTGGGGGAGAATCCGAACTTATCGCGCTATTAGAGCGCCGTGAGGGGGGAGGGACCGCACGGATATGTGCAGCTGCAGGAGGGAAAGATAGAAATATTTCGTCCGCTCAGTACGGGCAGTTTTTTCTTTTGTCTATATGGATCGGGGGATTGCCCGCCGCTGAAAGCGGGCGGTGCTTTTTGTTTTCCGGCGGGGACCGGCTGTAAAGCAAAACCGCCCTCCCCTGTCAGAGGGCAGAAAAGTTCTGCCCCTTTACGGCAAGATGGCAAAAAGCCGGTCCTCCGAAACGGAAGACCGGCTTTCTTATTATATTATATAAGGTAGAGCCGCTTACAGAAACAGCGCCGCCAGGTGATACACAATCACACTGACCACATAGGCCACCAGCAGCTGCCAGCCGAGGCACACCGCCGTCCAGCGCTTGCTGTTCATCTCCCGCCGGATGGTGGCAATGGCCGCCACGCAGGGGGTATACAGCGCGCAGAAGGCGATAAACGCCAGCGCCGCAGCGGGTGTAAAGTTCCCCGCCATGGCAGCCCCCGCCCCGGCGTAGTCCGTCAGGGAGAAGCCGTAGAAGAGGCTCATGGAGCTGACCACCGCCTCCTTGGCAATGAGACCGGTAAGCAGCGCCACCGCCGCCTGCCAGAAGCCGTAGCCCATGGGGGCGAAGATGGGCGCAATCACACTGCCGATGGCCGCCAGAATGCTCTGGTCAATGCTGTCCACCATCCGGAAGCTGGTATTGAAGTTCTGCAGGAACCACAGCACCACGCTCATGGCCAAAATGATGGTGCCCGCCCGGGTGAGGAAGTCCCGTACCCGCTCCCACACATGGAGCCAGATGTTTTTCAGCGTCGGCATCCGGTAGGGCGGCAGCTCCAGGAGGAACGGCGCGGGCTCGCCCTTGAAGAGGGTCTTCTTCATAACAATGCCGCTGATCACCGCCATCGCCAGACACAATACATAAATGGAAAACACGATCACGCCGCTGTAGGCCGGGAAAAACGCCGCCGTCATCAGGGCGTAAATGGGAAGCCTTGCCCCGCAGGACATGAAGGGCACCAGCAGAATGGTCATCCGCCGGTCCTTCTCATTTTCCATGGTCCGGGCTCCCATCACTGCGGGCACTGTGCAGCCAAAGCCCATCAGCATAGGGATAAACGCCTTGCCGGAGAGGCCGAAATGGCGCAGCGTCCGGTCCATAACGAAGGCCGCCCGGGCCATGTAGCCCGTGTCCTCCAGCATGCTGAGGAAGAGGAACAGCACCGCGATCTGGGGCAGAAACACCAGCACGCCGCCCACACCGGCGATGACGCCGTCCACCAGAAGCCCCTGCACCCAGGCGGGGGCCGAGATGGCGCTGAGCCACCCGGCCACGCCGGGCGTCAGCACGCCGTCGATGAACCAGGCCATCAGATCCCCCAGCCACTTGCCGGGGCCCGAGAAGGTGAAGAGGAACATCATTAGCATCATCAGCAGAAATACGGGGATGGCGAAGATCTTGTGGGTCACCACGTCGTCGATCCGCTCGGTGACCGTCTTCTTCCCCTCCCGGTTGGGCTTGTGGACGGCGTAGCGCACCGCCCCCTCCACAAACCGGTAGCGGCTGTCGGCGATCATGGTCTCCCGGTCTCCCCGAGGCGTGGCCGATTCGTACTCCTGGGCAATCTGCTCAATGCGCTGGAGAGTGGTTTCCCCAAGGCCCAGAGCCTTGGCCACATCATCGTCCCCCTCCAGCAGCTTGATGGACGCCCAGTGGGCGGGGATGCCCACACTGTAGCACCGGTCGTGGATGATCTCCGTGATCCGGTGGTGGATAGCGTGGGTGAAGTCGTCATAGAGGTCGTCCGGCTCCAGTGTCAGGCCCGTGTGCATCATGCGGTGGGCCTGACGGACCAGCTCGTCAATATTGTAGTTGTCCCGGGCGGAAATGGGGATCACCGGGATGCCAAGCCGGGCCGACAGCCGGTCGCAGTCGATGGTGACGCCCTGCTTTTCCACCTCGTCCATAAAGTTGAGGGCCAGCACCGTGGGACGCTCCAGCTCCAAAAGCTGAATGGTGAGATAGAGGTTCCGCTCCAAATTGGTGGCGTCCACGATGTTGATGATGGCGTCGGGCTTCTCGTCGATGATGAACCGCCGGGCCACGATCTCCTCCATGGAGTAGGGGGACAGGGAGTAGATGCCCGGCAGATCCACCAGGGTGAAGCTCAGCTCCCCCACCCGGGCGATGCCCTCCTTCTTCTCCACCGTCACGCCGGGCCAGTTGCCCACATACTGGTTGGAGCCGGTGAGGGCGTTGAAGAGGGTGGTTTTCCCCGCGTTGGGGTTGCCCACCAGGGCCACCTTCCACTGGTGCTTGTCGTGCTCGGTGGCGTCGTACTGCCGGGGGTGCTGGCGCTGCTCATGGATGTGGGAGCGGCGCATAGCCTCCAGCGCGTCCTTCTGCTCGCATGCCATGGCGCACTTGCCGCAGTCGCCGTGGCACTTGCCGCCCAGGTGGTAGGCCGTCTCCGGCACCGCCTCCGGCTTCGCCTCTCCGGTAAGGGGCTCCACCACGATCTGCGCCGCATCCTCCCGCCGGAGGGACAGCTCATAGCCCCGGAGGGATACCTCCAGAGGATCTCCCATAGGGGCGATCTTTACCAGCTTTACGGCGGTGCCCGGCGTCAGGCCCATGTCCACCAGACGCCGCTTCACCGCGCCCCGCTGGTTGCCCACCTGGCGGATCATGCAGCTCTCGCCCACCGCCAGGGAATTCAGTGTCATATTCGTTTCCTTCATACCAGTTCTCCCCTCCAGCCGCCCGACCGGATCACTTACAATCTCATAGAATTAGCATAGGCAAACAGCCCCGCTCTGTCAATCGTACATTTTGCCAAAATTCAGAAAACTGCCCAAATATTTTGCCTTGCTATTGTCCACTTTTCCACGGTACAATACCGCCGGAAAGGAGGCCTTCTATGAAACGACTTTTTTCTCTGGCCGTTGCCCTTGCGATCACTATGCTGCTGATGCTCACCGCCGCCGGCAGCAGCAGCCGCCGTACAGTGACGGTGGTGCTCAACGGCGAGACGATTTCCTTTGACACCCCGGCGTACATCGAAAACAACCGCACTATGGTACCCATCCGGGCCATTGCGGAGGCTCTGGGCTTGGAGGTGACCTGGGACCAGGCCAGCGCCACCGCCTGGCTGTCCGACGAGAGCTGGACCCCCTCCCTCAAGGGCCGCACCATTGTGGTGGACCCGGGCCACGGGGGCAGCGCCGACGGCGCGTCCTACGGCGGTGTAAAGGAGAGCGACTTGAACCTCTCCATCGCCCAGCATTTAGCTGAGGAGCTGCGGCGTTATGGGGCCAACGTGGTGATGACCCGCACCGGCGACCAGGATGTATCCCTGTCGGGGCGGGCGGCCATCGCCAACCGGGTGAAGGCGGACCTGTTTCTCAGTGTCCACTGCAATGCCAGCCTCACCAACGCTTCCGCCAGCGGCATCTACACCGCCTACCACAGCGGCAGCGCCAAGAGCCGCCAGGCGGCGATCTTGCTGAAGGACGCCATGATCTCCGCCGCCAGTCAGCCGGACATGGGCGCCCACCAGCGCGACGATCTGGCGGTGCTGCGGCTGACCAACATGCCCGCGGTGCTGCTGGAGTGCGGATTTATGAGCACTCCGGCGGAGCTGGAGCTTCTGCAGCAGCCGGAGCACCAGAAGAAGCTCAGCCAGGGGGCCGCCTGGGGAACGGCACTGTTTCTCAACGCACCTACCTTATAAATATAGTGGAAAAGGACCGTCCCAGATGCCAGCATCCCGGGACGGTCTTTTTGACCTTCGCGCGAAGCAGTTCCTTGTCCTTGTGTTGAAATCCGCCCACAACTTCAGCGGACTGCGTCCCCCTCTAACAGGACCAAGCATCCCCGTGGAAAACCGTGCTATCCGTCGGAGAGGGATATGGTCTTCGCCGAAATTTTTAATCCGCTTTTATAATTGGCCCTATTCTCCCCTGCCGCTGCAAAAACTCCGGAACTTTCACGGCCCTCCTAACCGTAGGATTTCTGCTCTGAAGCTGGACACCTCCGAAAAATTCCTTCAAATTTTTGCTTATTTTGAAATCCGTTTAATTTTTTAGAGGAAAATAGTTGCGTGATTTTTTATCTATGGTATGATGAAGAAAAGGGAACCAAAAGAATAGAATTCTGACGGGATATTCCCATCCAATTTGACAAAGGCGGGGATGCTTTGTGACAGAAAAGGGTATCAATCAGTTCGACCAGAAGCAGCAGAATACATGGCTGGTCAAAAAACACCTCTACCTTAACAGTCCCATTTCCCGGGTGGAGATTGCCCACAGCCTGGGATTGACCACACCGGTCATCACTGGAATTATCTCGCCGCTGCTGGCGGAGGGGATCGTAAAAGAGCGGGAGACCGGGGAGACGGACCCCAACAAGGGGGCGGGACGCCGCCGGGTGATGCTGGAGTTCAACCCGGAGGCCCACTACGCCTGCGGCGTGGACCTTGGCCCCTACTATACCAACTATGTGTTGACAGACCTGTGCGGGAAGCCGGTGGCCCAGCGGCAGACCTCCCGGACGCTGGACGAGTATGAGAAGACCATCCAGCAGCTGTCCCGGCAGGTTCCCGACTTTCTGCAGGAGTGCGGCGTACCCCGTGAGAAGCTTCTGGGCGTTGGGATCGCCATGCCCGGCCTCATCAACGGCAGTGAGGGAAAGATCTATACCACCTTCAAAGAGGGATGGACCGCATGCGACCCGGCGGCGGAACTGCAGAAGCGACTCGGCGTACCGGTGATGGTGGAGAATAACGTCCGGGCCAAGGCCATTGGGGCGGAGATGTTCGACCGAATGGTCCACGCCCAGCCCTTCGCCTATCTCTCCGTATTCTACGGCATTGCCTGTCAGATGATCATTGACAACAAGGTCCTCTACGGCAGCAGCGCGGCGGCGGGGGAAATCGGCCACATGGTGGTGCAGCGGGGCGGCCCCTTCTGCGTCACCTGCGGAAACCGGGGGTGCCTGGAGGCCCTGTCCGGGGAACGGGCCATACTGACCCGCTGCCGGGAGATTATGGCCCTGGAGCCGGACTGCCTTCTCTGGAAGCTGTGCCCCGTGCCGGAGGACCTCACCATCGACACGGTGCTGCAGGCCCAGGACCAGGGGGATCTCTATGTAGGTGACGTGATGCAGGATGCCCTGGACTACTTAGGCATTGCCCTAGCCAACGTGGTAAACCTCCTCAGTCCCGGCATGGTGGTCATCGACGGCAGAATGTTCTCCCTCCAGAAAAATCAGGACTATCTGCTCCGGGCGGCGGCGCGGAATATGTTCCGCATTCAGGCCCACAAGGTCCAGTTCACCTTCCTGCCCTACGACCCCTACCGGGGCGCCCGGGCCGGCGCCGCGGTGGTGATCAAGCACTATCTCCACGAGGGATAAACAGGAAAATCCCATCCCTCCCGCCCGGATCGGCGTTTTTTCCGGGGGATTCTGTGATTATTCACAAAGGATCAATGTAAATTTTGGTAAACAAGAGCGATTGTCAATTAGAGAGAGTTGCAGTATAATATTTTTAGAATAATTAATTAAATGTTTTTATTAATTAATAGACGCCGCCAGGGCCGATGCGCTGGATGGGACAACATGGAGGATTGAGAGTTATGCCTTTAGTACCGATGAGAGCGATTCTGGAAGCCACCGAGAAATACAACTACGCCCAGGGGGCCTTCAACGTCAACGCGGTGGCCCAGGCCAAAGCGGTGATCGAGGTCCACGAGATGTTCCGCAGCGCCGCCATCATTCAGGGGGCCGACCTGGCCAACGCCTTCATGGGCGGCCGGACGGACTTTGCCAACGGCACTCTGGAGGACAAGAAGATCGGCGCCAACAACATCGCCAACGCTGTGAAGAAATATGGCGAGAACAGCCCCATTCCCGTGGCGCTCCATCTGGACCACGGCAAGAACATTGACTCCTGCATCGCCGCCATGGACGGCGGCTACACCTCCGTGATGATCGACGGCTCCAGTCTCCCCTTTGAGGAGAACATCGAGCTGACCCGTGAGGTGGTAAAGCTGGCCCATCCCCGGGGCGTCACCGTGGAGGGCGAGTTGGGTGTGCTGGCCGGCGTGGAGGACCACGTATTCAGCGCCACCTCTACTTATACCAATCCTTTGGACGCGGTGGAGTTTGTGAAGAAGACCGGTGTGGACGCTCTGGCCATCTCTTACGGCACCAAGCACGGAGCCAACAAGGGCGCCGGCGCGGTGCTCCGCAAGGAGATCGCCATCGCCACCAAGGAGTGCCTGCGCCACGAGGGCCTGTTCTGCGCTCTGGTGAGCCACGGCTCCTCCACCGTTCCCCAGTACATCGTCAAGGAAATCAATCAGCTGGGCGGCAACATCACCGACGCCCACGGTATCTCCAAGGAGCAGTTGAAGGAGGTCTCCCGCCTTGGCATCGCCAAGATCAACGTGGACACCGACATCCGTCTGGCAGTCACCCGGAACCTCCGGGAGCTGTTCTGGTATCACCCGGAGCTTCGGACCCACGAGTCCATCGCCCCCATCTACCAGCTGCTGGAGTCCCGCACCTCCGACTTTGATCCCCGTGTCTTCCTGACCCCCATTATGGACACCCTTATGTACGGCAATATCCCCAATGAGGATGTGGCCAAAATTGTGGAGTGCATTGAGAAGGGCGTCAAGGAAGTGGTGGGCACCCTGATCGTGGAGTTCGACTCCGTGGGCAAGGCTCCCCTGGTGGAGCAGGTGACCCTGGAGGAGATGGCCGAGCGCTACCGCAAGGCCGGGATCTGAGAGGGCGCGCAATATGGGAAAGAACATACTGGTAGCCCACGGCGGCGGCCCCACCGCTGTCATCAACACCTCCCTCCAGGGCGTGGTGGAAGCCGCCCGGGAGAGCGGACAGGTGGATAAGATTTACGCCGCCCGCTTCGGCGCGGAGGGAATTTTGAAAGGGGACCTCATCGACCTCACCGACGTCCCCGCCTCCACCATCTCTCGGCTGTCCATTACCCCCGCCTCCGCCATCGGCTCCTGCCGGCGGAAGCTCACCGACGCCGATTACCCCACTGTCATTGAGACATTGAAGAAGTTCTCCATCGACTGCTTCTTCTATAACGGCGGCAACGACTCCATGGACACCTGCAACAAGGTCAGCAAGCTGGCCCAGGCCGAGGGCCTTGATGTAAAGGTCATCGGCATCCCCAAGACCATGGACAACGACCTGGACGTCACCGACCACTGCCCCGGCTTTGGCAGCGCCGGACGGTACGCCGCCGAGTCCGCCTGTGAACTGGCCCTGGACGCCTCCGGCCTCCCCATCCACGTGGTGGTGCTGGAGCTTATGGGCCGCAACGCCGGCTGGGTCACCGCCGCCTCCGCTCTGGCCGCCCGGGCCACCAACTGTGAGGTGCTGACCTATCTGCCGGAGGTTCTAGTGGACGAGAACGTCATGCTGGCGGACATTGAGAAGGCCTGGGCCAAGGGCAAGGGTCTTCTGGTCACCGTCTCCGAGGGCATCTGCGGCCTGGACGGGAAGCCTCTGGCCTCCACCGGCATTGTGGACGGCTTCGGCCACGTCGTCCCCGGCGGTACCGCCCAGCATGTGACGGACGCCATTATTCAGAAGCTGGGCATCAAGTCCCGGGCGGAAAAGCCGGGCCTTCTGGGCAGAGCCTCCATCCCCTATGCCTCCAAGGTGGACCGGGAAGAGGCCTACGCCGTAGGCAAATACGCCGTAGAGGCGGCGCTGAAGGGCGAGAGCGACTACATGGTGGCCATCGACGCCCACCGGGGCGAGAGGTACTCCTTCGACCTCTTCCTGGCCCCTCTGAGCCAGGTGGCCAACGTGGAGAAGAAGTTCCCCCTGGAGTGGATCGTGGAGGGCAATAAGATCGACGACCGCTTCTTTGACTACGCCATGCCTCTCATGATGGAATCCGTTCCCCAATATGCCATTTTGCGGTAAGGAGACAGTATGAAGCACCTTTATTTGAATCTGAAGCGGTTTGACGTGCCGGTGGAGTTCGGCGGCGTCAACCGCATCGCCCCGGTGGCTGACTGGGGCAGATATATTGTGGAGCACACCCAGGAGGGTCTGAAGCGCTACGACCCCGCTGAGGCGGAGTTCGTCCAGTACTTCCCCGAGGCCCACATTCTGGGAGCCGTGGCCGCCCGGTGCGAGGGAAGCCCCGTGCAGGTGGGCTCCCAGAGCGTCTACCGCATGAACACCGCGGTGGGAGGCAACTTCGGCGCCTTCACCACCAACCGTCCCGCCTCCATCGTGAAGGCCATGGGGTGCACCTCCACCATCATCGGCCACTGCGAGGAGAGAAACGACAAGATGGGCGTGCTGGCGGAGGCAGGCGTCACCGACACCGCCGCCGTCAACCGCCTTTTGAACCAGGAGATCAAGCTGGCCATCCAGCAGGGCCTCACCGTTCTCTACTGCATCGGCGAGAAGAGCGAGGAGCAGGCGGAGTGGGAGAAGGTCCTTGGCGATCAGCTCTCTATCGGTCTTGACGGCGTGGACACCTCCAAGGTGGTCATCGCCTACGAGCCCATCTGGTCCATCGGCCCCGGCAAGACCCCTGCCGACAAGCCCTACATCACCAAGATCGCCAAGTTTGTCAAGGAGCAGACCGGCGGCCTCGATGTGGTGTACGGCGGCGGTTTGAAGGTGGACAACGCGGAGATGCTGGCCTCCATCGAGGAGATCGACGGCGGTCTCATCGCCCTCACCCGGTTCCAGGGGGAGATCGGCTTCTACCCCGACGAGTATCTGGAGATCATTCGGACCTATTTGGGTAAATAAGGAGACCACAGATGAAACTTGAATTTGAGTACGGCCACGGCCTGATGAGCGCCAATCTGCCGGACAACACCGATGTGTTCATCCCCGGCACCACAGTGCCCGACCCCCCCTGTCTGCCCCAGGACTGGGACAGCCTGTACAATGCCACTTTGGAGTCTATCCGCCACCCCATGGGCATGGCCCCCCTGAAGGAGCTGGCCGCCCCCGGCAAAACGGTGGTCTTCGTCATCCCCGACATTGTAAAGGGCGGCTGCCAGCCCGCCAGCCACCGGAAGGTGTCCATCAAGACCTGCCTTGAGGAGCTATACGCCGGCGGCGTGGAGAAGAAGGATATCCTCTTCCTGTTCTCCAACGGCCTCCACCCCCGTGCCACCGTGGCGGAGATGCGGCAGATCCTTGGCGAGGAGCTCTTCAATGAGTTCTACTACACCAACCAGATCACCAGCCACGACTCCGAGGACTACGAGCACATGGTGGACCTGGGAACCACCCGGCGGGGCGATCCGGTGCTGATGAACAAGTACGTCTTCGACTGCAACATCCCCATCCTCATTGGCCACACCCAGGGCAACCCTTACGGCGGCTACTCCGGCGGCTACAAGCACTGCGCCACCGGTATCACCCACTGGCGCTCCATCGCCAGCCACCACGTGCCCAAGGTGATGCACCGCTCCGACTTCACCCCCGTCTCCGGCCACTCCCTCATGCGCACCAAGTTCGACGAGATCGGCATGTGGATGGAGGAGAAGATGGGCCATCCCTTCTTCTGCTGCGACGCGGTGCTGGACACCTATTCCCGGCAGATCGCCATTTACTCCGGCTACGCCAAGGTGATGCAGCCCGAGTCCTGGAAGATCGCCAACAAGCGCACCTACGTCCCCTACGCCCAGGAGAAGTACGACGTGATGGTGTTCGGTATGCCCCAGAACTTCCACTACGGCGACGGCATGGGCACCAACCCCATCCAGATGATGCAGGCCCTCAGTGCCCAGGTGATCCGCCACAAGCGGGTGATGAAAGAAAACTGCGTCATCATCTGCTCGTCCATCTGCAACGGCTACTTCCACGACGAGCGGTGGCCCTACCTGCGGGAACTCTATGAGATGTTCCAGCACGACCACATGAACATTCTGCCCGACATGGACCGGTACGGCGAGTATTTCGCCACCAACCAGGAGTACATCCGCAAGTACCGCTTCTGCAACGCCTTCCACCCCTTCCACGGCTTCTCCATGATGAGCTGCGGCCACATCGCCGAGATGAACACCAGCGCCATCTACATTGTGGGCGCCCAGGAGCCCGGCATCGCCCGGGGCATGGGCCTCAAGACCCGCGCCACCTTCGAGGAGGCCCTGGAGGACGCCAAGCGAAAGTTCGTGGGTCCCAATCCCCGGATTCTGGCCCTGCCCCAGACCTTCAAGCTGGGCGCCGTGCACCTGTGCATGAAGGACGACGATTTGTCCCAGGTATGACCTGTTCCGGTGCCGCGCACCGGTAAAAATAAGGTAAAATTTGATTATTTGGAGGAGAATTCATGAAAAAGGTTACTGCTCTGCTGTTAGCCCTGCTGATGATGCTGTCCCTGGCAGCCTGCGGCGGCAACACCACCAACAACACCGGCAACAATACCAGCAACAACTCCGGCAATACCTCCGGCGATGAGGGCGGCGACACCGCCGAGCCCATCACCCTGCGCCTTGCGTACATGTCCAACTGGGGCGCTCTGTGGGCCGTGGCCACCGCTGACGCCAAGGGCTACTTCGCCGACGAGGGCATCACTGTTGAGATGACCCCCTTCGAGGACGGCCCCACTGAGATCGCCGCCATGGAGTCCGGCTCCATCGACATCTCCTACATCGGGCCCGGCGCCCACAAGCTCTGCTCCACCGGCAACGCCGAAGTGGTTCTGCTGCAGCACCTGGGCGACGGCGACTGCATCATCGGCCTGAAGGGCATTAAGACCCTGGAGGAGCTGAAGGGCAAGACCATCGGCTACTCCGCCGGTACCTCCTCTGAGACCATTCTGACCGTGGCTCTGGAGTCTGTGGGTCTCACCATGAACGACGTGAACGCCATGTCCATGGATTCCACCGCTCTGACCACCGCCGCTCTGTCCAACACCGTGGACGCCGTTGCCGCCTGGGCTCCCCTGTCCCTGACCATCCTCAGCGAGGCCGAGGACGCCACCGACATCTGCTCCAACGTGGACTTCGCCTCCCTGGTGTCCCC
Source organism: uncultured Oscillospiraceae bacterium (assembly GCA_944386985.1). GTDB lineage: Bacteria > Bacillota > Clostridia > Oscillospirales > Oscillospiraceae > CAJFPI01. The sequence goes on from CALXDD010000005.1 coordinate 46,851, forward strand.
GGGCTCCTGGGTGGTGAACCCCAAGTGGGCCGCCGACAACCAGGACGCTATGGTCCGCTTTGTCCGCGCCATGTATAAGGGCATGGACTACGCCGCTGCCGCCACCACTGACGACGCCATCGCCGAGGAGGTTGCAGGCTATATCGCCGGCGTCATGTCCACCGATGCGGAGACTGTCATCGGCGAGCGCTACACCGGCACTTGGATGACCAGCGGCGAGGTGATCGACATGCTGAACAGCGGCGAGGTGCTCCGCATCTACGGCGACCAGCAGGCCACCTTCATTGCCAACGGCACCCTGGAGGCTGAGGGCAACCTGACTCCCGAGGAGTTCGTTCTCACCGATGTGATGCTGGAGGCCAGCAAGTAAGCTTTCCAAAACCGGAGGGAAGGCAGACCTCAGCGGCTGCCTTCCCTCTGTCTGCAAATGGCGGCCTGATTTTGGCCATGTCCCTGTAAAATTCCGCCTCCGTGTGCAGCGGAGTTCCTTTTCCCGACGCTGTGGGGGGCGGTTTGCCCCTACCGCGCATCTGATTGAGTTTGATTGAGGAGGCCCTGACGTGAATGTAAAGAAGAAAAAAGCGGACTGGGTCAGCAAGATCCCCAAGTGGGCATGGCTGCTGATCTCCCTGGTGGTGGCCATCGCCTTCTGGACCCTGCTGTCCCTTGGTGAAAAGACCAGCCGCGCCTTTCCTCCCCTGCTGGAGGTCTTTAGTTCCTACACAAAAATGGCCGTGGACCGCGACGTGTTCTGGGGGGATGTGGCAAGCTCCCTGACCTCCGCCGGCATCGGCTTCCTGCTGGGCTTTGTCATCGGCGTACCGGTGGCCTTCCTGATGGCCTGGTACCGTCCCTTCCGCTTCATTGTGGAGCCCTGGATTCAGTTCGTCCGCAACATCCCCCCTCTGGCCTATGTGCCTCTGGTGGTCATCGCTGTGGGCGTGGGCCGCACGCCTCAGATCGTGGTCATCTGCCTGGCCACCTTCCTGACCATCTGTATTACGGTGTTTCAGGGCGTGATCAACGTGGACGAGACCCTCATCAAGGCCGCCCGGGTGCTGGGGGCAAACGATACCCTGCTGTTCGTCCGGGTCATCTTCCCGGCCACCACTCCCTTCATCATCACCGCCATCCGTCTGGGCATCTCCGTGGCTCTGACCACCCTGATCGCCGCCGAGTCCACCGGCGCCACCGCCGGCCTCGGTATGCGCATCCGGGCGCTGAGCAGCTCCTTTGAGGTGGAACCCATGATGCTCTACATCATCGTGGTAGGCATCATCGGCATGGCAGCGGAAAAGATTCTGAAATTCTTCGAGAGGAGGCTGACGGCATGGCAGGAGAAGCGAGAGATCTGAGAAAGATCAAGGTCCAGATCAAGGACGTGGAGAAGGTGTACGAGGGCCGCAACGGCCGTACCGTCGCCCTTAACGGCGTGAACCTGGACATCTATGACAATGAGTTCATCTGCGTGGTGGGCCCCTCCGGCTGCGGCAAATCCACCCTGCTGAATATCATCGCGGGCCTCCACGAGCCCACCGCCGGCGAGGTGCTGGTGGACGGCGTGAAGGTGGAGGGCACCGGTGTGGACCGTGGCGTGGTGTTCCAGCAGTACGCCCTGTTCCCCTGGCTGACGGTGAAGAAGAACGTGGAGTTCGGCCTTCGCATCAAGAAGCTGCCTAAGGAGGAGCAGGAGGCCATCGCCATGAAGTACATCAAGATGGTGGGCCTGGAAAAGTTCGTCAACGCATATCCCAAGGAGCTCTCCGGCGGCATGAAGCAGCGGGTGGCCATCGCCCGTGCCTACGCCGTCAACCCCTCCATTCTGCTGATGGATGAGCCCTTCGGCGCCCTGGACGCCCAGACCCGTACCCAGCTCCAGACAGAGCTGCTGCGGACCTGGGAGGAGGAGCAGAAGACCTGCTTCTTCATCACCCACGACGTGGAGGAGGCCATTCTTCTGGCCTCCCGGGTGGTGGTGATGAGCGCCCGTCCCGGACGGATCAAGGAGGTCATCGACATCAATATTCCTTATCCCAGAAACCAGGAGACCAAGATGCTGCCGGAATTCACGGAGCTGAAGAACTACATCTGGGGCATGGTGTACAAGGAGTATCTGGAAGTGCAGAAATAAAAGAGGCGGGGGGTGCACAGCATCCCCCTGTCTTCTGTGGAACAAGGAGGACCTTTATGCGTCACGAATACTACTACTACAACAAGGAGCAGCTGCTGGCCTCCCCCAAGATCCCCATGGAGGTCATGGCGGACAAGCCCACCGTGTTTCAGCGGATCGCCCGGGAGATGGCGGATGAGATCAAGGCGCGCAACGCCGCCGGGAAGACCACCGTCTTCATCTGCCCCGTGGGCCCCATCGGCCAGTACCCCTACTTTGTGGAGATGGTCAACAGCGAGCACATCAGCCTGAAAAACTGCTGGTTTATCAACATGGACGAGTACCTGGGGGACGACATGCAGTGGATCTCCATGGACCATCCCCTGAGCTTCCGGGGCTTCATGGAGCGGACGGTCTACTCCAAGATCAACCCCGACCTCAACGTGCCGGAGGACCACCGGGTCTTCCCGGACCCCAACCACTTGGACTACATCCCCCAGCTGATTGAGAAGCTGGGCGGCGTGGACGTGTGCTTTGGAGGCATCGGCATCAACGGCCATCTGGCCTTCAACGAGGCAGACCCCACCAAGACGGTGGAGAAGTTCAAGAACCTGAAGACCCGGGTGCTGCCCATTACGCCGGAGACCCGCACCGCCAACGCCATCGGCGATTTCGGCGGCCGCCTGGAGGATATGCCCACCCACTGCGTGACCATCGGATTCTATGAGATCTACCACGCCAAAAAGATCCGCCTGGGTATTTTCCGGGACTGGCACCGGGCGGTGGCCCGCCGGGCAGGCTACGGCGACATGACCGCCCAGTTCCCGGTGTCCATTCTGGCCGACCACCCCGATGCGCTGATCCGGATGACAGAGGACGTGGCCTCCTTAGAGGATTGAGAAAAACGATATGGATAGGGTTTATTTTGTAAACGGACAGGTCTACCAGGGACGCACCTTCGCGGAGAAGACCATCCGCATCCGCGGCGGTAAGGTGACAGTGCTGGACCCCGGCAGCCCCACCGGCGACGGGGCGGTGCTGGACGCGGCGGGCCTCAAAATCGTCCCGGGCTTTATTGACACCCACACCCACGGCGCGGTAGGCGTGGATGTGAACGGCGCCAGCGCCGAGGATTTGGAGAAGATCTGCCGCTTTATGGCGTCAAACGGCACCACCGCCTGGCAGGCCTCCGTCCTCACCGACACCCAGGAGCAAACGGAGTGGTGCATCGGCGAGATGAAGCGCCACGAGGGGCTGGAGCAGAAAGGCGCAGAGCTGATGGGAATCCACCTGGAAGGTCCCTTCCTGTCGCCCGCCTATAAAGGCGCTATGCCGGAGCACCTGCTGCAGAAGAACAATCTGCCTCTGGTGCGGCACTACCAGGAGCTGGCAGGGGGCAAAATCCGCTACATCACCATCTCTCCCGAGCTGGAGGGGGCGGTGGAGATGATCCCCGCTCTGCGGGAGCTGGGCATTGTGGTGGGCATCGGCCATTCCGGCGCCACCTATCAGCAGGCTATGGACGCCATTGCCGCCGGCGCCACAGTGGGGACCCACGTAGGCAATGCCATGCGGCTTTTGCACCAGCACGAGCCCGCCATCTTCGGGGCAATTTTGGAGAGCGACTGCTACGCTGAGGTCATCGCCGACGGCCGCCATCTCCACCCCGGCACCGTCCGCATTCTTCTGAAGGCCAAGGGTCCTCAGCGGATCGTGGCCATTACCGACTCCATTATGGCCGCTGGGCTGCCGGACGGCCGGTACCACTTAGGCGTCAACGAGGTGGTGGTGGAGGACGGCGACGCCAAGCTGGCCTCCGACGGCACCCGAGCCGGTTCCACCCTGACCCACGCCGCGGCCCTAAAAAACCTTCTGGCCTTTACCGGAAGGCCCCTGGAGGAGATTCTTCCCCTACTCAGTGAGAACCCCGCACGCGAGATGGGCTATTTCGGCCGAAAGGGCTCCATTGAGACCGACAAGGACGCCGACCTGGTGCTGCTGAACGAAAGCTGTGACATTGTCCACGTCTTTGCTCGGGGCGTTCAGGTAAAGTAAGCCAGCAGTCCCAGCCCTACGCAAAAATACCCGCAGCCGTTTTGGCTGCGGGTATTTTTTCTGTCCAACCTTTCTCCAACAGGGAGGGCTTTTGTGTGGCCCAGATATCTCCGCAGCCATTCGAGCGGCGGACCGCCCGCGTCACCTGATCTCCCATCCCCCCTGCCCGTCGGGCCGGAGAACGGACCCATAGAAGGCCCCCGCGGCCCGGAGCAGATAGCCGGTATCCTCCGCCCCGGCGGTCTCCCAGGCCGAGTGCATGGCCAGCTGGGCAAGTCCCACGTCCACCGTGGTGAGGGACACATGGGTGTTGGAAATATTCCCGAGGGTGGACCCTCCCGGCAGATCCGAGCGGTTGGCAAACTCCTGAGTGGGCACCCCGGCCCGGCGGCAGATTTCCCGGAACAGGGCCCCGGAGACGGCGTCGGTGGTGTACCGCTGACTGGCGCTGTGCTTGACCACCACGCCGCCGTTGAGCCGGGGCCGGTGGCCGCCGTCGGCATACTCCGGGTGGTTGGGATGGACCGCGTGGGCGTTATCGGCGGAGACCATCACACTGGCCGCCAGCTCCGCCGGACAGTCCCGGCCAAGGGCGGCGCAGATCCGGCCCAGCACCTCCTGGAGGAAGGTGCCGTCGGCCCCCTGGCGGGTGGCGCTGCCCACCTCCTCGTTGTCAAAGAGGCAGAATACCGGCATTCCGCCCCCCTCCTCCGCCTCCAAAAAGCCGTGGAAGCAGGCAAAAGCGCATTGGAGGTCGTCCAGCCGGGGCCCGGCGACCAGCTCCCTCTTTGCCCCCAGCACCGTGCCCGGCTGCCGGAGATAGAGGAACAAATCTCCGCCCAGGAGGTCCTCCTCCGAAATTGCGGCGGCCTCAGCAATGAGCCGCCGGAGAACCCCCTTCTCCGTTCCAAGGCCCAGAAGGGGCGTCAGATCCGTCTTGGGGTCCCAGGCGTGGCCCCGGTTGGCCTCCCGGTTCATGTGGATGGCCACGCTGGGGATCACCAGCAGATCCCGGTCCACGTCCACAAGGCGGCTCTCAATGCCCCGCTCCGTCCGGACCACCGCCCGGCCCGCGACAGAGAGTGGCCGGTCCAGCCAGGTGGACATGAGCATGCCCCCATAGGGCTCCGTGTTCAGCCGGAGATAGTTCTCCGGACCTGTCAGCTCCCCCTGAGGCTTCAATTTAAAGGAGGGGCTGTCGCTGTGGGCGGCGGTGAGCAGGAATCCCCGCCACTCCCCCTGCGGCGCCCGGAAGGCCAGGAGGGAGGAGCCGTTTCTCTCCACAAAATACCGGCCGCCCCGGGCAAGGGTCCAGAGCTCCTCCTCCCGGAGGCGGACATACCCCGCCGCCTCCAGCTCCCCGGCCAGATTGGCGGCGGCGTGGAAGGGGCTGGGACTCTTTTCAATCAGCGCCAGCAGCGCCTTGGTCATGTGTTCCATACCTTTTACGCTCCCTTCAAAAGACCTTGTCCCCGTTTTGTACCGGCTGCTGGGGCTGCAGCAGCACCACGCCCTGGGCGGAATCGGTGCCTAAAATCCGCACCTCGCTCTTGGCCGAGCCGATGTGCATGGGCGGCAGATTCACGCAGCACACCACCTGCCGCCCCACCAGCTCCTCCGGGGTGTAGCAGTCGGTGATCTGGGCGGAGGAAGTCCGCACTCCCAGCTCCTCGCCGAAATCAATGGTCACCACATAGGCGCTGTTCCGTGCTTTTTTGTTCACCTTGGCCGCCACCACGGTGCCCACCCGCACCTCCACCTTGTCAAAATCCTCTACTGTAATCATCCGCAGATCCTCCCTGTCGCCGGGCGCCGCCCGGATAATTTTCAGGATATATTGTACCCGCTTTTCTCCCCTTTGACAAGGCGGCTTGCGCCGGAGCGGCAGGACATGGTATCATAGAGCCATGAAATGAAAGGAGCTTCCTCTATGGATATCAAAGCGATTCTCTCCGCCGTGGACCACACTCTTCTGGCGCAGACCGCCACCCGGGCGCAGATCCAGGCTCTCTGTGACGACGGTATCCGCTACGGCTGTGCCAGCGTGTGCATCCCGCCCTCCTATGTGGCCATGGCCAGGGACTATGTGGGGGACCGCCTCCCCATCTGCACGGTCATCGGCTTTCCCAACGGCTACTCCACCACCCCCGTCAAATGCTTCGAGACGGAGGACGCGGTAAAAAACGGAGCCGACGAGATCGACATGGTGATCCAGGTCGGCTGGGTCAAGGACCGGCGCTGGGACGAACTGCTCCGGGAGATCCGGGCGATCAACACCGCCTGCGGAGACAAAATCCTGAAGGTGATTGTGGAGACCTGCCTTCTCACAGAGGAGGAGAAGATCACCCTCTGCAAGATCGTCTCCGACTCCGGCGCCGCCTTCATCAAGACGTCCACCGGCTTTGCCGGAGGCGGCGCCACCCGGGAGGATGTGGCTCTGTTTGCCGCCCATGTGGCGCCCCATGTAAAGATCAAGGCCGCCGGAGGCATCTCCACCCTTCAGGACGCGGAGGATTTTCTCCGTCTTGGCGCCTCCCGCTTAGGCACGTCCCGGATCGTCAAGGCCGTCAAGGCCATGGAGCAGGCGGGGAACTGAGACAAACCGGGCAAAAAAACGGCCCTTCCCCGCAAATGGGGAAGGGTCATTTTTTCTCCTGCTCCCGGATATGCTGGCGGAGGACCATGTTGATATACTGGGAGAGCGAGCGGTCATCCAATTCGGCCAACTCCCTGGTCTTCTCGGCGATATCCTCGTCTATGGTAATGCTCAGCTTCACTTTCAACGGCTTCAATGGCCCACCTCCTCGTTTCGTTTGACATATGATATCATTTTCTCATATATCATCTTGAAAAATACTGCAAAGTAGTATAAAATACTCTAATAGGAGGTGGGAGTATGGTTGACTACAAAAAGATGTACGCCACCCTGGTGGGCCGGGTGGACGACGTACTGCAATATATGGAATTGGACTTTCAGGACCCCTACCGAATGAAAACCGCCGCAGGCTTTCTGCACAAGGCCCTTTTAGAGGCGGAGGATGCCTACCTGGCCGCCACGGAGGGCGAGGAACCGGAGGAGGAGTAGGCCCCTTGCAATCCATGGGAAACAATGCTATACTGTTTTTGTAATCTGGGAGGTTAGGGCGATTTGGTCCAGAAACCTCTCAAAGGAATGACAGACAGAGAGGAATTTGTGACCATGGAAGTAACACAGGGCGTGCGCTTCGACTCCCTGGGGCTCTCCCCGGAGATCATGCGCGCGTTGGAAAAGAAGGGCTATGAGGTCTCCACGCCGGTGCAGGCCGGCAGCATCCCCCCCATGATGGAGTGGAAGGACCTCACCGCCAAGGCCCCCACCGGAACCGGCAAAACCTTTGCCTTCGGCATCCCCATTGTAGAGCACATTGATCCGGAAAACAACGCCGTCCAGGCGGTGATCCTGGCCCCCACCCGGGAGCTGGCCATGCAGATCACCACCGAGATGCGTGAGATCTCCCAGTTCAAGGAAGGCGTGCGGCTGGTGTGCCTCTACGGCGGCCAGCCCATCGGCAAGCAGATCGAGACGCTGAAGAAGAAGCCCCAGATCGTCATCGCCACCCCCGGCCGCCTCAGCGACCACCTCAAGCGCCGCACCGTCCGGGTGGACCAGGTCCAGACCGTGGTGCTGGACGAGGCCGACCGGATGCTGGACATGGGCTTTATCCACGACGTGACCCGGCTTTTGGACCAGATGAAAAACCGGAAAAACCTGGGCCTCTTCTCCGCCACCATCAGCCGTGAGGTCATGGACATCGCCTGGGTGTACCAGCGGGACGCCGAGGAGATCACCGTCCGGGCCGACGAGGAGAACAAGCCGGACATCCACCAGTTCCAGCTGGAGGTGCCCATGAACGAGAAGCTAAATGCGGTGGAGAAGATCCTCAGCTACGGCAACTACGACCGGGTGATGATCTTCTGCAACACCAAGGGCAACACCGAGCGGGTCAGCCATCTGCTGCAGCTGCGGGGCGTGGACGCCCAGTGCATCCACGGCGACATTCCCCAGCAGAAGCGGGAGAAGGTGATGGCCCGGTTCCGCAATGGTGAGCTGCGGGTCTTTGTGGCCACCGACGTGGCCGCCCGGGGCATCGACGTGGACGACGTGGACGCGGTCATCAACTACGACGTGCCCGATGAGAACGAGTATTACGTCCACCGCATCGGCCGCACCGGCCGTGCCAAGCGCCGGGGCGTGGCCTACACCCTGGTGTCCGACTACCCCGCCATGATCCGCCTCAGGGACATCGCCAAGTTCACCAAGAATACCGTCACCCCCGTCCAGTTCGATGAGGCGGGCCAGCTGGTGGAAGTGCAGAAGGCGTAAACTGAAAAGAACGCCGTTTCGGCGGAGAGTCTCCCGAAAATTTTCGGAGAACTCTCCGCTTTTTTGTACAATCCGGCAAATTGTAAACATTTGTAACTTTTTTCTCAGTTCCCTTTACATGAGTATCGAAAGATGGTATGATAGGAGGCAGCGACTGACGGAAGACGTCGTATTCCGTGCAATAAAGGAGAGTTTTGTCTCATGAAACGTTGGATTTCCCTATTCGCATGTCTGGCCCTGGTGGCAGGCCTGCTGGCCGCCTGCGCGTCGGAGGCCCCTGTGATAGACGAGGATCAGCCTCTGCGGGTCAGCGCCATGGCGGAGCAGACCACCGCGGACCCTGCTGTTGCTGTCAGTACTGGCGGCGACACGCTGATCTACCATCTCTATGAAAATCTGATGAAATGGGAGGATGACGGCACCGGCATCGCCCAGCTTACCGAGGGCATCGCCCAGAACTACACCACCGAGGAAAATACGGACGGCTCCATGGTCTATACCTTCACCCTCCGCTCCGATGCGGTGTGGTCCGATGGTCAGCCGGTCACGGCAAATGATTTTGTATACGCCTGGCAGCGTCTGTTCTCTCTGGACCCCTTCCCGGCGGATCTGTCCCTGCTGTCCCTGGTGGAGGGCTATGCCGCGGCCTATCAGGCCAAAGACGGAAGTCTTCTCACCGGCGTGGAGGCCACGGACGACCAGACTCTGGTGGTGCGCCTCACCGCTCCCTGCGCCTACTTCCTCAGCGAGGTGTGCGGCGGAGCCATGACCATGCCTCTGCGGGAGGATCTGGTCACCGCCGCCGGCTGGGAGCCGGGAAAGGTAACTGATGGGGCGTATACCCTCACCTCCCTTGACAGCACCGGCGCTCTTCTCACCCGCAGCGAGACCTACTACGGGGCGGAAACGGAAGGTCCCGCCGCGATTCAGTTCAGCTGGGACAGCGGCGAGGCCGCCTATGAGGAGCTGACTGCCGGGGAGCTGGACTTTGTAGCAGATCTCCCCGAGGATGTAGCGCAGACGCAGGCGGAAGAGGGAACTCTTCAGGTGGACGCGCGCGCCTCCACCTATGCCCTTTTGATGAACACCAAGGCCGCCCCCTTTGACAACGAATTTGTCCGCCAGGCCTTTGCCGCCGCCATTGACCGGGACGCCCTGGTGGAGGCCGCCTGCTCCGTTACCGACACCGCTGCCACCGGTTTCGTGCCCCACGGCATCACCAACCGCAACGACCAGTGGGATGGCAGCACGGACAGCGGCAGCACCGATGACGGCACTGTGACGCCGGACGACCTCTTGGAGGAATCCCAGGAGGAGGAGACCACCGTCTGGGACTACCGGACCATAGGGGACGCCGAGGCGCCCCAGGAGGAGATGACGGAGTCGGAGCGGACCAGTACCGCCCAGGATCTCATGAGTCAGGCAGGCTACCCCGGAGGCAAAAATTTCCCTGCGGTAACCTTCCTCTATGAGAATACGGAGAAAAATCAGGCTGTGGCGGAATACCTTCAGCAGCAGTGGCAGACGGTGCTGAACGTTACCGTACAGCTCCAGCCCTGCACCCAGGAAGAGCTGAAGGACGCCATGCTCAATGGGGAGTACACCATGGGCGCTTTCCAGTTTGAAGCGTCCTATGACGACGCCACCGCCTTCCTGCGCCGCTGGCGCTCCACAGTGGCCAACTGGGCGGGCAATCTGATCAATTACAGCGATACGGCCTATGATCTTCTGATATACGCCGCGGAGATCACCGCCTCCAACGCCGGACGGGAGGCCTGCCTTCACGATGCGGAGGAGCTGCTGCTGAACAGCTGCGGCGTGGTGCCTCTGTATTACGGCGGAGCAGCCTCCCAGCTGGCCGACGGTCTCACCGGCGTCTATCGCAACGCCCTTGGCGTCTACTTCTTTGGAAACGTCACCCAGAGCTGACGGCAGATACAAAACCCCCGCCCCTTTTGAAAGGGGCGGGGATTTTTTTGCCTCGTATTCAGAGAAACGCCGGTTATGTGCCGTAATTTGCCTGGAGTACCCTCTGCCAGGTTCCGTCCTGGTCCCGGGCCATCACATAGTAGTATCCCCACTCCCAGCGGCCGTCCCGGAGGCAGATCTCCGGTGTGCCGTCGCCGTTGAGGTCGCCCACACACTGGGTAAAAATTCGGAACATGCTGGTGACGTCGCCGGTGTAGGGCTCCACCCGCTGGTAGACCGTCTCCACCTCGCCGTCGGAGTTCACCCAGAGCACCAGGGAAAAGATCTGTTCGGTATCCTCCGGCAGATACCCGCCCTCGTCATAGGCGCTGTTGATGACCAGTACCTGCTCGTCTGCCTGGCCGGTCATGGCTGCCGTGAGGCAGAAGTCCCCCTCCACCCCCAGCTCCCGGAGGGCGGTCTCCGCCATCTCCCAGTAAGGATCGTCAGATCCAACTTCCCGGGCATAAAACGGCGTCTCCTCCAGAGGCCGGGAGAGGGTCAGATCCGGTAAAGTGCCGCCAAAGGCGAATGTGAAAGAGTAGTTCGGCACCAGCAGCTCCGCCACCTCCCCCTCCAGAATGGTGGGAAGAGCAAAGGTCCGCTGCTCCCACTCCTGCTTTGGCACAAAGACCGCATAGTCGTCCAGCAGAGCGGCGGTGTCCCGGAGATCCCAGTCAAAGCCTCCGGGGCCGTCGCTGGTGGTGTAGAGCTCACACTGGATCAGATAGGTCTCTCCCGAGTCCTGGGTATAGGCGTAGTAGCCCTCCTGCGCCAGAATCTCCGCTACGGTGAAATCCCGGGTCTCACTGTCTCCGGCGGAGACGAAGGCGCCGTTTTCCTGCTCCCCCAGCGGCACGGCGCTGATCCACGCGCCGTCCTCCCAGCTGCCCACCAGCTGGCCGCCCGCAAAGACATACAGGGGCCGGTCCCTCTCGTCCTCCCGGGAGGAGTCCTCCTCCTGGCTGATGTCCTCCCCACCCTGGGCCGGCGGTTCCTCCGGAAGGTTCTCGTTCCCCTCCTTATCCTCCTCCCCGGAACAGGCTGCCAGGGTCAGAGCCATGGCCAGGGTCAGCAGGATCGTGATCCATCGCTTCATAACGCATCTCCTTCCTCTGTCGGGCGGCAGTTTCCCCCGTTTTCTTATTATAGACGGTTTCCTTCAGGAAAAGTTCCTCTGATGTTCTGAAACAGCACTCTGATGGGGAAAAGGGACCTGCCTGCCGGAGTTCGTCTGCTTCTGCCCCTATGATATACAATTGTATATCATTTGTCAAGGTATTTCCTCAGGGCGCTGTCCGCCGCCTGTGGGGGGAGCAAAAGAGCGGAACGGCAAGCCGTTCCGCTCTTTTGCTCCAGGGGCTACTGCTCAGGCGTCTCTGTGGTGGTTGTCCCGGTCACGCCGCGGGCAGGTTCTTCTCCTCCCTGCTCAAAGACATACACACCGCTGTCACTTTCCGACGACCCGTCCCAGCTGTTGACGGTGTCGCTGTAGGTGACTCCCTCCACCGAGGCAGTGTTGGTACAGCTCCACCGCTCCGCATCACCGGTGACCTTCACGGTCAGGGAGAAGCCCTCCTCCTCCAGCACATAAGTGTAGCTGCCCTCCTCCGCCAGGGTGTCGGTAATGTCGATCTCCTCACCGCCCACCAGCAGGAGCAAACGTCCCTCCCGTTCTTCCACCACACCCTGCATCTGATAACCGGTATAGGTCTCCCCCGTTTCTGTCTCATAAATCGTTTTGAATCCGTCGCTCCACACGGCGGTGAGCGTGGTAAAAAGCCGGCCGCCGGTGGCCGCGTTAATGGCGCCTGCGGTCGCCGCAAGCCCCATCATCACCGCCGCGGCCACGCCTGCGGTCTTGACCGCCAGCCGTCCACGGCGTTTGGTTTTCTGCTGCATTGCCATAAAAAAGACCTCCCTTTTTGCCTCCTCAGAGGCATGCAGTCGGGAAAAGGTCTCCTGAAATGCATCATGATTCATCACGGCTCCAAGCCTCCTTGTATGATTGTTGCAGCAATCCCCTGGCCCGCATCAGCCAGGTCTGCACTGTTGACAGATTGGCCCGCATCAATTCCGCCACCTCCCGGACCTGGTAGCCCTCGTAATAGTAGAGGTACAGAGCGAGCCTGTAATTCTTGGGCAGGGCCATGACCTGTTCAAAAAGCTCGCTCTCCTCAGGGCGGTCAAAGACCGGCTGGTCCAGCTGCTCGTCCAGGGGAATGGTCCGGCGAAACCAGCTGGAGCGGAGCAAGCTTTTGGCCTGATTCACCGCCACCCGGATCAGCCAGCGCCGCCGGTGCTCCTCGCTCTCAAAGCTCCGCCGCTCCCGGTAGAGCTTCAGAAGGGTATCCTGCATCACATCCTCTGCGTCGGCTCTGTTTTTCAGGCAGCTGTAGGCCACCCGGTAAATCGTATCGCCGTATCGCTCCACCGCCTGGACGAATTCCTCCTCTGTCATAACTGCTTCACCTCCTTGGGGTCGGGGATTTGCTGAAAGCGCTTTCATAAGATGTACGCGGGAGAGGGGCGAAAAATCCCGCGGTGCGGAAATTTTTTGAAAGCACGGAGGACTCCAAAAAGAGCCGTCGCCTGTGGTCCCGGCTCTGCCTCCGCTAAAGGCCCATGGTTTCGCGGCAGAAAAAGCAAGGACGGAGAGACTCCTCTCCGTCCTTATCCTTTTGCATCCTGTGCAGAATCTTACTTCTTATAGGGAACCTTCCAGATCCGGTCGCAGTAGTCGGCGATGGACCGGTCGGCGGCAAAAATACCGCTGCGGGCAATGTTGTGCAGGCTCATCTCATTCCACTTCTTCCGGTCGGCGTAGGTGTCCACCATCCGGCGCTCCGCCTCGCAGTAGGAGGCGAAATCCGCCAGCAGCATATACTCGTCGGGAGTGGAGCCGTTGCCGAACAGCAGCCGCTCGTGGAGGTCCTCATACCGCACGCCGTCGCTGAAGCCGTTGTTCATCTGGTCCAGCACCCGGTGAATGGCGGGGTCCCGGCTGTACAGCCGGTAGGGGTTGTAGCCGTTGCGGCGCATCTCCTGGACCTCGTTGGCCTTCAGGCCGAAGAGGAACATGTTCTCATCGCCCAGCACCTCGTGCATCTCCACATTGGCGCCGTCCAAAGTGCCCACAGTGAGGGCGCCGTTCATCATGAACTTCATGTTGCCGGTACCGCTGGCCTCCTTGCCGGCGGTGGAGATTTGCTGGCTGACCTCACTGGCGGGCATCAGCTGCTCCGCCAGGGACACCCGGTAGTTCTCCAGAAACACCACCTGCAGCTTATCCTTGCAGATGGGATCGTTGTTGATCTGGTTGGCCAGGGAGTTGATGAGGTGAATGATCCGCTTGGCCACAGCGTAGCCGGGGGCCGCCTTGGCGCCGAAGAGGAAGGTGTGGGGCCGCATCTCCATGTTGGGGTTATCCTGCAGCTGCTGATAGAGGTAGATGATGTGCATGGCGTTGAGCAGCTGACGCTTATACTCGTGGAGCCGCTTGACCTGGATATCAAAAATGGAGTCGGGGTTCAAAATCACGCCCTGCTCCCGCTTGACATATTTTGCGAGAGTTTCCTTGTTGGCCCGCTTGATCTTCTCCAGCCGCTCCAGCACGGCGGCGTCGTTGGCATACTCATCCAGCTTCTCCAGGGTGCTGGGCTTGGTGAGGTAGTCCTTGCCGCCGGTGAGCTCGCAGATGAGGGCGTCCAGACCGGGGTTGATCTCACTGAGCCAGCGGCGGTGATCGATGCCGTTGGTGACGTTGGTGAACTTCTCCGGCTCCATCACATAGGCGCTGTGGAACAGGTCGTCCTTGAGAATCTGGCTGTGGAGGGCGGACACGCCGTTGACCTTCATGCCGCCGGCGATGCAGAGGTTCGCCATGCGGACCTCGCCGTCCCAAATGACGGCCATCTCCCGGACCTTGTTCTCATCGTGGTAGAAGTTCTCCACCTTCTCCTGCCAGCGGCGGGCGATCTCCATGAGGATCTGCCAGATCCGGGGCAGCAGGGACTCCACCAGGTTCTGAGGCCAGCGCTCCAGAGCCTCGGCCAGCACGGTGTGGTTGGTGTAGGCCACGGAGTGGACCGTGATGTCCCAGGCGACGTCCCAGTCAAGACCGGCGTCGTCAATCAGAATCCGCATCAGCTCGGGGATCACCAGGGCGGGATGGGTGTCGTTGATCTGGATGACATTCTTCTCATGGAAGTTCGTCAGGGTGCCGTAGGTCTGGATATGCTTGCGGACAATGGACTGCACCGTGGCGGAGACAAAGAAGTACTGCTGCTTGAGGCGCAGGCTCTTGCCCTCGTAGTGGTTGTCCTCGGGGTAGAGCACCTTGGCGATGACCTCGGCCATAGCGGCCTCCTCGCTGGCCTGGAGGTAGTTGCCCCGGCGGAAGAGGTCCATGTCGATGGGCTTGGGGCTCTTGGCGTCCCACAGCCGCAGGGTATTGGTGTGAGTGGTGTCGTAGCCGGCGATCTCCATATCACAGGGCACTGCCAGCACACGGGTGTAGCCCTCGTTGACCACATGAAGGTGGCCGTCATCCCAGAACTCCCGGAGGGTTCCGCCAAAGTGGACCTCCTCCACCTCCTCGGGCTTGGGCACCAGCCAGGCGTCTCCCATGCCCTTCCAGTCGTCAGGCAGCTCCACCTGCTGGCCATCCACGATCTTCTGCTTGAAAATACCCAGTTCGTAGCAGATGGAGTAGCCGGTGGCGGGGATCTCCAGAGTGGAGAGGCTGTCGAGATAGCAGGCGGCGAGGCGGCCGAGGCCGCCGTTGCCGAGGCCGGCGTCGGGCTCCATCTCAAACACGTCCGCGCTCTTGAAGCCAAAATCGGCCAGAGCGCCCTTGATGGCGTCCAGCGCGTCTAAGTTGTAGGCGTTCTTCATCAGGCTCCGGCCCATGAGGAACTCCAGGGACATATAGTGGACCTGGCGCTTTTTCTCCTTCTTGGTGGCCTCCCGGGTATCGATGGCGCGGCTGGCCATCACATCCCGCAGCACCATGGCGCAGGCCTTCATCATATTGGCCTCGGTGGCCTCCTCCACTGTGCAGCCGAAGTTCAGGCGGAGTTTTTCACTGAGTGCCTTTTTCATAGAAGCTTTGGTGATTGTTTCCATTCAGGTATCCTCTTTTCCTGTTAGTCTCTTTGCGGAGTATATCAAAAGGTACGCTCCATACCCTTTGATATACCACGCACGGCATGAAAACGTTTCCGAATCCGGGAAAAAGCAGAGGGCATCCGCAGATGCCCCCATGCTCTGCCGACCCCCCGTCGGGAACCGCGCTTTGGAAAAAGCGGCGGAGGCGCCGCTCCCGGAGAACGGGGGGATATCTTAGGACATCCCCCCGTCTCCCCTTCTCCCGCAAGGCGCGGTCTCTGGATCAGGAGCGAATCATCTCATAGATACGGTTGTATTCCTGGGCGCTCTTGTCCCAGCTGAAGTCGCTGGTCATGCCCGTCAGCTGCAGCCGCTTGAAGGCATCCCGGTTGTTATGGTAGAGATCCACCGCCTGGCGGATCACATAGGCCATATCGCCGGAGTTGTAGGCGGCAAAGGTAAAGCCGTTGCCTGCGCCGCACCAGGCCTCGTAGGGGTGAACAGTGTCCTTCAGGCCGCCGGTCTCCCGGACGATAGGCACAGTTCCGTAGCGCATGGCGATCATCTGGGCCAGTCCGCAGGGCTCGCTCTTGGAGGGCATCAGCAGCAGATCTGCGCCGGCGTAGATGGCCATAGCCAGATCCTCGTTGTAGCCGCGATACAAAGCCATCCGGCCGGGAAGCCATCCCAGCTTGCTCTCAAAGAACTGCTCATAGCTGTAATCGCCGCTGCCCAGCACCACAAACTGGCAGTGGAGGCTCATGATCTCATCAAATGCCTTGCACACCAGGTCCAGGCCCTTGTGGCTGACCAGGCGGCTGACGATGGCGATAATGGGCACATTGGGCTCCACATTGAGGCTCAGGCGCTTCTGGAGAGCCTCCTTGCAGCGGGCCTTGCCGTCCATGCGCTTGACGCTGTAGCGGCTCTCGATATGGGGATCGGTGGCCGGGTCGTAGCGCTGCATGTCGATGCCGTTCAGAACGCCGTGGAGCTTGTAGGCGTTGAGGTTCATAACGCCCTCCATGCCGTGGGCATAGAAGGGGTCCCGAAGCTCCTGGGCGTAAGTGGGGCTGACGGCGGTGATGGCGTCGCAGGTCATGAGAGCGCCCTTGAGAAGGTTCACATCGCCGGAGAAGGCCAGGGTGCCGTCCTTCATCCAGCCCGGCGCCAGACCGAACAGGTCCTCCAGCGTCTCGGGGCCGTAGCGGCCCTGGTACTCGATGTTGTGGATGGTGAACACGGTCTTGATTCCCCGGACCTCCGGCCAGCGGACGCACTCGTCCTTCAGATAGATAGGCACCAGGGCGGTCTGCCAGTCGTTGCAGTGAATAATCTCAGGCATCCAGGCCATGCCGGGCATCAGAGACACCACGGCGCGGGAGAAAAAGCCGAAGCGCTCGCCGTCGTCGTAGTGGCCGTAGAGGCCCTCTCTTTTGAAGTAGTGCTCGTTGTCGATAAAATACCAGATCACGCCGTCCCGGTCCAGGCGGAACAGCCCCGCGTAAACGCGGCGCCACCCCAGAGGCACGTCAATGTGGCAGACAAAGCTCATCTGGCTTTTCCAGTTGTCCGCCACCTTCTGGTACAAAGGCAGCACCACCGCCACCTCGTTGCCGGCCTTGGCCAGCGCCTGGGGAAGGCTCCCGGCCACGTCGGCCAAACCGCCGGTCTTGCAGAAGGGTACCGCTTCAGAAGCCGCAAACAGAATTCTCATAGATTGCCTCCTTCTCTCGCGGGCCGCAGCCCGCGCGGCAGAGGGGATGGAAGTTTCCTTCTTTTCCACGCTCTACCATCATATCCGTTTGAAAAGGGAATCTCAATGCGGAATTTGGACAGAATTTCTCGTCGAATCCCAATTTTCTTTGTTCATACTACCCCCGGACCTGCCTAAAAAAGACAGGTCCGGGAAAAAACAGGTTAAATTTCGGCATTTTTTGCCAGGGCCATGGGGTATTTGGGGCTGGCCACCAGGGTGCAGCCGTCGGTGATACGGACGTTCTTGTCGGCAATGACGGCGTCCAGCTCCGCGTCCTCGCCCACGGTCACATTCTGCATCAGAATGCAGTTTTTCACCACAGCGCCCTTGGCCACGGAAACGCCCCGGAAGAGGATAGAATTCTCCACCGTGCCCTCGATGGTGCAGCCGTCGGCCACCAGAGAATTGATGCAGCCGCCGTCGGGGTCCAGATAGGTGGAAGCCACATTCAGCTCCTTGGTGTAGATGGGCCGCTCTCTGGGGAAGAGATTTTTGCGGATCTCCGGGTCCAGCATCTCCATGCTGCGGCCGTAGTAGTCCGCCAGGGTCCGGATCTGGGCGGCGTAGCCGTCCCAGACGAAGGCGTTCAGCTTCAGCTGGTCGGCCATGCCCTGGAGCACGGCGCTGCGGAAGCTGTAATGGCCGGTACGCTTGCACTCCGCCACCAGCTTCATGAGCAGCTCCTTGGACAAAATGAAGAGGTTCAGGCCCTGGAGCCCCTCCGGCTCCTTCACATCAAAGACAGTGGAGGTGATACGGCCCTCGCCGTCCACCTGGAAGTAGGTGGCGCTCTCGTCAGGCTCTCCCAGGGTCCGGGTGCACACGGCGGTGATGTCGGCGCCGGACTTCAGATGGGCCTCATAGACCTCCTGAAGGGGAATGTTGATAACCGTGTCGCTGTCGGCCAGCACCACATGGTCCTGGCGGATCTTCTCCAGATAGCTCTCCACACCGGCCAGGGCCTCCATCTTGCCCCGGAAGGCGCTGTCGTCCCGGTGCTGGGTCACGGCGAAGGGGGGCAGCAGGCGCAGGCCCCCGTGCTTGCGGCTGAGATCCCAGTCCTTGCCGGAGCCCACATGGTCCAGAAGGCTCTGGTAGTTGCCCTGGAGCACCACGCCCACGTCGTCAATGCCGGCGTTGACCATGTTGCTGAGGGCGAAATCAATGAGACGGTAGCGGCCGCCGAAGGGGACGGACGCCGGAGAACGGCGCTCGGTCAGTTCCCGCAGGCCGAGATGCTTGCCGTACGCAAAAATCAGTCCATGTAAGCCCTTCATCTGGACACCTCCTCATGGTTGCGGTTGAGCATAGTCTTGGGAGCCACCGTCTCCCCGTCGGCGATGACGGCGCCGGGTCCCAACACCGAGATCCCCCACTTGTCGGGGTCCACCTCCATGGGATCGCCGCCCACCTTGGCGTTCTCACCGATCTGGACGCCCTCGCCCACGATGGCGTACTCTACCTTGGCGCCCTTTTTCACGCAGACGCCGGGCATCAGCACGCTGTAGCGCACCTGGGCCCCCTCCTCGATGGTCACCGAGTCGGACAGCACGGAGTTGAATGCCTCGCCGTAGACCTGGCAGCCCTGGGTGGCCACAGTGTGCTCCACCTTGGCGTTCTTGCCCATGAAGGCGGGAGGCTGATTGGGAATGCGGGCATAGATGGGCCAGTCGCTCTCCAAAAGGTCCAGATCGCCCCGGGACAGCATATCCATGTTGGCGTCCCACAGGCTCTCCAGCGTGCCCACATCCTTCCAGTAGCCCTCAAAGCGGTAGGCGATCAGCTTCTCGCCGGCGCTGAGCATGGCGGGAATGATATTTTTGCCGAAATCGTTGGAGGAGTCGGGGTTGTTTTCATCGTCGATGAGGTACTGCCGCAGCTTCTTCCAGGTGAAGACATAGATGCCCATGGAGGCCAGGTTGCTCTTGGGCTCCTTGGGCTTCTCCTGGAACTCCACGATGTTGTCCTCGCTGTCCACGTTCATGATACCGAAGCGGGACGCCTCGTCCCAGGGCACCTCCAAAACGGAGATGGTGCAGGCGGCGCCGGCGGCCTTGTGGGCCTTCACCATCTTCATGTAGTTCATCTTGTAGATGTGGTCGCCGGAGAGGATCACCACATACTCCGGGTCATACATATCCACAAAGCCGATGTTCTGATAAATGGCATTGGCGGTACCCTTGTACCAGCTGCCCTTGTCGCCCTCCACCATATAGGGGGGCAGGATGTGGACGCCGCCGTTGGAGCGGTCCAGATCCCAGGGCTGGCCGGAACCTATGTAGCTGTTGAGCTCCAGGGGCTTGTACTGAGTCAGCACGCCCACGGTGTCGATCCCGGCATTGGTGCAGTTAGACAGGGGGAAGTCGATAATGCGATACTTGCCGCCAAAAGGGACGGCAGGCTTTGCCACGTTGCTGGTCAGCACATACAGGCGGCTGCCCTGACCGCCGGCCAGCAGCATAGCGATACATTCCTTTTTCATTTGCTCGCGCCTCTCTTCTTTGTTGTTTTCTCTGCCTGGGTCTCGGGATTTGCTGGGGCAGCAGCGGTTTGATCCGCCGCGTTTTTCTGCTTCACGGGGGCTTTTTTGCTTCCGGTCTTGGCGGCTCCATCGGTCTTGGCCTTGCGGACGGCGGCCTTTGGCGCAGTCTTCTTGCCCTCCTCCCCGGTCTTTGCCGCCTTCTTTCTGGGCTTGGGACGCATTTTGCCCTCGCCTACCATGAACACCGCGCCGAGGGGCGGGATGCGGATGGCCACAGAGCTCTCCTTGTCGTGGGACTCCACCCACTCCACCTGGGCGGGCGTATTGTTGAGCACGCCGCTGCCGCCGTAGGCGGGATCGTCGGTGTTGAACACCTCCCGCCACTCCTTCACCGGCGGGCAGCCGAAGCGGTAGCCCTCGTAGGCGTTGGGAGAGAAGTTGATGGCGCAGAGGAGATTCGTCCCCTTCTTGTCACGGCGAAGGAACACCACCACATTGTCGCTGTTGTCATCGCTGACCAGCCACTCAAAGCCCTCCCAGTCGAAGTCGATCTCCCACAGGGCGGGGGTGTCCAAATAGAACTTGTTGATGGCCTTGAAGAAGTCGTGGAGCTGGTGGTTCTCCTTGTTTTCCAGCAGCTTCCAGTTCAGCTCCTTGTAGAAGGCCCACTCCTCCTCGGTGCCCAGCTCCACACCCATAAAGCTCAGCTTCTTGCCCGGGTGGGCCAGGGTGTAGGCGTAAAAGCCCCGGACGCCGGCAAACTTCTGCCAGCGGTCGCCGGGCATCTTGCCGAACACGGAGCCCTTCATGTGGACCACCTCGTCGTGGCTGAGGGGCAGCACATAGTTCTCCGAGAAGGCGTACATCATAGAGAAGGTGATGTCCTTGTGGTGGAACTGACGGAACCAGGGGTCCATCTTCAGATAGTGGCACATATCGTTCATCCAGCCCATGTTCCACTTGAGATTGAAGCCAAGGCCGCCCATCTCCTCAGGCTTGGTGACCATGGGCCAGGCCGTGGACTCCTCGGCCACCATCAGCACGTTGGGATTCACGGCGAAGGCGGTCTTGTTGAGCGCCCGGAGGAAGTCAATGGCCTCCAGGTGCTCATGGCCGCCGTAGATGTTGGGGGTCCACTCCCCCTGCTGCCGGGAATAGTCGAGATACAGCATGGAGGCCACGGCGTCCACGCGGATGCCGTCGATGTGGTACTCTCTCAGCCAGAATGCGGCGGAGGAGAGGAGGAAGCTGCGGACCTCGGGCCGGGCATAGTCGAAGACCCGGGTACCCCAGCCCTTGTGCTCCTGGCGCTTGGGATCGGCATACTCGTAGCAGCAGGTGCCGTCAAACTCGTAGAGGCCGTGCTCGTCCTTGCAGAAGTGGGCGGGCACCCAATCCAGGATCACGCCGATGCCGCTCTGGTGCATCTTGTCCACGAAGTACATGAAATCGTGGGGCACACCGAAGCGGGATGTGGGGGCGTAGTACCCGGTGCACTGATAGCCCCAGGAGGCATCCAGAGGATGCTCCGTAACGGGCAGCAGCTCGATATAGTTGAAGCCCATGTCCTTGACATAGGCGCTGAGCTGATCGGCCAGGTCCCGGTAGTCGATGAAATCGCCGTTCTCCCGCTGCCGCCAGGAACCCAGGTGGACCTCATAGATATTCATGGGGGAGCCGTAGACCTGGTGCTCCCCGCGGCTCTGGACCCAGGCGCCGTCGCCCCACTCGTAGCCGGAGATGTCGTAGATCTTGCTGCAGGTACCGGGCCGGGTCTCGCAGTGGAAGGCATAGGGATCCGCCTTCATTCTCAGCTTCCCGTCGGGCCCCTCCACGGCAAATTTATAGGTGTCGTAGCGCTTGAGACCGGGGATAAACGCTTCCCAGATGCCCTGGGTGATCTTCTCCATGGGACTGCCTTCCCGATCCCAGCTGTTGAAATCACCCACCACAGAAACAGCGGCGGCATTGGGAGCCCACACGCGGAACACATAGCCCTCCTCCCCGTCCCTCTGCGCGGGATGAGCGCCCATGTATGTATAGGCAGTTGTGGTCGTTCCCTCATGGAAAAAGTAGTTGCTTACCTGATCTGCTTTTGTGTGATCCATAGAAATATGCCCTCCAACTATCCTGTTTACAGGAAGATACTATTATTCAATATAATGAAATTATACTATCGTCCCGGGAAACCGTCAAGGAAAAGGGTTCGACAAAATCGATGGCATTTTTACAGAAAAAAACACCAACAAATCAGCGGATTACCCAAAGGAAACTTTTGCACTTTGCACAATTTTCGTTTGTTTTGCTAAACACCTCCCGGATTTTTTCTCCGGTTTTGTTCTTATATTTTGATAAAAGTCGATGGTTTTTGGGGATGAAAATCTATGAATAATTCTCATTTTTCTTCTAATTTTCCATCAATCGCCCCGCATTTTTGAAAAATTTCTTCGATCCCGCTTCCCGAAGAAATTTTTCACGGATTGCCGACATTTTGTTGATATTTTTTGCATTTCAGCTTCCCTATGCCCCAATGCCGCCAAGTCCGGTTGTCAGGGTCTGTGGATCTGTGTTAAAATACCATCAGACCTTCCAGAGCACTGTCTGCACATTCTGAATTTTTTATATCTATTTGAAAAGGAGGACGACCATGACCATCACCTATCTGGGCCACTCCTGCTTCCGGCTGGAGCAGGATGGGTTTTCGCTGCTGATCGACCCCTACTGCCAGGTTCCCGGCTTTCCGGACATCGCCGGGGAGGCGGACGCCGTCTATTGCAGCCATCAGCACTATGACCACAACTTCACCCAGCAGCTGCGTTTGACCGGGCGGCAGGAGAGCCCCTTTTCCGTCCGCACAGTAGACGTGTTCCATGACGACAAGGGCGGCGCCCTGCGGGGCCCCAACCGCATTCATATCTTCACCGCCGGCGGCGTCACCGCGGCCCATTTAGGGGATCTGGGCCACCAGCTCACAGCGGAGCAGGCGGCTGCCATCGGCCCGCTGGATGCGCTCCTCATTCCCATCGGCGGCACCTATACCGTAGATCCCGCCGGGGCGGAGGCGGTGGCGGAGCTGCTGAAGCCCCGGGTGGTGGTGCCCATGCACTACCGCATCGGGGAGATCGGCCTTCCTGTTCTCTGCCAGGTGGAGGATTTTCTGGCCCTCCGGCACGCCGGGGAGATCCGGCGGTATGACCGGGAGGGGATCTCCTCCCTGTCCCTGACGGCAGACACTCCCGCCCAGACGGCGGTACTGGCTATCTCCAAGGCGTAAAAAATTTTTTCTTTATGTATAGGACATTCTCCTTCCGGTATATACTTCATCATCACCGCATCGGAGGGATTTTCATGTCCAACAAGCTGCGCCGGTGGGAGCTGGCCTCCTTTCTCTTTGCCGCTGCTGCCGGGCCACTTCTGCATTTTACCTATCAATGGAGCGGCGAGAACGCCATTGTAGCCTCCTTCTCCGCCGTCAACGAATCCACCTGGGAGCACATGAAGCTGCTGTTTGTCCCCATGTTTTTGTTCAGTCTGGCGGAGATGGCGGTACTCACAGAGCAGTACCGGAACTTTTTAGCGGCGAAGGCCGCCTCCATTCTTCTGGGTCTGGCGCTGATTCCCACACTGTACTATACCTACACCGGCGTATGGGGGCGGAGTCTCATGGTGCTGGATGTGGCGGTCTTTTACATCGCCTTAGCGGCGGCCCACCTGGTGGGTCTGCGGCTTTTGCGGAAGGGGCGGCTCACCGGCGGAGCGCTGCAGATCGCCGCTCTGCTGGGGCTTTGGGCTCTGGCCTTCCTTTTCGTGTGGTTCACCTACCGTCCGCCCCACATCGCGCTGTTCCTTGACCCCGCCGCCGGCATCTACGGGCTGGGGGGATGATGCATCCTCCCAGCCGCCGTGCAAAAGTGTGGACAGCGCCCACTGCTTTCCCCATGAGTACGCTGTAGGAATCCCGAAACCATAATAAAAGACCGACCGTCATTTCAGCACCTGTGGCACTGAGATGACGGCCTTTTTATGTGACAAGAGATCTGTCGGTTATGAAGGCTGGGCAAAATTTTATAAAGCCGTTCCATCTTATCTTGACAAATCAGGAGTGCGGAAGTATTGTAAACCCAACAAATAAATATGATTTTAATTGGAGGATACTACATATGGAATTTAAAGGATCTCGTACCGAGCAGAATCTGCTGGCTGCGTTCAGTGGGGAATCCATGGCACGCAACAAATATCTTTTCTTTGCCGAGAAGGCTATGCAGGAACATCACCCCGAGGTGGCAGAACTCTTTGAGCAGATGGCCAGAAACGAGGGGGTTCATGGCCGCCTGCTCTATCAGCGGCTGAAAGGGATTAAGGACAGCTCCGCCAATCTACAGGAGGCTATCCAGGGGGAGTATGGCGAGTGGAGCCGCATGTATCCCTCTTTTGCTCAAATTGCCCGGGAAGAGGGGTTTGAAGATATTGGCTTGCTCTTCGATCAGATATCCAAGATTGAAAAGGATCACGAGTTCCGCTTCTTAGCCGCTCTGGCCAAGTTAAACAGTTCAGGAGCAGAAAGACCGGCTGCACCGGCTGCCCCTGTATCCAAGCCTGCTACTTCTGCCACGCCTCAAATGGTAAAGGTGCAAGGATACCGCTGTATGTTCTGCGGCGCCACCTACGAAAACCGTCCCGATGTGTGCAACGTTTGTCAGGCGATTGGTTCCTTTGAGCCAACCATCATCCAAAAACGTGTAGCCGACTAAGGGAATCTCATAAGCGCGGGGCACATGTCTGAGAAGTGTCCTCAACATGGTTCGCCAGAACCAGACGGGCACTACACAAACACTTTCTTTCCTCTCAGCAAATACACTGCAGGAATGTATAATTCCTATAATTATAACGGAAATAACGACCGCCATCTTCAACGTTTATGCGCTGAGATGGCGGCGTTTTCCATACATCGCTGAATTTTACGCTCCTTGGATGGACCATTTATATTATTTTTATGCTCATCTATAAACAGAACATCCCATACACTCACAATTGGCCATCTCCAACGCGGCAGCAACGACTTTATCCATGTCATAGTAGCGGTAATGGCCCAAGCGCCCCCCAAAAATGACCCTTTGCTCTTTGCTGGCCAGTTCCGCATACTTGCTGTATAAAGCAGAATTTACTTCGTCGTTGATGGGGTAATATGGTTCTGCTCCAAAAACCCATTCCGCAGGATATTCCCGGGAGATAATCGTTGTGGGCTGCTGTCCAAACTCAAAATGCTTATGCTCAATAATTCTGGTATAAGGGACCTCTCTGGCAGTATAGTTGACCACAGCGCACCCTTGATAGTTATCTGTTTCCAGCTCTTCCGTCTCAAACCGAACGCTGCGATAGGCAAGGGCACCGTAGCAATAATTATAGTAAGCGTCGATCATACCCGTATACAGCACACGGTTTGCCAGCAAATCCAGTTCTTGCTTATGCTCTAAATAATTTGTGTTCAAACGAATTTCGGCGCCTTGCAGCATTTTCTCCACAATCTTCGTATAACCGCCCACCGGAATTCCCTGATAGCGGTCATTAAAATAGTTATTGTTGTAAGTAAACCGTACTGGCAGACGCTTAATAATAAAAGCAGGCAGAGCAGCACAGTCGCGCCCCCACTGCTTTTCTGTATATCCCTTGACCAGCTTCGTATAAATATCTGTGCCCACTAACAAAAGCGCCTGCTCTTCCAGGTTCTTGGGTTCTGTAATATTCAGCGCCGCAATCTGCTGTTGAATCTTTTGCTTTGCTTCAGCAGGGGTACGAATTCCCCACATTTTGCTGAAGGTGTTCATGTTAAACGGCATATTATACAGTTCGTCGCGGTAGATTGCCATCGGCGCATTAATATAATTATTAAATTCTGCAAATTGAGTAATATATTCCCAAATATCCAGATTATTTGTATGAAAAATATGAGCTCCATACCGATGGATGTTGATGCCGCTTTTTGTATAGGTATAAATATTTCCCGCAATATGATTGCGCTTATCGATAACAAGGCAGGTTTTCCCTTTCTTTATCATCTCATGGGCAAATACAGCCCCATAAAGCCCAGCATCAACGACCAAATAGTCATATTTTTTCATTACTTTACTTCAATATGACGAGTTCCATCCAGCAGCTCCTGATATCGATCGCAGATACCATTTACATCATCACCAAACTCCACTTGGTACCCCTTATGGAGCCACAGAATTTTATTACACATCTCTCTGACCTGGTCAAGAGAATGCGACACCATAATGGTTGTTGCTCCTCCCCCGATGATTTCTCTCATTTTTGCTTCACTTTTTTTCTTAAAAGAGCCATCGCCTACCGACAAAACCTCGTCCAAAATGAGAATATCAGGTTTCACAAGAGACGCAATAGAAAAGGCAAGCCTGGATTTCATCCCCGAAGAGAGCTGCTTAAACGGCCGATCCTGAAACTCCTCCAGTTCCGCAAATTGAATGATACTCTCATAAGTTTCATCCATAAACTTTCTGGTATAGCCTAACATCGCACCACGCAAATAGGTATTTTCACGCACTGTCAACTCCCCATCAAATCCACTGCCAAGCTCCAGCAAAGCGGCAATGGTGCCTCTGCGAATGACACAGCCTTTGGACGGCTCCATAATGCCGGAAATAGCTTTCAACAGTGTGGATTTTCCTGCACCATTGGTACCGATAATACCAAGCATATCACCTTTATCAATAGAAAAAGTAATATCCCGATCTGCCCAGAACGCCTTCACCTGATAATTTCTGGTAGCTTTTCGCATCAGAAATTCTTTCAGGCCAATCTGCTTGAAATCTCCTGTCATGTAGCGAATAGAGACATTCTTCAATTCCAGAATACGCATTACCCTGCCTCCTTTACACATAGTAAAGAAATCTTGTGTTATACTTCTTATACATCCAACAACCCAATCCCAGGATCACCGCCGCATATACAAATGCCAAGAAGTGCAGTTCCGCAGACGGAATTGCACCATCAATTACAATGGTCCTAAAGTAAGTGATATAAACATATAACGGATTAAGGTAAAACAGCTTTTGCGCCGTTGCATCATAGTGGTCCGTTGTATAGAAAATAGCAGAGAGATACATAAGAAGCTGCGTAAAAATATCATATAGATATTGGGTATCCCGAAAAAACACAAACAAAGCAGATAGAATCATGCCAAGGCCAATATTAAACAAAATTAAACAGCCAACGGGAAAGAACAAGCAAAGAAATCTCCAAGTGATAGGCAGCCCGTCAATGAACACGAAAACCAAAAATACCACAAGTATCAGCCCAAAATTAATCAACGCCTGTACATTGCGTGATAGCAGAAACAGGTACTTGGGAACATTCACTTTAGTAAAAATGCCTGCATTACCCATAATAGTACCCATACCGCCTTTTGTGGCATCACTAAAAAAAGAATATAGCAGATTTCCACAAAAAATATAAATGACATAATGAGGCGTATTTCGCCCAAAAAACTGGGTAAATATCAGTGCCATAACCAGCAACTGCATAAGAGGGGACAGGATGCTCCACCCCATTCCCAATACTGTGCGCTTATATTTTTTCTTAAAATCCCGCTTAACTAACTCCTCAAACAGAAAACGATGTTGTTTTAGCTTTGTGATAACCGGAAATTGCATGTTTCTTATACTCCAATATAATTCATGGCTTTTATATCCATGAAATTTCATTAAAATCCGCCATATGTGTTCATAAATTCATCAAAAGTCTGCAAATTCTTGTCCTTGTCTGCCAGAATCAGTTTGCCCGCTCCGCCAATTTTCTCCAGTGGCCATGCAACTGCAAGATCTGGGTCATTCCATATAATCCCATCGTCATATTCCCCATAGAATTTTTCGCCGCACTTGTAGGAGACAATGGAATCCTCCAACACCAGGTAGCCATGAGCGCAACCCGCCGGTACCAAAATTTCATTGTGCTTTTCACCAATCAAGTCAAATGCAAGCCACTGCTTGAGGTGGGACTCTCTGCTCTCAAATCTACCACAGCATCCAAACATGCCCCCAAATACAGCACACCAGCTTAGGCTGCTGCATCACTCTCTGGAAATGCAGAGCACGAATCACTCCCTTATAGCTGGTAGTATAAAAGGCCTCAGCCAAATCGTGAGAAATTCCATTCGCCTCAAAGACTTCTTTAGAATAATCTTTTGTAAAACATCCCCGCACATCATCGGCATTAAACGGCGTGATTTCAATCAGGCCAGAAATTTTGTTTCTTTAAATTCAAATTTTTGAATTATAATGAACAATCCTCCATATGAAGCAAAACCCCCTTTTTGTGTAACTAACAACTATTTTAATAAAAATCGCATAAAGAATTTCGGAAATCAAATAAACAGGCAGCATTTGCTCATAAGTACTATTTACCATGATTCTGGAAACAATGTCTCGAATAAGCCAATGCGAACAGTACACATAGATACTGCAATCTTCCAAATAAAACCAGACTCTATCCAACTTGCTACTCTTAATATCAATGGTATTTATATATGCAAGTATAAACATCATGAGAAAAACTAAAAAGTAATCTGCATAGGTAAAAGAAAACCAATACATATAGGCAACTACACTTATAAAGCCAATGATAGCCATTGTCTTCATCGCTCTGTGGCCTATCGCAGTAAAGTGTACACTTTTAATCCAGCAGAAAATTCTGTAGGCGCATACACCAATACACAGCCCTGCAAAGGTTCTAAATAATCCAATAAACCATATATTACTTGTAAAACTCCAAATATCCAAATCTATGTTAATTCTGCATATAAAAGCATAAATAAGAAGTGGAGCAATAATACTGCCAATAAGATAGAAAAAGTCCTGGGACTTCCGTAACAAAAAAATCAGGATAGGTAAACAAATAAAATACGCTGATACATACCATAACAGTAGATTTAAAAAGGTTTTGTAAATTCCACTCTGTGGCAACAACAAAATTTCATATACAATATATAAAAAATCCTACAAAGATAATTTATGAAAACAAACAGCAACAATATATTGTATTACAATACAAACCGCTGCAATTGGAAAAATCTTTAGATACTGTTTCCATGTATAGTGAATTGCACTTTTGGCAGGTGTGCTATCTTTATCTTGATTCATAGCATAGTTAGATGCAAAAAATCCACTAAGAATCAGGAAAAATTTTACTGCAACGTAGCCGCCCGCAAATGGATAATCTGTGTTTCTAACAGGTCTCAATCCACTTGTATGAACCATCACAAAAATTATGCAAAAGAAAAGCCTAACAATTTCTACCAATTTATTTTTCGCCATTTCTCTACTATTCTATTGTTTTCTTGTCTCTTTTTATCCACTTTTCAATTTGCAAATCTTATTGTACCTTATCAGCGGGGGTACGAATTCCCCACACCTTGCTGAAGGTGTTCATATTAAACGGCATATTATGCAACTCGTCACGGTAGGCTGCCGTGGGAGCATTAATATAATTGTTAAATTCCACAAATTGGGTGATATATTCCCAAACATCCAGATTATCCGTATGAAAAATATGAGCTCCATACCGATGGATGTTGATGCCGCTTTTTGTATAGGTATAAATATTTCCCACAATATGATTGCGCTTATCGATAACAAGGCAGGTTTTCCCTTTCTTTATCATCTCATGGGCAAATACAGCCCCATAAAGCCCAGCATCAACGACCAAATAGTCATATTTTTTCATTACTTTACTTCAATATGACGAGTTCCATCCAGCAGCTCCTGATATCGATCGCAGATACCATTTACATCATCACCAAACTCCACTTGGTACCCCTTATGGAGCCACAGAATTTTATTACACATCTCTCTGACCTGGTCAAGAGAATGCGACACCATAATGGTTGTTGCTCCTCCCCCGATGATTTCTCTCATTTTTGCTTCACTTTTTTTCTTAAAAGAGCCATCGCCTACCGACAAAACCTCGTCCAAAATGAGAATATCAGGTTTCACAAGAGACGCAATAGAAAAGGCAAGCCTGGATTTCATCCCCGAAGAGAGCTGCTTAAACGGCCGATCCTGAAACTCCTCTTCTTAAAATTCCGTTTTATTAATTCTTCAAAGAGAAATCGGTGCTGTTTAAGTTTCGTCAGTACAGGTATTTGCATCATAGATTACTCCAAATTTCTCACGGCATATGCCAAGAGCGCGTTCCAATGCTTGGTCCATATTGTAATACTTAAAATCTGCCAATCTGCCACAATAGATTAAATTCGGGATCTGATCTGCCAGAGCCTGATACTGCGCATATTGCTTTTGACTCTCTTCTGTTAAAACAGGATAGTATGGCTCCATTTTCTTTCCTTCCTCATACGGCATAGGATACTCAACAGCATAGCTTGTCCCTTTACCTTGCTGTACAGGAAGTTTTTTAAATTCCGTGATACGCGTATAGTTCGCTTCCTGAGGATAGGCTACAATAGGGGCATTCTGTAAACTATCAATCTCCTCATATTTCCACTCAAAGCGCAGCGAACGGTAGGGTAATTTCCCATATACACAGCCGAATAGTTCATCTAAGGCACCGGTAAATATCACAGGAATCGTCGTTGCCTCACCATCAATGCGGAGGTTTTGCCCAGCCACGGATAGTCGCTTCAATGCTTCCACACCCAATTCAATCTGAATATTGGGATGATTTAAAAGATTCTCAAAGAAGCGCGTAAACGAGTGTTGCGGCATCACCTGATACTCATCATCAAAATATCCCTCATCATACGAAAATCGCAAAGGGACTCTTTTCAATACACTGGAGTCGATTTCACTGGGAGATACCCCCCATTGCTTAGCTGTATAAGGAGCATAATCATTGTCAAAAAGAAACTGTGCATATCTTTGAATATCCGGGTCTGGATGCTGCAGCACCTCCACCACAGTAGCAGTACTACGGCCTTCAAAAGCAAACGCAAGCTTCTTTTTCAACTCATCCGCTTTCTCCTTGGGATAAAACGTATCAATTGTGGTAAAGTTAAAAGGTGTCGGGGTGTAGCTATTCTCCCAAACCGCTCCACAAGTTAATTTATAATCTTGCCAATTTTCATACCGACAGATAAAGTCATACAACGGCTTTTGCTTGGTATGGAACGCATGAGGGCCATATTTTTGAACTAAAAATCCATGCGCGTCAAGATAATCATACATATTTCCGCCGATATGATCTCTCCGGTCCCATACTTGTACCTCATGTCCCCTATCAGCCAACATACGCGCAATCACACTTCCGGTTAGCCCACAACCGACAATTAGATACTTCATAGTTTTACTTTAACTCCCTGAAATATTGAATTGTTTTCTGAATACCTTCCTCGAAAGACACACTTGGAGTAAAGCCAGTATCATCACAAAGCGCAGAAATATCCAGCACAGAATTATCCGGTTTATTCCCCCCCTTATAAGGAATGGATCCTATGCCTAAAGTTGCATTGGGGGAAATGTGCTTTTGAATCTGTATAATATATTCAACTAACGGTTTTGCGTCACCTGATCCCACAGGATAAACCGTATTTGGCTTACCTTTTAGACCAACACAATACAATGCATTTACCAAGTCATCAATATAGATATAGTCCCACATTTGCTCCAACTTGGTATACTTAGGGGTTTCTCCTTGGAGCAGAGATTTAATTGTATAAGTCAATATATTACTGTCGTTCCTGCCTGGTCCATAGATGCTACCAATAAGAAGCCAGTTTAAATGGAGGCCTAACTGTGCTGCATACCATTGGCTCAGAACCTGTGTTGCCGCTTTAGAGGCTGCATAAGCGTCACCAGGTGCCATGCAATTTTTCCCATCTATCACCTGACCACAGTAGGCGTACTCAGAGGCAGAACCAGGAATAATAATATGTTTACAATCAGCACGTGCACAAGCCTCCAATACAGTCATTGTAAATGATATATTAGAGATCTGTCTGCAAACATCATTTTTTACATCTGTACTGACACCACTCCATGCCAAGTGATAACAGGTATCAGCACCAGTATTTTGGAAAGCAAGGGACAACTCCTCCGCATTAGAAAGATCCAACAGAAGAGGCGTAACCAATGGATGCCGCAAAATGCGAGACTGAGCAGTTTCCAAATCAATGCCAAATACTTCGATTTCATGCTCAACAAGATATTGAGACAAGTTTCGACCAATAAAGCCTCCAGCACCGGTTATAACCACTTTTTTCATAGTATACCTCACAACATGTATCGACAATCTACGATGGGCTTAGAGGTTTCATTGCGAAGATTTTTAAACTCAGGCCATGCTGTAGCAATTACTAATATTTCCGCATCGTCCAAAACCTGTTGGCAATTTTTCTTGCAGATATACTGAAGTTGATAAAACTTTTGAAATTCCTCCATCGCTACAGGGTCATATGCAACAATGTTGTTATATCCCTTCCGGTTGAGTTCCTTAATAATTTTTGCACTGGGTGCATCTCTGGTATCGTCACTCCCCGGGTTAAACGACAGGCCCAAAACACCAATGCAGACATTTTTATCATGCCCTGCTACCCTAATAATACGTTCAGCTGTCTTTTCTGGCATGGCATCATTGGTTTCAATAACTTGCTTTAAAATCTTGCCATCAAATCCAGCGCTTTTGGTTACGGCATAAAACGCGTTTGTATCTTTGGGCAGACAATACCCACCGTATCCGCAGCCAGGGTAGAAATAACTGCGGATACTTCCAGATTGCCATCGTTTATCCATATGAAGAATTCTAAAAGCAGCGGCTATGTCAATTCCGCCGATTGCATCAGCCGCAAGGCTCATCTCATTTGCATAGCTAATAAGGCATGCAAGACTGGTATTGGAAAGATACTTAATAAACTCGCCTGTATTCAAAGAGACACAGTAGGCAGGCACATTGGATTTTTGATACAATTCCTTTAACATCTGCTCAGAACGCTGATCACTGACTCCTAACACAATACGGTCAGCATGAATAAAATCATCCCAACAATGTCCCTCACGAAGGAATTCAGGATTATTGGCTATACCCATTTGATCGGGAACTTTAACGCCATGATCCTGCAAAAAAGGGATAAGACGTCGCTCTGTTGTAGAAGGAGGAATTGTTGACTTTGTAACCAGTACACGGAATTTGTCGTCACGAATTGCGGCCAAGGTCTGCTCAATAGCACCATATAGAAAGCTAAGGTCAGCTTGCCCATCCTCACCATAAGGAGTACCTACACAATAATAAACATACTCACTATTTTTAATGGCTTCATCCCAATCAGTCGTCGGGATAAAATTATTTCCTAAATGACGCAGTAGCGCTTCGTCCAGCCCTGGTTCAAGAAACGGCAATTTACCACCTAAAATAGTTCCGAATCTTTCCAGATTTGCTTCAATACCGTACACTTTATGTCCATATTCTGCAAAACCTAACGCAGTGGTCAGTCCAACAAATCCAAGGCCAACTACTGTTACCATATCAATTCCTCCTCATCACACTCTTTTATATACTCCAGAAAATATCTGACGCCAGTTTCAACATCCACCTGCGGACTATAACCCAACAGCTTTTTTGCCTTATCAATCACAGGGCAACGCCGGTTAGGGTTATTGGCCAAGTATTCCTTATCTTCCGAAACAGCAAATTTAGCCTGTACAGCGTACCCAAAAATTTCATTTGCGGCTTGTGCATAGATTTCTGCCAAATGGCGTATGGATATTTCCGGTTTGTCCATGCCGATGTTATAGGCTTCAAAGCTTTCATCCGCATGAAGCAGTGCCTTTAAATAGCCTGTAATCGCATCGCTGATATAGCAGAATGTACGAGTTGGGGTGCCATCAGAATACATTACAATATCCCGGTTCTGTCTGACTGCATTTGCAAAATCAGCAGGAACACGGGCGTCATTCAAACGCATGCCAGGACCATAATTGTTAAATGGTCTAATAATGACCAGAGGCATATTATACTTCTGGTGAAACAAGTAGCACATGGTTTCGCCAAAGCGTTTTGCCTCATCATAGCAAGCACGAGGACCTTGGCAGTCTACGTTGCCACGATATGTTTCAGGAGTAGGAATGTTTTCTGGCGTCGGATCGCCATAAATTTCGCTCGATGAGAAAAATGCCAGGCCTTTTATATTTTTATTACAATAGTAGTCCAGCAATCTACGAAGTCCCCAAATATTTGCATCAAGCGTTTCAATAGGATATTTTCTGTAGAAAATAGGGGATGCGATAGAGGCCATATGGTAAATAAGATCTGCTTCTTCTGCACCGGGCACAGCCGCAATGTTATCTGTAATAATGTTAAACTTGTGCAGTTCTAACTTACCTTCCTCACTTAAGTCCTTCAGCCACTTAGGATATCCTACCTGAAAGTTGTCTATGCAAATAATCTTTTTTACTCCCAGCTCTCTTTTGTAGTGGGTTAAAAACTGAATGAAATAGAAGCCCAGGAAACCTGCTCCACCAGTAAAAAGCACAGTGCTTCCCTGAAATTTATTACGTTCAGCCTCAGTCAGACCGAGGAAAATTCGTTCTAAATCCTGCTTAACAATTTTTTTCATATACTTCCCTTCCTTTTTACCAAACCTTCCACGGCGCACTCCCTGACGCCCACATTTTCTCCAACTGCTCCTTTTCTCGCACAGTGTCCATGCACTGCCAAAAGCCAGTATGCTTATACGCCATCAGCTGCCCCAACTGGGCAACCGTTTCCAGTGGCGCTTTTTCCAACACAGCGGCGTCTCCTGCAATCAAATCAATAAACTCAGGCTGACAGACCATAAATCCAATATTGATGAGGTTTCCATCTCCCTGTGTCTTTTCCCGGAATTCATTGACATGCCCATCCTCGCTGATATCCAGCACGCCAAACCGCTGCCCCGCATTATAGGCAGATATTGTAACCATTTTCCCATGGGACTGGTGGAATTTTACTAGCTCTGTAATATTCAGATTGGACACACCGTCCCCATAGGTCAGCATAAACGGTTCATTGCCTATATAGTCTTTGATCCGCTTCACTCGGCCGCCGGTCATGGTCTTCAGTCCAGTATCCACAACCGTCACCTTCCAAGGTTCGGAATGATTGCGGTGGACAATCATCTCATTTTTACCATTGGTAAAGTCATAGGTAATATCTGACGTGTGAAGAAAATAGTCCGCAAAATACTCCTTGATGACATGCTGCTTGTAGCCCGCGCAGATGATAAACTCATTATAGCCATGTGCAGAATACAGCTTCATAATATGCAGCAGAATGGGCATACCACCCAAGTCTACCATAGGTTTTGGCTTAAACTGGGATTCTTCGGAAATACGGGTACCAAAGCCACCGGCCAAGATCACTGTTTTCATAATACACCCTCCTACTCCATCTCAGGTAAATTTTTATCTATTTAACAATACTCTCTGCCTGCAATTTTTTCATAAAGAGGAAACATATTAAGCTGATCCTGTGCGGTCTTCAATTTACTTTGAAACTGCGGATAGAAACCCAAGAATGTGGCTGTCTCTAAATAAAGGCCGGGTTTATATTCTGTATCTAAAGTATAATCCACAGACTCAAGCAGTTCTACTTTTACAGAACCAGCATTTTGGATTTGTAATTTTTCAATTGGGGCAAATATTAAGCGATGATTCTGGGTCATTAATTCCACTCTCCAACGGCCAGGCGCATTCCAATTGGAACCATAGTGAAAAAACACATCATTTTCTGTTATGCCCGCTCCCACGAATCGTTCGTGTTCATCCGTCCATGTCTGCTTGCCATCTGAAAAACATTCTATCTGTTTTGGTACACCGCCAAAGTAAAATGCCATATCTACAATGTGCGTGGAATTACAGAGAAACCAATTTTGAATGGTCTCTTCCGGAAGACCGGCTTTGGTAACAGTGTGGGGCCATTCCGTAAACTCAAAATACATAGACTTCAAGCCACCATCCGCCTCTATAATCTGTTCTGCCTGTATAACAGAGGCATAGAAGCGCCGGTTATATGCAATATATATGTTTGTGCTGGTATTCTTTGCCTTCTCAACCATCCCGCTAAACGCAGCCTTAGAAATCGCCCCTGGTTTCTCAACCAATAAGTGGCTAACACCTAATTCCATCAGTTCACTGGCCACACATACCAGTTGTGAAGCATCTATGGCTAAGATGGCGGCATCATATTGACCCGCTTGAATGTTAGCTGCTTGTACACCCCCAGGAATTGCATCAACTCCTGTATCCTGGGCAAACTTGCGGCACCCTTCTTCACTGCGTCCCACCACATCGAACGCAACCCCCAGGTTTTTTAACACCTTGGCATAATCGCGAGCAATGTTACCAGCACCTACCAGCAGTACACGCTTCATCTTTCTCCACCTCTTCAAGTAATATTACAGTACCCATCGGTAGCTCCCATTTTTTTCAAAAATGCTTGAATCATGGGAATATGCTGCTCCATAGACTGATCATACTCTACCAAAGCGCATGTCCCCTTAGTCAGCAGCTCAGATACTATCCGATTGGTAAGATTACTTTGATAGGGACACTCAAAGTTCTCTGTAATGATCTCCCCAGTAATACGGTTGTAAATTGAATTTTCACCTCTATCGCCCATTTCTTCAATGTGGCATGTTACACATTCGCTTTCCAATGTAGTGCTCAGTCCGCCTCGGATGCCCTCACGAGAGATCAGCTGCAACGTATTTGCCCCCAAAGTAGCCAATAGGGTCCCAGAAAACTCCACATATCCACAGCGTTTACTCTCTAAAATTTCATCATCTAATTGACTAATATCAAACGTAGGTTTTTCGTTCACCCGCATAATGGCAGAAAGCCAGTCCACAAAATGAATCGTATTACAAGCAAGCCCCCACATATTTCCATTCACCTTCATAGATACCTGCTTACTTTGGGAAAAGAGGTCCTGCAATCTCCGGGTATATGGCCAGGATCTTCTGACACAATTTACCCACGCCTTCGTACCAGTCTGCTTCAGCAAATGCTGAACTGCAATATAATCCTCAACCTGTGGAAACAACACTTTTTCCAGGATTAAATATCGCACTGTCCTGTGCTCCAATAATTCCTCTGTCACTTGCCGACGTGCTTTGGAACTCACAGCTACAACCACTACATCCAGCATTTCGGGCAATTTTGATATGCTATCACAAAAAAATACCCGCTGACAAAGCGTACCCAATGTTTCTCTTGCTTTATTTTGTGCCGCAAGAGACGTTTCAACCGCATAGATATCACAAGGTTCCTCACATTTTAAAATTGCCTGCAAATGGCGCGTTCCAATATTCCCAGTACCAATAACAACCACTGTGGAATTCATTTCCTATCTTCCTCCTGCGCAACAACTACATACCATATTTATATCTACGGTACTTCCGGACCATCCACTTGAATACATATTTGAACGGCTTCCCAAGTGAGCTGTTTGCAAAACGCTTCATTCGTTTGATTAGCTTCCATGAATCGGAAGCGTAGATTTCTTGCAGCTCTCGTTGATATCGCACCAGTTCCTGCTTTAGCTTTCGAACTTCTGCCATACTGCCGACCGTGGTAGGTAGAGCCACATCATCAGGTATGACCGTATAGTTTTCTTCCTTCCAACAATCACTCATGTCATGTTCACATACAAAAACACCCTCCATACGGTTTAATACCATAACGCGGGCATCATACACAAATACATCTTCTCTTCGTGCCGGCCTGCCATTAAGTGGGATCTCATACAAAGCCACCAAAATATTCCGAATTCTATCTGCCAATGGGAGATACGGGTCTGGATAAAAATTGGGGGTTTGATATGTCTCTAACAGGGCATGAATAACCGGATTATGCGCCTGGGCTCCCCATATCTGCTCCGAAAATGTATCAATAGTTATAAATGAGAAAAAGCTTTTATTTTCCAGCACAGGTTCAAATGTCGCTCGGAAAATCAAATGATCACCCACAAAGATGCCACCCGTCTCCCAAATACGCTCCAAGGCACAATAATGCCCCACATAATCGTATCTTCCATCTTCCAGCGCTGCTTTTAAATGGGGCGCACGTTGTACATCAACTGTGCTCTCGTTCAGTATATAAATAGTGCCTGTTCCTGCGGAAAGGGGCAATTGACGAAGGCAGTCCACCTTTTCTTGAATTTCTGTTTCCGATTTGCCAAAGCCATGGATATAAATGTTAAGGGGAATATACTCTTTTTCCTCCTGAATCAACTGTACAATCTCTTTGTACAGTTTTTGATCCGGTTTGATAAAAGGATTTTCCAAAAACAGCTGCTGATGCTCCTTCAGCCACTGGACATATTCTATCCGGTACAACCAGAACTTCTTTGCACCTCCAATAACTCTGCGTGCAATAAATGCACAAATAAGTGCGATATGCTCTTTTCGAATATTTGCAAGCAGATAATTCCACCCATCTATGATAGTTAGCCACTCGGGAGAAACTCGCTGATTGGTTGTTCCAACACCTGCCACATAATTATACAGCACATTATTGATGCATCGAATACTATCCGCGTCTTGTAATACCACAGGTAGGAAATAGGCATCACATCCCCCAACTTCCGGTATTGGCAAGTGAGGTAAAAACAATGTCCTTTTCCACAGTCTACACCAATAAGTAAACATCTGCGAACTCAGAAGCTGTGCTTCTAAAGTTCCTTCCTCGGAGTGCTTTCCCACTCGTATTGTGCTGCCATTTTCCCGTAAAAATCTCCACGCATAGGTAAGGACGTCAACCGGTTCTTGCTGCAATTCATTCCAAAGGGTCTCCATGGCATTCAATTCATACCAGTCGTCAACATCGCAAAATGCCAAATAGTCAGCTTGTGCTACAGAAATTCCAAAAGTCAAGCCAGCAGCCATATTAATACTGTATGGTCTCTCATACACCTTTACCTTGTGCGGGAAATTTTTCTCATATTTTTTTGCAATCTCTAACGAGGTATCTTTGGATGCCTTATCCACTACAATAATCTCAATATTGTCCAAGCTTTGATATACCAAAGACTCCAAACAGCGAGAGATAGTTGCCTCTCCGTTGTAAACAGAAACAATCACTGAAATATACGGTTTACTCATATCTGACCTCCGCATTTGAAGCTGCCGTTGAGATACCATATAACTTCCCTCAACTCTTCTTGTGTTTTGGGCGTATATATTAGTTTTTTATTCGCATTCAACGCCTCTTTCAGCTTGTTCAGATATTGGAATGATGCTTTATCGTCTTTCCCAAATAGCCCATGGCGACCCGATCCGACAAAGAGATGATATAGGAAAAGGACTTTCTGTTCTCTCCCAAACAAATGCTTTGGAGACAGGGCCGCGTTGGAAAATAAAGTCATCAAGACTTGGTTTGTTGTATCATGCTCCATCAGAAGAATCTCAAACGGTACTCCCGATGTATCTGTCCACACCTTATATCCAAAATGAGAATAAATGTCTAAGTTGTTCCTTGGGTGTTGTTTAATTATGATATTGTCCTTCCCAACTTGCTCTGCTATCTGATGAACCAATTCCAGCTCATTGTGAAAGTAATTTTCCTCATATCCGCCCGCAGCCAGATAGACATACTTTTCTGCTGGAAACTGGCTGGAACTTACTGAATAAATTTTGGATAGAACTTGTTTGACCTCTTCTGTCAACTGTGGAATTTGTTTTACAGGCCATGTGGCCCCCTTGTACATATACGCCTGCGGGTTGTACAACAATTGCTCTCCGATGTTGCGTAAGTACTCTTTCTTCTTGTATTTTTTGTGGTCTATAAAATCAAACCTTGTGCTATAAAGTAAATCTTTGTAGTAACAAGCCATTCCTTCATCTAAAATATGTACCTTTGGCGCCATTCCTTGTTCCACCAAATAATAATAATACCACTTATTAGGAATCATATCATGTCCAAAATATATGTCCGTATAAGCAGTTTCATATTGAAATCCCCAAATATCTTCAATATGAGCCATAATTTTACGGCTGTGCTGGTTCATATATTCTTTTATACGGATACTCTTCTTTATCTGGTCAGAATATTCTATATAACGAAAGATTCCGCTTTCTTTTAAATTTTCTATGATGGAATTAAAATTTGTGGTATCATCCAAATGCAGATCTGCATCTACGTCTCTCAAAAATTGTATCTTCACGTTTATAGCACAAATCAGCTGAAAATGTGTTGAAACCTGAAATAAAACCATCTCTATTCTCCAACTCCTTGTAATTTCCTACTTCATAACATATAAAAGTATATAATCCGCATACTTTTGGTCTTCCATCTGCCCTTTCCATGTGGCATCCAACGTTTTTCCTACAAAGGAAAAGGTTTGTCGTGAATTAGGAGCCTGTGTGATCAGCCACCCCAGCATATTTTCAATCCCATATCTCTGGACAAAGCGCACCTTTATATCACGAAATCCCGCTTTAATCGCCAAATCCTTTAAGCTTTTTTCTGAAAAAATCCATATATGTTGAGCTGTAAACAACACTTTTTTCTCATAAACTTCACCCAGTAACTCTCGCATGACAGGTGCATCTGTGGGAGTTCCAACAATCGCTTTCCCATTGTCACACAGTAACGTGTGAATGTCTTGAAGAAATTCCAGTGGATCGGTGACGTGTTCAATTACATCAAAGGAAGTTACCACATCCACCTTTTCAGCGTATTCTCTCTCCGCATCTTTCGCATAAGCATATGTGGTATAGTTCTTCTCTCGAAGTGCCTTGCGAAAGATCTCAGAAGGTTCAATGGCAATCACAGTCTTTGCAACACCACTCAAAAAATCCAAAAACGATCCTCCGCCACACCCAATATCTGCAACAACCTTGTCTCGAAAGATATCTGTACCCGTGTATTGAAATTTATCCAGACACTCTTTATCATGCAAGCGATAGTAGTTTTGCGTTTCCGCCGAAAGATCCACAGATTTTCTGTATTCTTCACTCTCGTAATATGTCTCAGAGTTATGAATTGGCTCATGCCAAATTACCCCGCACCGGCGGCATTTATACATCTCAATTTCATTATTGGTATAACAATTGAGCCCACCGTCTCTAATTTGTCCCTTATAAGCTATTTCTATATCAGTGTTCCCACATAATTTACACTGCATAGATAACACCCCTCCGTATTCATAGCACTGTAAACCTATACCTATCGACCATATCGGTCTTCATATCTCATAATATCATCTTCACCAAAATAATCCCCCAACTGCACCTCGGTTAAAATCAACGTATCCGTTGCCGATGTATTGGTCAGGCGGTGCTTGCAACCCTTTGGAATGAAGAAATTTTGCCCAGGGGTAACCGGATGTATGGACTCCCCAATTTGAATGTTTCCCTGTCCATACACTACAGTCCAGTATTCCTCTCGGCGTTGATGGCTTTGCAGACTTAACGCCTGCTCAGGCATCACATAAATCACTTTTGATTGAAAAAAATCATTCAAAATTGTGGTCTTATAGAATCCCCATGGGCGAGCAAAAATTTCATGCTCTAAATCATTTTCGTTAATCTGATTAAAATCAAAGTCCATGCTGAATTCTTTGTTTTTTAACAATAGTACATTCAATCCCCGGCGAGTAATTAGATTAAATAGTTTTCCCTGCTCATTTACCACCGGGAGGAATTCTATGCGCGGATCTTTGAATTTCTCAATCACTTCGTGAAGTCCTTCGTCGCAATTTACATACGTGAAGTTATTACACACGGCCACAGAAACGGATTCATCAATACTGTGACCCCTCAACAACGCCCTGCGAATATCTCCATCGGTTATTGTGCCTATCACTTTCTGTCCCGAATCCACCACAACCAAAAATTTAATGTGGTTATCGTCCATGTGCTGTAGCGCCTGACGAATACAGCAATGATTCCCAATAAGATGTGTCGTCATTACTTCCTCACCAAATTGTGCGTCCACCATCAAGGATTACATTCGTGCCTGTCATATAAGAACATGCGTCAGACAACATATAGAGGATCGTGCCAATATACTCATCAGGCTGGGACATACGCCCCATAGGAATCAGCTTCGAAATTTTCTGCACAAATTCAGGGTCTTGACCGTTTTCTAAACTCGCCGGACAAAGGGTATTCACTCGAACTCCCTTTTCCGCCCAATAAACCGCCAAGTATTTTGTTAAGCCAATGATGCCGTGTTTTACAACAGAGTATGAAACCGGCTTTACAATCTGCTGCTCCTCCGGTATGCCTTCTTTCCTGTAAATACTCTGGTTAGGAGAAATCAACCCATAATCAGAGGAAATATTGATGATAACGCCCTTTTTCTGCTCTGTCATGCACTCGCCAAATACCTGAGCGCACAACATTGCGCCGGTCAATCCCACCGCAATATCATCATTCCAAATAGACAAAGGAAAGTTATGAAATTGAATGGCCGCTAAATTATTGGATCCGCCTTCAACTTTGGGATTGTTTGCGGCATTGTTAATCAAAGCATCAATGTGGCCATACTTCTCCAACAGGTTGTTTTTAATTTCCACAAGCTGCGCACGATCAGTGATATCGCAGATGATAGTTTCAATAGCAGCGTCAGGATAGACAGCAAGCAACTCCTCTCTGTTCCGCTGCATTCCACCTGGCACAACATCCAGCAACACAGGAACACCGCCACCAATAATAATGGCTTCTGCATGCTTCTTGCCAATCAGACCACCGCCGCCAGTTACAATACAAACCCGACCCTGGATAGAAAATAGAGATTCTAAGTTCTTCATACGTTCACCTCATCTATAAATTGCAACGTCCTTGTCTCGCTTGATTTTTTAGCTGCAACTGCCATCTTCATACTGATAATTCCTTCCTCCAATGTAAGGAAGTTATGATTTCTGGACTCTACACAGGACAGAAATTCGTTCATTTCATCAACAAACATTTGGTTTCTCATAAAGTCCAGAAATTGCTCTCTTTCAACCTGATCATCTTTTGTATATTCCACAGTAGCTGAAAGTAAGTCACCCATCACCCAGCCATGTTCGAAAATAACTTTACATTTACGGGATGGCGGGTACTGGAAAAAATCCGCATGGCAGTACACCGGAAAATGCCCCAGTTCACCATTGATCCAATAGATAGAATCACAATAATCTTCCACATCAATTTCAAGGCTACTGTTTGTCCCACACACTGCAACAACAGACTCCGGTTTCCCGAAAATCCATTGAATATAGTCCAGCTCATGAATCTGTTGATTCATAACCACACCACCACCTTGATCCTGGCGGGCCATATAGGTACCTGCATAGTTTTCATAGGTGTGCATAGTTGTCAGTCTCTCGCCCACTTCAGACTGCACAGAAATGATTTTTCCAAACTCCTTTGAATGAACCAATTCCCTCAGCCTTTTAATGACAGGATGATAGCGATTTTGAAAGCCAACAAATACAATTTTCTGGCTCTTCTCTTTAGCTTGGCATAGCTCCGCAATTCCATCCATATTATTTGAGATAGGCTTTTCCAGAAAAATGTCGCACCCTGCCTCTAACGCCCGAATGGCACATGGAATGTGCTGACTGGTAATATTTGTAATATATGCAATATCTGGTTTTTGTGAAAGTGCCTCATCTATATCGTAAAATGGATGAATGGAATACTCCTCTTCTAATACAACATTATCTCTAATTTGCATAGTATCGGAAAATGTTCTTTGAAGGCCTCTAACGCGGTATGCCAAAAACTCCACATTAGATCCAAAATGAGCTGCCA
Source organism: uncultured Oscillospiraceae bacterium (assembly GCA_944386985.1). Classification (GTDB taxonomy): domain Bacteria; phylum Bacillota; class Clostridia; order Oscillospirales; family Oscillospiraceae; genus CAJFPI01. The sequence continues at coordinate 90,440 of CALXDD010000005.1, forward strand.
AATTTCTCAAATGGCGCTGTCCAATACTGCCCAGACCAATCATCAAAATTTTCATCTCATTCCCCCCTTTCACATTTCACTAGATACTGATACACTGCATCATTTAATTTCATGGGGTTATTTCGTAACTCCTCCAAATCATTGACCTGATCTACATCAATGGTTTCAGGAGAGGTATATGCAATCATTTTATCCCCATGCATAACGTTCTTTTCTACAATACATTGTGTACGCAACACATCCACATACCCATCTGGAATATAAATCTGCGGAAAAGATTGTCTCGGGCCGTTCGCTTCATCCAATGTAATTCCATTTATGGTCTGAAAATAACCATCTTCAGATTGCCAAAACCATTTAAATGGACATAATGTTGTCTTATGTCCAGATCTGAGAGAATCGGCAGATGGGTCTTGCTGCATTTTACAAATAGCCTCTTTCACTTTTTCAGGCTCTCTCAAAGGTGCCGTGGGTCTGAGATGGACCCAAAACTCTGGCAGGATCCCCTCATTCTCCTCAAACCATTGAATGGCATGTTTCATAAACTGAATATCTGTGGAGTTTGAGCCAGAAATTTCTGCTGGTCGGATAAACGGTACCTCTGCACCAAATTTTCTAGCAATCTGAGCATACTCCTCAGAATCGGTAGAAACAATTACTCTTGATATTTCAGGTATTACCTTAGCAACCGCAATACTATATGCTATCATAGGAAAACCATGAACCATAGCAATGTTCTTATTCTTCACAGTTTGAGACCCTGAACGAGCAGGGATGATTGCATAGGTTAAAGACTTTTTTACCTGTCCCATTGTCATCACTCTTTTTCTAACATGATATCCCGATATAGATCACGTATCACACCATATCCACCTTGTTTTTTGGATATCCAGTGACAAATATCTCTTACCTCAATTTCAGCATCCAAAGGACAACCTCGCATACCACACCATTGCATCACATCAATATCATTTAAATCATTTCCAATAAACATAACCTGCGCATTAGGAATATGATTTCCCTGACAGTAAGAAATAAGATGTTCTTTTTTGCTGTCCACCCCATGGATCACTGGAATTTGCAGCTTCGCCGCTCGCATACGCACCACGGGATTTAGTTCTGTTGATAATATAATCTGTTGAATGCCAAGCTGTTTAATAAGCTTCACTGCCATTCCATCTCCACGATGAAAAAAAACGCTTTCTGTGCCGTGTTCATCTACAAGAACACGATTATCAGTTAACACTCCATCACAGTCATACACCAACAATTTGATGTCCAAAAAGTTCAAATTTACTTCCCCCGATACTTCAGCTTATCTCTCTGCACCTGCTCAATAGGAAGAATCTCTTTGCTCTTATAGGCAAGAGCCTTCTGCACAGCGTTCAAATCCGTTACCAGGGACTTAAACTCATCAGGCTCCAAAGAAGCTGCATGGTCTGTGCCTTTCCATGTTTTGTCCATGGTATAGTGACGCTCAATGACCTCTGCCCCCAGGGTATATGCGGCAATATCCACCGCGGTACCCAAGTGATGACCAGAGAAGCCAATTTTCTTTACGGTGCTGCCAAAGGTCTCCATCAGGCGCTTGATTTCCAGCAGGCACACATCCTCATAGGGTACGGGATAACCGGAAGTACAGTTAAATACTACCAGGTCTTTATTACGTCCGTTTTTGACAAACAGATTGACAATTTCTTCCTCCTCCTGATGAGTTGTCATACCGAAAGAGAGCTGAATTTCTCCGCTATAGTTGTCACACAGCCATTGCAGCATGGTAAAGTGGTTGTTGCAGGCGGATGGAATCTTAATAAATTGGGGATCCAATGCTGCAATTTCTTTAGCAGAAGTCAAATCCCATACAGAAGTGGAATAGGTAATACCAAATTCCTCGCACCACTCCTTCAGCTGGCGGTGCTGGTCAGCAGTAAACTCTAAAAACTCACGGTGTTCACCATAAGTCTTTCCATAGGAATTGGCCGGATTGGGATGAGGTGCATTGTACTGCTCAGGGGTCAGCAGCTCACGGTTGCATCTCTTCTGGAACTTGATGGCATCTGCCTTACAAAACAGGGCGGCAGTTGCGATCAAATCCTTGGCAATGGACATCTCTCCCTTGTGGTTGCATCCAGCTTCTGCAATGACATAAGGCCTGTTAAATATCTCGTTCATCTTCAATTATCCTTCCTATATCAGATTTTTGTATAACCGTACTTGCTTTGATGGCACGGATTGAACCGCCAAAGACGATACCGCCGCGGCGCAGGCAAACTCGCCGCCCAGTATATATTCCAACAATTCCACCGGGAATGTACGCTCCAAAACAGGCAGACCCAACGGTTCGTAATCCACTGTATCTCTGGGATGCGGCTTTATAAGAACATCATACCCTCGCTCCCGCAAATCCGCAACTACATTTCGATATATCTGAATCTGCTTATTCTCCGAGTCGCAGACACCATCTCGGTATAATGGTTCCGTTAACAAAAGCGCCGCTTTTGTCTGCTCAGCCGAGACAGACTGCACCCCAAATAAATCTACCAGTTGTCGAGTTTGCGCTGTATTGAGCTTTTGCCGCAGCGCTGATCGTGACAATTCAACAACAGGAAGTGGGCGCAGTTGCAGATCTTTGTTCTCATTTACTTCTACATCCAAGGTATAGGGAGAATCTCCGAGGGAAAAGTACCCCCACCCCATTCGCTTTCGGAGCCGATACTTCCAAGTGTGCCGCCTTAAAAACGTCGCCTGAGGCGTCTCCTCAAACCTCTGGTAAAAATTCAAAGAATCCTCAACCAGATGATACGGCTTTTTCGCATCAATGAGGTGCATCCCTATGGGCGTCCCATCATGGTAAATATAGACATCCTTGTAGTCCCATACCCGGAAGGGAAGCAACGGCGCAATGGCATGAAATCTTCGTTTTTTCTGAAAGAAAATCCAATCGATTAAGTTTTTTCCCCACTCGCGAGGCAGCTTACTCTGCTCAATATACCAGACGGAGCCAAAAAGCCCGCTTTCAGCCAAGCGCCGACATAACTCCTGACCTGTCGGAATATCGTCGCACACAACCAGATCCATAGCTCCGCCCAGCGCCATCCGCTTGAGCAATGTTACGTATACATGGTAGTAGGTGCTGCAGATATACAAAGCACGATTCACCTGTTGCATAAAAAAGGAACCACCCTTTTCATTTTCTGGTACACATCCACACTGACATGAAATCGATTTAGCATCTGCAGCACCCTTCTTTTTCGCTCTGCCACGCCGGCAAAGGGGGTGGTTCTCAAATACTCGTCCCATGCGCAGGCCAACCGTCTGCCCTCTTTCCGGTTTTCTACATATAGATACAATGTGGTAAAATGGTCTCCCACCCCCCGACGGATCCGCTCATAGCAATAGTCTAATGCGTCCTTACCAGCCCCCTCCTGCTCTGCCTGCGTATAGGCGTGAATTAACCGGCGAAGAACCCTCTCTCGGTGATCCTGGTACTTCGCGCGATTAACTGGTGATGTGCTTTGATTTGGGTCGGCGACCTGATATCGGTAGAGATCATAGGGATAGTACACCACAGTTTTTGCCCACAGATAAGGCAGAATCACATATTCCTCATCGACGAAAAACATCTTATCCTGCATAAAAAAGCCGTGCTCCCGCAATAGCTGGGTACGGTACGCAGTATTATGGATGCTGGGCAGTGTTTGTTTGGCATAGCAAAAATTATTCTGCATGCTCCCGTAGGGCACTTGGTATTTGGATGCAGTAACCGGAAAGTATTCACCGGTCTGAAGATTCACCATCTGATAGTCGGTTAATACCACATCAGCGCTGCAATTCTCTAACGTGTCCACCAATTGAACCAGAGCTTCTGTATCCACCCAATCGTCTGCATCTACAATGCGAAAATACACGCCCTTTGCACTGGCAATGGCCTCATTGATGGACGAGCCATATCCCCGGCTGTCTCGATCAAAGATTCGAAAAATTTCTGGCATTGCGCAAGCAAATTTCTCCATGATTTCCTTGGAACGGTCTTCTGATGCATTATTGAGACAAAGCACCTCCATTCGCCCTGACAGACGTTTGTCTGCGTAGGTCGCTAAATTTTTCTCCAGCCAGCGCTCCATGTTAAATGTAGGTACCGCAATAGATAAAATACAATCAGACATTTTTCCGCCCCTCCCTGCGTTTTTTCAAATATGCAAGCAGATTTTCAGGAAGCGCTCCCACTATTATCGGCTTCACAACCCACGGCAAAGCCTGCGGCAATCGGCCCAACTCGCGAAACCGTATAAAACGGATAACCACCTCGTTCCACCGGTGCTTCATGCGTCGGTTTCCCTTAGCCGTAGGAGGTATCGTATAATCAAACAGCACATCCGGCATATTTGCCCCCTGATAACCTGCATAATACAGCCGCAAGAGCAAATCATAGTCCTCACACAATCTACAGCGCATATCTTCCGAATACCCGTTTACAGTCTCCAACACCTGCCTTTTGAACAAAAGTGCGGGGTGTAAAAACGGTTGGCTAAAATAGAAATCCCGGACGTCGGGAAATTCCGGAAATCTTCGCTCACCTACAACCTCCCCACCACAGCATAAACGAGCAGAACACCCTACAAACGAAATCTCAGAATGTTCATTCAGATATTGCATCTGCCGCTCCAGTCGATCAGGATAGGCGTAATCATCATCATCCATTCTGGCAATCCACTCACCTCTGGATTCCCGCAGACACACATTTAGTTTTTCAGGCAATGACAAGCAAGCCCCGGGACGTACCAACCGGACTCTATGATCATTCTCCGCTTTTTTCTCCAAATACCTGCGAACGCTATCTTTGGATCCATCATCGCAGATCACGAATTCCAAATCAGTTAGAGTTTGGGATAAGATCGAATCTACACTGCGCTCCAGAAGCGCAAGACTATCCTTTTGGTAATATACTCCCATCAGCACTGAAATCATTTGGGTTCCATTATCCTCCATTCTGTATTCCACAGGTATATGACTGGCAAAAACGGATTACGCCAAAAGCGCCCAAAATAATATTAAATTATACCATATCTATTCAATTTCATCAACCAACAAACGAAATATCTTGCAGAACTCGTTGAATACTCAGCTTCTTTGCTGTGTGGACCTTTTTCCAAGCGGATTTTTTGATTCGTTTCCTTGTTATTCCCAAATCCCAGAAAAAGAGCATCCAAAACAGCTCCCTGTTTCAGATGCCCTCTTTTCTCCTGGATTACCTCCAAACCAATGTCACTAACCTATTGACATTGTACATAAGCTGAACGCCCGGCTTGGCCAGGGTGTCTTTGCACCAACAATTCAGGGTTCGCGCGCTGAATTGAACGTCATTTTCCATATATCAAAGCACGAAGTCTATGCAATGCCCGCCTGCTCCAGCCAAGCCATGGTATTGTCGGACAGCGTCAGCATGCCCATATTCTCCTCGTTCCAGTCTATCATCTTCTGATACAGTGCCGTCACATTTTCCTGATATACCGGATCGTCCTGATAAAGCTGCATGATGATGTCAAAGGACTGCTGCCAGCTGTCCGGATCTGCCGCCATATAATCCACATACTTGTTCAGCATGGCAAAGGCCTGGACAGCATCCTGCTGGACAAAATAATATTGTGCCAGATACATAGGAATGGTATTGGAGTCCACCCTCTGCAATTCCTCGGCATATTCTGCCGCGCTATTCGAAATTTCCTCCGTTATATCCGTTGTCTGTATGCTGCTCAGTACATACGACAGCATATAATCGGCCCACTCAAACCGGTCTATCGCAATGGCACGCTCCAGAGAGTCAAAGCTTACCTCACGTTCCACCAGGGAACGGGCATACATATTGCAGCCCAGCAGTATGCTGTAAGCTATCAACAGCGCCGCCAACACCCAAGCCATGATCTTTCGCGCTCCCTCTTTCACAAAAGAGAGCGGCATCGTCTGGCCGCAGCACAGGGAGATCAGGCCAAACACGCCAAAGGCAAAGGGCAGATACACATAGGAAGAAAATACTACTTCCACCGCCGCATGGCCCGCCATGAAAATCAATGCGCCTCCTAACGCGGCAGTCAGAGGATTGGATTCCTCCTCCGGCTTGCGGCGGGATTTCATGACGGCAATCCATGCGGTTGCCAGCACCCCCACAAAAAGAATCAATCCTACGATGCCGGTTTCCACAAGAGATTCAATATAGTGATTGTGGGCATACTTGGTTTCATAGTAGAAGGACTGTACGCTTACAATGCCGTTTTCAAAGGCACCCATGCCCAGGCCGACAATGGGGCTGCGACGAAACAGCTTCATTCCGTCCTCAAAGAAGACGATCCGCTGAATGGCGTTCTGGTTGGCCCACAAGCCCTGCAGGCGGTTGGCAATAAAGTCGGGCAGCAGCTTATAGCCCAGAGGAAATTCCTCAGTGCTACCGCTTCCCTCCAGCACCACCCGCTCCAGCGTCACCGGAGCCTCCGCTGAGAAGCTTGCGTATACCACGATGCTGTCCTCCGGTATGACAACCGCTGCCCCATCAGCCGGTCCGGAATAAATCACCGTGTTTGTATGCATCATGGTGTCCTCTCTGTTCTGGCTCTCGATGGTCACATTGACCGCCCCATCCGCCGAAACAGACAGGGTGTAAGAGCCAGACTCGGGGTAGGCAGCCCGGCGCAGGGTCTCTCCCGCGTCCAGGGATGTCGGACCCGTCAGCCGTAGGGCAGCAACCACAAAAACCGCCAGCAGCGCGACCACCGTTCCAATGAGAATCGGTACCATCCGGGTTCTCCGCTCCAGCAGCTTACCGACCCGCCGTCCCACAAACTGGTCGGCCACGCACAGCAGTGCCGCACCGGCCACAACACAGGCCAGCGGCACCGGCTGGAAGCCGGTCCACTCCACCAAAGAGGTGGCCGAGATCAAGAACCCCGCAACACTGACCAGAATCAGGGTCTCCACCATCAGAACCAAGGCGCTTCCCCGGGACTGTTTCCGTTCCAACAGCAGATAAATCAGAAAGCCTATCGCGATGGTGCCGCTGCCGCCCATGCTGAATGCCAGGAAAAAGGACAGCGCATTGATATAGAGGCATATTAAATGAAACCGGCGGTGCCCCGCCTGCTTCGAGGTACCCGCCAGCCCCAAGGAGAGGAATACCCCGATCCCCATGCAACCCGCAAACACATTGGGATTTGTGAAAATGGAGTTCATTCGAATGCCCACTTCTACCGGCGTAAGATTCATATAGTTCTGGGTAAACAGCCCCAGCAAACCCAACACCGGCGTGCTGAGCCAATGGGTGGAGAGCAGGTCGATGCTCACCAATCCGGAGACAGCGGCAGCCCCCTCCAACACTGTGGCAAATCCACGGCCTAACTCACCATTTTTCCCCTTTGCGAAAGCCATCAGCAGAATGGTACAGCAAAAAGAGGTTAGAAGCACCACAAAGGCCCGCAGGGCAAACTTGCCTGAAATAGCGTACAGCGTTGACACACCGTTCGCAATCACCCACAGGCTCAGCGCAAGGAAAGGAACAGATATCCGCGCCGCAAATTTCTTGCAGCGGAATACTAATGCCGCTATTCCACAAATAGTGGTGAATAACGCAATCCCTTTTGCGGTAGAATCACTGCCCAGGCAGACGACCAAGAAAAAGGCCGCAATCAAGGCGACTATTCCGCCAATCTCCTTGGGGTCCCAGCCGGCTTGTGCCAGATTAGAAACAAATTTTCGCATCTTACGGGTTGACATTCTGTTCCTCCAAAACGAATGGCGCACGCGCCACGAAGTATCATTTTATTCTACCACAGTTTTCGAAACCTGTCTATCTTTCACCTGTGCGCGCCACTACAATTTTTCCTGATTGACCACGCCCTTGACCAATGTCATGAACAAAATCTTCAGATCAAAGAAAAAGTTCCAGTTTTCAATATAATAGATGTCATATCGGATCCGTTCCTCAATGGAGGTATCTCCTCGCAGGCCGTTGACCTGTGCCCAGCCAGTGATACCTGGGCGCACCTGGTGCTTGACCATATACAGAGGGATCTCCTCTTTAAATTGCTGAACATAGTGGGGCACCTCCGGCCGGGGGCCTACAAGGCTCATGTCTCCTTTAAGAACATTGAACATTTGGGGCAGCTCATCAATAGAGAACTTGCGAAGGATTGCCCCAAACTTCGTCTTTCTGGGGTCGGTATTCCGGCTCCAGCCGGTATTCTGAGAGTCGTTGATCCGCATGGATCGAAATTTGTACATGACAAAAGGCTTCTTGTTTCGCCCCACCCGCTCCTGCTTGAAAATCACAGGGCCGGGAGAAGACATCCGCACCCCGATGGCCGCAATCAGCATAATGGGTGAGGTGCAGGCAATAAGCACGATAGATCCCACAATATCAAAGATCCGTTTAGAGGCTGCGTGGACCCAATTGTCCAGAGGAATATGTCGGATATTCATTAAAGGGATCCCTTCGATATTGTCAAACTGGGGATTGGAAGGAATATATTCGGCATAAAAGGGGATCATGGAGAGCTTGACGCCATCCTTCTCACAAGCTTCGATCACTTCGCGGGTAAACTGGAACTCCTCCCCTGGGAGGGCCAGCACTACCTCATCGGGCCGTCTCCGCTCCAACACTTTTCCAAGCGCCTTCACTCCGCCCAAATAGGGCAAGCCGGAAATGGAATCATGCTCCGCCAGGTAGCCGTCAATCAGATAACCGTATTCCTTCTGCTGGCGTACCACCTGGACATACCGCACCGCCATATGACTGTCTCCCACCAGCAGCACATGCTTCTGGTTAAAGCCCTGCTGCCGGAAATGGCGCAGGACAGCGCGCAGGCAGACGCGTTTTCCGCACAATGCCAAAAGGGCAAGTGCAAAAAAGAGGGACAACACCCCCCGGGAGAAATGCACCTCTTTATAGAGGAACAGTCCAGACTGTACCAGTATAAAGTTGATGATACACCCCCAGAAAACTTGGGTAAGCTCCCAGGTGGGAGGCCGTTTCCGAAGCGATTCATACAGCCCCATAGTGGCGAAGGTAACCAGGTGGGCCGGGATGAGAAACAGCATGAGAAGCATGTAGCTTGACAACGGTACCGCAATGACGCCGCCATGTAGGAAATAAAACCGGATATAGAAAGCGGCCGGCATAGCTGCCAGGAGAATCATCGCGTCCAGCAGTATATTTATAAAATTCAAGGTACGCTGGTTTTCTTTAATCATGGCAGAGTTTTCCCTCCACTATACAGATCCCGCGGAGGCAGGCTGACGCAGCGGGATAAGATTCTCATATTGCTCCATAATGGTGGGCAACACACGGCCCAGTGTATAGGTCTGAACCGCCTTTTGGCCCCGCTCCCTCATCCGGCGGGCCAGTTCCGGGGATTGGAGCAGGGTCTTCATCTGTCCGGCGCATGCCTCAAAGTCTCCATAGGGATAGAGCAGCCCGGCCTGGGACTCCTCCAACAGATCCGTGTGCCCCTTCACCCGGCTGGCCACCACAGGCAGGCCGTAGTACATGGCCTCCATAATATTGAAGGGCAGCCCCTCACTGCGGCTGGCCGATACCGCCAGATCCGCCGCCCCGTACCACTGGGGCATCTGCACCTGCCCGGGAAAGAGCACCCGTTCCTCCACGCCCAGCCGGGCCGCCAAGGCCATGCACTCCTCCCGCAGGGCGCCCTGGCCGGGCAGGGCCAGCTTGACCTTCTCCGGCAGCAGAGCGGTGGCGCGGATCAGCACTTGCTGGCTCTTCCTGCTGGAAAACTCCGCGGCATACACCAGAAGGATGTCCTCTTCCCCAATTCCCCATGCCCGGCGCGTAGCCGCCCGTTCCGCCCTGTCTACAGGCCGCAGGCGGTCTGTGTCCAGCCCGATTCCTGGGACTTCCACAATTTTTTTGCCCAGTTTATGTACTTTGGCATACTGAGTATCCCAGCTGTTCATAGTCATCAGCAAGTCGGTGACCGGGGCGGTCACGCGCTCCGCCGCGCTCAGAATCAGCCCCTTGGCTGCTGAGTTTTCTTCGCCAAACAGATACCCGTGTACGGTGCATGCCACCTTGGGCCTGTCCCTCAGTCCCAGCACCGCCATTCTGGTGAAAAAAGCGGCCAGCGCCGTATGGCAGCTGACCACATCGCACCCTGAGGCCTCCACCAGCCGCCGCAGCTGCCGCCATGCCGCTCCGTTTCGGGCGGACAGCATTTCCTTCTCAAAGGGGACATCCACCACCCGGTTGGCCTCGGGAATCTCCATAGGCTTACCGCCGCAGGCCACCTCCACTGTCCATCCAAGCCGCCGGAAGGCCGCCAGATAGGGACGGTGGAACTGTACGATATGGGAATAGGTTGATGCGGTAAAAAGGATCTTGGGCATGTTCTACCTCTTCACTATATAAGCCGCTTCTATAGGGGAAATACGCCATCAAACGGCAAAGAATTCTGTTATTTTTTATTATATCATGTCAATTATAAAAAAGGAAGCAGGGAATCCTCGTTTCTCGCGCCATCCGTCCTCTCTCCGCTCCTGGAACCCGCTGAGCGCAATACGTCAGAACAGTACCGCTCTGATTGTGTCCGCAGTGTTTGCCATAGTTGTTGTCCCCAACGAGAATCTTACTGCTCCAGGAAAAATTGTATCCATTCCCCCGCCAAATAGCAACCGGAAATGAAATGTAAAAATGAGAGGAGGCGGTATCCGCCTCCCCTCATCCACTTCGTGCGTGTATCAAACCTCTTTCGCAAGGTTTTCTTTTCGCTCCATATCCTTACGCCGCGGCTCGTTTTATCAACAAATCTCCATCCAGCTTTACATGTGAACTTCCGCGGCGGAACGCCGGTCTTCTGCGCTCATAGCAGTTCAGCCCTCCATGTGCTTTCCGAGGAAGGAGGCGATCGTCTGTGCCAGCTTATATTCCGTCTCGCCGGTAGGCTTGTCTGTGTCGGTAACAAACAAAACCAATCCCAGTACGTCTCCCTCGGCAATAATAGGGGCGGCCACTGCCGCTTTATAGGCGTCTCCGGTGTCGGTGACAAAAACCTCCCGCTCCCCCGGCTGATGCTGGTAAATCTTCCGGTCCTCCATGATCTGCTCCAGCTCTCCGCTCATCCGCTTGCCCAGAAGCTCCCGCTTGCCGCCGCCGGCCACGGCAATCACCGTATCCCGGTCGGTGACGGCGGCGGGAAACCCGGTGCTCTTGCTCAGCGTCTCACAGAATTGAGCGGCAAATTCATCCAGCCCGCCCATTAGGGAGTATTTTTTGAAGATCACCTCGCCGTCCCGACTTGTATAGATCTCCAGCGGGTCCCCTTCGCGGATACGCATAGTCCGGCGAATCTCTTTGGGGATCACCACACGGCCAAGATCGTCGATGCGGCGCACAATTCCGGTTGCTTTCATATTCCTCTCCTCCTGCGGTTTCAGCGGCGGCGTTCATCCTGTGAAACAGCCGCCGGATGTTCTCTTGACAGCACATAGTATCCGCAGCTTTTTCCTCCCTATGCAAATGCTGTGCTGGGTTTGTCTGGAAACCAGTCTTTCCTGCTCCTGTTTTCAGGCAAAAATCCTTTCTGAGAAAACACCAAAACTCTTTCTCCCCCCAAAAAATTCTTCCGTTCGCAGAAATAATATGGTATGATAAATATGACAAGGAAAGAACAATTCAGATGCAATATGCTGAATGTCGCGGCTGCGGCAGCGGGAGAACCAACTTTTGGGGTGAATTCGCATGTGGCGATAGAGGACTTTCTTCCTTGAACCCGTCAGCTAATCTCGTAAGCGGAGGAAGACAGTTCTTATTGACAGGTAAAGGAGATTTGGCGTTTTACGATCCTTCTATAACTACCCATCATATGGATTGCTGCCTTTCATCGCCTGCAGAGTCTTTCTGCGGGCGGTGTGCCTTTATTGCATCGCAGGACGCTCCTCCGGGGGCAGAAAGGAGGCACTATGGCTATATTCTATGGTATGTGTGAGAGAGGGGGGATCGTATGAGCGGCCTCAGCATGGGCACCTTGTTCTGGATTCTCACCGCTGTGGTGTGCGGCATCTTCCTGATAATCTCCTGGCGGGTAAAGGGGCAGGCCAATGAGAGCTTTTCCCACTACGCCATCGGCCGCAGCTCTTTCCCCATGCTTCTCATTTTCTTCACCCAGTTTGCCACCATCATGGGCGCCGGCAACTTTATCGGCCATGCTGGAAGCGGATATGAAAACGGCGTCAGCTGGCTGGCCTTCATCGCCGGAGAACAGGGAGCAAAATCGTTTTTGCTCTGGTATTCGCCGGTCTCGCCGGCCACTTTACATATAACACCATGCCGGAGATGATTGACGACCTCTTGGTACGGGATAAGCTGACCCGGCTGCTCTGCGGCGTTCTGGGCACCTGCATCATGGTAGCCTGGGTGGGCGGCCAGGGGAAGGCCTTCGGCGAGATTTTCGAGGTTTTTACCGGCGCGGACCCCCTCCCTATCATCTTCCTCTTCTCCGCCATCTTCATTGTCTACACGGTGCTGGGCGGCGTGTACTCCGTGGTGTGGACAGACCTCTTCCAGGGCATCCTCTGTGTGGTCTTCGGCATTCTCTTCTACGTCTTCGCCTTCAGCAAGGTGGACTTCAGCCTGACGGTGCTGGGGGAGCGGCTGACAGAGGTAGGCCGGGAAGATCTGTGGTCCTTCGCGGGCACCGACGGTCTCAGCGTCCTCAACCAATTTCTCACCGGCCTTGTAGGCGTGCTGGTGGCTCAGAGCTACTGGCAGCGGTGCTACGCCTGTAAAAACAGCCGCACCGCCCGGAACGGCCTTCTCTACAGCGGTATCATCTGCGTGGTCATGACCATGCTCACCGCCCTGGTAGGTCTCATCATCATGACCATAAACCAGGATTTAGACGCCGGGTCCGCCATGCCCTGGTTCATGATGTACTGCACCCCACCCCTTATCGGCGCAGCCATCTTTGTGCTGATCCTCTGCGCCGGCATGTCCTCGGCAGACTCCTGCCTCAACTCGGCGGCGGTACTGGTGGTCAACGACCTCATCCGCCCCTTTGCCCCCAAGGTGAAAGACCAGAAGCTGGTGTGGTACGCCAAGGTAGCCACCGTGGTCATCGGCGTGGCCTCCTCCGTGTGCGCCATCTACGCCTCCTCCATTATCTCCCTCTTCTCCCGGGCCTACTCTATGGCCGGAGCGGGGATCGCGCCTCTCCTCTGCATCGGCTTTTTCTGGCGGGAGCGGAAGGAGGAGGGCCATGTGATGGGCAAACGCAACAGCAAGGTCACCCACTGGGGCGCCCGGGTGGGCATCGTGGTGGGCGCGGTGGTGTCCCAGCTGTCCTTCTTGGGCAGCAACGCCACCCTCATCGGCATCGCAGCCGCCTCGGTGTGTATCGTGGTGGTCTCTCTCCTCACCCGGAACGTCCCCGTGGAGCCCATGTTCTCCGACCAGGGCAATCTCCACCCGATCCGCAAGTCAGAAGACCGATAAATCCAGATTTTTAACCTCCTGAAAGCAGAAAAAAGGACGGCTTTACCCTTTCGTAAAGTCGTCCTTTTTTCAGCGTAAATCCGCTCTTCTTACTCACCGAAGCCGTTGTCGATCAGCTCTTTCAGCGCCTCGACAGCTTCCTTCTCGTCGGACCCATCGGCGATCAGCGTGATGGTAGTGCCCTTCACAATGCCCAGGGACAAAACTCCCAGCAGGCTCTTGGCATTGACGCGACGCTCATCCTTCTCCACCCAGATGCCACTCTTAAACTCGTTAGCCTTGCGAATAAAGAAGGTCGCGGGACGGGCCTGCAGGCCAACCTCGCTGTGAATGGTGACTTCCTGCGTATACATAAGACAGTTCTCCTTCAACACCAAATAAGAATTTACCGGTTACCCACTTCATGAGATTACTCTTAAGATACCAAATTTGTGCTTTTCCGTCAATGACGAATTTGCATAAACTTAACCGACTTTCCAAAACTTTACATTCCCATTTCCAGCAAAACCAACAAATCATGCTTATTTTTAGGTACAAAAGCATGTTTTATACCCCTCAAAAGCCAATTCCCCCTGATTTTTGGGGACGGACAGCTTTTTTGCAGCTGTTCTTGATAAAAAGACAATCGTCTTTATTTTAACTCCACAATGGTAACGCCGTCCTCTCCCTCGCCATAGCGTCCCAGACGGAAGCTTTTCACCGCCGGATGCCGCCGCAGCGTCAGCTGCACCGCCTTGCGCAGCGCACCGGTCCCCTTGCCGTGGATGATGCTCACTGTATTCAGTTTGCCCATTTTAGCGGTATCGATAAACCGCTCCACCACATCCTCCGCCTCGTCAGTCATAAGTCCGCGGATGTCGATCTCATTTTTGGCCCCGGCGGCTTTGGCATGAGCGGTGACCCGGACCATCTGCTCCTTCACCTTCTTCTCCTCCAGCCGCTCGGCCTCCTCAATAAGGCGCACCTCGGAGGACTTGGTGGTAAGGCTCATATTCCCGGCCCGCAGCCGAAGCTTACCGTCCTTCTCCACCGCCTCCACGACGGCCCGGGTCTTGGTGCCCGGCAGCTCCACCAGATCCCCCTTTTGAATGGGGCGGCTGGGGGCGGGGATGGGGGCGGGGGCGCTCTTGTGGTCCCTTACCGCCTCCTCCGCCCGGTTCAGGCGGCCCCGGAGGGCGGCTCTGGCGTCGTTGAGCCCCTGCCAGTCGGCCTCCTGCTGCTGGCGGCGGCGCAGCTCATCCAGCTCCGCCAAAATGGCATCGGCCTCCGCCCTGGCGTCCCGGATGATCCGCCGGGCCTCCGCCTCACCCTTGGACCGGGCGTTGTCCTTGGCTCGCTCCATCTGCTCCCGGAACTCCCGGGCCCGCTTCACATCCTGCTCCCGCTGGGTCTTGAGGCGCTCAGCCTCGCTGCGGTCCTTCTCTAAGCTCTGCCGCCGCTCCTCCAGCTGGGTGAGCACCTCCTCAAACCGCACCGCCTCGCTGTCCATCTGCTCCCGTGCGGTCTCAATGACCTCCTCCGGAAGCCCCAGGCGCTTGGAGATGGCAAAGGCGTTGGACTTGCCGGGGATGCCGATGAGGAGCTTATAGGTGGGCCGGAGGGTCTCCACATCAAACTCGCAGGAGGCGTTCTCCACCCCCTTGGTGGTCATGGCAAAGGTTTTCAGCTCCGCGTAGTGGGTGGTGGCGGCGATGCGGGCTCCCCGCTGGCGGACATGGGTGATGATGGCAATGGCCAGGGCGGCGCCCTCCACCGGATCGGTGCCCGCTCCCAGCTCGTCAAAGAGCACCAGACTGCCACGGTCCGCCTCCTCCAGTATACGCACGATGTTGGTCATGTGCGCGGAGAAGGTGGAGAGGCTCTGCTCAATGCTCTGCTCGTCACCGATGTCCGCCAGCACCCGGTCGTAGACGCTGACAGCGCTGCCGCTGCCGGCGGGGATCTGGAGGCCGCACTGGGCCATGAGGGTGAGGAGGCCCAAAGTTTTGAGTGTCACGGTCTTGCCGCCGGTGTTGGGGCCGGTGATCACCAGGGTGTCGAACCGCCCCCCCAACTCCACGTCGATGGGCACCGCCTTGGCGCTGTCCAGGAGGGGGTGGCGGGCTTTTCGCAGGAAGATGGCCCCGGTGTTCCGGATCTCCGGCCGGACGCCGTCCATCTTATAGCTCAGCTGGGCCTTGGCAAAAAGCACGTCCAGCTGCACCAGCATGTCGTAGTCGCAGAGGATGTCGTTTTGATATTTGGCGGCCTCGGCGCTGAGGGCGCTTAAAATACGGTGGATCTCCTTCTGCTCCTTGGCCTCCAGCTCCTTGAGCTGGTTGTTGGCCTGGACCACCCCCATAGGCTCGATAAAAAGGGTGGCTCCGGAGGCGGAGGTGTCGTGGACCAGGCCCGGCAGCTCTGAACGGTGCTCCGCCTTTACAGGCACCACAAAACGGCCGTCCCGCATGGTGATAAGGCTCTCCTGGAGGATCTTACTGTAGCTGGAGGAGGAGATAATTTTCTGTAGGATCTGGCGGCCCTTGGCGGCGGCTACCCGCTTGTGGCGGCGGATCTCCGCCAGTTCGGGGCTGGCGCTGTCGGCGATCTCGTCCTCGTCCAGAATGGAGGTGAAGATCTTCTCCTCCAGGAATTTGTTCCCCCGGATGGTGAGGAAGAGGTGGTCGATGGCGGTTTTTTGCTGGGCGTCGTCGTTGAAATACTCCCGCACCCGCCGGGCGCACCGGAGCATCCCGGCCAGCGTCAGCAGCTCCCGGGTGCCCAGCACACCGGCCCGGTCCGCCCGGGCCAGCAGCTCCGCCACACTCTTCAGACCAGCGAAGTTGGGGCTTCCCTGAAGACCTACCATGGCGCGGGCCGCCTCGGTCTGGTTCTGGAGCAGCACCACCTCGTCGCAGTCGGTGTCCGGCCGCAGCTTCCGGCAGCGGTCCTTGGCCTCGTCGCTGACAGCCTGGGCCGCCAGCAACTCCAGCACCGCCGGCAGTTCCAGAGTCCGGATGGATTTGTCAAACAGTTCACTCATGTCTTGTTCTCCTGTTGAGAAAATCAGGTTCTTTCGATATTTTTGATTTCAATTCGTAGTTTTTATCTGTTATATTACCATTTGTATCCATTTTCGCCGTCCTTCGGCAGGGGGGCGGACAGACTTTTGTAGAAATCAAGTGTCCGGAACCCCCGCTCCATCTGGGCGGCCACATAGGCCTCGGCGGCGTTGGCCAGAAGGCGTAGGTCCTCCTCTCCCAGCCGGAAGGCGTACAGCCGCTTGGGGTCTCCATGGAGGATGTGCTCCATGGCCTGAAGCCCCCCCGGCGTCAGGGGCATGGAGAGCCCTCCGCCGGTACCGCAGCGTCGGCAGTGGACCACGCCCTGGACCACGTTCAGCATAGGCTCCTCCGGCTGGGGACAGCCGCAGACAGCGCAGCCATCCACCAGCGGCTCAAAGCCGGTGAGCGCCATCAGCTTCAGCTCAAAGGCCGCCTTCACCAGCGCCGGGTCCTTCCGGAGGTTTCCCAGGGCGTAGAGGGCGTTGAGGAGATGGGAGAGCACCTCCCCCGCCTCCATGCCGGAGAAGGTGACAGCGTCGGTGAGCTCGGCAAAATAGCTGCCGAGGCTCAGGAGCACCACGTCCCGCCGCAGGGGATCGAACAGCTCGATGGTGGATGCCTCGGAGAGGATCTGCCAGCCGTGGCTCTCGGTAAGGACCATCTCCGAGTAGCAGAGGAGCTGGGCGGCGGCGGCCACCCGGCTGCGGCGGCTCCGGGAGCCCTTGGCCACCACGCTGAGCTTCCCCATGGGGGCGGTGAGCACCGTCAGCACCTGATCCGCCTCTTTGGTGTCCGTTGAGCGGAGGACCAGCCCCTTTACCACGCTTTTTTCCTTCATGCTATGTACGTCCTCCACGGGCGAAAGACGGCTTTCGCCGTCTTTCGCGTTTGATCAGGCCCGTCAGGCCCCGTCCTGCTCCTCCCGGTAGAGGAGGTAAAACACCGGATGGCCGGTGGCTAAAAACAAGGGAAAAAACTGCATCATGCGACCGCCTCCTGTCCCTCCTATGGTGGACCAAAAGGCGGCAGGTCATGTGTGGGAAGTTTTAGCGGGAGAGGAACTTATTCCTCATCGTAGCCAAAGCTCCGGATATAATTGAGATTATCTCTCCAATTTCTCCCACAGGGGCGCAGCCCCTGTGGGAACCCTATTTCGATTTGCTCAGGCGAAATGAATTCGCCTTCACCAAGGTTTTGGGCAGCGCCCAAAACGCTTGCACGCCGCTTTGCGGCGGGGAAAATTGGCTTGCCTGCCGCGCATTAGCCCTTATTCCTCGTCATAGCCGAAGCTCCGAATATAATTCAGATTATCACGCCAATTTTCTTTTACCTTCACCCAGGTCTCCATATACACACGGGTACCCATAAACCGCTCGATATCCTGGCGGGCCTGGGAGCTGATCTTCTTCAGCATGGCCCCGTTTTTGCCGATGATGATCCCCTTGTGGCTGGCTTTTTCGCAGTAAATGGTCACATCTAAGTCAATGATCTCGTTCTCTCGCTCAGAGAACCGGGTGACCTCGATGGCGGTGCCGTGGGGAATCTCCTTGTCTAAATTCCGCAGCAGCTTCTCCCGGACGATCTCCGCCACCACCTGCTTCTCCGGCTGATCGGTGGTCATGCCGTCAGGGAACAGCTGAGGCCCGGGAGCGGCGTACTTCTGAAGCTGGTCCATGAGAATCTCCAGCCCATCCTTCTTCTCCGCAGAAACGGGGATGATGGCGTCAAAATCGTGGACCTGGCTGTAGGCGGCGATCACTGCCAGCAGCTCGTCCTTCTCCACGGTGTCAATTTTATTGATCACCAGCACGGCGGGGAGCTGCTCCTCCTTGATTCGGTCGATCAGAATCTGCTCCGGGGTGCCCACATGGGGGATAGGCTCCACCAGCAGACACACCGCGTCCACGTCGGCCACGCTCTGGCGCACCACCTTCACCATATAGTCCCCCAGCCGGGTGCGGGCCTTGTGAAGGCCCGGAGTGTCCAGCAGAACAAACTGGGTATCCCCCCGGTTCACCACGCCGTAAATCCGGTTTCGGGTGGTTTGAGGCTTGGGGGACACAATGGCGATCTTCTCCCCCACCAGGGCGTTGGTCAGAGTGGACTTGCCCACGTTGGGCCGTCCGCAGACGGTAATCATGGCAGTTTTCGTGATGTTCGACATAAACAGATACTCCTCAACTTTCTTGTCATTTTACGCGGTATTGAGCAATTGACCGCAAATTATCGGGAAATTTCCAGGCGTTTTTCCGGCAGCAGCCGGTCTGTCAGACGGAGGATGCCTCCCTCCAGCCACACCAGCACCTGGGCCAGAGGCAGGCTGATCAGCAGCACCGCCCCCACCGCCGCAGGAAACCAAGTCAGCCGGTCCACCGCCGCAGGAATACGCCTGGCCAGCCAGGGATATACCAGCTGATCGGGGATCCAGGAGATGAGATACACGGAAAGAGACAGCCTGCTCAGCCGCTCCAGGCACCAGCGCACCGCCCCGGGCCACCGCTCCACCGGCCACTGCCGCAGAGCGGAGAACAGAAGCACCGCTGTGGTCACAGTGAAAAGTCCTCCCCAGTAGGTGACCTCCAGGTAGGTGAGAGGCCCGCCCTTCACCAGATAGATATGGACCAGGCCGCCGCACACCGTGGAGGCCGCGGCCCCCAGCAGGCATACCGGCCACCTCCAGGGAATCGGATGCTCCCGCAGCTGCATGCCGATGCAGTAGTAGGCGATGGGGTAGAGCCGGTTCCACCAGTCCGGCAGCAGCTGGATCTGCCAGATGGCGGTGATGTTGTCAATGCTGGGGGCCACCGCCACCAGCAGCAAAGTGGCGATCAGGAACTTCCGCTCCCGCTGTTCCAGCGCCGCCCACATGGCGTTCAGGAAGGGGATCAGCAGAAAGAGTCCCAGATACATGGCGATGTACCAGCCGTAGGGGGCGGCGGAGAACTGGAGCATCTCCCGCAGCCAGGTTTTGGGGCTGAGGGGGCCGTGGAGCGCCAGCCCCCGGAAGAGAAAGCATGCCGTCCCCGCAAGGCCGTAGGCCACCACCACCCGCAGCGCTCCCTTATAGTACCGAGGGCTCCACCGGCGGCTCCCCAGCAGCCAGCCGCTGAGGAGCAGGAACAGGGGCACACAACTCATAAGGCCGGTCCGCACAATGGCGGCGGCCTCCACCCGGCGTCCCTGCACCGGCAGATCGTAAAAGCCGCAGTTGAGAAAGAAGTGGACGGACAGCACCATCACCACTGCCGCCGACCGGATGAGATCCAGCCGCAGGTCCCTCTGCTTTGTCATGGAGATCCCCTCCTTCTCCTACCGGGTGATCCCCAGCTTGTCCATAATCACGTCCTCATGGGCGCGCATCAGAGCCTTCTCCTCCCCCTCGTCCAGGTGATCATAGCCCAGCAGATGGAGCACTGAATGGGTCACCAGATAGGCAAGCTCCCGGCGGCTTGAGTGCCCGTACTCCGCCGCCTGGGCCTTCACCCGCTCCATGGAGAGGCACATGTCCCCCAAGGGCACCAGCCCCGTGGCCGGGTCCGCGTCCTCCGGCCCGGGCACCTCCCCGGGGCGGAGATCAAAGGAAGGGAAGCTCAGCACATCGGTGGGCCTGTCCACCCCCCGCATCTCCAAATTCACCGCATGGATGCCCTCGTCGTCGGTGAGAAGTACATCCACTTCACAGGGGACCGTCACCCCCTCCGCCTCTAAGGCGGTGCGGATGGTCTTGCGGATGAGGGCGCAGTTGCTGTCACTGGCAGCCCCGGGCACCTCCGCCGTCACGGGAATGTAGTGTCGTTTTGCCATAATAGTTATTCCTCCGTCGGCCCATCAAGGGGCTCGTCCAGGATCCAGGGGAGGTACATCCCACCCTCCAGGTCAAAGTGGGGCTCCGGAAAGTCCGGCGCGCCGTAAGGGTAGTCCTCATGGCCCAGCTGCAAGCCGCCCCAGGGCCGCTTTACAACAGGACCCCAGCCGCCTCTCTCCTCTCCCGGCTGGGCCAGGATCTTCCCGGCTGCGCGCCAGGAAAACTGGTAAAGAAGCCCCTTCTCCGCCCAGTCGTCCTCATAATACAGCTCGCACACATAGGTGGCCTTCTCCGGCGGGATGGAGAGGCTGTCCAAAATCTCCAGGATCTCCTCCGGCAGCCGCCGCTCCCGGGCCAGGGCCAGGAAATTCCGGCAGTGGCCGCATTCGCAGCCCCAGTCCTCTGCTTGGGCGTACCAGTTCCGGGTAGCCGCCTCGTCCACTTCCACTTCATATCCGTACCAGGAAAAATGGGTCATACAATATTCCTCTCTTGGAGCGCCGGGACAGCCTTACCGCTTGTCCCGCTTTCCTTTACCGCTGTAAAAGTCGTCGTAGGCCTTGATGATCCGCTGGACCATCACATGGCGCACCACGTCCTGGTCACTCAGCTCGCAGATGCCGATGCCCTCCACGCCCTTCAAAACCCGGATGGCCTCCTTGAGGCCGCTGGTCTTGTCCGGGGGCAGATCGATCTGGGTAATGTCGCCGGTGATGACCACCTTGGAGCCAAAGCCCATGCGGGTGAGGAACATCTTCATCTGCTCCCGGCTGGTATTCTGGGCCTCGTCCAAGATGATGAAGCTGTCGTCCAGAGTCCGGCCTCTCATGTAGGCCAGGGGAGCCACCTCAATGTTGCCTCGCTCTAAATATTTGTTGTAGGTCTCCGCCCCCAGCATGTCAAAGAGGGCGTCGTACAAGGGCCGCAGGTAGGGGTCCACCTTGCTCTGGAGGTCGCCGGGGAGGAACCCCAGCCGCTCCCCCGCCTCCACGGCGGGCCGGGTGAGGACGATGCGGTTGATCTCCTTGGAGCGGAAGGCGGCCACCGCCTCCGCCACCGCCAGGTAGGTCTTGCCGGTGCCGGCGGGGCCTACCCCGATGGTGACCGTATTCTTCTGCACGCTGTCGCAGTAGCGCTTTTGACCGATGGTCTTAGGCTTCACCGGGCGGCCCTTGGCGGTGATGCAGATCACATCCCCCGTCAGCTCCCCGATCTTGCCCTCCTGTCCGGACCGGGCCAGCCCGATGACATACCGCACCTGCTGCTCCCCCAGGGGCTCCCCCTTGGCGGAGAGCGTCAGCAGGGCCTGGATGGCCTTCACCGCCAGCATGGTGTCCTCGGGCTCGCCGCTCACCCGCAGCTCCCCCTCCCGGTTGGTCACCGCCACATGAAATTCCGACTCAATGAGCCGGATATTTTCATCAAAGGAGCCGAAGATATTCACCGCCTGCTCCATCCGCTCTATACTGATGCGCTGTTCCATATCCTTTGTAACCTCTATTCCTGTTCCTCTGTGGGAATCTCAATAAACCGGCCGATCTGTTCGTGGCACTCGGCGTCAAGCTCCACCAGGTAGCCGTTTTCCCAGACCACACCGCTGCACTGCTCCTCCTCCACCAGTCCTTCATCCATACCGGCCAGAAGGCAGCGTTTCATCACTGTGTAGGCCAGCTCCTCCGCCTCCTCCTGGGTGCGCTCCACCGTCCTGGTCTCGTAGTAACGGTAGGTCTCCTTCACCACGGTGATGGGCAGCATAATGCCGCCGGGCAGTCTCAGCTGGGTCCGCAGGGTTATTTTATCACAATCCTCCCGTTCAATGCTACTACTATTGTAAAGATTTACCCGCTTTGTCCCCCAGCAGAGCGCAAACACCGTCTTTTCCTTTCCGGTGTACACCTTCTCCACCTTCTCCTGGGGGACCTTGCACCGCAGCTGGTACCAGGTCCGGGCATACACCTTTCCCCGCCCCATGAGGAACCGGGTGCCCGCCTGGGCGTCGTCCACCACCCCGGAGATCAGCATCTGCCCCTCCTGCACCGTGGTTCCCGGCAGTACCAGCTTCTCCCCGTCGTAGGGCCGGATGTCTGTCACCAGGCCGTCCCGCGCCGCCACCGTGTTTCCCGGCTGGCTCTTGTCCCGGCCCTCCGGCACCTCCACCCGCTCCCGGACCTGGACATTGGCCCGGCAGCCGCTGACGTTGACGGCGATGTAGCTGAGCTCCGGGATCTCCAGGAGCACATGGTTGCGGAGATCGTCGGACCGGAAGGAGTAGGCAAAGGTGCCGAGGGTCACCCCGTTGCGCTGAAGGGAACGGAGGATCTCCTCGTCGCTGACGGTCTTGTTCCCCTCAATGGAGAAATCCCAGATGAAGAGCGTGCTGAAAAAAAAGAGGCCCACACAGGCCGCAAGCCCCGCCAGCAGCACCGTCCGCCGCCGAAGCCGCAAAGCCAGATAGGGAAGCCCCACCCGGCTTTGTACCGTGAGCTTGGCGTCCAGCCGCTCCGCCTTCTGCCGCAGCTGTCCCCAGCTATGGCGGGTCATGGTGACGGTAAAGCACACCGGCGAGTGCCAGGTGAGGTCCCAGAAGGGGATGCGGTGGGCGCTGCAGAGGTTCAGCACCCGCTCGGGGAAGGCGCTCTCCACCTCCACCGTCACCTCGCCCAAACAGAAATTTACCGCCCGCTGCAGCATGACACTTCCTCCTTACCGGATCATTTCCACCTTCCGGATCTTCCCCCGAATCCGCAGCTCACAGCCGGTCATGGCCATGAGCTCCAGCTCCTCCCCCGTCACCCGCACCACCAGCCGCCCGCCGTTGATGTCGATGGCCTCCCGGCTGTAGGAGAGGATGCCCTGATGGCTGTCCATCAGCATCTGGCAGTCGCCGATCAGCTCCACGCAGGGCAGGGAGGAGATCACATCCGCCGGCAGATCAAAGAGATCCGCCGCCCGCCGCACCAAGTCCCCTCGGTTTCGCTCCATGGTATCCCTCCTTCTCCCTCTACCTTATGACGGCCCGCCCCATTCCATGCCCTCCCTTTTTTCAGGTTTTTTTCAAAACCCCCTTGACAAACCTGGGAGAATGTATTATTGTACTAATCACTTAATACAACAACACAAAGGAGGATGCCTGTGGAATGGAAACTGACGGACGACCGTCCCATCTGGATGCAGCTGAGCGAGCAGATGGCCCGCCGGATCGTAGCGGGGCAGTACCCGCCGGGGTCAAAGCTGCCGGCGGTGCGGGAGCTGGCGGCGGACGCCGGCGTCAACCCCAACACCATGCAGCGGGCGCTGGCCCAGCTGGAAAACGACGGACTGGCGGTATCCAACCGCACGGCGGGACGTATGGTAACGGAGAACATCGCCGCCATTGAGGCGGTGCGCCGGAACATGGCCCGGCAGCTGGCGGAGGAATTTTTGTCGGCCATCCAGGACCTTGGGTACACCAGGGACGATGTGATGGCACTATGGAAGGAGGAAGAACACCATGGCTGATTTTCTCATCTGCTGCAGGAATCTGACCAAGGCCTACGGCCACCGGGTGGCCCTGCAGGGGGTGGACCTGGAGCTGGGCCGGGGACGGATCGTGGGGCTTTTAGGGCCCAACGGCAGCGGCAAGACCACACTCATCAAGATCTTCTGCGGACTTTTGCAGCCCACCTTAGGGGAAGTGACCATC
Source organism: uncultured Oscillospiraceae bacterium (assembly GCA_944386985.1). Classification (GTDB taxonomy): domain Bacteria; phylum Bacillota; class Clostridia; order Oscillospirales; family Oscillospiraceae; genus CAJFPI01. The sequence continues at coordinate 114,463 of CALXDD010000005.1, forward strand.
GACGGGCAGGCCCCGGGGGTCTACACCAAGTCCATCATCAGCTATCTGCCGGACCGGATGTACTTTGCCGACTGGATGCGGGCCACGGATCTCTTTGATCTCTTCAGCGACTTCTATGCCGACTTTGACCGGCAGAAGGCCATGGACATGTGCCGCGCTCTGGGCGTGAATCCCCACGACCGTGTCAAGACCATGTCCAAGGGCACCAAGGAGAAGGTGCAGCTGGTGATGGTGATGGCCCGGAAGGCCCAGCTGTATCTGCTGGACGAGCCCATCGCCGGGGTGGACCCGGCGGCCCGGGAGTTCATCCTGAACACCATTCTCACCAACTACAACGAGGAGGGCACAGTGCTGATCTCCACCCACCTCATCAGCGACATCGAGCGGGTTTTGGACGAGGTGATTTTTCTCCAGAACGGCCGGATAACTCTCCACAACAGCGTGGACAACATCCGGGAGCAGGAGGGCAAGAGCGTGGACGCTCTGTTCCGGGAGATGTTCCGGGCCATGCCCATGGAAGGAGGCGGGTTCTGATGCTGGGAAAGCTTCTCAAATATGATTTTCGCTCGGTGAGCCGGGAGTTCATGCTTCTGTGGCCGGCGGCCCTGGTGATTGCCCTTGTGATGCGCTTCACCGTCTTCTCCGGCACAGGCAGCGAGTCCAACCAGCTGCCGGATCTGGTCAACGTTTTGGTGGTGCTGGCCTACTTCGCCGTGATGGTGGCCATGTTCGTCATCGCCCTGCTGTTCATCATCCAGCGCTTTTACAAAGGACTTCTGGGCCAGGAGGGGTATCTCATGAACACCCTGCCGGTGCGCCCCTGGCAGCTGGTCACCTCCAAGCTGATCTGCGCGGTGGTGGTCACTGTCATCAGCTGCGCGGTGGCATTTCTGTCCATGATTTTGATGATCCCCCTCACCTTCCAGGATATTTTTAATATTGATTTTCAGTCCCTGTGGAAAAATCTGGCGGATGTTTTCCCCGACATGGTCCTCCTCCTGGTGGAGCTGGCGCTGACGATGCTGACGGGTCTGGTGGCCTCCATCACCCAGCTGTACGTCTCCATGGCCATCGGCCATCTCTTTGGAAAAAACCGCATCGTCGGCAGCATTGTGGCCTATGTGGGCATCGGCATGGCCCTCAATGTGATCTTCACCCTGGGAGCCTCCCTGCTGAGCGCTCTGAACATCTATAACTGGATGGACTGGAACCTCAACTATACCACCGGTGTCCACCTGGTACTGTGGCTGCTCATTGTGTCCGACGCGGTGCTCTCCGTTGTGTTTTTCTTCGGCACCACCTATATTCTGAAAAACAAGCTGAATCTGGAGTAAGGGACCATCCCCTCTTCTTTTTAGAGAAAGGAGCACAACATGAAGCGATGGATTGCCTTTTTCCTTCTGGCGCTGAGTCTCTGTCTCCTCAGCGGCTGCCAGAGCGGCGGCGTCCAGGGCCGGATCCGGACACGGGTGGGGGTGGACGTCTCCGGCGGCACGGAGGTCTCCCATTATGACACCCACGGCGGCTTCCACGGCGACGGCATCTCCTGCTACGCCTACACCTTCTCCGACGACAGCTGTCTCCAGCAGGTCTCCCAGGCCGACGGCTGGAGTGTGTTCCCCCTGGATGAGACGGCCGAGGCCCTGCTCTACGGGATCTCAAAGGAAACAGATTCCGGCACCTCTTATGCCGGGCCCTTCTTCACCTATGAAAACGAGGACAACTGCCTGGTGCCGCCCATCGAAAACGGGTACTACCGCCTGGTGGACCGCCACAGTGATGCCGGTACTCCCGACGACCCGGGACTGCTGGCGCGCAAGTCCTATAACTGCACGCTGGCGGTCTATGACGCGGACACCTCCACCTTCTATTTCTGCGAGCTGGACACCTGACATATTTTATCCCATAGAGAACGCCGACGCGGCAGCTGCCGCGTCGGCGTTCTTTTTCGTTTCTCCCGGTCTCTCTCACATCGCCTGAGGCGGCTGCTCCTCCCCTGATGGCAGCGCCACATACCGCACCTCCAGCGCCTGGCAGGTGAGAAGATACCGCACCGCCGGCTGTCCCTCTGTCCGGCTGGTGCGGCTGAGGGCCAGGGCCAGCCCGGTCTCGTCGTCCAGCAGGCAGCTCACCTCCTCCCCCGCCAGTTTCCCCTCATACACCGTGCCCTCCCGCCCGGCCATGGCATCCCGGCGGACGGCGGTGAGGCCGGTGCAGTCCTGGAACAGCAGGTTCAGGGGGAGAAACTCACTTTGAAACCGTGCCACCGCCTCCTGGGACAGAGGCGGGATGTCGCTGCGGAAGAATTCTCCCCCCGGCTCCTCCCGGTTATAAAAGCCGTAGCCCCCCTCCTCCTTCAGAAAGAGATACTCCTCCCCCTTGCCGCCGGAGAAATAAAATCCCCTCTCCTGCTGCATAAAAACAAATTGCTGGGAGGTCACGAGGTTTTGATCCTCATAGACGCTTAGCTGAAAAAGGACCCGGCACTGCCGGGGAAGCGCCTCCGGAGCCTTTGGGGCGGGGGGCAGGCCGCAGCCGCAGAGGAAGACCATAAGTATTGCAATACACCAGCATCCCTTCCGCATCTTCCGCCTCCTCTCTGAAAAAATGGAATGGTACCATTCTATTCTCTCAAGAGGGCGGAAAGAGGCGAAAGAGCAGGGAGAAGATGGCAGAAAATTCATCAGACAAGCGGAAAATTTCTTGCATCTTTTCAAAAGGATGGTACACTAAGACCATGAGTCATCTCACAAGGAGGAACCACCATGGTAGAACTGATCCAAAAAGGCGCCTATCTCCGGGACGGGCAGATCCTCTGGGCCGATGAGGCCGCGGGGATGGAAGCTCCCGACGCCGCCCGGGAAAAGACCATCGCCTACTCCATTCTCCGCGCCCACGACAAAAGCGGCGGCGGAGACAAGATGCGTCTGAAGTTCGACGCCCTCATCTCCCACGACATCACCTTCGTGGGCATCATCCAGACTGCAAAGGCCTCCGGCCTTGAGAAGTTTCCCATTCCCTACGCCATGACCAACTGCCACAACAGTCTCTGCGCCGTGGGCGGCACCATCAATGAGGACGACCACGCCTTCGGCCTCTCCGCGGCCAAGAAGTACGGCGGCATCTATGTCCCCGCCAACCAGGCCGTCATCCACCAGTACGCCCGGGAGCGGCTGGCGGGCTGCGGCAAGATGATCCTCGGCTCCGACAGCCACACCCGCTACGGCGCCTACGGCTGCATGGGCGTGGGCGAGGGCGGCGGCGAGCTGGTCAAGCAGCTGCTGGAGA
>CALXDD010000006.1 GCA_944386985.1 uncultured Oscillospiraceae bacterium
GGCCTTGGGTACAATCTGGTGGCCGGCGCCAACATTGCCGGTTTCAAGAAGGTTGCCACCGCCATGATGGAGCAGGGCTGCTTCTAAGGACGGCGGAACATCGCAGCAAAGAGGAAAGAGGTCCGGGACAATGTTCCGGATCTCTTTTTGTGCGCTGGCGGGTCAAAACGGCCGGGACACGGCCGGGGGAATCGGCGCGGAGCATTGGCGCCGGGGCCGCCAAAAACAAAGACAACGGATGGGGTATGCAGGCAAAAGAAGAAATCCGGCAGATATATGCACAATTTCAACCGGTGCGTAAGCATGAAAATGCTTATTTTTTGTATCAATATTGGAAAAATTTACCATAACCAAATCGAATGCCCGCTGGAGAAGGGAAAATTCCGTCGGCCAATCGTATTTCTATTCGTAAAGACGCACCATTTCACTCCTGTATTTTAAGAAAAATTTAGAACAATTTTTATTTTATGTCTATGGTATAATATTAAATTGGCGCGAGTTATCTGTAAAAAGGAAATCGCGGCGAAAACCAAAAAGGAGGCCTGCGGATATGGTCGAACGATTCGGGCAGGGAGTCCGGTATCATGACGTTGTAAAATGCGGCGAATTACTGTTTCTATCAGGATTGACGGATACAGAGGCAGGAGATACGATTCAGCTTCAAGCTGAGGGAACCTTGAAAAAAGTAACTTCCATGTTGGAAAAGTATGGTTCTGATCGGGATCATATCCTCCGTGCAGAAGTTTATGTACGGGATGCGTCGGACGTAGCGGGATTCAATGAGGTCTGGGATGCCTGGATCAATCCGGAAACATCCCCGGCCCGCTATCTGGTGGTCAGCCAATTGGGGCGGCCCGCGATTCGTGTCGAAATTGTGATCACAGCCGTGACCAAGTGATCCGCGGAAGGGTCCCGCGGTTTGGAAAAAATCCGCCATGCGGAAAATACAATTTGGCGAGGCGCCCGCAGGTACTGCGGGCGCCTTTTTCTCAAAAGGACCCAAAAACACACCATGTTTCCCAAATTTCGTCATTATGAGATTCATAAAACTTTTTCGGAAAGATACAATATCGTTTTAATCATTTGGCATATATTTTGAAACATTGACACAAAAAACATTCTTGTGTACAGTTTTGTATACAATCATTTTTGCTTATGCGCGGTGAAAACTATGAAAATTAGCGAAGAGATTGCAGAGACCTTACGGGACGAGATTATTGCCGGGATCTATAAGCCCAGGGAGCGGCTGATCGAAGAGGAGCTGTCGGATCGTTTTTTTGTCAGCCGCACTCCCATACGGGAGGCCCTCAAACAGCTGGAGTCAGCCGGCCTGGTCACGATAGAGCCCTACAAAGGCGCTTTTATCGCAGATAAGGATCTCAATGAGATCCGGGATATCTATGAACTCCGGTGTGTATTGGAGGCGCTGACCACTGAGCTTGCGGTCCCGCACGTTACCACAGATATTATCAACCAAATGCAGCAGGCGTTGGACCGCATGGAGGCCTATATCGACGCAAACGAAAAAATGGGGTTTGCCCGGGAGAATGAGCGGTTTCACAACCTCATCCTGGCGCAATGTCCCAATAAGGTTGCCGTGAAAGAGGTTAACAGCCTGCTGGAGATGACCGCCGCCTTCCGGCGGCTTTCCTGGCGCACAGCCTCCAGTATGCGGGATTCCATGACAGGACATCAGAATATCCTCAACGCCATCAGGGCGGGGGATGCGGAGGCCGCCGGCCAGTATGCCGCCAGGCATATCCGGCTGTATTTGAAGGAAAATCTAACGAATTCATCACAGAAGTGATGCACTGGGAAAGGAGACACGGAAGATGAAATTCGGCAAGTACGTTGCGCGGCGGGTGCTGCAGATGATACCGGTGATTCTGGCGATCATCTGTATCTGCTTCATGATTATCCACCTGGCTCCCGGGGATCCGGCCACAATTCTGGCCGGCGAGACGGCCGCGGATGAGTACATCGCAGAGCTCTCGGCACAGTTTGGACTGGATCAGCCCATGTGGAAGCAGCTGCTGATCTACATGAAGAACGTATTCCAGGGAAATCTCGGCGAGTCCTTTGCCGACAAGATTCCCGTTACCACCATGCTGGCAGAGCGCATGAAAGTAACGCTGATGCTGGTGCTCCCCAGCGAGATTCTGGCCATCGCCATCGGCACCCTGCTGGGGCTGACGGCGGCCAAGCGGGAGAACCGGCTGCAGGACCACCTGATTTCCAATCTGTCCATTGTGCTCTACTGCATGCCCACGTTCTGGCTGGGCATGATGCTGATGCTGCTGTTTGCCGTGAACCTGAAGTGGCTCCCCACATCGGGCATGCAGAGCTTCAATACCACTCTCAGCCCGTTTCTGGATACCCTGCGGCACATGATCCTGCCCAGCGTCACGCTGATCCTCGTCCGAATCCCCACCTATTTGAAGCTGGCGCGGTCCTCGATTGTGGAGGTCGCCCAGGAGGACTTTATCAACACGGCCAGGGCCATCGGCTATTCCGAGCACGTCGTTTACCGCAAGCACGCCCTGCGCAATGCCCTTCTGCCCACCGTCACCCAGGTCGGCATGTCCCTGAGCACCCTTTTCAGCGGCGCGCTTTTGACAGAGACGGTCTTCTCCTGGCCGGGAATGGGCCGGATGGTCTATGACGCCATTGCCACCCGGGACTATCCGGTGATTATGGGCGGATTCCTGGTATCCGCCGTCATGGTGGTAATCGGCAGCTTTATTACCGACATTATCTATATGTATCTTGATCCGAGGGTGGTGGCAGAGTAATGAGAAAGGTCAAAACATTTTTCAGAGATCCCCAGTCGATTATTGGGCTGATCATCCTGGCTGTTATGTTGATCCTGGCGATTTTTGCCCCTGTGATCTGCCCTGGATCTCCCCTGTTTTCCGTTGGCGCCCCCCTGCAGGCCCCCGGCGGAGATTTCCTCATGGGAACGGACTATCTGGGCCGCGACGTGTGGGCCATGCTGGTGTGGGGAAGCCGGGTCTCCATCATTTTCGCCTTCGGCGCGTCTCTCCTCTCCCTGCTGGTGGGCATCGTTCTGGGCGCCCTGTCCGGCTATATCGGCGGCTGGCTGGACGATCTGATGTGCCGGATTTTTGAACTGTTCTACATTATCCCCCGGACCTTCCTGGTGATTTTGATGGTGGCCTTCTTCGGCTCCTCCATCGGCCTGATGGTCATTATCGTGGGCCTCACCATCTGGCCCTCCAACGCCAAGATCATGCGCGCCCAGGTCCTGACGCTCAAGCGCCGGGGCTATGTGCAGGCGGCCGACGTGGCCGGAGGCGGCAGGCTGAGCATCCTCTTCCGGCACATTGTGCCCAACGGCATGGGGCCGGTTCTCTCCAACTCCGTTTTGCAGATGGCCCAGGCCGTTTTGACGGAGGCGTCCCTCTCCTTCCTGGGTCTCGGCGACCCCAACCAGGCGTCCTGGGGCCTGATCCTCAACGCCGGCCAGCGGAACATCAGCACAGCCCCCTGGCTGGTCATCTACCCCGGTATCGCGCTGGCGCTCCTGCTTTTGGCCTTCAACCTAATCGGCACTGCCCTGCACAAGACGCTGAACGTCAAGCAGACGGTGATGGAGTAAGGGGGGAACAGTATGCTGCTTGAAGTAAAGAATTTATGCGTAGATTTCAAGGTCGGGAAACAGACCCTCCGGGCGGTCAACGACGTCAGCTTTTCCCTGGGGGAAAGGGACAGCCTGGGCCTGGTGGGAGAGTCCGGCTGCGGCAAGTCCACAACGGCCTTTGCCCTGATGCGGCTGCTGGCCAAAAACGGCAGGATCGCGGGAGGACAGGTCCTCCTGAACGGACTGGACCTGGCCTCGGCGCCCTATGACGAGATCCGCAAGGTCCGCTGGAAGGACATTGCCATCATTTTCCAGAACGCCATGACCGCTCTCAACCCGGTGCAGAAGATCGGCAACCAGCTGGTCAACGCCCTTCAGGAGCATGAGAATGTGTCCCGGAAGGAGGCCATCGAGCGGGCGGAGTACCTGTTTGAGCGGGTGGGAATCGCTAAGTCCCGACTGATGCAGTATCCCCACGAGTTTTCCGGCGGCATGAAGCAGAGAGCCGTTATCGCGCTGGCCCTTATCTGCAAGCCAAAGATCCTCATTGCCGACGAGCCCACCACGGCTCTGGATGTGGTGGCCCAGCGGCAGGTCATTGAGCTGCTGGCGGGACTTCAGGATGAGTTTCACATCAGCATTATCATGATCTCCCATGATATCTCCGCCGTGGCGGAGGCCTGCAGCCACATCGCGGTGATGTACGGCGGCGAGATCATGGAGATGGGAAATTCCAAAGACGTACTGATCCGCAACAACCACCCCTACACCCATGCTCTGGTGGGTTCCTTCCCATCACTGCACAAGCCGCTGTCCGCGCTGATGCAGATTCCGGGCGGCGCGCCCAACCTGGCGGACATGCCCGTGGGCTGTCCGTTCTCCCCCAGATGCCCCTACGCTACGGATCTGTGCCGGGAGAAGAAGCCTCCCATGCGCCAGGTACGGCTGGGAAAGCTGTGCAAGTGCCACTATGCGGAAGAGCTTGATTTTAATCGGAAGGAAGGTTAGAGCATGAGCGACATGGTGTTGGACAACCTTTCCAAACAATATGTGCTGAAGGCCGGCTTTTTCAAGCAGCTCTCCGGCAAGGCCGGCGTGGTCAGCGCGGTGGACCAGGTCAGCTTTCAGATGGAGGAGGGCGAGATCGTCGGCCTGGTGGGCGAGTCCGGCTGCGGGAAGACCACGCTGGGCAAGATGCTGCTGAAGATTGAGGACATCACCTCCGGCAAGGCCTATATTGATGGAACTGATATTGCCGCCGTAAGGGGGCGGAAGAATATCCTGGAGTTTCGCAAGAAGGTCCAGATGATTTTCCAGGACCCCTACGACTCCCTGGACCCCAAGTTCACCATTCGGGAGATCGTGGCGGAGCCCCTCAAATCTCTGAAGATCTGCCAATCCGCTGAGGAGATCCATAAGCGGGTGGAGGATACGCTGCGGCTGGTGGAGCTGACGCCGGTGGAGCTGTACGCCGACCGCTATCCCCACCAGCTCTCCGGCGGCCAGCGCCAGCGTGTGGCCATTGCCAGGGCACTGGTATCCAATCCGGAGTTCATTATTGCCGACGAGCCGGTGTCCATGCTGGACGTATCTCTCCGGGCAGGCGTTTTAAACCTGCTGCAGAAGCTCAACCGGGAGCGGGGGATCGGCGTGCTGCTTATCACCCACGACCTGGCCACCGCCCGTTTTTTGTGCAACCGGATCGTGGTGATGTATCTGGGACGGTTTGTGGAGATCACAGATCCCTCCTCCCTTGTGGAGGATGCGGTCCATCCCTATACCCAGCTGCTGATCTCCTCCGCGCCGGATCTGTTTGCGGACACCAGCAACCGCATCAAGGTGGAGGGCGAGGCGGCCAGCGCGGTGGCTCCGCCCCAGGGGTGCCGCTTCTACCCCAGGTGCCCCTACACCCGGGACATCTGCACCCGGGAGGTTCCCCAGCTCACCGAGATCAAACCCAGGCACTTTGTGGCGTGCCATAAAACATCCCCGGATTTCATCAAGGCGGAAGCAGCCCGATGAAATATATAGCTATATAAAGGAGAGATATACGTGAAACCGATCACCCTGACCAAAGCCCAAGAAGAGAGAGCAAAGGAACTCCATGATAAATACCTGTTTATTGACTGCCTGTGCGGCAACCTGATCAATCCTGAGCCGCCGGAGCGGGACGGCGTGACCTACCTGCAGCGGGTGCTCCAGTCGGGCGCCAACGTGCAGAGCATCACACTCTCCTCCCCTCAGGCCAGCTTTGAGGGCGTCCTGAAGGATATGTACGGCTATTACAACCTCTTCAAGTACTATCCTGACAAGGTCATGCAGATCAAGACCGTTGAGGATATTGAGACAGCCAAGAAGACCGGCAAGCTGGGCGTCATTTTCAGCCTCCAGAACTCCGCCGCCATGGGTCAGGACTTCTACAAGTGGTCCATCATGGCGGAGCTGGGCCTGAAGATCTGCCAGCTGACCTATATGGAGCCCAACCTGTACGGCAGCGGCTGCCTGGACAAGGCCAACGGCGGCCTTACCTACTGGGGCGAGCAGGCCATCCGTGAGATGAACCGGCAGGGCATCGTGGTGGACCTGTCCCATGTGGGCGAGCGCACCAGCCTGGAGGCCATTGACTACAGCAGCAAGCCCTGCATCTTCAGCCACTCCAACTCCCTGACCGTCTGCTCCTCCTCCAACCGCAACCTGACGGACGAGATGATCAAAAACTGCGCGGACAAGGGCGGCGTCATCTGCCTCAACGCCCACGGCTTCGTCTGCCACAAGGAGGTGGGCGTCCAGGGCACTCTGGAGGACTACATGGCCCACTTTGAGTACCTCGGCAACCTGGTGGGCGCCGACCACATCGGCATCGGCACGGACATCTATGAGTATTACACCAAGCAGTACTGGGAGTGCAAGACCAAGCTCTTGTACAACAGCCCCTGGTTCTTCGAGACGGTGTTCAACCGGGATGTTCAGCGTGTGGATCAGTACATCAACATTACCAGAGGACTGGTTGCCCTCGGGTTCTCTGATAATGACATAGAGAAGATCCTCGGCGGAAACCTGCTGCGGGTCTTCAAAGAAATCTGGAAGTAAAGGAGATTGGTTATGAAAAAAACGCTCGCATTACTGCTCGCCCTAATGATGACGCTGTCACTGGCGGCCTGCGGCGGCAACACCGCGGAAAATGCCGGGAACGGCGGCAATGATGCCCAGGGCGCCACGCCCCCCTCCGGTGACGGACACTACTACGGCGGAACGCTGGTGGTGGCCACCGCCCTGGAGCCCACCTTCTATCAGACCAATTATCAGTGGGACGGCGGCGTCGTATATATCAGCCACAACATCCTCTCCAAGCTCTGCGCCTGGGATGAGGACACCAAGACCATCTATCCCGATCTGGCGGAGTCCTGGGAGTCCTCCGACGATCTGATGACCTGGACCTTCCATCTGCGTCAGGGCGTCAAGTGGCACGACGGCGAGCCCTTTACCTCTGCGGACGTCAAGTGGACCATTGAGAACATCCTGGAGTACGGCGACCAGGCTTACACCTACAACTATGTCAAGATGGTGGAGTCTGTGGAGGCCCCTGACGACTACACGGTGGTGTTCCACATGTCCGCTCCCTGCGGCACCTTTGTGGAGAGCGTCGGCGACTACCAGGGGCCCGACATCCTGCCCGCCCACATCTATGAGGGCACGGACCCCTATACCAACCCCGCCAACCAGAACCCCATCGGCACCGGCCCCTTCAAGTTTGTGGAGGCGGAGCTGGGCAACTACTGCCGCCTGGAGGCCAATCCCGACTACTACGGCGACGGTCCCTACCTGGATGAGATCATCTACAGCTTCATTCCCGATGTGACCACCGCCACCACCTCCCTGGAGGCCGGCGAGGTGGGCTGGATGACCGCGACGCCCTCCTTTGCCGAGGCGGACCGCCTTGCCGGCGTGGACGGCATCACCGTGGACACCCAGGCGACCAACATCGTTCAGTGGACCCAGTTCAACCTCAGTGAGGACGCCGACCGTCCCTACATCTCCGATGTCCGGGTGAGAGAGGCCATCTGCTGGGCCATCGACAACCAGAGCATTGCCGACATCCTCTATCTGGGCTATGTGGATCCCTGCGACAACTGGTACACCTCCACGGTGGAGTGGGCGGTGAACCGCGACGTGGAGTATCCCGGCTACGACGTGGACAAGGCCAACCAGATCCTGGACGACGCCGGCTATGAGCGGGGCAGCGACGGCTACCGCTTTGAGCTGACCTACCGCAGCTTCACCACCTCCATCTTCGGCACCACCGACATCCCCACCCTGGTGGCCCAGTATCTGGACGCCGTGGGCATCAAGCTGAACGTGGAGCGCTATGAGTGGGCTGTCCGCGCGGAGTATCTGGATGAGAATCTGGATTGGGATATGTGCTCCGCCGGCGGCGCCCGTGGCCCCGACCCCAGCTCTTACGCCAATGTGTGGAACTACTCCACCTCCAACAAGAGCCGTTACTACAACGAGGAAGTGATGAATCTCTTTGACGAGGGCACCAAGTATGCCACCCAGGAGGAGAGAGCTCCCTACTACAAGGAGATCCAGGAGTATTTCGCTACCGACATCCCCTGCTATAACTACGTTGAGTACGCCTATGTCCGTCCCCACAGCTCGGAATACATCAATTTCTTCTGGAATGAAGGCTGCGGAAACGCTGCAGACCACATGCTCAACACCGTTGAGTGGACCGGCGGCGAGTACCGTTGATTTCTGCCGCTCCACATAAAACTCGAGGGCAGACGGCAGGATCTGTGGGAAAGAAGGAGTCAATATGCAAACATTTATTCACTTTGGACTGGTCGATGTGATCGGCAGGCGCTATGTGGAAGACTGCTATATGACAGTGGACCAGGGCCTCATTCAAAAGGTAGGTCCCGTTGGGGAGCTGCGTGAGGAGGAAAAGCGCGGCGCGGTGGATCTGACGGGGAAAACGGTGATGCCCGGCATGTTCAACTGCCACATTCACGCCCTGTCCACGCCCATTGCCGCGCCGGAATCCCTGAACTGGGAGACCTCCGGGATGTTCGCGCTCCGCGGCCTGCGGCATCTCCAGCAGCAGCTTCGCTCCGGCGTGACCTTCGTGCGGGACATGAACGGACGGAAGCTGGCGGAGGTGGATCTGAAAAACGCCCTGAATCAGGGGCTCTTTGAAGGACCCCACTACTACATCGCCCGCAAGTGCCTGTGCATGACCGCGGCCACGGTTCCAATACCGGCCGGGAGTGCGACGGCCCTGTGGACTGCATGAAGGCGGCCCGGGAGCAGATCAAAGGCGGCGCTGATTTTGTGAAGATCATGGCCACCGGCGGTGTGAACTCGGATACCCGCCCGGAGTTTTCCCAGCTCAATCTGGAGGAGATGACCGCCGCCATCACCGAGGCCCACCGGGCCGGCAAGAAGACGGCCACCCATGCCCACGGCAAGGCGGGGATCAAAACCGCCGTGCTGGCGGGGATCGACAGCGTGGAGCACGGCAGCTATCTGGACGACGAGTGCATCGATCTGATGCTGGAGCGGGGCACCGCGCTCTGTCCCACGCTGAGCACCCACTACTTCACCATGAAGTTCGGCACCGCGGCGGGCATCGCCCCCTGGAAGGTGGAGAAGGGCAAGCGGGCTGCGGAGGCCCAGCACGTCGGCCTGGAGAAAGCATGGAAGGCCGGTATCCCTGTCTGCATCGGCACCGATGCCGGTACGCCCTACAATCCCCACTGGGGCACCTACATGGAGTTCGTTCTCTTTGTGGAGGACATGGGCTTTGATCCCATGGACACCCTGGCGGCGGGTACCATCCGCTCCGCGCAGGTCTGCGGCGTGGACGACTGGACCGGCAGCATCACCCCAGGCAAGCATGCCGACTTTATCGTGCTGAAGGAAAATCCGGTGAAAAACATCCGAACGCTGGGCGAGGTGGAGCAGGTCTACAAGGGGGGGACGCTGATCTCCCTGCCGAAGATCGACCACGATATCATCGATTGACAGCGAAACCTTTCAAATGCTGCAGAAAAAGCGGCGGGCCTGGCCCGCCGCTTTTTCCTGCTTTCTTCTATCCATTACTTCAGATGGGTCTCAAACCAGGAGAGGATCTCCTCCAGCCGGGTGATGCGGTTGTCCGGCCGTCCGCTGCGGGAGAGCTCGTGGTTCTCCCCGTGGAACAGGCAGAGTCTGGCGGGGCAGCCCGCCCGCTTCAGGCAGCTGAACATCTCCAGGGCGTCCGGCAGGGGACAGCGGAAATCCTGGTCGGAGTGGATGAACAGCGTGGGAGTCTTGCACTGGGGCGCGTATTTCAAAGGCGACTCATTCCAGAGAGCCTCCGGATTGTCCTCCGTGGAACCCAGGTGCTCGCTGCGGATATTGACGAGACCGATATCGCTGAGATACTCAAAGTTGATCATATTGGCAAAGGAGCGCTGGGAGCACGCCGCCGCGAAGCGGTGGGTGTGGCCGATGATCCAGTTGGTCATGAAGCCGCCGTAGGAGCCGCCGCAGACCCCCACCCGGTCCGGATCGATGTCCGGGTACCGGCTGAGCACCGCGTCGGTGAAATCCATCAGATCCGTGTAGTCCACGGTGCCCCAGCGGCCCCGGATGTCGGCGAAATCCCGGCCCCGGCCGTCGGAGCCCCGGGGATTGCAGTAGAACACAAAGAAGCCGTGGCTGGCCCAGAGCTGCATTTCGTGGTGGAAGATATCACCGAATATGGTCTTGGGCCCCCCGTGGATGTGAAGAATGGCGGGACAGCGCCTGCCCGGCACATAGTCCCGGGGCTTCATACAGAAGCCGTGGAGCTCCACCCCGTCCCGGGAGAAGAAGGTCATGGGCTCCGGATGGCTGATCTGGTGGGTGCGGAGATATTCCCCGTTCAGATCCGTCACCTGACGGCCGTCCAGATACAGCTCCACCAGACCGTCGGCGACCATCTTCGCGCAGACCATGGAATCGCCGTGGAGGTCAAAGCTCTCCACAGAGCCGGCAAAGCCCTCCCCCTCTGTGACATTCCGGTGTACCGTGCCGTCAAAATCCAGCCGGTTGACGCAGGTGCCGTCCATCACCGGAGCCAGGAAGTAGACGCCGTCCTCTCCCAGGCAGATCCCCTGGCCGCCGCCGTATTTGGCGTCGGAGCCAGAGCCGCTGTAGCCGATCTTCATGTCCGCATCCGCAAAGCGGCGGACCGTGCCGTCGGTCAGGCTCAGGGTATAGAAATCGGTGTTCTGTCCCATGCTTTTTCCGGGACAATTCTCGATCCCGCTGAAGAGCAGCTCATCGTCCTTCCAGAAGCAGAGGGCAAAGCTGCTGATCTGACTCACTTCGGTGAGCCGGCGGGTGGCGCCGGAAGCGCAGTCGCAGGCATAGAGGGCGGGGCCGTAGGGATAGGGGAGATAGTTCTCCCATGGGGTGGCCTGATAGAGGAGGACGCCGGCGCGGTAGACAAAGTCCCCGGTATCCGTGTGCTCGTCAGTCAGCTTGGTCAGGGTGTCCGTATCCCGGCGGTAGAGGAAGAGACCGTTGCGGCGGCCGGCGATGATCCCCTGGCCGTTGCTGCAGAAGGGGGCCTCCTCCAGGATGTGGTAGCGGGCAGGGTCCTTCTGGGTGGTGGAGCAGCTGGTGATGGCATACAGCTCCCCCTCCAGCGGGCGGATCTTGTTGACAGCCAGGGGAACTGTGAAGAGATCCCTGCAGGCGCCGCTCTCCGGGTCTACCCGGAAGGCCACCGTGGAGCCGCCCTCCTTCCTCCAGAAGACAAGGCCGCCGCCGGCGTCCCAGAAATAGTCCTTGACAACGCCGCTCTCCGTCAGGCGCCGGGCCTTGCCGGCGGCGGCGTCCATGGCCCAGAGGTCGCTGAGGTAGGCGTTTGTATCCAGGTCGATGTGGGTTACAAGGAAAGCAATTTTGCTTCCGTCGGGGGAAAACCTGGGATTGCTGACGTACTGCAGTTCCAGGAAATCCTTTACTTCGATGGGTTTGCGGTCCATACAACACCTTCTTTCCAGATTCTGTCTTTTATTATACAGGATCTGGAGGAAAGAAATTGTATTAAACGGATTTCCGGCCCAGGATCGGGGCCTTCCTCTGATTTCTGCGCCCTGCTTTCCGCTCCTGCCGGAAGATAAGGACCGCCCGGCTCCAAACAGAGCCGGACGGTCCTTTGATCAGGATATATTATTTAGAGAGAGGAAACATCTCCTGGGACATCTGATCGATGCAGCGGCTGACGCATTCGTACACGCCGGGATAGGTGCTGTCGGGACCGCCCATGGTGGTGGAGGGGATAAAGTACATCGGCCCGCATGCTTTGCAGATGTCGCGGGTGTACTTCATGCAGTTCTCCTCGGTCCAGTCGGCCCGGTCCACCAGACCGTTGTCAATGCCGCCCTGGAAGGTGATCTTCCCTCCATATTGCTTGATGAGGGCGGGCAGGTCGTTGGTGGTCATGGCGCCCTGCCAGATGTCCATTCCCATCTCGATCATATCGGGCACCAGGGTGGCGGCATAGGAGTCGCTGTGGTGGATGATCAGCTGAACGCCGTTTTCCTTCCAGAAGCCATAGATGCGCTTGTAGGCAGGGAGAAGGAACTCCTTGAACATGGCGGGGGAGAGGAACGTGGACTTCTGGGAACCCCAATCGTCGTGATGGAACAGCGCGTCGGGATGATAGTGCCGGACGATCTCTCTTCCGTGGTCCAGTTCCCACTCAGTGAGACAGTCAATGAGCTCGTGCATCTCGTCGGGACTGTCATAGAAGGCGATCATGCAGTCCTCCATGCCCATGAGGTAGTGCAGCCGCTCGAAAATACCGGGGGCCTCCGTGGGCGCCACGAAGTATTCGCTGCGGTCGATGGCGTTGACCTCCTTTACGAAGGGCTCCCAGGCGCTCTCGGGATAGTCTGTGGAGGGAACCTTGAGGTAGTCCTGCCAATGCTCGATGTCTTTGATGACAACTTTATCCGGGCTGGTGTCAGGGAAGGGACCGGGGGTATAGTCCGGCCATGTGATGGTCACGCCCCAGGCGTTGACCACTGTGGAGCCCTTGGGGCAGCCGAAGGAGGTGGCCTGCCGGATGGGGTCCGAAACGATCTTCGCATAGTCGTACTGGTTGACAAAGCGGTCGGGATTGCCGCCGCGCATGGTTTCCAAAAGATTCTGTTTTCTTGTCAGCATAAAATCCCTCGCAGTTTGAAAGTTCTCTTGGGGGAGGCGTTACGCCTCCGCGGTGGTATCAGCGGGCTCGTCAGACACCTTCTGCATTTTCTTGTGACGGAAAATTCTGGTATAGAGCAGGGCGATGATGAAGACGACGCCCACATAGGAGCTCAGGGTGTTGACCCACATCATCAAAGTGGAGAATGGGCCGAGGTAGGTGAAGCCATAGGCCGCCAGTGTGATGACTGCGCAGAGGGGCTTATACAGCTTGTTCTTCTCGGGCACCACGTTGGCGACAACCTGCCAGGCCATACCGGCGGCAGTCGTATAGATGGCCAATTCAAGGATCAGGGCATAGATTTTTCCAAAGACACTGCCCAGCTTGCCGCCCAGCAGCACGATGGGCACGGAAGATCCGATAATGGTGGAGGCATTGAGAATGAAAACGAAGATCAGCATGATCTTGAAGAGGAACAGGGAGCCCTCGCCGGAGACGTTGCCGATCAGCAGCTCCTTCTTGCTGGTGCCCTGCCGGCCGGCCACAGAGGCCAGGTAGCCGGTGGTCATAACGATAACAAGGCCGAATTCCAGGACGCCGGCGAGCACCGGACTGCCGGTCATGCGGATATCCTTGCAGGACTCAATGAGCAGCTTGCTGCCCTCTATCAGGCTGTCGGAGTGGAAGATCAGGGAGTAGACGCAGATAATCAGCATACCCACCAGAATAATCGGTGCGATATTGCCGATGATGTCGATCAGCTTCTTGGCGCCCAGGATGACCGTGATAATGACCGCGGCCAGCATGATGAGAGTACCGACGGGAAGCGGAATGCCGTAACTGGTGTTGAAGGTTTCCGCCGCGCCGGCGAACATGGTGCCGGTGAACAGGAACAGCATCACCACGGTGAACCACCGGAAGAATCTTCCCAGATAGGGACCGCAGTAGTGGATGAACATTCTGTTCATATCCTTCAGCCCGTAGTCGCCGCAGTCCTTGGAGACCAGATAGATCAGAGTAATGGTGAGCACGCAGGAAATCAGCTGGCTCAGAATGCCCCACAGGCCCAGGGCGCCGTGATACTGCAGCAGCGCGATGCCGGTGCCGAACGAGGCGCCGACGCCATAGGAAATATAGGCGCCGCCGAGTATCATGATCTCACGGGGGCGGACTCTCTTCTGGCCAAGTCTTGGATTGTTTGCCATAGAATTTCTCCTCCTTTTTTCATGTCAAAGGTTGAAGGGAGCGTCGGCTGCGGGGACGTTTGCGGACGTCCCCGCGGCCGGTGTTATGCAGGCAGCATTTCGCTGCCGGAAAAGCAAATCAGATATCCATCGCGGCGTTGAAGCCCTGCTCCACCGCGGTGCGGATCAGGCCCGGGGCATAGCAGTCGCCCACCCAGGCAAAGTCGATGACCGTATCCCGCAGGGCCTCCACAACGGCCTCCCGGGGCTTCATGCCGCCGGCGGAGAGTACCATGTCGGCCTTCAGCTCGTAGCGGGTGCCGTCCTTGTTCTCACAGACCACCACGCCGCCGTCCCTGACCTCTACGCACTTGGTGTTGAGACGGATATCCACATGGTTTTTGTTGGCATGGAACCACAGAGCGTCGATCTGCATGGCGCCGGTGCCGGGATAAGGCGTGTTGGGACCGGAGGCAATGGCGTCGCACATCTCGATGACCGTGACCTTCTTCCCGTTCTGGGCCAGACCGATGGCGCACTCCACACCGGCGAAGCCGCCGCCGATCACCGTCACGGTCTCGCCGGTCTCCGGCATGCCGGCCTTGTAGAAGTCCACGATGTTGGTGGCCTTGTCGATGCCGGGGATGGGGGCGTTGATGGGATCGGCGCCTACGGCGGCAATCAGCTTATCCGGCCGGATCTCAGCCACCAGCTCCGGGGTCACCTCCGTATTGAGGCGCACGTCGATGGCGCTCTTGGCGATCTGGCGCTCCAGCCACTCCCGATACATCTTGATGCGCACCTTGAAGGGCTCGATCTCGATCACCGGCAGGAGGCCGCCCAGGTGGTCGGATTTCTCGCAGAGGATGACCTCGTGGCCCCGCTGGGCGGCCGTGAGGGCGCACTGCATTCCGGCGGGGCCGCCGCCGGCAATGAGCACCCGCTTCTTCTCAGCGGGGGGCAGAACGAACTTGAAGTCGCTGTCCCGGCCCACGATGGGGTTCACGGAGCAGTGCATGGGCAGATCGTAGTATCCGCCGGTCAGGCAGGAGATGCAGCGCAGGCAGGGCCGGATGTCCTCCGTCTGGCCGTGCATGGCCTTTTTCGGCAGATCGGGGTCCGCCACAAGGGCACGGGCGCAGACCACATAGTCCAGCTTGCCCTCGGCGATCCACTGCTCCATCAGGTGGGGATCGGTGCAGGCGCCCACCGTACCCACAGGAATGTGCAGGTGCTTTTTGATCTCGGCGGCCTGCTCCACATTCTTGCCGTCGGGGATATCAAACCAGCTGGGGTGGGAAAAGTTGGTGGTCTCAGGGTAGTGCAGAGAACCTGCGGTAATGTGGATCAGATCCACCCCGTGGGCCTCCAGCAGCTTGCAGAACTCGATGCTCTCCTCCAGGCCGTAGCCCTCGGAGAGACCCTCCATCCAGGAGATGCGGGCCTCAATGACGAAGTTGGGGCCGCAGTACTGCCGGATGCGGTCCACCACCATGCAGGCCAGCCGGGCCCGGTTCTCCAGACTGCCGCCGAACTCGTCGGTGCGCTGGTTGAGGATGGGGGAGAAGAACTGGGACAGCAGCCAGCCGTGGCCGGCATGGACCAGCACCGCCTGGAAGCCGCAGTGCTTGGCGCGGTAAGCGGCCTTGCCGTAGGCCTCCACCACCTCCTCGATGACCTCCTTGGGCATGGCGACGATCTTGTGGGTGCGCTTGCCCTGGCCGTCGCCCTGGTCCATGGTATCGACGCAATCACTGGGGCCGTAGTTGATGCGGTTGTCGTCATGGAAATGCATGCCGGCGTGGTTCAGCTCCAAAGTAGGCACCGCGCCGTGAGAGCGGATCTTTGTGGCCAGC
Source organism: uncultured Oscillospiraceae bacterium (assembly GCA_944386985.1). Lineage (GTDB taxonomy): Bacteria > Bacillota > Clostridia > Oscillospirales > Oscillospiraceae > CAJFPI01. Next base: position 15,826 of record CALXDD010000006.1, read on the forward strand.
GTGTAAATGCCCGGCTCAGCCCGGTCCTCCCACAGATGGAGCTTCTTGCTCCACTCCACAGTGCCGGTCTCATGGACAATGCCTTCACCCAGCGCCACCGACGCTGCGCCGCCCAAAGCCCGCCGCTCCAGGTGCTCAAAGGTATGGTAATCGATGTAGTTGTGATCGGTTAACTCCTTCAGAGCCGTGGGCGCCATGAAGATACGGTTGCGGTAAGTAACGCCGCGGACTTTCAGCGGGCTGAACAAATGGGGAAAGTAGGGATTCATGACAATTCTCCTTTCTTGATTCGTTGGAATGGCCTATAAAACAACAGCGGTGCGGTGTTGCTGTTTTCTCGGAATAAATGGGTCAGATATCCATCGCGGCGTTGAAGCCCTGCTCCACCGCGGTGTGGATCAGGCCCGGGGCATAGCAGTCGCCCACCCAGGCAAAGTCGATGACCGTATCCCGCAGGGCCTCCACAACGGCCTCCCGGGGCTTCATGCCGCCGGCGGAGAGTACCATGTCGGCCTTCAGCTCGTAGCGGGTGCCGTCCTTGTTCTCACAGACCACCACGCCGCCGTCCCTGACCTCCACGCACTTGGTGTTGAGACGGATGTCCACATGGTTTTTGTTGGCGTGGAACCACAGAGCGTCGATCTGCATGGCGCCGGTGCCGGGGTAAGGGGCGTTGGGGCCGGAGGCGATGGCGTCGCACATCTCGATGACCGTGACCTTCTTCCCGTTCTGGGCCAGACCAATGGCGCACTCCACACCGGCGAAGCCGCCGCCGATCACCGTTACGGTCTCGCCGGTCTCCGGCATGCCGGCCTTGTAGAAGTCCACGATGTTGGTGGTCTTGCCAATGCCGAGGATGGGGGCGTTGATGGGATCGGCGCCCACGGCGGCAATCAGCTTATCCGGCTGGATCTCAGCCACCAGCTCCGGGGTCACCTCCGTATTGAGGCGCACGTCGATGGCGCTCTTGGCGATCTGGCGCTCCAGCCACTCCCGATACATCTTGATGCGCACCTTGAAGGGCTCGATCTCGATCACCGGCAGGAGGCCGCCCAGGTGGTCGGATTTCTCGCAGAGGATGACCTCGTGGCCCCGCTGGGCGGCCGTGAGGGCGCACTGCATTCCGGCGGGGCCGCCGCCGGCAATGAGCACCCGCTTCTTCTCGGCGGGGGGCAGAACGAACTTGAAGTCGCTGTCCCGGCCCATGGTGGGATTGACCGAGCAATGGATCGGAAGATCAAAGTAGTTGCCCGTATGGCAGGAGAGACAGTGCAGGCAGGAGCGGATGTCGTCGCAGCGGCCTTCCTTTGCCTTCCGGGGCAGATCGGGATCCGCAATGAGGGCGGTGGCGCAGACCACATAGTCCAGCTTGCCCTGGGCAATCCACTGCTCCATCATCCGCGGATCGGTGCAGGCGCCCACCGTGCCCACAGGGATGTGCAGATGCTTTTTGATCTCGGCGGCCTGCTCCACATTCTTGCCTTCCACCAGATCAAACCAGCTGGGGTGGGAGAAGTTGGTGGTCTCGGGATAATGGAGAGAGCCGGCGGTGACATGGATCAGATCCACCCCGTGGGCCTCCAGCAGCTTGCAGAACTCGATGCTCTCCTCCAGGCCGTAGCCCTCGGAGAGACCCTCCATCCAGGAGATGCGGGCCTCAATGACGAAGTTGGGGCCGCAGTACTGCCGGATGCGGTCCACCACCATGCAGGCCAGCCGGGCCCGGTTCTCCAGACTGCCGCCGAACTCGTCGGTGCGCTGGTTGAGGATGGGGGAGAAGAACTGGGACAGCAGCCAGCCGTGGCCGGCATGGACCAGCACCGCCTGGAAGCCGCAGTGCTTGGCGCGGTAAGCGGCCTTGCCGTAGGCCTCCACCACCTCCTCGATGACCTCCTTGGGCATGGCGACGATCTTGTGGGTGCGCTTGCCCTGGCCGTCGCCCTGGTCCATGGTATCGACGCAATCACTGGGGCCGTAGTTGATGCGGTTGTCGTCATGGAAATGCATGCCGGCGTGGTTCAGCTCCAAAGTAGGCACCGCGCCGTGGGAGCGGATCTTCGTGGCCAGCGTGTAAATGCCCGGTTCAGCCCGGTCCTCCCACAGGTGGAGCTTCTTGCTCCAATCCACTGTGCCGGTCTCGTGGACGATGCTGTCGCCCAGCGCCACCGACGCTGCGCCGCCGCGGGCCCGCCGCTCCATGTATTCAAAGGTGTGATAATCGATGTAGTTGTGATCGGTTAACTCTTTCAGAGAGGTGGGCGCCATAAAAATGCGGTTGCGGTAAGTGACGCCGCGGACCTTTAACGGACGGAAGAGATGGGGAAAGTAAGGATTCATCGTGATTCTCCTTTCACATCAGAATTCCGTTGGGAACCCATGGGCGTGGTAAGCCTGGGCGATGCGCTGGGCGCAGGACTCGATGACTGAGCGGGGACAGCCGATGTTCATACGGACATATCCGGTGCCGTTGTCGCCGAAGAGATTTCCCATCTCAATTCCGATACCGGCCTCCTCTACAAAGAAGCGCTCGATGGCCTCGTCATCCATGCCCAGAGCCCTGCAGTCCAGCCACATGAGATAGGTGGCCTCCGGACGCAGAACACGAATGCCGGGGGCGGAAGCCTTCAGTGTCCGGTCCAGCACCTCGTAGTTGCCCCAGAGATAGGCGGTGAGCTGATCCACATATTTCTCCGCATCCGGGTCGCCATAGGCGGCCATAAACCCTACCACGCCGAAAAGTGAGGCGATGCAGTCAAATCCCAGCGCAGCCGTAAACTGCTCCCGCAGCTCCGGGTTGCTGGTGATGATGGCGGACATCTGCAGTCCGGCGATGTTGAAGGTTTTGGAGGGAGCGGTGGCGGTAATGGTGATGTCGGCGATCTCAGGGCTTAACGACGCGATGGGGATGTGCTTATGTCCCTGAAAGATCAGGTCGGAGTGGATCTCGTCGGAAAAGATTTTTACATTGTGCTTCAGGCAGATCTCTGCGATCTGAAGCAGTTCCTCCCGGGTGAAGACCCGGCAGAGAGGGTTGTGAGGGCTGCACAGCAGCAGAAGCTTTGTGGACGGCTCGGCTGCCAGCTTCTCCAGCAGCGCAAAGTTGACCACCCATCGTTCCCCGTCAAACTGCATGGGGCAATCCCGCAGAGCACGGTGGTTATGGACGATATTATTTTTGAAGGGGTAGTAGACGGGGCTCATGAGGATAACGCCCTCCCCCTCCGCCGCGAAGGCCCGTACGGCCATGCTCAGAGCGGTTACCACACCGTTGGTGTAGGTGACCCAGGCGGGATCAATGTCCCAGTCGTTGCGCTTTTTCTGCCAAGCCTTCACCAGCTCGGCTCCCTGCGCCGGCATGGCGCTGTAGCCGTAGATGGGGTGGGCCGCCCGTTCCGTAATCGCCTTGACGATGCCCGGCAGGCAGGGAAAGTCCATGTCTGCCACCCACATGGGCGTGGCGTCGGGGCGCTGGGGAAACTCCAGTTTATTGCAGTCCCATTTATAACTGTATGTACCGTATCGATCAGGAAATTCGTCAAAACAAAAGTCCATGGGCATGAGCAAAACTCCTTTTCAAATCCCAAAAACAAATTGTCAAGCTGCTTAACTATTAACTACCTGAATAATACAATAGACTTCAAAAAAAGTCAATTGGATTTTAACAGTTTGTGCATACCGACAATTTTGCAGGGATAAAATGCAGCAAAATAGTAAACAGGCGGAGGACGGCAAAAAGTCAAGTTTTCGGCAGAAGAGCTACAAAATCATTGCAACTTTGCCAGAGATGTGTTAAAATACACAAAATAATACTTATATCTTGGAAGGTTTTTCCAAATACCAGGCAAAAGGTGTGATAGAATGGATGAACAGCGATTTGCTCTTTTCACACGGCTTATTGCCGCCTTTGATGAGGGGTACGACTATACACAGGCATACGACTCGGTCCCTCACAAGTATGGAGAGGAGCAACTGTATCAGTCGGAAATGCACCTGCTCAAAGCGGTGGGGCAGTTCTCTGATATCACGGTGACCCAGGTTGCTGCCCATTTGAAAAAGAGCAAGAGCGCCTGCTCCCAGATGGTGCGGAAGCTTTGCCACAAGGGGCTGCTGAAGCAGGAGAGAAATCCCGACAATCACCGGGAACTGCGGCTGACGCTTACTGAGCGGGGATGGGAGATCTTCCAGCTTCACACCCGCTTTGAGCGCAAATGCCTTCAGCGGAGCTGCCGGTACCTGGATAATTTCTCCGATAAGGAGCTGGAAATTTATATTCAGGTACAGCAGCGGCTCAACGAGGCATTCCAGAAGGATGTGGAGGATAACCAGGAGCTGTACGAGCGGGTGATTGGTCTGGAAGAATGAGCGGGAGGCATGCGCAGGCGGAGAGCGTTTGCGGGCTGGGCTTGTTCCACAATATATGCAAAGGGGATATTCTGCTTAAAATTGTGGTCCCGGCCTGCTGCAAAGCGGCCGCGTGCGGGGGCTTTGCAGCCGCCTGTGCCGGGTTTTCCCTGGGGAGGAGAGCGGGCTTCTCCTTTTAGGAGTATAGGACGCCGCAGAAAATATACCGGCAAAATGGATATGAAGAAAGACAGCCGCAGGCCATTGGATCATGGGCCTGCGGCTGTCTTTTTGTATTTAAGGCTTATACATTTTTATTTTCTCTGCCGGAATGGAGGGCAGGGAAAGGGGGACAGAGGCGCTGCCGGGGACCGCCGGTCTCCGATCAAAATTCTTTTAGGAAGCGTCTGGGGCGCTGCCGATCCGTTTCGCCGCCTCTTTGGCGATAGGCGGCAGCAGCTGGAAACGGAGAGCCAGCGCCTTGGCGTCCATGGCGAGGGTCTCCGGGGTTATAGGGAGATAGGTCACATCGGCGTCTCCGTCCTTCCGGGGCAGTGTTGACACCGCGCAGTCCCAGGCGGCCTGTTCCAGCGCCTCCTCCCGGGGCAAGGCCGAGTAGGTCCGCCGCTTTCGGAAAGTGGAGCGGATCACCGAGCCCGCTCCCAAAACTCCGCAGATCACGGCGGCCGCCCCGAAGAACTGGAAGGGCCGCTCAGCGGAGGGGAGAAGGCCCAGTACCAGAACGCCTGCCAGCAGGATTACCGCGAAGGGTAGCATCCGCCGGAGCAGCAGGCGCCAGGGGCGCAGGGCCTCCTCCAGACGTTTTTGGGCGCAGCTGCGGCATACCGCACACTGGCGGAACTCCCCCAGTCCCTGAACCCTGCGCTCCCCCTGCAGCTCCCGCAGATGGATGGTGCGGATCTCCAGGGCCCGGAAGGAGTAGCCCTCCTCCGTCCGTCCGCAGCAGGCACAGTTTGTCATAGGCGCAGCCTCCTTTGGCAGAAAATAGAAGGAGCGCCGCCATTTTGCGGCGGCGCTCCCTGATTGGTTGATTGCGGGGCCTGAGGCGCTCCCGATTACAGGAAGCTGCCCAGCACCGACAGCATGAGGCTGCCGATGATCAGAATGATGGCGCCGCCCAGCCGGGAGGAGATCTGCGCGAAGGGCATCAGCTCCATACGGTTGGCGGAGGAGAGCACGGCCACGTCGCCGGTGCCGCCCATGTTGGACATGCACAGACCAGCGGTGATACCGGCCTCCACGGGATAGAAGCCCACCAGCTTGCCCACCAGAGCCGCGCCGATGAAAGCGCCGGCGCAGGACAGCAGGCACAGAATCAGGTAGGTGACGCTGAAGCTCTCAATCACGGTGCCAAGCTCCAGATAGCACAGGCCGATGCCCACCAGCAGAGCGGGGGTCAGGTTCTTCATGATGAACTGGAACCACTGGTAGCAGTCGATCTCCACCCACTCAGGAATCAGGTTGAAGATCTTGCAGATAGCCACGGTGATGATCATCCAGGCGTAGGCGTGGATGCTGATGGAGGGCACCAGCATTCCCCAGACCTTGGCGACGATGTAGCCCCAGGCGAAGAAGGAGCCGGAGACAAAGAGGCCGATACCCAGATTCTGCACGTTGATCTTTTCACGCTTGGCCTGGACCTCATCGCTGATTTCCAGCTCGTCGGCGCCGGCCTTGAGGATCTGGCCCTGGCCGTTGAGGGACTTGCTCTTGATCACCTTGACCACGATGCCGGCGATGACGATGGAGATGGCGTTGCCGATGGCCACTGCCGGGGTCATGACGGAGATGGCCTCCGCCGCGGTCATGGTGCCGGTGCTCTCAAAGATCTTGGACAGGGGCACCGCACCGGCGCCCATGCCGCCGCCCATGATGGGCAGCGCGATCAGCAAAACGGCCTTGATGGCGCCAAAGCCCATCACAGCGCCCACCAGAGCAGCCAGACCGAAGGAGACGATGATGGCGCCGAAGATAGCGGGGAAGTACCGGGCGGCCGCCTTCATCAGGAGCTTGCGGTTCATGCCCAGAATGGAGCCGGTGATCAGCGCGGCGATGTAGAAGTCCAGGAAAGCGCCGGTGGGGGTGAAGAAGTTGGTGATGTTGCCCACCAGGTCGAAGCCCTCCACCAGGTTGTACACCTTGGTGCCGTCCTCCAGGGTCTCGGTGAGGGCGGGCAGAAGGCCGAAGTAGTTGAGCAGAGCGGAGCCGAAGATGACCACAATGGCGCCGCCGCCCAGATAGGAGCGGATGATGGGGGCCTTCTCACCGATCTCGAAGAGAATGGTACCCACGACGATCATGAAAACGAAGCAGCCGGCCATACCGCTGGGAAGGGTGCCGGTGTAAGTGGCGATCAGCACCACCGCCGCGAAAATGGCGAACAGATACCAGGGCAGATTAAACAGCTTATAGACGCTTTTTCCGCCAGCTTGATTTGACATTGCAATTTCCTCCTCAAAAATCTTTCTCTATCACAATCACACTGCTGTGAGAGCAGCCAAGCTATGGAAGCTCCTCAGATCCGGGCGACTCCGGACTTGCGGGCGGCCTCCTCCACGGCGGCGGCCACGGCGTCCTTCACTCTGGGATCAAAGGCGGCGGGGATGATGTAGTCGGCGTTGAGCTGGTCGCCCACCAGGTCCGCCAGAGCGTGGGCGGCGGCGATCTTCATCTCGTCATTGATGTCGCTGGCGCGGGCGTCCAGAGCGCCGCGGAAAATGCCGGGGAAGGCCAGCACATTGTTGATCTGGTTGGGGAAGTCGCTGCGGCCGGTGGCCACCACCGCCGCGCCGCCTGCCTTGGCGTCTTCGGGGAAGATCTCCGGGGTGGGGTTGGCACAGGCAAAGATGATGGCGTCCTTGGCCATGGTCTTCACCATCTCAGTGGTCACAGCGCCGGGGGCGGATACGCCGATGAACACATCCGCGCCCACCAGCAGATCAGCCAGAGAACCGGCCTGCCGGGCGGGATTGGTCACCTTGGCCATCTCCTCCTTCACCGGGTTCATACCCTCGGTGCGGCCCTCGTAGATGGCGCCCTTGCGGTCGCACAGGGTCACATTGGTGGCGCCGGCGGACAGCAGCAGCTTCACAATGGCGATGGCGGCGGCGCCGGCGCCGTTGAAGACGATCTTTACATCCTCCAGTTTCTTGCCCACCACCTTCAATGCGTTGGTAAGGCCGGCCAGGGTGATGACGGCGGTGCCGTGCTGGTCGTCGTGGAAGATGGGAATGTCGCAGCGCTCCTTCAGCTTCCGCTCGATCTCGAAGCAGCGGGGGGCGGCAATGTCCTCCAGGTTGACGCCGCCGAAAGACCCGGCCAGCAGAGCCACGGTATTGACGATCTCATCCACATCGTGACTGCGTACGCACAGGGGAATGGCGTCCACGTCGCCGAAAGCCTTGAACAGCACGCACTTGCCCTCCATGACGGGCATACCGGCCTCAGGGCCGATGTCGCCCAGGCCCAGAACAGCGGAGCCGTCGGTGACCACCGCCACGGTGTTCCACCGGCGGGTCAGCTCATAGCTCTTGTTGATATCCTTCTGAATCTCCAGGCAGGGCTGGGCCACGCCGGGAGTGTAAGCCAGAGACAGGGCCTCCTTGGAATTGACCTCCGCCCGGGGCGTCATCTCCAGCTTGCCCTTCCATTCATAGTGCAGACGCAGGGATTCCTTCGCATAATCCATCTTGCATACCCTCCTACTTCTCTCAAAATTGCTGCAGCTTTTCGCGGGGACCGCCTTGCTGCATGGCAAAATTCGGTTATTTTCACTATACATATTTTTGCGGGAAATACCATGCTTTAGAAACCTTTCCTAAGTTATGAAAGTAAAAAAACAGCAAGCTGCACAAAAAACCGGGAGAGAAATCTGGAAGGGGCTGTTGAATGTTTTGCGTTGGGGTATTACAATAAGAATCAACGCCGCAGCTTGGCTGCAGGAAGGTAGGAAAGCGTATGTCTCAAAAGTCGCGAAAACAGGGAGGAATTCCTTCGCTGTTTCTGCGGATGCTGCTGTGGTCCACGCTTTTGTGGGTGCTCCTGCTGGGCATCACCCTGGGGCTGACGCTGCATTTCTCCCTCTCCACCCTTGAGGAGGAGATTGAGGGCAATCTGATCTCCACCTCCAGTTCCCTGGCCCAGAGCGACATGGTGCGGCGGGCTCTGCAGGAGGGGTACTGCTCCGAGGAGATGATCGACTATCTGGATCTTCTGGTCCAGCAGACTCAGGATTTAGATATTATTACCATCGCAAATACCGATTCCATCCGACTCTACCATGTGGTGCACAGCCGCATTGGCCAGCGCTTTGTGGGAGGCGACGAGGGACCCGCTCTGGAGGGGGAGTCCTATCTCTCCGACGCGGTGGGGACCCTGGGATACCAGCACCGGTCCTTTACCCCGGTTCTGGACGAGACGGGGCAGGTGATCGGCTTTGTGGTCACCAGCACGACGATGGACCGGCTGGATACCCTCCGCGGGGAGATTGTGCAGATTTATCTGCATCTGGCGATTTTGCTGATGCTGGTGACGCTGACGCTGTCCGCGGCGCTGTCCCTGCTGATCCGCCAGGGACTCCACGGCTTCAGCCCGGAGCAGCTGATACGCAACTATCTGACCCAGAATGAACTTCTCAACAACTTGGAGGAGGGCGTCGTCTCCACAGACCGCCAGGGCGTCATCCGAATGGTCAATCAGGCCGCGGAGGAGATGCTGGGCCATCAGGCCCAGCTGCTGGAAGGGCGGCCTCTGGACCGCTTCATCTCCGGCAAGGACGGCGGGAGTCTGCTGGAGCGGACGGGGGAGACCCTCACCACCTCCCACCCCAATGTGCTTTCCACCTGTATTCCCCTGGAGAAAAACGGCACAAGGAACGGCTCCATCCTGATTTTGCGGGACAAGAGCGAGACCATGCGGGAGGCGGAGCAGCTCAACGGCACCCGCCATATCATCTCCGCCCTCCGGGCCAACAGCCACGAGTTCATGAACAAGCTCCATGTGATCTCCGGCCTTCTGCAGATGAACAAGGCGGAGGAGGCGCTCAGCTATATCGGTACGGTTTCCGCCCTTCAGTCCCAGACCATCGACCCCATTCTGCAGCGGATCTACAATCCCAATGTGGCGGCGCTGCTGCTGGGCAAGGAGACCAACGCCCGGGAGATGGACATCCAGCTGACGCTGCTGAACAACAGCTATCTGCCCCAGCACAGCCGCTTCCTCTCCACTGCCGACCTGATCACTGTAGTGGGCAATCTGCTGGAAAACGCCATGGAGGCGGTGAACGTGCAGCACCAGGGCAGCCTTCGCAGCGTGGTGCTGCAGATCACGGAGGATGAGGGCTGTCTGGTCATCATGGTGACCGACACCGGCAGCGGCATCACCCCGCAGGTGATGGAGCACATGTACGAATCGGGCTTCAGCACCAAGGCCGGCGATGGCCGGGGAGTAGGGATGTCCCTGATCCAGGGGATCGTGACCCGTTGCGACGCCGGCATCGAAGTGGACTCCGAACCGGGCTCCGGCACCACGTTTACTTTGATTTTCAGCACACCGAGGGAGGACAGGAGGAAATGAACGTTACCATTCATGCCATTATTGTGGAGGACGACCCCATGGTGGCCCAGATCAACCAGCAGTATCTGCGGCGGATGGGGGAGTTTGAGATCGACGGCATTTTCTCCAACGGTCAGGACGCCCTGGAATATCTGCGGTCCCACCCGGTGGATCTGGTGATTCTGGATATGTATATGCCCATAGTCAGCGGCAGCGAGCTTTTGCGGAAGATCGCGGCGGAGCATATCAACTGCGCCGTCATCATGGTCACCGCCGCCACGGAGGTGCAGGTGGTGGACGAGGCGCTGCGGCTGGGGGTGGTGGACTATCTCATCAAGCCCTTCTCCTTCCAGCGCTTTCAGGAGGCTGTCCGCAAATATCTCAGCCAGCGCAATCTTCTCAAAAACACGGTCTCCGTGGACCAGTCCATGGTGGACCAGCTGATGCACAGCGAGGTTCCCGCCTCCGACGCGGAACAGGGCGAGCTGCGCAAGGGCCTTAACCAGAAGACGCTCTCCTATCTCCATGAGTATTTGCGGGAGCACGCCGCGGAGAAGCATACCTGCGAGAGCATCTCCACCGCCTCGGGACTTTCCAAGGTGACGGTGCGCCGCTATCTGAACTATCTCATTGAGACCGATCAGGTCCTCAGCTCCATTGACTATGAAACCGGAGGCCGGCCCAGAGTGCTGTACCGGCTGAAATAAGCACAGTGTGTGTGCAAATGCTGGAAGGAGGAGCGTATGCCGGAAAGTTTTCTTGTTGCACTGCGCGTGGTGGCGCCCATGACGATTTTGATGGTGCTGGGCGCCGGAGTCCGCAAGGGCGGACTTATCGACCGGCCCACCATGCGGAAGGTGGATGTTCTGACGTTCCGGCTGTTCATGCCGGTACTGCTGTTCAAAAATATCTATGAGACGGACCTCTCCCGGGACTTTGACCTCCGGGAGCTGATCTTCACCATTGTGGGACTTGCGGCGGTGTTCTGTCTGGCCCTGTTTCTGCCGCCCCGCCTGGTGAAGGACCGGGCCCAGGCCGCCTCCCTGGGGCAGGCGGTGATCCGCTCCAACTACATCCTCTTCGGTATCTCCGTGGCGGAGTCCATCTACGGCGAGGGCAATGTGGGTCCGGTGGCCCTGCTGGGCGCCATTGTGGTGCCCGCCACCAACGCCATGGCGGTGGTGATTTTGGAGCTGGGCCGCTCCGGCAGCGCCAAGCCCGGAAGGATCTGCCTGTCCATTTTGAAAAATCCTATGGTGGTCGCCGCCCTGGCAGCCTTTGCCGTTCTGGCGCTCCCCTGGCAGCTGCCGGAGATCCTCTGGTCGCTGATCAAGGATATCGCCGGCGTTACCACCACCATCAGCTTCATCTCCCTGGGCGTCAGCCTGGATTTGGGAGAGACCAGAGCCAACCGCCGTCCGCTGGCCTACGGGCTTTTGCTCCGCATGGTGGTGGTGCCCCTGATCTTCCTGCCTCTCTCCGTCCTTCTGGGGTTCCGGGGACCCACCCTCTGCGCCCTGATGGTCCTCTTTGCCGCCCCTACCGCCGTGGCCTCCTATCCCATGGCCGTGGCCATGGGGGCCGACGGGCAGCTGGCCGGCCAGCTGGTGTGCCTGACCACCGTGACGTCGGTGTTCACCATGTTCTGCTTCACCTTTGTCTTTCAGAGCATGGGGCTTTTATGAGCTTTTGATTGCGATACCTCGCTTCCGGCAGAATTTCTGCCGAGAAGTGTAACTTCCCAAAAACAGAAAGGAGATTTTTATGGAAATCAAACACGGAGCAATGGCGGGCACCCTGGAGTCCAGCGACATCATGGTGACCGTGCTGCCCAGCTCTGACGGGATCCAGATCGATCTCACGTCGTCGGTGGAGCAGTACTACGGGGACTCCATCCGGGAGACGATCACCAAAACCCTGGAGGAACTGGGCGTCAGCAGCGCCAGAGTGGAGGCCGTGGACCACGGCGCTCTGGACTGCACCATCCAGGCCAGACTGACCACCGCGGTCCGCCGGGCCGCAAAGGAGGAGGTAGCGAAATGAGACGTTCTATGCTGTTCATTCCCTCCAACAACCCCAATATGATCGTCAACGGCGGCGTACTGGGGGCCGACAGTCTGATTTTTGATCTGGAGGACGCGGTGTCCCCCGATGAGAAGGACGCCGCCCGGGACCTGCTGCACAATGCCCTGAAGGCTGTGGACTTTGGCAAGTGTGAGATCATCGTCCGCATCAACGGCCTGGATACCCCCTACTGGGAGGAGGACCTGCGGTCTATTTTGCCCATGAAGCCCGACGCCATCATGCCTCCCAAGGTCTCCGACGCCGCCTACATCCAGCGGCTGGACGCCAAGCTCGCCGAGCTGGAGCGGGAGTTCTCGCTGAAGGAGGGGCGCACGAAGATCATCGCCCTGCTGGAGACCGCCCTTGGCGTGGAGAACGCCTATTCCATCGCCGCGGCCTCCCCCCGGATGATGGCACTGTTTCTGGGGGCCGAGGACCTGACGGCGGATCTCCGCTGCCAGCGCACCAAGGAGGGCGGCGAGATCCAGTATGCCCGGGGACGGCTGGTCTGCGGCGCCCGGGCCGCCGGGATCGAGGCCTACGACACCCCCTTTACCGACGTGCAGGATCTGGAGGGCCTTGCGAAGGACGCGGCCTACGCCAAGAGCCTGGGCTTTACCGGAAAGGCCTGCATCAGCCCCGCCCATGTCACCACCGTCAACCGCGTCTTCTCCCCCACCCAGGCGGACATCGACTACGCCAAGGACGTCTTTGCCGCCATTGCCGAGGCCAAGCGGCAGGGGAAGGGCGCCATCTCCCTGCGGGGGAAGATGATCGACGCGCCCATTGTCCAGCGGGCACGCATGGTTCTGGAGGCCGCATCTGAAATTGAGGGGGTAGATTATCTTGCGTAAACTGTGTGAAAACCTGCGCACGGCCATGGAGAAGGCCGGTTTGCAGAGCGGTATGACCATTTCCTTCCACCACCACCTGCGCAACGGCGACTATGTTTTGAACATGGTGCTGGAAGCCGCCGCCGAGATGGGCCTTCGGGACCTGACGGTGAACGCCAGCTCCGTCTTTGACTGCCACGCCCCCCTGGTGGACCACATCAAAAACGGCGTGGTTACCGGCCTGGAGGCCAACTACATCTCCGCCGCCGTGGGCAAGGCCATCAGCGAGGGGGTCCTGGCAAAGCCGGTGATCTTCCGCTCCCACGGCACCCGGCCCAGCGACATCATGACCGGCCGCAGCCACATCGACGTGGCCTTTGTGGCGGCCCCCACCTCCGACACTATGGGCAACTGCTCCGGTAAGTACGGTCCCTCCGCCTGCGGCTCCTTAGGCTACGCCTTTGCCGACGCCCAGTGTGCCGACAAGGTGGTCATCGTCACCGACAACCTGGTGGACTATCCCCTCACCGACGCCTCCATTACCGAGAACTATGTGGACTTCGTGGTGAAGGTGGACGCCATCGGCGATCCCCGGGGCATCGTCTCCGGCACCACCCGGATGCCCAAGGACCCCATCGCCCTGAAGATCGCCGACTACGCCGCCCAGGCCATTGACGCCTCCGGCCTTCTGAAGGAGGGCTTCTCCTTCCAGACCGGCGCCGGCGGGGCCTCTCTGGCGGTGGCGGATTACGTCAAGCGCATCATGCTGGAGCGGAAGATCCAGGGCAGCTTCGCCCTGGGCGGCATCACCGGCTATATGGTGGACATGCTGGAGGCCGGCTGCTTCAAGGCCATTCAGGACGTGCAGTGCTTTGACCTCCGGGCGGTCCAGTCTATCCGGGAGAACTCCAAGCACATGGAGATCACCGCCGCCCAGTACGCCAGCCCCACCGCCAAGAGCACCGCCGCCTCCAATTTGGACGTGGTGGTGCTGGGGGCCACCCAGATCGACACCGACTTTAACGTCAACGTCCACACCGATTCCAACGGCTATATCATCGGCGGCTCCGGCGGCCACACCGACGTGGCCGAGGAGGCCAAGCTCACGGTCATCGTGGCCCCTCTGAGCCGGGCCCGCATGTCCATCGTGGTGGACAAGGTCCTCACCGTATCCACCCTCGGCAAGAGCGTGGATCTGCTGGTGACCCAGTACGGCATCGCCGTGAACCCGGGCCGTCCGGAGCTGGCGGAGGCTTTGAAGGCCGCCCATCTGCCGGTGAAGGACATCCGCGATCTGCGGAAGATGGCAGTGGAGATCAACGGGCCCGCCAATCCCAGCATCCATCTGACCGATCGGGTGGTGGGGAATGTCCTGGGGCGCAACAGCCAGATCCAGGACGTGATCTACGCGGTAAAATAACCGGGGAGCGGCCCCCGGACCGGCTTTAAAAGGAGAAACTATGGAAGAGCTTGAGATCCGGGGGCTTCGCCCCGGCGAGGAGGGGCAGATGGACGCTCTGCTGGAGCGGGAGGGCCTGCAGCGGGACGGCTGGCTGGACTACTCCGCCGGCGCTTTTGACGGCGGAGAGCTGGTGGCCGCCGGCTCCTGCGCGGGCAACACCCTGCGCTGTCTGGCGGTGGACAGCCGCCGCCGGGGGGAGGGGATTTTAAGCCGCCTGGTCCGCCACCTCATCGAGGTGCAGTACCAGCGGGGAAACTACCACCTGTTCCTCTACACCAAGGGGGCCGCCGCCCCACAGTTTGAGGACCTGGGCTTTCATGAGATCGCCCGAGACGGACAGCGGGCGGTGTTTTTAGAAAACCGCAAAACCGGGTTTTCCGACTACCTCCAGTCCCTCCAAAAGGAGACGCCTGCCGCCCCGGCGGCGCCCCAGGGGGCCATTGTCATGAACGCCAACCCCTTCACTTTGGGCCACCAGTATCTGGCGGAGAAGGCCGCCGCAGCCTGCGGGACCCTGCACCTCTTTGTGGTGTCGGAGGACCTGTCGGTGTTCCCGGCGGCGGACCGGATGGAGCTGGTGAAGGCCGGCACCGCCCACCTCTCCAATGTGGTGTACCACCGGACGGACAGCTACCTCATCTCCCGGGCCACCTTCCCCTCCTACTTTCTGAAGGACGGGGATCAGGCGGCCCTGGCCCAGGCCCAGCTGGACGGGGCGGTGTTCGCAAGGATCGCCGGGGCCCTGGGCATTACCCTCCGCTTTTTGGGGACGGAACCCACCAGCCACGTCACCGCCCTTTATAACCAGGCCCTTGCGGAGGTGCTGCCTCCGGCGGGGGTGGAGTGCCGCGTCCTTCCCCGGCGGGAGCTGGCGGAAGGGCCCATCAGCGCCTCTGTGGTGCGGCAGGCCCTGAAGGACGGGGACTGGGCTCTGGCAAAGCGGCTGGTGCCCCCCAGCACCGCGGCGTATCTCCACTCTGAGAAAGGGCAGCGCGTGGTGACACAGCTGCGGGAAATGGAACAGGTGAACCACCATTGAGCATACTGGAACAAACTGTGACATTGGAAGAGATGCTGGCGGCCCGGGATACCCGGGCCGCCCGTCAGTCCGCCCTTCTGGCCCGCTTTGGATGTCCCCTTTTGTGCCTGACCATGAACATCCCCGGCCCTGTGAAGGTGCCGGAGGGGGCGGAGCGGGCCTTTCATCTGGCCCTGGAGCGGATCGACCGGGCGCTGGAGGACCTGGGGGCCAAGGTTCTCCACCGGGAGACCCATGTGGAGAAGACCGGCTGCGAGGCGCTGTACGCGGTCCAGACCAAGGCGGAGGACCTGAAGGAACGGATGACCCGGCTGGAGGACGAGGACGATTTGGGGCGGCTTTTGGATTTGGACGTGCTGACGGCGGAGGGCCGGAAGCTGTCCCGCCCCACGCCCCGGACCTGCCTTCTCTGCTCCCGTCAGGCCCAGCTCTGCGCCCGCAGCCGGACCCACACGGTGGAGGAGCTGAGCGAGAGGGTCCGGGCCATTCTGATGGAGGTGGGTTCGTGACCGCCGTCCAGGCGGAAGCCCTGGCCCTGGATGCTCTGCTGGAGGAGATCCGGGCCACGCCCAAGCCGGGGCTGGTGGACCTGCGGGACAGCGGGGCCCACCGGGACATGGACGCAGACACCTTTTTTGCCAGCGCCGAAGCCATCGCCCCTTTTCTGGGGCGGATGTTTGCGGAGGGAGCCGCCTCCACAGAGGAGCCCCAGCAGCTGTTTGCCCTGATCCGGCCCATAGGCCGGGAGGCGGAGGAGGCCATGTTCGCCGCCACCGGCGGCGTCAATACCCACAAGGGGGCCATTTTCACCCTGGGGCTGCTGGCCGCCGCAGCCGGACAGACCGGCCGCCGGGGCCCTGTCCATGTCGGGGATGTGCTGGAGCGGTGCCGGGAGATGGCCGCCGCCCCTCTCCGGGCGGAACTGGCAGCCATGTCCGCCCGGCAGCCCCGGACCCACGGGGAGCGGCTCTACCGTGCCACCGGCAGCGCCGGCATCCGTGGGGAGGCCATCGAGGGCTTTCCCGCCCTCTCCCGGGTGGCCCTGCCCGCCCTTCGGGAGGGGGGCCAGCCGGACTGGAACCGGCAGCTTCTCTATACCCTGCTGCGTCTGATGGAGCGGGTGGAGGACAGTACGGTTCTCCACCGGGGAGGAGCGGAGGGACTTGGCTGGATGCGGCGGGAGGCCGGGGCATTTCTCTCGGCCTATCCGGTGCTGACGGAGGAGGCTCTCGGTGATCTCTCCGCCATGAACCAGGCATTTATCCGGAGGAATCTGAGCCCCGGCGGCTGCGCGGACCTGCTGTGTGCGGCGGTGTTCCTCCAGCGGCTGGAGGAGACCTCCCGGCAGTAAAGAAAAAGAAGGCTTCGGAGATTTCTCCGAAGCCTTCTCTTTTTGTGGGGAGAAGAGCCTTCTGAGCGACCTGACAGTCACTCACCGGCGTATTTCCTGCGCATCAGCGGCTTGATACCGCCGGCCTTCAGAATATTCATGGCCTGCTCGCCCAGGGCCTCGCACTCCAGCGTCTCCCCGGTCTCCTGCACAACGGCCTTGCCGTTCAGAATGTCCACCGTGAGGGTCTGGCCGCTCTGCACCCGGCGGCTGATCCCCGGACAGACCACCAGAGGCAGGCCCAGATTGATGGCGTTGCGGAAGAAAATCCGGGCAAAGGAGTCGGCCAGAACCGCCGCGGCGCCCATGTTGATAAGGGCGATGGGGGCGTGCTCCCGGCTGGAGCCGCAGCCAAAATTCCGCCCGGCCACCACGATTCCCCCCTTGGGGAAGTTGGGCGCAATATCCTCGCTGACGCCGCACAGACAGTGGGATCCGATCTCCTTGGGATCGACGATGTCCAGAAAGCGGCCGGGATAGATCTGATCGGTATCAATGTTGTCGCCCACGACGATCACTTTACCAGTAAGTACGGTTTCCATGAACATGTCCTCCTTATTTACAGATACTTGCGGGGATCGGTAATGCAGCCGTTGAGAATGCTGGCGGCCACGGTGGCGGGGCTTGCCAGATAAATCTCGGCCTCGGTGGAGCCCATGCGGCCGGGGAAGTTCCGGTTGGTGCTGGTG
Source organism: uncultured Oscillospiraceae bacterium (assembly GCA_944386985.1). Classification (GTDB taxonomy): domain Bacteria; phylum Bacillota; class Clostridia; order Oscillospirales; family Oscillospiraceae; genus CAJFPI01. The sequence goes on from CALXDD010000006.1 coordinate 33,218, forward strand.
ATGCAGCGCTCACCGGGGGCGATGACGCCCTCATGAGCGCCAAGGCATGCGCCGCAGCCGGGGGTTGTGATGGTGCCGCCGGCGTCCATCAGGTCCTGGATGATCCCTTTCTCCAGGCACTCCCGCAGAACCTGGTCCGAGGCGGGAACGATCACCAGCCGGGTGTAGGGCGGGATGTGGCGTCCCTTCAGAATGCGGGCGGCTGCCTCCAGATCCTCGGTGCGCCCGCCGGTGCAGCTGCCGATGTAGCCCTGGTCCAGGGTGACGGGGCCGTCCTTCACCACCTGAGACAGGGGGGCCACATTGTCCACGCTGTGGGGGCAGGACAGCTGGGGCTCCAGCGTGCTCACGTCGAAGTGATAGCTCTCGACATATACGAAGTCCGGGTCGGTGTACTGCACCTCATAGGGGCGCACAGCCCGGGCGTTCACATAGCGGAGCACATCCTCGTTGGGCTGCATGTAGGCGGTCTTGGCGCCCATCTCCACCGCCATGTTGCAGATCACCATCCGTCCGGCCACGTTCAGCGTCTCCACATAGTTGCCGGTGAAGTCGATGGCCTTGTACACGGCGCCGTCCGCCTTGATGCGGCCCAGCACCGACAAAATCACGTCCTTGGGGTACACGCCCGCGGGCGCCTCCCCGTCCAGGCGCACTTCGATGATCTCAGGCACCCGGAACCACAACTCGCCGCTGAGCAAAATGCAGGCCATGTCGGTGGCGCCGCACCCGGTGCCCATGGCGCCGAAGGCCCCGTGGGTGGTGGTGTGGCTGTCGGTGGCCACCACGATCATTCCGGGGTAGATGAGGCCGGCCTCCGGCATGACCTGGTGGCAGACGCCCCGGTTGATGTCAAAGTGGTGAGTCAGGCCGTTGGCCCGGGCAAACTCCCGCATCTTCTGGTGGTTGACGGCGCTGTTGATGGTGGGACAGGGGGCGTAGTGGTCAAAGACGAAGGCCACCCGGTCCTTGTCCCACACAGTCTTCCCGCCCATTTCATAAAAGGAATAGACCGTCTGCAGATACAGGTCGTTGATCTCGGCGAAGTCTACCTTGGCGGTGACGATCTCGCCGGTCTTCACCTGGTCACGGCCGCTGTTCTTGGCCAGAATCTTTTCAATGGCGTGCATGATAGTTCTCCTCCCATCTGCAAAGATGTATGTTGTATGTTGTATACAATTTTCAAGGTGATCATAGCATGCGCCTCCATAAAATGCAACCCTATTTCTTAAATGGATGGGCCTGCGGCAAAAGTTTGTATGGTTCCACAAATTCAAGTTGCATATCGTATACCAAATACACAAAAACTGCGGAGGGGTTTGACAGCCCCAAGGGTCTGTGATAGGATTACACCACGACAGACAGTGCTGAAAGCGGCAGACAGCGGAAAAATCTGCCGGATCTGACAGGGAGGGATAGATATGCAGCCGCTTGAAATCTTGCCGGTGCGGGTGCGCCTGGCGGCGATCCTCCGCAAGTCGATTTTGTCCGGGGAGCTGAAAAACGGACAGGAGCTGAGCCTGACCGAGCTGGCGGAGCAGTTCAACGTGTCCCGCACGCCGGTGCGGGAGGCATTTCAGATCCTGGAGCAGGAGGGCCTTTTGAAGCTGCGGATGAACCGGGGCGCCATCGTAAAGGGCATCGACGCCAAATTTATTCAGGACCATTTCGACATGCGGATTCTTCTGGAGGGGGAGGCAGCCTTCCGGGCCGCGGAGCGGGGCATGGATCTCTCTCTGCTGCAGCAGGAGCAGAGCCGGGCGGAGGAGAGGTCCCGGACCATGGAAGCGGAGGAATACAGCAAGTACAACCAGGGGTTCCATATGGCGATCTGGACGGCAGCGGACAACCAGAAGCTGTACGATTACCTCTCCGGGCTGTGGAACGGACCCAGCATCGGGCGCTCGGTGGAGCCGGAGGAGCACCGGACAAAATCCATTCAGGAGCACGGGCATATCCTGCGCTGTATTGCGCAGCGGCAGGCGGAGGAGGCGCGGGATGCCATGCGCGCCCATATCCAGCGCAGCAAAAATAATATTCTGGAGAGCTTCCGGCAGGAGGATTTCTGAAGAGAAGTCAAGTTCTGCCCAGTCCATGGAGACTGGCAGAGGCTTGACTTCTTTTTTCATCCGCCCCGCATCATGGTTTCGCGTTCTTGGGGCGGCGTGTCTTGACATTTTGTCCGCCTGTGCTATAATACTCACCAGAGTGCAAGGCAAAAGCCGCACGAAGGGGTACACCACCGCGGGTGTAGTTCTTTCGTGCGGCTTTTTTTGCTGCAAAGGAGGCGAGAAGATGGTCAAAATCAACGGAGAAGAGAAAAATCTGGCCGGCCGGGTCCTGGCCGACTGCCTCAGGGAGGCGGGATACAATCTGGACCGTGTGGCGGTGGAGCGCAACGGCGGCATCGTGCCTAAGGGGCGCTACAGCGAAACTGTCCTGGCGGACGGGGACACCCTGGAGGTGGTGGGCTTTGTGGGGGGCGGCTGATATGATCCCCACCAGAGAAGAGATGTACCAGGCTTTGGAGGAGCGCCACGGGGCGGCTCTCCAGGCGAAATTTGAGGCCGGACGGGTGGCCGTCTGCGGATTGGGGGGCCTTGGGTCCAACGTGGCCATTGCCCTGGCCCGGGCGGGGGTGGGGCGGCTCCACCTCATCGATTTTGACCGGGTGGACCTGACCAACCTAAACCGCCAGCAGTACACTGTGGACCAGCTGGGAATGTGTAAGACCGAGGCTCTTGCAAAGACGCTGGGGCGGATCGCCCCCTACTGCGCCATAGAGACAGACACAGTCCGGGTGACGGAGGAGAATCTGGCAGCGCTGCTGGCAGAGGACCACATCATCTGCGAGGCGTTCGACAGGCCGGAGGCCAAGGCCATGCTGGTCTCCGGCGTGCTGGAGCGTTTTCCGGAGAAGGCCCTGGTGGCCGCCTCCGGCATGGCGGGGCTGGGCAGCGCCAACACCATCCGCACCCGCCGGGCCTTCGGGCGGCTGTATCTCTGCGGAGACGAGACGTCGGACATATCCGGCGCTTTGGGCCTGGTGTCCGCCCGGGTGGCGGTGTGCGCCGCGCACCAGGCCAACATGATCCTCCGGCTGCTGGCCGGGGAGACGGAGCCCTGACGGGACGGTCGTAACATCAAACATACAGAAAGACGAGGAGATATCTATGCAGACAGCGCAGCAGAAAAACGATCCGCTGATTATCGGCGGCCACACCTTCACCTCCCGCTTCATCCTGGGCTCCGGGAAATACTCCCTGCAGCTCATTGAGGCCGCCGTCCGGGACGCGGGGGCGGAGCTCATCACCCTGGCGGTCCGCCGGGCCAACACCAAGGACCACGAGAACATCCTGGACTACATCCCCAAGGGGGTCACTCTGCTGCCCAACACCTCCGGGGCACGGAACGCCGATGAGGCGGTGCGCATCGCCCGGCTGGCCCGGGAGCTGGGCTGCGGGGACTTTGTGAAGATCGAGATCATGCGGGATTCCAAGTATCTGCTCCCCGACAACCAGGAGACCATCCGGGCCACGGAGATCCTGGCCAAGGAGGGCTTTGTGGTGATGCCCTACATGTACCCGGACCTCAACGCGGCCCGGGATCTGGTGAACGCCGGGGCGGCGGCGGTAATGCCTCTGGCCTCCCCCATCGGCTCCAACAAGGGCCTTGCCACCCGGGAGTTCATTCAGATCCTCATCGATGAGATCGACCTTCCCATTATTGTAGACGCGGGCATCGGCCGTCCCTCCCAGGCCTGCGAGGCCATGGAGATGGGCGCCGCGGCCATCATGGCCAACACCGCCCTGGCCACCGCCGGGGACCTGCCCCTGATGGCCTCCGCCTTCCGCAAGGCCATTGAGGCGGGGCGGCAGGCCTATCTCTCCGGTCTTGGCCGGGTGCTGGTCCGGGGCGCCTCCGCCTCCGATCCCCTCACCGGCTTCCTGCGGGACTGAGAGGGAGGATTGCGGCATGGAAAACAAGGAAAACCAATTTTTTGTGGACTCGGAGTTTCTGAGCCCCAAAGCCCTGGAGCGAAAGCACAAGCTGGAGACCGACCCCTCCAGCCGTACGGACCACATGGCCTACCTCCCCGGCATGGAGCGCATCCAGTCCGATGTGATGGACAAGGTGATGGGCCACATGCACGCCTATGACCCGGACCGCTATACCGCCCGGGACGTGGAGGCGGCTTTGGACCACGAGACCTGCTCCATTGAGGACTTCAAGGCCCTGCTCTCCCCGGCGGCGGAGCCCTATCTGGAGCGGATGGCTCAGCGGGCCCGGCTGGAGACCCGAAAGCACTTCGGCAACACGGTTTACCTCTTCACTCCCCTGTACATCGCCAACTACTGTGAGAACTACTGCATCTACTGCGGCTTCAACTGCTACAACCACATTCGGCGCATGAAGCTGAACGCGGAGCAGATCGAGCACGAGATGCAGGTCATCGCCGCCTCCGGCATGGAGGAGGTCCTTCTTCTCACCGGGGAGAGCCGGACCATGAGCGGGGTGGAGTACATCGGCGAGGCCTGCAAACTGGCCCGGAAATACTTCCGCATGGTGGGCCTGGAGATCTATCCGGTAAACAGCGACGAGTACCGCTATCTCCGGGAGTGCGGCGCTGACTATGTCACCGTGTTCCAGGAGACCTATGACGCCGACAAGTATGAGACCCTCCACCTTATGGGGCACAAGCGGGTGTGGCCCTACCGGTTTGAGGCCCAGGAGCGGGCCCTTATGGGTGGCATGCGGGGAGTGGGCTTCTCCGCCCTGCTGGGGCTTGCGGACTTCCGAAAGGACGCCCTCGCCACCGGCCTCCACGTCTACTACCTCCAGCGCAAGTATCCCCACGCCGAGATGTCCCTGTCCTGTCCCCGGCTGCGGCCCATTGTCAACAACGACAAGATCAACCCCCGGGACGTCCACGAGCGGCAGCTGTGCCAGGTGCTGTGCGCTTACCGGATCTTCCTGCCCTTCGCGGGCATCACCGTGTCCTCCCGGGAGAGTGCGGAGTTTCGCAACGGCATCGTGAAGATCGCCGCCACCAAGGTGTCCGCCGGGGTCTCCACCGGTATCGGCGACCACGAGAGCAAGTACACCGGCAAGGAAAGCGGTGAGGCGGAGGGGGACGAGCAGTTTGAGATCAGCGACAGCCGCAGCTTTGAGAAGATGTATGCCGACATCTCCGCCCAGGGCCTGCAGCCGGTGCTGAACGATTACCTCTATGTCTGAGATCCTGTGTGTGACCAGCCGGAGTCTCTGTGGGGAGGACTTCCTCAAGCGGCTGGAGCGGATCGCCGCCGCCTGCCCCGCCGGGGTGATTTTGCGGGAGAAGGACCTGAGCTCTGGGGAATACCGGGCCCTGGCGGAGAAGGCCCTGGCTGTCTGCCGATCCTATGGCGTCCCCTGCATCCTCCACAGCTTCCCGGATGCGGCGGAGGCCCTGGGGGCGGAGGGGCTCCACCTGCCCCTCCCTCTGCTGCGGGCGCTTTCTCCAAAGCGGCGGCAGGCGTTTCGGGTGCTGGGAACCTCCTGCCACAGCGTGGAGGACGCCCGGGAGGCGGAGGAGCTGGGGTGTACCTATCTCACCGCCGGTCATGTCTTTGCCACCGACTGTAAAAGGGGGCTTCCCCCCAGGGGTCTGGCGTTTCTCCGGGAGGTGTGCCAAGCGGTGACCATTCCGGTGTGGGCCATCGGCGGCATCGCGCCGGAAAATTTCCCGTCGGTGCTGGCCTCCGGCGCCCGGGGCGGCTGCGTCATGAGCGGTCTTATGACCTGCGCCGATCCGGCGGCGCTGCTGGCGGCCTTTCAGAGCGCCGGAGAGGGCGTGTCCGGGCGGCCTTCTGAAAAAACGCCGGTCTGAAATGTTTCGGACAAGAGAAGACAAAAAATCCGCTGAAATTCTACAATTTCAGCGGATTTTTAAATTTCACAGATTTTATTTCTGGGCCGCGCACGCAGCCTGGGCATCCTTCATCAGCATGCCGATCCCCAGCCAGCCGGAGTCGGTGCCGATCTGAATGCCGGTTCCGTCCCCGCTGCAGGCGAAGGACTCGGAGACGACCGGCGGCTTGATATCGCACTGCAGACCGCGCTTGACGAGGGCGGTTGCCGCGTTTCCGCAGGAGATATTCGTCAACTCGCAGAGGGCGGACTGCACCAGCTCATCCACCTCCGTCACCTCCATGCCGGTCATGGACTGGATCAGATGGAGCGCCAGCTCTTTGGAAAAGCCGAAAACCGCATCCCCTTCCAGATCTCCCACCAGGTGGATGCTGACAAAGATATCCCCGATGGGCTGATAGGGGTCTGTCACATGCAGCTTTGCGCTTCCACGGTCCATGCCTGCCATGGTCTCCATGACGTCCAGGGCGCTGTTGGAAAACAGATCCACATACCGGTCAAAATACTTCTCCTCACCGGCGGCATCCTCGCCGGATACGATCTTCTGGTCGGTATCCACCACATGGTAGATCAGCCAGGCGGTCACCGTACCGGCCAGATCCTTCATGGTTTTCGCGTCAAAGCCGTTCTCCGTCAGCCGCTTTTCATAGCTGAGCACCGTCTGGGTAAACTGCCGGTGCTCCTCCCGGTGGGCCTCAAGGCCGCTGTAGTGGATGGAGGCCTGATACGCCTCCTCATCCCGGAAGTGATAGATGACGTAGTCCTTCAAAAAGCCCAGGGCCTTTTGGTATACCTCCACCGCGGCTCCGTCTCTTACGGCGTTCACCAGGTCCTCTGTCATGCGGAACAGTTCGATATGCTGATGATCAATCCGCTCCACCCCGAGCCGGTAGCTGTCTTTCCACATCATGAGTTGTCGATACCTCTTTCATCACAAAAATTTTGATTCATTCTATCATGACAGGAAGAAAAAGGCAAGCAGCTCTCCGCTGTGGCCAGGGGATGAAAGCGGAGGGGCTTCCGGCCGGATTCTCAAACGATCCGCTGTGGGGACGGCCAGGTCCATGGATGGGAAAATCGTGGAGGCATCCCGGAATTCAGCCAAACCGGCTCATATTCTGGGTTTCAGCATGCTCGTAGCGCTGGGCGGCCTCCGTCAGAGCGTCTCCCAGCCCCTTCGCTTTCTCCCCGTCTACCCCGATCCGGTCGCTGATGCGCCGCAGCTTTTGCCGGATGATCTCAGCGCTCCATGTTTGGAAACTGATATTGCCAGCCTCCGTTCGGAGCATTTCCGCATACTGCTGCAGGCCGCGGGCGGATTCCCGGAGCGTTCCGGCCTCCTGCCGTACGGTGGGAACATGGATGGAAATGGAGGCAAAGGGGCCGCCGGAGCCGCTGCCTGAGGAGGCGATTTGGATGTCCGCCCCGTTGTCCTCGATTTTGATATGGTCCATGTTCTCATTGACCTTGCCCACAACGTTCAGAAGGTGCGTCAGCTCCTCCCGGGTCAGGTCGATGCCGTATTCCTCCCTCAGCCATGCCAGAATTTTGTCCCAAATCCAGCCCGGCAGAATCGTGGTGACGCCGTTGGCCAGATCATACAGCAGGTCAAAATCCACCCTATAGGTACCCAGCAGGCCCAGGTCAAACTCCTTTTCAAAGTTCAAAAGCCCGTCGGTCACGTCTACATACCTGGTGAAATCGTCCATGCCGAATTCCTGCAGAATGCTGTTGATCTGCCCGGCCAGCTCCGGGTTGGCCTGCTCGTACTCCACTGTATAGGCGATCAGATACGCCAGGGCGTCGGAGTATTCCGGATCGGCCGCCATGTCCAGAAAGGTGTTGATGACGTCCTGGCTGGACTGGGTGCCGTCAAAGGAGAAGGCCGTATTCAAAACGGCGTTCACCATGGTGAGCATTTCATCGCGCCGGCCGTCCGGCATAGAGCGCAGGAGATTGTTCAAAAACGCGTCCAGGGCCTGGATCTCCTCTGCCTGGCCGTCAGGGTTGACCGAGAGGGAGAAGCTGCCGTCCTCGTGGAAGTTCAGGAAGGTATTGGGGCAGTGGTTTTCCAAAAAGCCCCCGGCTCCGTAGTCGTGCCCCTCGTAATAGGTGGAGTTCCCGATATCGTTGAGCAGGAAGTTGACGTAGTCGTAGTCCACGTTGTGGTTTTCGATCTTCTCCTGCCGCGCGCTGATCTCGCCGGCGTATTTCTCCATGAACTGGTCGGAGAACCCCTGGCCGTCAAAGGAGAGGCAGTGGTCCACGGAGTCGTCCAGCACCGTGATGTATTTCGCCTTGTTGCCCCCCTTGGAGTGGCCGGAAACAGTCACCTCGTAGTTCCCGAGGTTGTGTTCCCCATAGACCTCCCGATACCATTCCAGGGCGTTTTGCTGGTGGGCGGTGTCCGTGGTGTTGCCCCCCTGAAAATTGTCCACCCACTCCTTGGAGGATTCGGTGCCTTTGAAGACAACAAAAGCGTCTCCGGTCTCCTCGCTGATGAAAACAGCGCTCCGGCCGCCGCCGCCATTGCCGGACGCATCCACATGGGTGTCGGCGATCCGCATGTTCATCAGGGTGCTGTCCTGTCTGGCGGCTTCGATGATGTTCTTCCAGTCCGCTCCCGTGGTAAAGCTGCCGTAGTCGCCGGCATCCTGGATTCTGGAGGTGTCAATGCTGTTGAGCCAGTCGCCGACGGTCTGCCCTTCAAAGCTGTCCGGCCGCTGAAGCGGACTGTTTTCTCCGGGCTCCAGGTACATCAGATTGTTGAGAAGCAGTGCCTGCTCTGTTGTCAAAGCCATACTCCCGGCGCCCCCTCTTTCAAGAATCGAAGCAGTTGAACATCACATAGTCCCAGGCGGTCCGGTTCGCCTCCATCGCCGCTCCGTCCCCTGTCAGCTGTGGCGCAAAATACAGCGTGAAGGAGCCGTAGAAGCCCTCCGCGGCCAAGGCCGCCTGCATCCCGGAGGCGGCGGCTTCCCGGCCGTCGGAGAGGACGGTGAACAGATGGGTGTTGCGGGTGAGCCGGGACCCCATTTCGATCAGCTGGTCCACACTGGTCCCGGCTCCGATCTCCGCCCCGGCGGGAGAGGGGAACTGGGTGAAGGCAAGGACGGTATATCCGCTTTGGGCCAGGACCTCTGCGATCCGCTGGTCATAGGGCTCCCGAAGAAGAGCGCCGTAGTAGTCGTCCGCGCAGTCAAATCCGGTCTCTGTGGGCGTCACGGTCAGCCGGTACGCGCTGCCGCCGCCGTCCTCAAAGGTCAGCTCCGCCCACCGGGTGAATTGGTTGGCTGGCAGAAACGCGGTCACCTCCAGCTGACTCTGGGGGTATTTTTCTTCCAGATAGGCGATGCCGGCCCGAAGCTGGTAAAGCCCGGCCACCTCGTGATCAAAGAGCCGACTCTCCTCAATCCGTTCAGCGTCCGGATAGGCGGCGCTCAGCAGGGAGATCTCCTGCTTTGTCAACACAATCGACTCCATCGTATCCTCTCCTTCTTTCTCGGTCAGGTTTTCCGGCGTGTTCTGGGTGTCCGCCGGATTTTGGACGTTCCCGCATCCGGCGCACAGCGCCAGCAGCAGAAAGCATATGACAAACCAAAGGCTTCTGCGTTTCATTTGCCTGCCTCCATAACCTTTTTCATTGTCCGTTCCGAAAAGGGTCCTTTTCTGTCGGCGGCGGTGAGGCATCGTCCGGCAAAGCGGTACGCCTCTGCCTCGGCCCGCCTCCTTCCGGTCCGGAAGGGGTGAGCCGCCGCGGCAGGCTTTCAGCAAGGCCCCGGACGATCACTTCCGCCCCGCGTAAAAGGCGGCGAGACGGTCCAGGAACGTCTTCCGGTCCTCGTCCTCATAGCCCCGGAAAAAGACCTTTTCAATGTCGGGCTGGTTGAAGAGGACCTGGCTCTCCGTCCCCATGTTTCCCTCCGGATAGAGCACGCCGATGTAGTCGTATTCGATCCCGGTTTTTCCATTGCTCTGTTTGACGCCGAAAATCATCAGGCGCTTCTTCCCGTTTTTCAGCAGCACAACGCTCCCAATGGGCAGCAGATTTTTGATATCCATCCTACAGATCCTCCCTTATACTGAATGCGGCAATCGCCAAAGTCATGTATTGCAAAGCGGCCTCCTCCGGCGCTATGAAAAGAGGGACTTGCCCCAGCTGACCACGGCGTCAAAGCCATCCTTGAGGGCCGCCGCGCCGTCGCAGACCGCGTCCGCCACGACCTCCCCCACATCCTTGCCGCCGGTGATCCACTCGCACACGCCGTTGGCGGCCCAGACGACGCCTACCGCCGCCGCGCCCACCACCACTGCGGGGGCCGCTGTCACGCCGATAGCGGCGGCGCCCGCCGCCACCGCGGCAGTGGCCGCGGCGCCCATGGCAATATCCACGCCGGTTTCAATGGCGGTTTCCGCGGCGATTCTTCCTCCGGCGCCATCTGCGCCCTCAAATTCCTCCATGTTTTCCAAGAGATTGGAGACGCCGGTCAGGACGTAGCCGCCCCACTTTGCGGCGGCCGCCACGTTATCTCCCGCCGCTTTGGTGGAGCTGAAGGTCAGATCGTCTGCAAGCTCCTTCTTCCATACAGAGGTGAATACCTCTCCGGTGGTACCCTTACCGACGATGTCGTCGAGATTATTTCCGAGCCCCCAGAGCGCGTCCTTCCACTTGATGTTGGCATCGTCCCCGATCTGGCTGGAAACGCCGCCAACGGCAGCCAGAATTTTTCCTGCCGCCCCTGTAAGGGATGACCCGCTCAATCCGCCGGTGGCAATACCGCCGATGACAGAGGCAATCGTGCCAATGAGTCCACCCTGGGATACCAGCTCCCAGAAGTCCTCCCAGGTCAGAAGGCCGTCTTTCCGGGAATCCGTTTCTGTGGAGACGGCTGCACCGCTCTCCCCGGCGGCCTCCTCCGTTATCGCCGTGCCGCCCATTCCCTCCGCGATTTTTGCCTCGTATTCCGAATAGGCATTCAAAACAGAGGTGAGGCCGGTTTCCAATGCCCTTATGTGTGCCTGGTCATCGATCAGCCGCTCGATCACCCGGTCCAGACTGCGAAAAATCGCATCAAGCCCCGGGCTGCAGTTCCCGCTTTGCGAGCGCACGCCGCGAAGGGCGGCGATCTGGGCGGACAACTCCCGCTGCTGGTCCGACTGGTCGTCCAGAGCGGTCATGACGCCCTGCCAGGCAATCCGAATAGAACTCATCCTGCCGTCCCCCTTGATCCTTTCTCCCTGAACCGCTTGGAAATCCCGCGCAATTCGTCCACTCCTTCCTGGCAGATCCCCGCCTATACTTTCACAAGGATCGCCGAGTAGTTGTCGTCTGTCTGTTTTTCCACAACGCCTTCGGCCAGAAGGCGCAGAGGCGTCGGATCGGGAAACAGCTTTTGCCGCACGGCGCAAAGCTGCTGTTCCATCAGATCCTTATCTGCGAACCGGTAAAAGCCGTCGCTGCAGAGGAAAAAGCAGTCCCGAAAGCCCAGACGGGCGGTGGCGCAGGAGTATTCCAGCGCCCGGTAGCCGCCCACCGCGCTGAGAATCCTTCCGGAGAAGCCGGGATGGCGGTTCCCGTCAGGGCGGTTTTCCCAGGTGTCGTCCCTTGTCAGCAGCCGCAGGCCCCGGGCACCGCAGTGATAGATCCGGCTGTCCCCGGCGGACAGAAATCCGTAGATCCGGCGGTGGATCAAAAGCAGCGCAATGGTGGAGCAGCACTGTCCCGAGCCGTGGTGCCGGTACAGCTCCTCATTCAGCCGCTCCGCCCGGGCCTTTGCCTGGGCAAACACCTCCGGAAAGGACAGCTGGCGGTTGGGAAGGAGCACCTCATCCCACCAGTGCTGGAAGGAGCCGGTGATCAGGCGGCTGGCGGCGCCGCCGTCTTGTGATCCGCCCACGCCGTCCGCCACAATGAACAGGCCGGAGCCGCCCTCCCTGCACATCAAAATGGCATCCTGATTCTCCTTCCGGACCGCCCCCTGCTCACAGATGCCAAAGGAGATCATTGGAATGTCACCCGGAATTTCAAAGCGCCCAGCCGCAAAACCGAGTGGGGCGGCAGGGGAAGCTCCGGGGTGGCCTTCTGGTCGTTGACATAGGTGCCGTTGGTGGAGGCCAGCACGCTGCCCCCGCCGTCCCGCACCACAAAGCCGTCCCCCTTTGCGATGACCTCGCAGTGGACGGAGGAGACATATTTGTCGTAATCGATCACGATCTGGCAGGCGGAGGCGTTTGCGCCGATGAGCACCCGGTCCCGGATGGGGTATTCGAAGGTCTTGGCGGGGTCCTTGAGATCCTGCAGGCACAGCCGGACTGTCTTCTTCTCCGACATGACCTCAGTACGCGGGCTGCTGCCGCCGCTCAGGATCTCCGTCTCGCCGGCGCCCCGGGGCGCAATGAGGGCGGTTTCACTGGAGTGACCGATGCGGGAGAGATCCACCGGCTCCGGCTCCGCGGGCTTTTTCTTCTTTTTCTTTTTCGCCGCAGCAGCGATCACAAGGATCACAGCAACCAGCACCAGCGCCGCGGCGGCACAGAGCACCAGGAAAAGAGGCTCGCCGGGGCGCAGAAGCCCGGTCTGCTCTGCTGCTGGCTCCACAGCGGGAGCCGTCTCCGTTTCAGGCTCCGGCTCCGCGGCAGCCCAAAACGGCATGGCGATTTCCGCAGACGCATACGCCCCGCCTGTAAAATTCACCCGCACGGAGCGGACCGTCCCATCGCTCATGGCCTGCGTGGGGGTGACGTCGATCCGGACGAGATGGTTCTCCTCCTGAATAATATCCTGCAAAATATCCGGCAAACTCGTATTGTCGATGAGATAGTCCTTTCCGTTGGACATCCTCGACAGCGAGAACATTTTCTTGAGATTTTCGGCATTATCGCCGGTGCTGCATCCGATGGTATCGATGGGCACCTGCACGGCGCGGATCTTCTGATAAAGCTCGTCGTCCGTGTAGCCCAGCTCCTCGTTTTCCGCGCCGTCGGCAATGACGATCACCCGGGTATATTGGATCGTGCCGCTTTCCGCGATATCGCTGAGCACCTGGTAGAGCGCCTTGGTAAAGTAGGATTTCTGATTGGCAAAGGTGATGGCGTCAATTTTCTCCTTGATCGCCAGATAGTCGTTGTCGTCCTGGGTGAGGTAGACTACGTCCTCACTGAAGGTGGCAATGGTGAAGGTATCCCCGTCGTTTCTTGCGGCGACGAGGTCTGTAAGAAAGGTTTTGATCCCCTGACGGTAGCCCTCCTGGATGGATAGGGAGTTGTCCAGAAGCACAACGGTTCTGGTGGCGCCCAGTTCCGATTCCGTAAAGCTCCGGCACGCCTCGTTGCCGATATACACCTGCTCCACGCCGGCGCCGGGGCTCTCCACAAACAGCGTGACTCCCTCCTGGGTGGTGTAGGCGTTCATGACAGGCAGCTGGTCATCGGCGGAGGCAATGACGGTCAGCGCAATGACCGCGCAGATGAAAACGCTCAGAAATCGGCTTATCTTTTTCATATTCTATCCCTCAAACTCCAGTTTCGTTTCCTATCAGGGGCTGCGCGGGCTCCAGCGGAACCGGAAAAGGCCGGTTCCGCTGGAGCATGGATGGTTCAGACAATGATGTCCGTCTTGAGCGCGGTGGCCTTCTCTTGATTGGTCCGCTCCGCCTCCTGATAGGCCTGGGCCATGGCCTGCAGGTCCGTGGAGTGCTCGTTGATCATCCGGATCATCTTGTTGATGCTCTCCTGCAGGCCGTGGGCCTTGGTGTAGTACGCGGTGGCCGCCTCGCCCGCCCAGGTGCTGTTGAGGCTGTCGACGATGGAGAGCATGTTGCTGGTGAGATTCTGCACCGTACCGGCGCTGGAAGAAAAGCTCTGAGCTGTGGAGATCAGCTTCTCCGGGGTTACTCGCAAAGTTCCAGTCATGGTTGATAATCTCCTTTATATGAAATGATTTGGAAGCGGGTTGAAACAGAGGATTTTTTACTTGTAGGTGCGGGAAGAGGCGGTGCTGAGGTTCTTCTTCTCCGCGGCCTCGTATTTCGCCGCGGCCTCCTCCAAGGTCTGACAGTATTTCTCAATCGTCTGATAGAAGGTGTCCATCTGACTTTTGTCGCTGTTGTATGCTTTGTGAAACGCCTCTTTCGCCTCGCCGTCCCACATGCTCACGAGCTGCTGCTCCGTCCCTGTCATATCGTCCACCGACTTTTTAAACTGGCTGTTGATCTGCCGGAGCTCGCTGGCCTTTGCCCGAAGCTCACTGGAAGTTACTTTGATTTCCGCCATGGTATGTTCCTCCTGATGTAATATATTTTTTGTAGGATATTGCCCGGTTTCCGTGCATCATCCTGTGGATACCGGTGATCAATAGATCCGGTTCTGGGCGATTTCCAGCGCCCGCAGCTCCGCCTGCTTGATACGCTCGGCGGTCTCCCGGATGTTTTGGGCCACCTTGCGGATGGATTTGGCGTCGCCTTGGATATCGCTTTGCACCTGGCCGATTTTGCTGTAAAACTGGGGGGAATTGTCGCTGCGCCAGGCGTTTTTCAGCATGCCGATGGAGTTTTCCATCTTGTCCGTGGCGATCCGCTCGATGTTCCCCGCGATTTCCTCCAGCCGGGCCGCCTGCTTGATGGCCTGGTTGTAGTTGAAAATGATCTCACTTCTGGTCATCTGTCAGCCTCCCCCTACACCACAAAGTCAGTGGGGAGCGATTGATTCGCCCGCTTGACGTCCAGCTCGGACTGCTCGTACACGCCGGCCATCACCAGCAGATCGGTGGGATGCTCCTTGAATCTCCGGATCACCTGCCGGATGTCCTCCTCCTTGGACCGGAAGGCCTCCCTGGCCTGATCTCCGGCGGCGCCCACCCAATATCCGCTGGTATGAGAGACGATATCCTGGATCTCATTGAACTGGGACTCCAGCTTCCTGATGAGCGCCTCTGTCTCGGAAGCCTTGGTTTTCAAAACCTCCGGCTGTACCTTCAAAATAATACTCATGGCTGTTCCTCTCACACTTTGATTGCGCTGATGATCGAGCCCACGCCGCTCTCGCAGGCGTCATACTGCTCTCTTGCATACTGCAGATCCCGGATCAGTTCTCCCAAGAGATTCTCCATAGCGGTCAAGGTTTCGTAGTCCTTTTGAAACTGCACCGTGAAGGCGTCCTTTGCCTCCCCCTCCCAAGTGGCGCTGAGGGCCTGGATGCTGGCCATCATCTCCTTGCCCGTGGTCCTGAGGTCGCTTAGACACACGCTGAGGCGGTCCACATCGCTCTGCAGTTTTCGGGTCTCAATCTCGATTTTTGCAATTGCCGCCATCCGCTCACCTCCCATATAAAATATTGAGCAGCTGCTCGTTCAGCCCGGAAAGATTGGCGTAGTGCAGGCGGTCGGGCTGATATCGCACCGCGCTTTCCGCAAACCGGTCTTCCGTGGAGCGCTCCGTGCGCTCATAGCGGGCGCTGATCTCCGAAAGAGCCTGTGCGCAGCCGCTCAGGTGCTGCCGGTGGGTTTCCGCCGCGCTGAAAATGGCCCGGAGACTGGCGATCTGGGCGGAGAATCCGGACTGAAGGGCCAGCCGCCTCCGCACGTCCTCCAGCTCCTGCCCCAGTCCCCCCAGCGTTTTGGACAGCGCAGCGAGCTCATCGCTCTGTATTCGAATGTGCCGTACCTCTGCATCCACAATCATCGCTGCACAACTCCTTCTGTGCTCCTATCATAGCGCCTCACCGGCCCATGGGGCGGAGAAGCTGACGAAATACAGGTTTCATCGGACGAAATGCATCCCGCCCCGTGCAATCCCCAAAAGAACCCCATCCGGCTTCCCGGCCCTCAGACAAGAATCAGCGTGTCGCCGTTTTTCACGCTGTAGTCCTGAAGAGACTGCTGGGCGCTGAAATTGATTTTCCGCTCCACAGAGCCCATCATCAGCTGCCCGGGGTCCCCGTCCAGCGTGGACTGCTCCTTCCTGCAGATCAGCTCTGAGATCTCCCGGATCAGATGGGAAATCTGGGCGTCCTCCTCCAGGTTAAAGTTATAGGTGCGGTTGAGCGCCGGAACATACACGTCCACATTAATCAAAATCATCACCCTCCAATCGGTGCAAAAACAGTTCCCAAAGTCTCGCTTCGGAATAGGGGAGGCGGATGGATTCCTCCGCCCGCTCCGTCTGAAGCCAGGCGGCGCCCTCCAGTGCCTGTACGGTCACCGCCGACGCCGCCGCCCCGGCGGCAACGTCGATCCGCTCCAGGCGGAGCAGTTCCCGCGGGCGGCCCTGTCCGGTCCCCTCTCCGGTGCCGTTCTCCGGTGAGGAGGACGTCCCAACGGCATCCAGCTCATTGCACAGCAGATCCTCAAAAAACGCGCCGGCGGAGGTTTTGCAGAGCTTGAAGGCGTTTTCCCGCTCCGACAGGCACCGCTCCAGCACCACCACCTCGTCC
Organism: uncultured Oscillospiraceae bacterium; assembly: GCA_944386985.1. GTDB lineage: Bacteria > Bacillota > Clostridia > Oscillospirales > Oscillospiraceae > CAJFPI01. The sequence continues at coordinate 49,556 of CALXDD010000006.1, forward strand.
CTGCCGGCGGGGTAGAGAAGCCGCTGCCCGGAGGCGCCGGAGGGGTCTGTGACCTGAAGGGCGCTGTCCGCCTTTTCCATCACCGTGAGCATCTCCCGGATCTCCCTGGCGGGCATGAGCCGCTCCCCTTCCGGGGCCGCAATCCCCGCCTGGTACAGCGTGTGGACCACGCGGATCAGCTCTGCCTGGGGCAGATTCTCTGCCAGGGAGAAGGTGTAGAGGCCGGTGATGCCGCAAAGGGCGAGCAGGGTGGAAAACTGGGCTTGTGTCAATACATATTTCATCGCATCAATTCCCGGATCTTCTGACGGTAGGTTCTGGAGAGGGGCACCGTGGCGCCGGAGTACAGCTCAAGGCAGTTTTCGGCCATGCGGATTTTCTGAATTTTCCGCGTGTTGACCAGAAAGGAGCGGTGGCACCGCATGAAATACTCCGGAAGCTGGCCCTCGATGTTCTCAATGCTGTCATAAAATTCGTATTCCTCGCTTCCGGCGCGCAGATGGATCTTCTTGTTGCGGGACTCGAAGTAGGAAATTTTTTCATAGGGGAGCAGGGTTTTACCGTCCCGCTCCTTTAAAACAAAGCAGCGGGATGGGGCGGCTGCCTCCATCTGCTCGAAGAAGGTGTCCAAAAGCTCGCTGTTGAGGCCGTCCAAAGCCTCCTGGGAGAGGGGCTGCAGCAGGAGCATGCTGGGGGCGATCCTGGGCCTCAGATACAGCATGGGCGAGATCTGGGGCGAGGTGAACAGAGCGAGAAGGGCCAGCGGGGTTTTCTGCCGCAGGACCTTCAGACGCTCCACATCGGCCTCGTTTTCGATCTCGTAGTAGATCAGGTCGGCCAGATTGTCGGCGGCGTCAAACTGCCGCAGATCCTCGTAGCCCATGGCTCTGGTGTACTGCAGCGGCTCATCCGACCGGCGGGCGATCTCCCGCCGGCAGGACTGCTCGATCATGCCCTGCTCGGCGGCGTCCCGGTTGAATGATAAAATGGAAATCATAGGCGTTCTCTCAGGCCCGGTTGTTGGGCACGACGATCTGCTCCTGCCGGGCGGACTCGTCGTCGGAGGGGACTGTGCCTACCCCCGGCCGCAGGGGGCTGTCCTGCATCTTGAAGGGAATGTTCTTGTAATCAAAGAGCCGCTGGGACAGGTATTTTCCGCCGAACCGGATGCCGTTGCCGTTGCCTTTGAAATTCTGGACGATCCGATACCCCAGAAGGTCGCCGGCGTCGCCGTCGTCCAGTTCGGTGAAGAAGAGGATGTTGTAGTGCTGTCCCTTTCCCCCCGCCATGAGTTCAAAGAGGCCCACCGCGTTGAACGCCGGGGATTCCCTGTCGTACAGTTCGGCCACAAAGGCGGGCAGGTTGGGGATGAACACGCACAGCCGCCGGAAGTCCAGCATGGCGCGGCAGAATTCGTCGTCGTCCATGTGGGCGGCGAGGCAGACCTTCTTCTTTTCCGCCCGGACCTCGATCTCCGCTGTGAGGGTGTCCTTTGCAAAGTCGTAGATGCCCTGTCCGTCCCGGATGTAGCGGCAGCCCCGGTCCGCCGCGATCCGTTCAAACTCGTTGGACTCCAGCTCCATAATATAGATGTCGCTGCCCTTGTCGGCAAACGCGCTGATCAGGTTCTTCATATAGGTGGATTTTCCGCTTTTCCTGGTGCCGCTGATCACATAGGTGTGCAGGGCCGTCAGGTCGATGGAAGAGTAGGCGGCGGTCTCCGCGTCGTATCCGTTGGGGACAAGCACGGGGTCCGCCAGCAGCGCGGCATAGTCCTCCTGCCGGATATACTCCTCCCACATAGGCTTCTCCGGAATGACCGGGATGCGCCGGGCGGCCTTGCCCGGATTCAGGGCGTTGATCTTTTCAATGTGGGTGCGGATGTGGTCGTTCCTGTCAAAGATGCTCTCCCCGTCGCAGGCCAAGGCGGTCTGGAATTCAATGATCTTCTCTCCCAGATACACAAGGCCCCGGCCCTTCACATTGCTCTCGGGATAGAGGGGCGGCTTTACCACCCGCAGCACGTCGCTGTACTGGTAGATATCCGACAGCTCCAGGCATATGGTGGTGCGGAAGCTGTCAGCAAGGCGGGAGGAGATCTCCGACGTGCCGAATCCTCCGGCCGTCACCAGCAGGAAGATGCCGCAGCCGAGGCCGTCCTTTGCCACCTGGCGGATCTGGTCCTCGTAGCGCTCGCCGGTTTTTTCCCTGAAGGCGGCGTAGTTGTCGATAACCAGCACAATGGCCGGCATCCGCTTTCCGCTGTGCTCCACATAGTCCCGGAAGTTGGAGGCGGACAGGATCTTTTTGCGTTCCTCCAGAATGGAGGCCAGCATGGTGAAGAACTTGGCGATCTTTTCGGCGTCCTCCTCCGCGTCGGTCATCACGCCGCCCACATGCTGGGAGCCGGAGAAGACGTTGAGGAGCTTGGCGCTGAAATCAATGATGTAAAAATTCAGCTCGTCGGAGGAATATTTGTTGACAAAGGAGTATACCGCCGTCTGCAGGAAGGTGGATTTGCCGGTGGCGACGGTGCCGCAGACTGCGTGGTGGCCGTTGTTGGCAAAGTCGATGCTGATGGGCATCTGGTCCTGATTTTCCGGGTCGTCGCCCTTGCCGATGACTGCCGACAGCGTCCACTGGCGGCCGGTCTCCGGACTTTGCAGCTCCAGCTCCTGATAGCCCTCGATCTGACTGAGAAGGATGCGCTCGGGGAGGACCGGCATCCAAAGCCGGATGGAATGGGTGTATCCGTTGGCCCGGGCCACCTCGGCCAGATATTGGCACACCGCCTCCAGCTGCGTTTTGCTCTTCAGCTCCGGCAGCTTGAGAGAGCCGCGTCCGGCCGCGTCAAAGAGGGCCTGGACGGCCTCCTTTTCAGGCAGATCTCCCTGGGAAACCACAAGGCGCACAAACTCCCGCAGGTGGGAGTCGTTATAGGGCCCCCGCTTTAAATCCGAGCCCGCCTGGACGATACGGGCATACAGCCCGGAGAGGAAGGTCTCGTCAAAGAGCAGGCTGTCGTCGAAGGGCCGGTCCCCCACCGCTTCCCGCACGGTGCGGCAGAGGACCGTGATCCACTGCCGGGTCATGTTTTCCTGGTGCTGGATCTTGAAGTGATTGCCCACCAGGTCCACCTTGCCGATGGGGTCCAGCATCTGCGCCACCACAAGCCGCTTGCCGCTGAGGGACGCGTCGTAAGCGGCGCCGGAATAGCCGGACTGGAACAGCTCGAACAGCTCGTCGTTGCCCACCTGCAGATAGCACCGGCCGGCCTGGGTGAGATAGGCCGCGTCTGTTCTGTGGAGCATATCCATGGAGTCCTGGCGGTCCTGCACCCGCAGGCACAGGCGGAACTTGGAGTTGGACCAGATGTTGTCGTCCACCGTTCCCGCGGGCTTCTGGGTGGCCAGGATCAGATGGACGCCCAGGCTTCGGCCCACCTGGGCCACGGAGACCAGCTCCCGCATGAACTCCGGCTCCTCCCGCTTGAGCTCGGCGAACTCGTCGATGATAATGAACAGGTGGGGCATGGGTTCCTTGGCGTTGCCGCTTTTGTAGAGGGAGGTGTAGGCGTTGATGTTGTTGACGCCGTAGTCGGAGAAGATCCGCTGGCGGCGCTTGTTCTCCGACTTGATGGACACCATGGCCCGCCGGACCTGGTTTCCGGAGAGGTTGGAGATGGCGCCGATCATGTGGGGCAGGCCCTCGAAGAGATTTGCCATGCCGCCGCCCTTGTAGTCGATGATAAAGAAGCCCACGTCGTCAGGGCTGTAGTTGATGGCCAGGGACAGCACATAGGTCTGCAGCGTCTCCGATTTGCCGGAGCCGGTGGTGCCCGCCACCAGGCCGTGGGGGCCGTGATACCGCTCGTGGATATCCAGATAGCAGGGGGCGCTGCCGCTTTTGAAGCCCACCAGCGCCTTCATGGTCTCCGCCGTTTTGGCCTTTCTCCAGCGGTTCTGGGCCTCCAGCTCCTCGGGGCGGGTGATGGCGTACATCTCAAAGAAGGACAGGGACGCGGGGATCTCGCCGCCGCTCTCGTTCTCCTCCACCTCCGTGTTGGCAAGCCGCTTGGCAAAGGCCAGCAGCGCCTCGTCGCCGATGGGGTCAAAGTCCACGGCGATCCGCTCGGTGGTCTCGTCAATGGTACTGTATACGCCGGAGAACCGGTCGTTCTTCTCAATAATAAATTCGCAGTTGTTCGGCAGGTTCTCATACTGCTCCGAGGCGATGATGGTGGAAAGCCCGATTCTGTCGCTGGCGTCGCTGATATACTTGGAGATCAGCTCCCCCTCCAGAAGCTCCTTGTTCAGTACGAACAGGATGTAGTGGGGGCGGACGGACGTGTGCTCATCCTCGCTGCGGGTGCGCATGGTCTGGCCCAGAGCGTAGAAAATTTCGTTGGCCTCATTCTTGTTGGTGGCGAAAAAGCGGATTCTCCTGTCCTCCGACCAGGTGTGGGGCAGCCACTTGACAAACTCCCAGCCCTTAGCGTTGGACACCTTTGTGGCGTCGTAGGCGAAGGCGATCTTCACATCCGTGTAGCTGTTGCTGCCCGCGATCTGGACGATCAGGTTTTTGATGATCTGCGCCCAGCCGTTGGTTTCGCCGATGACGCCCACCAGGCTCTTGTCCTTCAGATCGATGCAGACGGGGACCTGGTGCATGGTGCTGAAGCGGTTTTTGATCAGCTCCGGCTTTTCCGCCAGGGCGTCGTCCACCATGGAGAATCTGGATTTGGGCACGTCGATGGGGGCGGGGGAGGGGATGTCGCCGGTTCCGATCCGGTAGGTCAGAATGTCGCTGTGGTTGAAATTCCGGTTCCACAGCTTCTCGTTTCCCGCCTCAAATTGGGCGATGGCCTCCGAGGGCAGGTACTTTTCCCGCAGCGCCTCGGAATTTTGGCGGTACACCGCCTCAATGGCATTTTGCTTTTCGATGAGATAATGTCCGTATTTGTCAAAGCGGCGGGCCTCCCCCTCCCGGACCATCTTTTTGTTGAAGCGCATGTTGATGATCGCCCAGAAAACGCCGATGGCCGCGGAGGCCACAGCCGTAACCAGTCCCGTCATCATCAGAATGGGGCTGGCCGCTCCGCCGGCGCGGGACGCCGCGATCGTCAGCCCGCTGCCCAGCAGCATGGGGAGAGCCATGGTCATGGCCGGGCCGATCTGCATGAACAGGGGGATATTCGCCAGCTCCCTGGGGGCGGGCGGGGGATCGATGGAGATGGGCTCCGTATTCACCTTGGGGACGATTCTGGGAGCCCGGAAGACGATGGATTTCCCGCTGCTCCCGTGGGGGCCGCAGGGCTCCGCCAGCAGTTCAAACTGGGACGCGTCCATAAAGGGAAGATCGGTATCCATACCGGCGGGAGCGTTGACGGCCAGCATCGTTCCAAGAAAAATCATATGCAGGCCGAAGACCCGGATGCTGTCGCCATAAACAAGAACCCGGCTGCCATGTACACTCACGTTGTTGACATAAGTTCCGTTGGACGAAGAATCCTCCAGTACGGTCCTCGTGCCATCGTAGCGAATGACGCAATGGTGCCGGGAAACAAAACTCTTTACATCCTTCTCCGCCGGGTAGCGGTAGCGGATGGCGTTGTCCTGATCGTACCCCACGGAAACCTCCTTCTGGGGGATCAGCATGTATTTTCGGTAGACGCTGAGGGGGTTGTCCTTGGTTTCCGCGAGGACGGTCAATTTCTCTCCGCAGGGGGTGGTGAGTCCGTAGCGGCCATACGCTCCGATCCCCGCATCCATAGAGAGATTTGCGGTAACGGGCTTTACGGTGATGCCGTCGGACTGCTCACTGAAAAACCACGTTCCCTGCACACATTCCAGGGTGATCAGCACATTCCGCCGCAAGTGGAACAGCTCGGCGTCCAGCAGGAAGGAATACTCTGTATTGGAAAGAGCGGGTAATATAATCTCACAGAATGCTGCGTCATTATAAATTGACAAGACTTTACTCATAGCGATTCCACCTATATTCGGATTTATAAAATGCCCTTGTATATGCAATGCGTTCTGAGAGGGCGCCGCCCGTAAAAGCGCGAATGGCCCTTGATCTAAATATTACAAAATATCGTTTCTGTTGTCAAGAAGTCCCAGCATCCGCCATGCGGTTATTTTGCAACGCATCCGGCGTTTTCTTCCGGCTATATTTTTGTTCTTTTTTACTCCTGTGGCCGGCGGGAAAGAAGGATGCCACTCTTTTTACGCATATCGATGCATACTCTTCGTTTATTCTGTTCCGGCGGGCTTTCCGCGGGCCTGGCGGCAGGGAACAATAAAAAACGATGCTGTCCTGATCACAGAACAGCATCGCGGGAATCTGTATTGGCCTTGCGGGCAAAAATCCATGGGAGGCTTTCGGAGTCTCAGCCGAACTGCTTGGTGGTCTCCACCAGCGTGCGGATATTCTCGCCGGGGGTGTTGGGGCCCAGGGCGCAGCCGGGACCGATCATGAGACCGCCCTGGCCCCGGAAGAGGTCCAGCAGCTCCATGACGGCCTTTTTCACCTCATCGGGGCCGGCACTGTTGAGCATGGCGGGGTCCAGGTTGCCGGAGAGCACATAGTGGCCCCGGCCCGCCTCCCGGGCCTTTCGGATGTCGGTGCGGGCGTCAAACTCAAACATGGGGCAGCCCGTCTCCGCCAGATCCTCCAGAATAGGGTCGCTCCAGCCGCAGATGTGGCAGAGGGTGGGAATGCCCTCCTTCTTCAGCTGCTGGTTGAGCCGGGTCTCAAAGGGTTTGCCGAACTTGCGGAAGATGGCGGGGGACACCACGGAGCAGCCCTCGGAGCTGTTGCCGTAGCTGGTCATGTGGCCGCCGGCCTCAAAGCAGAGATGGTGCATCTGCAGGGCGATGCGAAGGGTCTGCTCCATGAGGGCCATCAGGTTCTCCTCCTCGTCCTCGTCTAAAAGGGACACCAGAAAGTCGTTCATCCCCACCAGCAGGCACCCAAGGGAGAAGGGACCCTGGTCGGCGTTGGCCCGGAGGAAGACGTCGTTGGCGTTGCACCACACAGACATCTTGTTGATGGCCTCCAGATAGATCTTGACGCGGTCGCTGTTTCGGAGATCCACCTTGGCCAGATCGTCGATGATCTGCTCGATGGACCGGGACTGCTTGTCGTTGGTGACGGCGGCAATGTCATCGGGATAGGTGACGTCGGCGCCGCAGGCGCTGGCCAGCAGGGCGGTGTCCACGTCCAGGAGGATGCCGTCGGTGTCGTATCTGACACAGGCGTCAATGAGGGTTTTGGCGATAACGTCGGCGCTGGAGCGGTACTCCGCCATGGTGACGCCCTCCTCCCGGGCGGCCATGAGGAAGTTGTGGATCATCACAGGAATCCGGTCGGGGACGCCGCCCGCCAGCACAGTGCGAATCCGTTCAATGCGTGTCATGATTCATCTCCTCTTTTCTGAAAAGCGGTGGCTTTTTCTATGTATCATCCTACAGAAAAACAGGGGGGCGCTCAATGGGCTTGTTGTGCACTTTGTTGTTGAAGTTGTGTAAATTTTTGCCATCGAACAGGGAAGAAACCGTCAATAGCACAAAATCTTTACAAACAATCACATAAAAATGCACAGGAAGAAGATATCTTTTCCGAAATTTTTTGTTTATTATAGAGATAACAAGCTGACGATATCACACTGATACATGGAGGTTTCCGTTATGTCATCCAACAGCAACAAAGTACCGGCTCAAAAAACGGCGGCCAAAAGGCACAACCCCTTCAAATTTTTTGTGGACTGGTTCCTGCGGCGGCCGGAAAGCGGCATTGTATTGATCCTGGCGGTCTTTACTGTCTTCGTGACCTGCGTGAACAAAGACTTTATCGATCCCAAGAATATTGTGAATATTCTCCGGGCGTCGGGCTTCACCATGATCAGCGTGGTGGGAATGTCCATGGTGCTGATCATCGGGGGCCTGGATCTGTCCATCGGCTCCATTTATGCGCTGTCCGCGCTGGTGTGTGCCATGGCCATTACCGACTGGGGCCTTCCGGTTCCTTTGGGAATCCTGGTGGGACTGGCGGTGGGCCTGTTTTGCGGCGTCATCAACGGCTTTTTGATTGTGAAGACGGATATGCCCCCCATGATCGCCACTTTGGGTATGCAGTATGCTCTGCGGGGCGCCGTGTCCGTCCTGACCAAGGGCGTTCCCATCTACCCCCTGCCGGACAGCTTTGTGGAGCTGGAGCCCCACAAGATCTTCGGAATTCCCATCATCGTCATCATCGCCATCCTCATTGCCATCGTGGGCCACATTGCCCTGGCCCGTACATACTTCGGACGCTCCATTTACGCCCTGGGCGGAAACCAGGAGGCGGCCCGGATCTCCGGCATCAACATCCGCCGCACCAAGATGCTGGTCTATATGATCATGGGCGTGCTGGTGGCCTTCGCGGGCATCATGACCGCCTCCCGGCTGGGTTCTGCCGAGCCCTCCACCGGCACCGGCCTTGAGATGAAGGTCATCTGCGGCGCCGTGATCGGCGGCATCTCCATCTCCGGCGGCATGGGCACCATGCTGGGCGCGGCGCTGGGCGCCGTGTTCATGGAGGCCCTCACCAACAGCCTGACCGTTATGAAAATCTCTGTGTACTGGCAGAACGTGGTGTTTGGAATCGTCATGATCCTCTCCGTGCTCCTCGACCAGTATAAGCGCTCCCTGATCCAGCGCCGGTCCATCAAGAATACGGAGTTGGAGAAGACCGCCGCCGGGAAGCAGTAAGGAGGCCCGCTATGAACAGTGCCATTCTTTCTGTTAAAAACGTCATCAAGCGCTTCAGCGGCACCGTGGCCCTGAAGGGGGTGGACATGGAACTCTACCCCAACGAGATTTTAGCGCTGGTGGGCGAAAACGGCGCGGGAAAATCCACCCTCATGAAGATCCTCAGCGGAATCTATCCCTACGGCTCCTATGAGGGAGAGCTGCGGCTGGGCGACCAGCTGTGCCGGTTCCGGAGCCCCGCCGACTCGGAGAACGCGGGCATCGCCATGATCTATCAGGAGCTGAATGTGGAGCTGGATCTGACGGTGGGAGAAAACATCCTTCTGGGCCGCTATCCCCGCACCCATTTGGGCATGATCGACTGGAAGAAAGTCCACCAGGAGGCCCGGGCCGCGCTGGATCTGCTGGATGTGGACATTGACACCCACGTCACGGTCCGCAACCTGAACCCCTCCATGCAGCAGCTGGTGTCCATCGCCAGAGCCCTGTACCGCAGACCCAAGATCCTCATTCTGGACGAGCCTACCTCCGTTTTGACGGAGAAGGAGGCGAACGGGCTCATGGACATCCTGCGGGGACTGAAGGACAAGGGGATCTCCTGTATCTATATCTCCCACAAGCTGGACGAGATCTTCTCCCTCTGCGACCGGACCGTGGTGTTCCGGGACGGCGAGAAGATCAGCGAGTACCGGAAGGCCGACGGCTATGACAGCCCCAAGGTCATTGAGGATATGATCGGCCGCCATCTGGACGCCATGTACCCCGCGCGCCGCGCCCATATCGGCGAGGAGGTGCTGCGGGTGGAGCACTTCCGGGTTCCCCACCCCTTTGCCTACGGCAAGTCCATCATCGAGGACGTCAGCTTTTCCCTGAAAAAGGGCGAGATCCTGGGACTCTCCGGTCTGGTGGGCGCCGGACGCTCTGAGCTGGTCAGCGCCATCTTCGGCGCTCTGCCCAAGCAGGCGGGGAAGGTCTATCTGGAGGGGAAAGAGGTTACCATCAACAACCCCATGGAGGCCATTAAGCTGGGCTTTGGCTTCCTCTCGGAGGACCGGAAGAAAAACGGATTTGTCTGGACCATGTCCATCCGGGAGAATATGACACTGGTGTGTCTCCGCAATCTGGTGAAGGGCCTCTTTGTGGATAACAAGAAGGAGCAGGAGCTGGCCAGGCAGTATTTTGCCAAGCTCCAGGTGAAGGCCCCCTCCCTGGAGACCCAGATCACCAACCTCTCCGGCGGCAACCAGCAGAAGGTGATCCTGGCCAAGTGGCTCATGAGCAACATCAAGATCCTGATGCTGGACGAGCCCACCCGGGGTATCGACGTGGGCACCAAGTCCGAAATCTACAAGCTGATGCAGGAGCTGACGGATATGGGCATCTCCATCATCCTCATCAGCTCGGAGATGCCGGAGCTGCTGGCCATGTGCGACCGGTTTGTGGTGCTGGGCAAGGGCGTCGTCCAGTGCGAGGTCATGCGGAAGGACGCCGACGAGGTCTCCCTGATCCGGGCGGCCTCCTGTACCTGAGTTACATCGGCAATGCAAAACGCGGCGCCTTTGTATAGAAACCAAAAGAATCAAGAGAATTTGGAGGAATGAAACGTGAAAAAGTTACTTGCACTGCTCCTGGCCCTCTCCATGGTCTTCGCCATGGCGGCCTGCGGCGGAAACAACACCGCCAACAACGGCGCCGCCAACAACGGCTCCGGTGACACCGGTGACGGCGGCGACGCCGAACAGCTCCACTTTGTCTATGTCTCCCCCCTGCTGAGCCACCCCATCTGGCTGATTGCCAAGGAGGGCTTTGAGACCGCCTGCGATGAGCTGGGCATTCAGGGCGACTGGGTAGGTCCCCAGGGCCTGTCCTCCGAGGAGATGGCCCAGCTGGTGGACACCGCTGTGGCCCAGGAGGCCGACGCCATTATCTCCCAGTCCATCTGCCCCGTACAGCCCCTGCAGAACGCCATTGACGCCGGTGTGAAGGTGCTGCTGGTGGACGGCGACCACGCCGACCTGGAGGGCCGTCTGGCCTATCTGGGCAAGGATCTGAACAAGCAGGCCGAGCTGATGTATGAAGAGGTGGCCAAGGTCATCCCCGAGGACGAGAAGATCGTCATGTCCATCCAGTGCGCCGACCTGACCTCCCAGTTCTATGTGGATCAGAACAACGCCGTGGAGGAGGTCTTCTCCAAGCATCCCGGCGGCTTTGAGCTGGTGAACACCACCCTGTCCAAGTCCGACAAGGCCACCGGCACCAACGAGTGGCTGAATACCTTCAACACCTACCCCGATGTGAACGTGTGCATCAACCTGGCTGCTGAGGCCGCCTCCGCCTGTGTCACCGCCGCCGATGAGCTGGGCATCACCGATCAGCTGACCATCGTGGGCGTGGACGACACCGACGAGAACCTGGCCCTGCTGCGTGAGGGCAAGATCCTGTGCACCTCCGTGGTGTCCTTCTGGAACTACGGCTATCAGGCTGCCTACTGGCTGTATCAGAACATCACCGAGGGCCGCGTGCCGGAGCAGGTGGTGAACGACGCCGGTACCATGATGGTGACCCAGGAGAATGTCGATACCTACAACGAGCTGCTGAAGGTCAAGGTGGATCTGCCCGAGGCGTAAGCGGACGGAGCGCTTCTGCCGGACAACGATGAAACAGGAACCGGCGGACGGATGGGATATGATCCGCCCGCCGGTTTTCCGCAGAGGAAATTTTGAAGCCGCCGGATTTGCATTGCCCGCGGCCCTGTGCTATACTGAGCGTACCCTATACCTGAACGACGATGAGGCTATTACAGGATGAAAATCGCTGCAATAGCCTCGTTATCCTTCTGAAAGGACCGATGATTTTGAAGGCTTGCTCCAGTATCCGGTCTCAGCTCCATGCGGTGCTGGTGCTGTCGGCCGTTTTGTGCGTCAGTGTGGTTCTCCTCTCCAGCACCTCCACCCAGGAGGCCATCCAGGGGACCCGCGCCTTTTTCGCCTGCAACAGCGCTCTCTCCAATTTCTATGTCACCGTGGACAAGATGGACAGCTTTGCCCGGGACTGGGTCTATTCCGGCAATCCGGAGGACTATGAGAACTACCGGCAGCAGTCGGAGCTGGCCCGGGAGGAGCTGGAGGTCATCCGCGTTCTGGGAGATGATGAGGTGTCCTGGCGGCTGGGGCGGCTGGAGAACATGCTGCACTATTACCAGCAGCCAATCGACGCGCTCCAGGCCGGGGAAAGCGCCGCCTATGAGACCTACAATATGCTGGCCTACCGTTGTACGCTGATCCGGAACACCGCCACTACCTATTATACTTACCTGGCCGACTATCTCCAGGAGAGCGCCGACGCCGTCCAGGCCAGGTGGCAGCGAAAATGGGTGGCCCAGGTGGGGGTGCTGACGCTGCTGGTGGCGGTGGGGCTGTTTCTCAACAGCTTCTACAGCAAGAGCATCCTTCGTCCCATCCAGACCATGACCCAGAACGCCCGGAAGGTCCAGCACGGGGATTTCCGCCTGGAGCCGGTGGAGAAGGCCCCGGCGGAGCTGGCGGTGATGGCGGAAGCCTTTGCGGACATGGCCGGACAGGTGGAACAGAACATCGACGTGCTGAAAAAGAACGCCCAGCTGGAGCAGATCCTTCTGCGCCAGGAGAGCGAGCGGCTGAGTATGCAGAATCTGGTGACCCAGGCGGAGCTCCGGTCTCTCCAGGCCCAGATCAACCCCCACTTTCTCTTCAATACTCTGAGCATGATCTCCAAGAGCGCCTATCTCAGCCACGACGCCACCACCAGCGAGCTCATTGACCGCCTGGCCCAATTTCTCCGCTATGCCCTGGACAAGAGCAGCACCACCTCCACCCTCCAGGAGGAGATCAACTCCATTGAAAACTACCTCTTCATTCAGAAGAAGCGGTTTGCCGGGCGGCTGGATTTCGTGGTGGACGTGCCGGAGCAGATCCCAAAGCTGCAGATGCCCGCCATCGTGCTGCAGCCCCTGGTGGAAAATGCCATCAAGCACGGCGTGGACCCCCTGACGGAGGAGGCGGTGATTTCCCTGAAGGTGCGGACCCAGGGCCGAAGAGTCCGCATCCAGATCGAGGACAACGGTATCGGCATGTCTGCCCAGCAGCTGGAGAATCTCCAGTCCTGCCTGAACCTGGGGCTGGACAGCTCCAGCGGCGGAAAGGGCGGCGGTATCGGGCTGACCAACGTGTACCGGCGGCTGAAGGTGTATTTCGGCAGCGAGTTTCAGTTCAGCATTGAAAGCGAGGAGAATTGCGGCACCCTGATCACCATCAGCCTGCCTATGGAGGAAGAGGAATGAGCAGATCCTATCGTATTTTGATCGTGGAGGATGAGGAGATCGAGAGCAGCGCCCTGACCATGATGCTGAAATACAACCGCCAGGATATTCAGGACATCCGCTGCGCCGCCAACGGCATCCAGGCTCTGGAGCTCTACCGAAGCTTCCAGCCGGACATTGTCCTTATGGATATCAATCTCCCCGGCGTCAATGGCCTGGACGTGATCCGGCAGATGCGGCTGCTGCCGGGAAACGCCTACTTTGTCATTCTCTCCGCCCACAGCCAGTTTGCCTACGCCCAGGAGGCCATGCGCCTGGACGTACAGGATTTTCTGGTCAAGCCCATCCGGCTGGAGGATATCAACCGGGTGCTGGACAGTCTGGTCCGGGAGATCGAGGAGAGCCGCTCCCAGCAGGAGCACGCCGCCTATCAGCAGGCCAAAATAGACGCCATCCGTCCGGTGCTGGAGAGCGACTGCGTGCTGTCCATTGCCTCCATGCGCTCCAGCGCCCCCATCGCCACCATCTTTGATTTCATGCAGATCCAGGTGGTGTCCGGCTTTGTCTTCACCCTGCGGGGAGAGGGGATCGGCGGACCGCTGCTGCGGGAGATCAAGACGCGGATGCGGAACATGGGCCTTTGCTGTATCGGGGAGGTGATCAACGAGATCTGCGTGTGCGTGGCTCTCAGCGACGAGGCCATGCGCCCGCCCCGGATCAAGGAGCTTATGACCTATTTTTCCAGCGCCCTGTGTACCGGCGGCCATCCCTGCCAGATCGGCGTGGGCAGCGTGGCGGACTGTGCCGACGATCTGCGCCGCTCCTATGAGCAGGCTGTTGCCGCCTCCCGCACCGCTGCCGCGGAGGGGAAGGCCCTGGTTTTTCATGCCGGGCAGTCCGCCGCGGAGCAGAGCCCGCTGCCCCATGTGGCGGAGATTGCCGGAAGGATCGTCCGGGCCATCCGGCAGGGGAGGACCGAGGAAGTCATGGAGCATCTCCAGTCCTTTTTCCAGTCCCTCCAGCTGGCGCCCTCCTACCGGACCATGCAGGACGCCGCCTACCGGCTGTATGTGATGGTCACCGGCAGCTTTCCTGAACACGCCGCCACCTTCCGGCCTTTGCCGGCGGAGCAGATCTTTTCTGTTCAGGACGCGGCGGCCCTCCATGATCTCCTGGCAAAGTCCCTTCTCAGCCTGATGGAGCAGCAGAGCGGACTGGGGGATCTCCAGGCCAACCAGATCGTGGCAGGGGCCATCCAGTATGTCAAGCAGCACTATCGGGAGGACATCACCCTGGTGAATGTGGCAGAGGAGCTGAATGTCTCTCTTTTCTACCTCAGCAAGCTTTTTCGGAAGCACACGGGTACCAATTTCACAGAATATCTGACCCAGCTGCGGGTGGAGCACGCGAAAAAGCTGCTGGCGGCGGGGGAGATGAGCATCAAGGAGGTGGCCTACGCCGCTGGATTCAACAGCCAGAGCTATTTCTCCAAGATCTTCAAAAAATACGCAGGCGTGGCGCCCAGCGAGTACAAGGAGTGACAGCGCGCCGCGTGGGTAGAGGCGGGAGCTGCCGCCTGTTCAAACGATAGCGGTACAGAGAAAAAAGCAGCGGAGCTTCAGATCACTCCGCTGCTTTTTTCCTTAAAGTTTCTAAAGAATGGGCAGAATTCCCTCCCTGCGGCCTTTTCCGGGGAAGAAAAATCTGGTACAATGGGGCCACCAACGGAAAGGAGAAACCGTATCGTGGAGCCTTTGATTTTGATTGCTGAGGACGACGCCGACATCCGCGCCCTTCTGAAGCTCTATTTGGAGGGGGAGGGCTTCCGGGTGGCGGAGGCGGACAACGGCGCCGACGCCCTGACGCTGGCCCGGGAACAGACGCCGGATATGGCCATTTTGGACATCATGATGCCCAGGATGAACGGCTTTGAGCTGACCCGCGCCCTGCGAAAATACAGCGACATCCCTATTTTGATCCTCTCCGCCAAGAGCCAGGACAACGACAAGATCCTGGGTCTCAATTTAGGGGCGGACGACTACATCGCCAAGCCCTTCAACCCCGTGGAGATCGTGGCGAGAGTGAAGGCGCAGCTGCGGCGGGCCGCCCGCAGCACGGGGGATGTGCTGACGGTGCGGGATCTTACGCTGAACACCGCCAATTTCCAGCTGACCAAGGGGGGAAAGGCCATCCTCCTGACGCCCATGGAGTACAAGATTCTGGCCCTGCTCATGCGCTCCCCCGGGCGGATTTTTACCAAGATCCAGCTCTACGAGGGGGCCATCGGCACCTACTTCGAGGGGGACGACAACACCATGATGGTGCATATCTCCAAGCTGCGGGAGAAGATCGAGGACGATCCCAAGAACCCCAGCCGCATCATCACCGTCCGGGGATTGGGGTACAAGCTTGAAAAGTAAACGAAACCGGGCGCCGGGGAGCCTCTTCGCTCTGCTGGCCCGGAGCTTCCTCCTCTTCACCCTGACGCTGCTTCTTATCGCGGGCGGGGTGTTTCTCCTGTGGAACTGGTGGCTGGGGAGACTCTACCAGCCGACGGACTGGGAGAGCCTTCTGGCGGACCCGGCGCTGGCGGAGGGAAACTATGAGAGCTTGGAGCGCTATGTGATGATGCAGGGGGACACCTTTGCCGTCTATGACTTGGAGGGAGTGCTGCTCTACGCCTCCGGCGAGGGTTTTGATACCCTCTGCGCTCCCTCCGCCCTGGCTCTGGTCCACCCCTTAGGCCAGGCGATGGCGGTAGACACCTACCCCCTATCCGGGCAATTGGCGGGCCGCAGCCTGCTGGTCCGCTGGACCTATGACGAGAACGGGGAGGAGACCGCCACCATGGTGGTGGACAGCGAGGGGCAGGTGGTGCTCGGCGGATTTGGAGACGGCCGCACCGCCTACACCCAACAGGAGCTGGAGTACCTCTCCGGCAGCCGTTTTCCCGACAGCATTTTGTTACGGGGTGAGGCCGCCGGGCCGGAGGGGCGGCCCGTCACGGTGCTGCTGCGGGAGCAGCTGACCACAGACGACAGCTACTACCGCCGCTACCAGCAGTCCTGGAAGGTCTGGCTTCTGGTGCTGCCCCTGTACCTCCTCAGCGTAGGGGCCTTTCTCTGGTGGCTCAGCCGGAAGATCGGGCGGCCCCTGGGACGGCTCAACGACGCGGTGGAGGCCCAGATGGAGGGCACTCTGGTGCGGGTGGGGGACTGCGGCGGAGCCCGGGAGATCCGCCGGATCGGCGAGAGCTTCGACCGGTTTTCCGACCGCTTGGCGGCCAGCGAGGCGGAGCGGAAAAGGCTGGATCAGGACCGTCAGAAGATGATTGCCGATATCTCCCACGACCTGAAAACTCCCGTCACGGTCATCTCCGGCTACATCGATGCCATCTGCGACGGCAAGGTGCCCACGGAGGACATCAAGCGGTATCTCAAGGCCATTCAGACCAAGGCGGAGGCGCTGACGGAGCTGGTCAACGCTTTCCATGAGTACAGCAAGGTAGAACACCCGGAGTTCATGCTCCACCCGGAGCCCACGGATCTCTGCGAGTATCTGCGGGAGTATTTGGCAGTAAAATACGACGAGATCGACCTGGCTGGCTTTTCCCTGGAGATCTCCATCCCCGAGCGGCCCATTCTCTGCCCTCTGGACCCGCCCCAGTTCCGGCGGGTGCTGGACAACCTTCTCTCCAACGCTCTGCGTCACAACCGGCTGGGTACCATGCTGTTTTTTGCGGTGGCGGTGCAGCATGGTCAGGCGGTGCTGCGGGTAGGGGACAACGGGGCGGGTATCCCTCCGGACCGGGCCAAGCGGATCTTTGATCCCTTTGTGGTGGGCAGCGACGCACGCTCCGGCGGTGGAAGCGGACTGGGGCTGGCCATCACCCGGCGGATCGTGGAGCAGCACGGCGGGACCATCGCGCTGGCAAGCCGCCCCACGCCGGGGTGGAGCACAGAATTTGTGGTGAAGCTGCCTTTGACCCAGGTAAAAAAGTAAAAAACCCATAAAAAAGCCGCTGCAGAACAGGAAGTTCTGCAGCGGCTTTTTATCCCGGCAAGGGGCTGACCGGAAAAAAGAGAAACCTGAACAGCCCCTGCCATATTCAATTGAACCGGTTCTGCGTCTCACTGACGCCCTTTTCTATGAGGCACTCTACAGCGTCCAGCACCTTTTCGATGGCTTCGTCCACCGTTTTGCGCTCCTGGGGGGTAAAATTGCCGATGACCCAGTCCACCATCTCGTGGTCGGGGTGGGCGGGGGCGCCCACTCCCACCTTGATCCGGGGAAACTGATCGGTGCCCAGGTGGGCGATGATGTTTTTAAGGCCGTTGTGGCCTCCGGCGCTGCCGCCGGCGCGGATGCGCAGCTTTCCCAGGGGAAGGGACACATCATCGGAAATCACCAGCACATGGTCCGGCGGAATCTTATAGAAGCCGCCCGCCAGCTTCACCGCCTCGCCGCTGAGGTTCATATAGGTCTGGGGCTTGATCACCAGCACCCGCTGGCCTCCGATTTTGACCTCTCCGGTAAGGGCCCGGTAGCGGAGCTTGTTGATCTTCACGCCATAGCGTTTCTCCAAGGCATCGGCGGTGAGGAAGCCGATGTTGTGCCGGGTGTTCTCATACTGCTTTCCCGGATTCCCCAGGCATACCAGCAGCCACGAGATTCCCCCGGCAGATTTCTTGAAAAACATGAGAGGTTACTCCTTCTCTCAGAAAATACCGCGGGACTGCACTGCAGTCCCGCGGAAGCAAAAAAGCCTCGCAGGCTTAACAAAACCCCATCGGGGGGCCAGAGAGCCGCAGCTACCGATCCCTGAGGTGCGGTCTCCTCGCGGCATAGCCGATCTTTGCGCTAAGCGCCTCGCTGCGCTCGGTTGCGCTTCGAAATGCGCCTGCGGGCGCGATGTGGCCTACGCTACAAACATGCCGCTGGCATGTTTGCTTAACGCTGCGGGGCCAGGGGGCCGCAGCCCCCGGTTCTTTTGCCACCAGGCAAAAGAATAAATTGAAATCATTTTTGTCAGGACATGCGCCTGACAAAAATTCATTGACTCAGCCGCCTTGGGCGGCGTCACCAGTGACCGACGTCACTGGTGGTGGGGGGCCTCCGGGGGGAGCCTGCTCCCCCCGGAAGATCTTTACATAAAGAGCTTAGAAACAGAGATCTCCTGATAGATACGCTCGATGGCCTCGGCAAACATGGGAGCCACGGTGAGATACTTGACCTTCTCCACACCCTGGGCTCTGTCGGAGGGGATGGTGTCCAGCAGGGCCAGCTCCCTGATGACGCTGTTGCTGATGCGCTCCATGGCGGGACCGGACAGCACGCCGTGGCTGGCGCAGGCGTACACCGTTTTGGCGCCGCCCACCTCCACAATGGCCTTGGCAGCGTTGCACAGGCTCCCGGCGGTGTCCACCATGTCGTCGAAGAGGATGCAGTCCTTGCCCCCCACGTCGCCGATGACGTTCATCACCTCGCACTGGTTGGCCTTCTGCCGGCGCTTATCCACAATGGCCAGGTTCATGTGCAGCTTCTGGGCAAAGGCCCGGGCGCGGGCCACGCTGCCCACATCGGGAGAAACTACCACCATGTCCTCGCAGCGCTCGCCGAACTTCTTGGCGTAGTAGTCCACAAAGATGGGGTTGCCCAGCAGATTATCCACAGGGATGTCAAAGAAACCCTGGATCTGGGCGGCATGGAGGTCCATGGTCAAAACCCGGTCGGCGCCGGCAGCGGTGAGCATGTTGGCCACCAGCTTGGCGGAGATGGGATCTCTGGCCTTGGCCTTCCGGTCCTGACGGGCGTAGCCGAAGTAGGGGATTACCGCCGTGACGCGGCCGGCGGAGGCCCGCTTCATGGCGTCAATCATAATCAGCAGTTCCATCAGGTTGTCGTTGACGGGGGAGCAGGTAGACTGGATCAGGAAGATATCCGAACCGCGAACCGTCTCGTAGATGGAGGCGAATACCTCCCCGTCGGCGAAGTGGCCCACTTCGCTCTCGCCCAGCGTAATACCCATGTACTTGCAGATATCGCTGGCCAGCTTCCGGTTGGCGTTTCCGGAAAACACCTTGATGTCTTTACCTCTGGAAATCATAGTCTGTGTCCTCTCTCTTTCGTTGCTTTTCCCGGTTCCTCATTCTCGATCTGGTGTGTGCCGTCCCCAAGGGGGCTTCAGCACTATTTACGGCCCCTCAGCTCCCGGTTGCGGCGGGCCCAGCCTTCCTTGTTCTCCTGGCGGGCCCGGCCCACGGCCAGGCTGTCTGCGGGGACGTCACGGGTTACGGTGGTACCTGCGGCGATATACACGCCGTCAGATACCGTCACCGGCGCTACCAGATTGGTGTTGCAGCCGATGAACACATGGTCGCCGATGGTGGTGCGATGCTTCTTGAAGCCGTCGTAGTTGCTGGTAACGGTGCCGCAGCCGAAATTGCAGTGGACGCCCACGTCCGCGTCCCCCACATAGGTGAGGTGGGCCATCTTGGTCCCCTCCCCCAAGCTGCAGTTTTTCAGCTGCACAAAGGCGCCGATCTTGCTGTCCTTTCCCACATGGCAGTGGGGCCGGATGTGGGTGTAGGGCCCGATCTCGCAGCCGTCGTCGATGGTGCTGTCCTGGGCCTGGACAGTATTGATGGTGACGTTGTCCCCCACAGTACAGCCGTCCAGCATGGTGCTGGGTCCGATCTCGCAGTTCCGCCCGATAACGGTGCGGCCCCGGAGAATGGTGTTGGGCAGGATCAGCGTGTCCGGCCCGATATCCACACGGGGATCAATAAAAGTGCTGGCGGGGTCCACAATATGGACGCCCCGCTTCTGATGATAGGCGTTGGAGGCGTCGTGGCAGGCGGCCTGCAGGCGGCCAAGCTCCTCCAGATTGTGGAAGGCCATCATCAAATTGCCGATGGGCAGCACCGGCTCCCGGTATTCCTCCACTTCCACGCCCTGTTCCCGCAGGGCGGACAGCTGACTGGCCCACTGCTCACCGCTGACGATCTGTGGAGCGGCGTCTGAGGGGAAGCAGGGCAGGACCAGGTCCGTCCATTTTTCTTCACACACAACAAAAAACCGCCGGACGCCTTGGGCCACCCATGCCCGCACGCACCAGGTCAGTGCGGGACAGAACATGACATTTTGCAGCATCAGCGGTTTTCCGTGGAACATCTGGCGATCATCACAGGGCAGATGGATCGCCACACAGCGAGGATTCATACCGTCTCGCCCCTTTCTTTTTTCCATAGATAGCGTACTTCTATTATACACATGACCGCTGAGAAAAAACAAGGGGGCATAATGGTTATTTTGCAAAATTTTCGGTCGATTTTTTATGGTTTTTCTTTTTTCACAGAAAAGGGCCGCCGGTCCTCCCGTTTTTTTTGGTAAATATAGCAAAACCCACCTGCCGGTGCGGAGGGAATGGTTAATATTTTGTGGTATTTTTGGACTTTTTCTATTGAAATCCGGGAAATTTTATATTACAATGTGGATCGATTCAAAGGGTGTTGGCGGAAGGACGTGGTTTTCCCGTGGTGCATATTATTTTGGTGGAGCCGGAGATCCCGCAGAACTGCGGCAACATCGCCCGGACCTGCGCCGCCACCGGCAGCACCCTCCATCTGATCGAGCCGCTGGGCTTCGACATCTCGGAGAAGGCGGTGCGCCGGGCCGGACTGGACTACTGGCATCTGGTGGATGTACGGACCTATCCCAATCTGGAGGACTTCTTCCTGAAGAATCCCCAGGCGGCGGACAATCTGTGGCTGGCCACCACCAAGGCGCCGAGAGCCTACAGCGAGGCGGCGTTTACCGAGGGATGCTGGCTGTTTTTCGGCAAGGAGACGGCGGGGCTCCCCAGGAACTTTCGGGAACGCTTTTGGGAGCGGTGTATCCGGCTTCCCATGCGCGCGGAGGCCCGCAGCTTGAATCTCAGCAATTCCGTGGCCATCCTCACCTACGAGGCGCTGCGCCAGCAGGGCTTCCCAGGGCTGACCGGCCAGGGGGAGATGGCGCTGGAAAGAGCTTGATCAGAGAAAGCCCCATCCTTATTTAAATATGTGTGCAAAACATTGGACAGACTATTGGAAAACGGATAGGAGGAAATCGTATGAACTATAATAAAAAGACTGTACGGGACATCGATGTAAAGGGCAAGAAAGTCCTTCTGCGCTGCGACTTCAACGTGCCCATGGCCAAGGACGGCAGCGGCGTCATCACCGATGACAAGCGCATCCGGGCCGCTCTGCCCACCATCCAGTATCTGCTGGACCAGAACGCCGCTGTGATCGCCTGCTCCCACATGGGCAAGCCCAAGGGCGAGGTGGTTCCCTCTCTGAGCCTCAAGCCCGTGGCCAAGCGCCTCAGCGAGCTTCTGGGCAAGGAGGTCATCATGGCCGATGACGTGGTGGGTCCCGACGCCAAGGCCAAGGCCGCCGCGCTTAAGCCCGGTCAGATCATGCTGCTGGAGAACACCCGCTTTGAGAAGGGCGAGACCAAGAACGATCCCGAGCTGGCCAAGGCCATGGCCTCCATGGCGGATGTCTATGTGTCCGACGCTTTCGGCGCTGTCCACCGCGCCCACGCCTCCACCGCCGGTGTGGCTGATTATCTGCCCGCCGTCAGCGGATTCCTTATTCAGAAGGAGCTGGAGATCATTGGCGGCGCTCTGGCCAGCCCCAAGCGTCCCCTGGTGGCCATCCTGGGCGGCAGCAAGGTTTCCTCCAAGATCGGCGTCATCAACAACCTGCTGGAGATCGCCGACACCATTATCATCGGCGGCGGCATGGCCTATACCTTCTCCGCTGCTCAGGGCGGCAAGGTGGGCGACAGCCTGCTGGAGGCCGATTGGATGGATTACTCCAAGGAGATGGTGGAGAAGGCCGCTGCCAAGGGCGTGAAGCTGCTGCTGCCGGTGGACACCGTCTGCGCCGACGCCTTTGCTCCCGACGCCAAGAGCCAGGTGGTCAAGGCCGGCGAGATCCCCGACGGCTGGCAGGGCCTGGACATCGGTCCTGAGACTGTGAAGCTCTACTGCGACGCTGTGAAGGATGCCGGTACCGTCATCTGGAACGGTCCCATGGGCGTGTTTGAGTTCCCCGCCTTCGCCAAGGGCACCGAGGCTGTGGCCAAGGCCCTCAGCGAGACCAGCGCCATCACCATCATCGGCGGCGGCGACAGCGCGGCCGCTGTGCAGCAGCTGGGCTATGCCGAGAAGATGACCCACATCTCCACCGGCGGCGGCGCCAGCCTGGAGTTCATGGAGGGCAAGGAGCTGCCCGGCGTGGCCTGCCTTCTGGATAAGTAAAGAGGGGATTGCATCCCCCCTTTAGATTCCCCCTCACCAGTGTGCGCACTGGAGACGCTGCCCCCGGGCGGCTGAATCGGGGTGTTTTTCGGGGAAGGGAATCCCCCGAAAAAACGGATTGAAACACTCTGGCGGCGGCAGCGGGGCCGGGCCCTGCTGCTGACCGCTTCCCTACATGAAACGTCGTGATCCCACGGGAGAATCTCCTCCCGATTTCATATAAAATAAAATATTTCCAAACAGGAGAAAACAGTCATGAACCGTAGATACCGCAAGACGATCATCGCCGGCAACTGGAAGATGAACAAGACCGCCACCGAGACCAAGAAGTTTGCCGAGGAGCTGAAGACCATGCTGCCCAAGGCCAAGTGGTGCGATGTGGTGGTGTGCGTGCCCTTCGTGAACATCCCCGCCGCCATCCGCGCTTTCAAGGATATGCGCGTGGCCATTGGTGCGGAGGATCTGTTCTATGAGAAGAGCGGCGCTTACACCGGCGAGGTGTCCGCTGATATGCTGAAGGATCTGGGCGTCAAGTACGTCATCATCGGCCACAGTGAGCGCCGTCAGTACTTTGGTGAGACCGACGTTACCGTCAATAAGAAGGTACTGGCCGCTCTGGAGGTTGGCCTCCATCCCATCATCTGCGTGGGCGAGACCCTGGAGCAGCGTGAGATGGGCATCACCATGGAGCTGATTGCCCTGCAGACCAAGGCCGCTTTCGCCGGCGTGCCCGCTGAGAAGGCCCGCAAGTGCGTCATCGCCTATGAGCCTGTGTGGGCCATCGGCACCGGCAAGACCGCTACCGCTGAGCAGGCCAACGAGGTCTGCAACGCCATCCGCGCCACCATCCGTCATCTGTACGGCGCCCGCGTGGCCCGCAGCGTCACCATCCAGTACGGCGGCAGCATGAATCCCGGCAACGCCGCGGAGCTGCTGGCTCAGCCTGACGTGGACGGCGGCCTCATCGGCGGCGCTGCCCTGGTGCCCGAGAAGTTCACCGCGATCATCAACGCTGCAAACCAGGAGTAATTTCTTCTGCAATAGTAAAATAGGGGCGTCCTTTGCGGCGCATCCAGCCTGACGATCCTTCAAAAGGGGAGAGCGGAGGCGAGGAACGTTCCTCCGCCGCCCACTCTTCCCTTTGATGTTTTCTCTTCAAAGAAAGGGTTACTATGAAAAAAACACCGACAACACTGATTATTATGGACGGTTTTGGCCTCAATCCCACTAACGAGGGCAACGCCATCGCCGTTGCCAAAACTCCCGTTTTGGATAACCTCTTTGCCACCTGCCCTCATACCACCCTGTCCGCCAGCGGTCTGGATGTGGGCCTGCCCGAGGGACAGATGGGCAACAGCGAGGTGGGCCACACCAACATCGGCGGCGGCCGCGTGGTGTTCCAGGACCTGCCCCGCATTTCCCGCTCCATTGAGGACGGCAGCTTTTTTGAGAACCCCGCCTATGTCTCCGCCATGGACGCCTGCCTCAAAAACGACAGCTCCCTCCACCTCTACGGCCTTCTGAGCGACGGCGGCGTCCACTCCCACACCACTCACCTGTGGGCGCTTTTGAAGATGGCCAAGATCCGGGGGCTCAAGAAGGTGTATATCCACGCCTTCTTGGATGGCCGTGATGTGTCCCCCACCAGCGGCAAGGACTTTGTGGCCGAGGCCGTGGCCAAGTGCAAGGAAATCGGCGTTGGCAAGATCGCCACCGTCATGGGCCGGTACTACGCCATGGACCGCGACAAGCGCTGGGACCGCCTGGAGCGGGCCTATGACGCCATGGTCTACGGCAGCGGCATCCAGAACAGCGACCCTGTGGACGCCGTGGCCCAGAGCTACAAGGCCGGCGTTACCGACGAGTTCGTGGAGCCCGTGGTGTGCGACAAGGACGGCACCATCTCCGACAATGACTCCATCATCTTCTTCAACTACCGCCCCGACCGGGCCCGTGAGATCACCCGGGCCTTTGTGGACCCTGATTTTGACGGCTTCAAGCGTCAGTTCTTCCCTGTGACCTATGTCTGCACCACCGAGTACGACGCATCCATGCCCAATGTCCAGGTGGCCTTCCCCCGTGTGGCGGTGAAGAACGGCCTGGGCGAGTACCTCAGCCATCTGGGCCTCACCCAGCTGCGCATCGCCGAGACGGAGAAGTACGCCCATGTCACCTTCTTCTTCAACGGCGGCGTGGAGACCGTGTACCCCGGTGAGGACCGTGTGCTGGTGAATTCTCCCAAGGTTGCCACCTATGATCTCCAGCCGGAGATGAGCGCCGTAGAGGTTACCGACAAGTGCGTGGAGCGCATTGAGAGCGGCAACTACGATGTGGTGATTTTGAACTTTGCCAACTGCGACATGGTGGGCCACACCGGCGTGTTTGACGCGGCGGTGAAGGCAGTGGAGACCGTGGACACCTGCGTGGGCCGGGTGGTGGAGGCCACCAAGAAGATGGGCGGCATCGCCATGATCACCGCCGACCACGGCAACGCCGAGGAGATGTCCAAGCCCGATGGGTCCCCCATGACCGCCCACACCACCAACCTGGTGCCCTTTATTGTGGTGGGTGCGGCGGTGGAGCTGCACCCCGGCCGTCTGGCGGATATCGCCCCCACCATCCTGGATGTGATGGGCCTGGAGTGCCCCCCGGAGATGGACGGAAAGACCTTGATTGAGAAGTAAATCATCGCTTCGCCGCTGCCGCGGCGGAGAGAAACGGAGCCCCGGCGGAAGTTTGAATCTTTCGCCGGGGCTTTTGATCTGATTATGTTAGACATTGCGTGGACAATTAAGAGTGTTTTAAAATACAAAATGGCCTTCGCTGCTGTGTCCTCACAGCCATCCCAGCTCGGCTAACTGATTGACAACAGTCTGGGGGATATCGTCTATATTGCCATCGCTAAGCTTCAAAATCGCATATACCCCGGTCCGCCCCGGGTAATAGTTTTCCATTCCGTCATGAACCACCCAAATTTTATCACCAGTATCTAACCCATCAAACAACTTCCAATTCGTCTGGTTGGACATCTGAACCGGTTCGTTATCCACAACCACCATGCTGCTTCCATCGGAAGCTTCCAAATATCGGCCGACGGAACAGCCATACCCTCTAATTCCAAACAGAAAAAATCCAATGACAAATAGTACGGAAATCGAAATCACAGCGATGATGGGAACGAGCCGCTTTTTCTTTGCCATGTTCAGTCCCTCCTTCTATTGCTGCCTTTTATATCTCAGACGCAGAAAGTCCCGGAATGTTCCCACAACCAACTCAAAAAGTCTTGGTTTTACGGACATCTTTTTGTGTATAGACTATTCTACCTGAAAAATTATCTAATATCAACTGCTCGCCGCGTTTGGTAAAAGCAGCCGCAGAAGACTCTGCGGCTGCTTTCGCATGTAATATTGAGGGAGAAAAGTAAACAAAATTCAGTCCTGCAGCAGCTTGCTGCTGATCTGGAAGAATGCCTCCCGTACCCGGGGGTCCGGCTGCAGGTCCATCAGGAAGAAGGGCTTCTCCTTCAGGTTGTCGGCATAGGGGGCCAGGAAGGCCTCCACCTGGCGGTACAGATCCTTGTCGTCGGCAGGAGCGGGGTGGGCCGGGTTGAAGGGGGAGTGGATGCCGATGAGGATCTTGTCGCCGTAGGTGTCCACCAGCATCTTCTTGTCATTCATGGGCTGGCCGCCCCATATGTCCATGCCGCACTCCAGCATGGCGGGCACCAGGGGCTCGTTTTTACCACAGCAGTGGAAGTCAAAGAGCAGGTTGTGGCTGTGGCAGTGGTCTACGATCTGCTTGAGGTAGGGGGCCACCATCTCCCGGCAGGTGGCCAGGGAGAAGAAGGGGGAGCGCTGGGAGCCCCAGTCGTCGTGGAAGAATACGGAGTCCACGGCGTAATACTGGACGAACTTGTCGATAAGCTTCTTGTAGAAGTCGGTCAGGGCCTGGAACAGGGCCTTCACCTCGTCCTGCTGGTCCTCATCAATGAGGGCCACCGCCGCCTCCTCAAAATCCATGAAGGAGATGAGGCGTTCAAACATGCCGTTGAAGATCCAAATGTCCACCAGCTTGTCGGTCTTCAGGTGCTCCCGGTTTTCCTGGGCGCTCTTCTCCCAGTCCCAGCTGTCCAGATCGGGGAAGCGGACCTTGTCGTGCCACTCCTCAATGTCGCTGAGGAAGGGATTGCCCGGCTCCACCATGGAGCCGCCGGCGATCTCGATGTACTTCCAGTTGATGCCGAAGATGTCCTTGCCGCCCACGGGGCCGTCGTAGGGCAGGCCGTCGTGGACAAAGGCCCGGGCCACGTTGTCGGGGTAGATGCGGGGAGAGAAATTGATAGAGTCGGACTTCATGGGCGGCCACAGGGGGTTCTGGTGCTTGGCGGCACGGATGTAATTCTCCTTGGGCGTAATGGGAGGATTGAGTATGGAAGACATAACAGAGGTACTCCTTTCCAGATATGCTTATATAGACTTACTGAAAGATCAGATTGCCCAGAGGGATACCTACGCAGATGGCGGTGAGGGCCAGGGCCAGGATGCCAAGGAGCGAGTGGATCTCCACCTCCTTGGTGCTGACCCACTCCTTGTTGCCGTGGAGCATGGCGCCCGCCGGGCTGGCGCAGGGCAGCAGAAGGCCGCAGTTGGCGCAGAAGCAGATCAGGGCGGTCATCATCAGGGGGTTGATGCCCAGCTCCGTGGCGAAGGGGTACATCACCGGGATCATGATGGCGGCGGCCACCGTGTTGTTGATCACGTTGGTGAGGGCCAGGGTGGCGATGGCAATGACCGCAGCGCAGGTATAGGGGCTGGCGTTGGCCAGAATGGGGGCAAAGAGGGAGGTGACGGTGGAGGTGAAGCCGGTGTCCGCGGAGGACAGGGCGCCGCCCATGGTGGTGGCGGTGGCTACCATAAAGATCAAGGGCCAAGCGATGCCGTTGTTGGCCAGCTCCTTAAAGGTGAAGTAGGGTTTGCCGTCCTTGTCCCGGAGGAAGGTGATGAAGGCCACCAGACCCAGCACACAGGCGGTGGTGCCCAGACGGTTGAGAAAGTCCTTGGCGGCGCCGGCGGGCAGGCAGCTGGGCAGGATGGTGAGGATGAACAGGGCGGCCAGAGCCCAGAGAGCCATCTTCTGCCGGGTGTTCAGAGCCTCCACGTCCTCCACCTGGATTTTTTCCTTCAGACGGCTTACGTCCGGGCGGACGACAAAACGGAGGAGCAGCAGGTAGACCGCCATGGTGACAACGCTGAACAGCAGGCTGAAGCAGAGGTACTGCACATAGTTGTAGCTGGCCCAGGCGCCGCCGGAGGCATTGCTCAGAAAGCCGTAGTTGGCCACCACGCCGCCCTGGAAGGGCAGAAGCAGCGCGCCCAGAGCGTTGAAGAAAACGATGGAGCAGACCATCATCTTCGGCCACTTGTCATTTTTGGTGTAGCCCACCTGGGCGCAGATGGTGTAGACGAACTGCCAGCTGAGGAGAATGGCCGCAAAGCCGGCGCCGAAGGCGGCGCAGATCCACACCGCAAGGCACAGCACCAGAGACAGCCGCCAGGGGTGGCCGCTGCAGAGCTTGGAGCGGATCAGCTTGGTGACGAACCACTTGGAGATCCCTGTGGTGGTCAGAAGCGCTGAGAACACCAGCAGCCACAAAATCAGCTGAATGGTGCCGTTGCTGATGGTGGAGGTAAAGGCGGCGGACACATTGTCTGTGTAGGCGGTGAAGCCCAACATGATCAGCGACAGCACGCTGGGCCAGATCATGTCGCAGGTGATCCAGCCCCACAGCGCGCCGAGGAAAATGCCCAGTACGGTCATACCCAATGTGGTCATAGAGCCAAAGGGCGGCAGGAATCGGAACAGAGACATGAGCAGCACAACGATAAGGCTGTTCACATAGTATTTCTTTCTCATGACGGTATCATCTCTCCTTGCGTTTTCTCCATTTATGGGCCTGTGATAAGGAATAGGCATACTTTTATTATAAAAACTTCCGCTTTTCTGTAAAGCAACGGTTTGGATAGCAAAAGTCCGGGTGTCAACCTCAGGTTGACACCCGGACTTTCAGAATGGTACAATGACTCCTGAGCAGCATGACGCTCAGACAGGAGGCAGAGAATGAGACTGGAGCAGCTATATATTTTTGAGGCGGTGACAGAGACAGGGTCCATCCGGAAAGCCGGTGAGCAGCTGTTTCTCTCCGCTCAGAGCGTCAGCAAGGCGATGATCCAGCTGGAGGAGGAGTGGAATACCACCCTGTTTTTGCGTTCCCGCACCGGTATAGAGCTGACGGAGGAGGGGGCGCGGGCCTACGCCATGGTGCAGAAGGTACTGGAGGATGTGCGGGCGCTCAGCGACCATTTTCATGTAAAGGATGCCACACGCCGGGAGCAGCAGAACAAAGTACCGGTATCTCTGTGCAGCTGTGCGGTGATGGAGCTGTTTGCCTTTGGAACCGTGAACACCCTGATGGAAAAGTACCCGGAGGTGCCTATTCAGATCGACAAGCGCAGCAGCGTCCAGATTCGGGAGCTGCTGTTTTCCACCACCCGGGAGGAGAAGCTGCCGGATCTGGTGCTGAACAACGAAACGCCCGCCAAGCTGGCCACTTTCCGGGAAAAGACAGAGTCTCGCTACAACTGCTATGTCCTTTTTGAGGACGAGCTGTGTCTCCAGGTTCCCCAGAATGATCCGCTGGCGTCGCTGGACCGGGTGCCCCTGTCGGTACTGGAAAATCTGCCCATGCTGCTGTTCAGCGGCACGCCGGACCGGCGGACCGAGAGCGAGGAGATTTTAAAGGCGTGGGGCTATGAACTGAAAAATGTCAGCCGCATTTCCAATATTGAGACCTGCAGCCAGATTGCCCTGAACCACCACCGGTACTGCTTTGTGGGCTCTCCCAGCGTGGAGTTCCGTCCTTTGGCAGGGGTGGTGTATATCCCCCTGGAGAAGCCCATCGTCACCAACCAGCTGATGCTGGTAAAGCGGCGCAAGCGCAACCGGGTCATTATCAACGCCTTTGTCCGCTCTATGGAGGATTACTTCAATCTGCGGCAGCTGTGGTAACGGCGGATTGGGAAAAGAGCGCAAAAGAGGAGGAGCCGGGCGTTTGCCCGGCCCCTCCCTTTTTCTCTGTTTCTGTGTCGGAATTTCCGCCTCTTCTCAGCGGCGGCTCTTGCGCTCCGCCTCGCAGTAGGCGCAGCGATAGGTCCGCTTCTCGGGGTCGCTGAGGAGGAAAATGGCGTCCAGCTGCGTCTCGGCGGTGGTGATGCAGCGGGGGTTCTTGCAGTGGATCACGTTCACCAGCTTCTTGGGCAGGGCCAGGTGCTTCTTCTCCACCAGGTGGCCGTCCTTGATGATGTCCACGGTGATGTCCGGATCGATGTAGCCCAGCACATCCAGATCCAGGTCGATGGGGGAGTCGATCTTGATGATGTCCTTTTTCCCCATCTTGCTGCTCTTGGCGTTCTTGATGATGGCCACCTGGCAGTCCAGCTGATCCAGCTTCAGGTACTTGTAGATCTCCATGCAGGCGCCGGCCTTGATGTGGTCCAGCACAATGCCATTCTGTACGCTGTCAATATTCATGGGAGTACCTTCCTTTCTCTTCAGGCCTTCAGGCCCAGCAGCTTCATAATCAGTGCCATGCGGATGAACTTGCCGTTGCGGACCTGCTCAAAGTAGCGGGCCCGGGGATCGTCGTCCACCGCCACGGCGATCTCATTGACGCGGGGCAGGGGGTGGAGGATGCACAGGTCCTTCTTGGCGTTCTGGAGCTTGTCCGGATCCAGCACATAGGTGTCCTTCAGGCGGATATAGTCGGCCTCGTTGAAGAACCGCTCCTTCTGCACCCGGGTCATATAGAGGATGTCCAGCTTGGGCATGGCGTCCTCTAAGCTCTCCGTCTCCTCATAGGGCAGACCCTTTTTCTGGAGGGACTCGTTGATATAGTTGGGCATCTTCAGCTCCTCAGGGGAGATGAAGATGAAGTGGATGCCGGTGTACCGGGACAGGGCGTTGACCAGGGAGTGGACGGTACGGCCGAACTTCAGGTCCCCGCAGAAGCCGATGGTGAAGTTGCTGAGGCTTCCCCGCTCCCGGTGGATGGTGAGCAGGTCGGTGAGGGTCTGGGTGGGGTGGTTGTGGCCGCCGTCGCCGGCATTGATGATAGGCACCTGGGAGCGCTGGCTGGCGGCGAAGGGGGCGCCCTCCTTGGGGTGGCGCATGGCGATGATGTCGGCGTAGCAGCTGACGGTGCGGACAGTGTCGGTGACGGTCTCACCCTTGGAGGTGGAGCTGGAGGCGGCGGAGGAGAAGCCCAGCACGCTGCCGCCAAGGCCCAGCATGGCGGACTCAAAGCTGAGGCGGGTCCGGGTGGAGGGCTCGAAGAACAGGGTGGCCAGCTGCTTGTGAGCCGCCACGTCCTGATACTTCGTGGGGTTTGCGATGATGTCCTCTGCGGTGGCGATCAGCTCGTCGATCTCCTCCACAGAGAGGTCCGTAATGTCGATCAAATGGCGCATGGTGAGAAACCTTCCTTTCTTTCCTCAGTGAATCCAGCTCTCGTCGGAGGGGTTGTTGCGGAACGCGATCAGCCGCTCCTTGTCCTCGGGGCGGATGTATCCCTCCTCCGCAGCCACCTCCACGGTGACGTCAAAATTGGTGAGGCTCACGTTGCGGACGTGGGCGGCGGCCAGGCGGTCCAGACCCTTCTGCATGCCGTAGGTGTAGATGCTGACAATGCCCAGCACCTCGGCGCCGGCCTCCCGCAGGGCCTCCACCACCTCGATGCAGCTGCCGCCGGTGGAGATGAGGTCCTCCACCACCACAACCTTCTGGCCCTTTTCCAGCTTGCCCTCAATGCGGTTCTGGCGGCCGTGGTCCTTGTTGCCGGAGCGGACGTAGCCCATGGGCAGGCCCATGATGTGGCCCACAATGGCGGCGTGGGCGATGCCGGCGGTGGAGGTGCCCATGAGGACCTCCACGTCGGGGTACTCCTGCCGGATGGTCTCCGCCAGGGCGTTCTCCACGGTGTTCCGGGCCTCCGGGGCGGTGAGGATCAGACGGTTGTCGCAGTAAATGGGGCTCTTGATGCCGCTGGCCCAGGTGAAGGGCTCCTCCGGGCGAAGGAACACGGCTTTGATATCCAGCAGTGCCTTGGCAACGATCTCTTCTGTTTTCATATCGTTCAACTCCTCCTTACAGATTATCCAACAAACTCACTGACGCAGCGGCGGTAGGCGGCCACAGGGTCCTCCGCACGGGTGATGGGACGGCCCACCACGATATAGTCGGAGCCGATCTCCTTGGCTCTGGCGGGGGTGGTGACCCGCACCTGGTCCCCCACATCCCCATCGGCAAAGCGGACGCCGGGGGTGACGGTGAGGAAGCTCTTGCCGCAGACCTCGTGGACCTTGGCGGCTTCCAGGGGAGAGCAGACCACACCGTCCAGACCGGAGTCGGCGGCGTTTTTGGCGTAGGCCATGACCACCTGGTCCAGGGGGTGGTCGATGAGCAGCTCCTTGCGCATCCGCTCCTCGCTGGTGGAGGTCAGCTGGGTGACGCCGATGAGGAGAGGGCGGCTGCCATCAGGCCGGGTGAGACCCTCCAGGGCGGCGGTCATCATGGCGGCGGTGCCGGCGGTGTGGAGGTTGCACATGTCCACATCCAAGCGGCTCAGCACAGCCATGGCGCTCTTGACGGTGTTGGGGATGTCGTGGAGCTTCAGATCCAGGAAGATCTGGTGGCCCCGGGCCTTGATCTCCCGCACAATGGCGGGGCCCTCCGCATAGAACAGCTCCATGCCGATCTTCACATAGGGCTTTTCCTCCGTAAACTTGTCCAGAAAGGTCAGCGCTTCCTCCTTGCCCGCGAAGTCGCAGGCGATGATGACGTCCTTGCCCATTCCAAAACTCCTTCCGTATTGATTTCTATATTGCTCTTATGTCCGATTCGGCGCAAAAAAATTCCGGCCCCCTGCAAACACCATTGCCTGCAAAGCCGGAATCCCAATTCACTGCCGATACCACGGGAAAAAAGGAAATACCAATACCGCAAAGCATCCACGCCATCGCCATGTGTCGTTCTTTCCGCAGCGCGCCGCTCATGTCGGTTCTCCTTTCCCGAAGCTTTCATAAATCATCTTATTTTACAGAGAAAGCATATGACTTGTCAACCGGTAACTTCTCCAAAAACAAGGGGACGGTTTTGCGCCTTTTGCTATTTTCTGTCGAAAGCTTCTCCGGGGCTATGGAAAATTTCGGGAGTCCGGGACGCCCCCTCTGGCAAGAGGGACAGTCCGGCGGACTCCCAATTTTCCGATAAAAATCCGCCTCTCCCAGGAGAGGCAGGAGCGGCGGCGTGGGTGCCCTCTCAGGCCCACCGGCTGGGTGTGGCGCGGCAGAGGCTGTCCCACTGGCAGTCCCCGCAGACCTGCCGCCGAAGGCCCGGAGCGATGATCCGCTCCTGGACCAGCCGGGTAAAGTCGGAGAAGGCCAGCACGACACCCTCCTGAAGGCCGCAGACCTTCAGCACCGCCCGGTCGTAGGCCGCCGTCTTTTCCGCCGACGTGCAGACCCCGCCCTCATTGTGGGGACAGGGGGCGCATACCGCATCCGTTCCCACTGTCAGCACCACCGGACGGCGGGCGCCCTCCAGCTCCTCCAGCCGCGCCGCCAGAGCGGCGGTGAAGCCGCCGCTGTAGCCCTTCCCCTGAAAAAAGGCCATGCACAGCCCGTGGTGGGGCCGCAGGGGCAGCGGCTCATCCCACATATTTTCCGATCCTCCGCTGGAGCAAAATCGCCAGGGCCATTTTGATGAGATCCGGCACCACAAAGGGGATCACACACCAGCCCAGCACCGTCACCAGCCCCACCGGCCCCGTGGTACGGGCGTAGACCACCATGAACCAGAGGGTGCCTGCAGCATAGCAGACGATGAGGCCCAGCAGCATGGAGAACGCCAGCTTCCACCAGCGGTCCCGGCCCCACACCGCCTCCATGCCCCACATGACCAGTGCCTGAAGCAAAAAGCCCAGGATGTAGCCGCCGGTGCTGCCCAAAAGAGCCCCTGCGCCGCCGGAAAATCCAGCAAACACCGGCAGCCCCAGAGCGCCCAGCAGAAGATACACAAACACCGCCAGGGACCCCCGCTTGCCCCCCAGCAGGGCGCAGGCCAGAAACACCCCCAAAGTCTGGAGGGTAAAGGGCACCGTGGTGGGAATAGAGATCCAGGAACAAATGGCCATCAGAGCGGTCATCAGCGCCACCAGCGCCATGTCCCGCGTGCCAAGCTTTGCCGTTGCAGTCATCACATATCCTCCTTGCGTCATTTCAAAAGGACTGTACCACATCCTGACAGAATTGTCAACCATATTATTTTTAATGGTTTACAATGAAGGCCTGCCTTTTGTCCGGTTCCTTTTTTTCTGGCTTTGCTTGCTTTTTTCACGATTTTCAGGCATACTGTTACTACGATTAACAAGGAGGGGCTTATGGAGCGCATCAGCAAGGAAAACTATTATTTAGACATCGCCGAGACGGTCATCGGCCGGGCCACCTGCCTGCGCCGGTGCTACGGCGCCATTATTGTGAAAAATGATGAGATCATCGCCACCGGCTACAACGGCGCGCCCCGGGGCCGGAAGAATTGCGTGGATCTGGGCTACTGCGCCAGAGAGGCCATGAAGGTGCCCCGGGGCCAGCGCTATGAGCTGTGCCGCAGCGTCCACGCCGAGGCCAACGCTATCATCTCCGCCGCCCGGCGGGACATGGTGGGAGGCACGCTCTATCTGGCGGGCAAGGACGCCGCCACCGGCCAGATCCTCAGCGACGCCACCTCCTGCTCCATGTGCCGCCGTCTCATCATCAACGCCGGGCTGAGCCGCGTCATCATCCGCACCTCTCCCACCGAGTATCAGGTGGTGAATGTGGCGGACTGGGTCACCGACGACGACTCCCTGCCTGAGAACTACCAGACCTGCGGAAGCTGTGAGAACTGCTGTTAGGAGGTAATGACATGCTGACTCCCGCCATTGAGCAAGCCTATATCAACATCCTCCAGGAGGAGCTGCTGCTGGCCACCGGCTGCACCGAGCCCATTGCTTTGGCTTACTGCGCCGCCAAGATGCGCCAGCTGCTGGGGGCGCTGCCCCAGCGTCTGCGCATCGAGGTGTCGGGCAACATTATGAAGAACGTGAAGAGCGTCATTGTGCCCAACACCGGCGGGCGCAAGGGCATCAAGGCCGCCGTGGCCGCCGGCATTGTGGCCGGAGACCCGGACCGGCTTTTGCAGGTGATCTCCGCCGTGCCGGAAAGCCAGCACGCCGCGATCGCCGCCTTTGAGGAGGAGACTCCCACAGAGATTCTCTGCCCTGAGACGCCCCACCTGCTGGACATCCGCATCACCGGCTGGGCCGGGGAGGATGAGGCGGTGGTGCGCATCGCCAACAACCACAGCAACATCGTCTACATGGCCAAGAACGGTCAGGTGGTGCTGGAGAAGGAGATTGGCGACTCTGCCGAGGACAGCCTCACCGACAAGAGCGTTCTGAACGTGGCGGACATTATTGTTTTTGCCAATACAGTGGATATCTCCCGGGTGAAGGAGCTGCTGGAGCGGCAGGTGCGGTGCAACTGTGCCATTGCGGAGGAGGGACTCCGGGGCACCTGGGGGGCCAATATCGGCTCCATTCTCCTCAGCGACTACCCCCAGGATATCAAGACCGAGGCCCGGGCCTGGGCCGCCGCCGGGTCCGACGCCCGGATGAGCGGCTGTGAGATGCCGGTGGTGATTCTCTCCGGCTCCGGCAACCAGGGGATCACCGCCTCGGTGCCGGTGGTGCGCTACGCCCGTAAGCTGGGGGTATCGGAGGAGAAGCTGTACCGGGCGCTTCTGGTCAGCGATCTTGTGACCATCCATCAGAAGACCGGCATCGGGCGGCTGTCCGCCTACTGCGGGGCAGTGAGCGCCGGGGTGGGCGCCGGGGCGGGGATTGCCTACCTGATGGACGGCAGCCGGGATGCGGTTGCCCACACCATTGTCAACGCCCTGGCCATTATCTCCGGCACCATCTGCGATGGGGCCAAGGCATCCTGCGCGGCGAAGATCGCTGCCAGCGTGGACGCGGGGATTCTGGGCTACCGGATGTACTGCCACTGCCGGGAGTTCAAGTCCGGCGACGGCATCGTCACCAAGGGGGTGGACAACACCATCCGAAATATCGGCCTTCTGGCCAAGGAGGGCATGCACCAGACCGACCGGACCATTTTGGACATTATGACCCACCGGTGTGAGTAAGTGAGTTGATTGGAGGGTCCTCCCCCGGCGGGGAGGGCCCTTCCTGCCATTCTGCGTCAGGGCGGGCTGGTGTTTTGCCCCGCTGACGGAGATGGTTCCTTTTGTCGGTGCCCGACGGTGTGCCGTTTGGTGTTAAGCCTCCGGCGGCCTACTTTTCTCGCGGAAGAAAAGCAGGAATCTCCGCGCTAAGAACCTCGCTGCGCTCGGTTGCGCTCCGAAACACCTCGCTGCGGCTCGGCGAAAATCAGCTTAGAACCAACGGTTCTAAGGACTCCCTTGTCCTGACGTGGAACGATAGTCCCCCCTGGCTATTTTGGTCCTGTTGCCTCCGACGCTCCGTTGACGTGTCCGGTACAGACTACTACCGCGCTTCGGCGCGCTCCATTGGTGGGTTGACGATGGCTGTTTTGTCTAAAAGCCGTATCTCTAAGCCTTCCCCTGGGGGAAGGTGCCTCCGAAGGAGGCGGATGAGGGGAACGGTATCGATATTCAGCAGATTGATTCGGAGGTTTTCCCGTCAAATAATCAGGATTCGTTTTTGATTTTCCTTCCGAGTTGGTTTGGAGCTTTTCGGTGGCGTTCCCCTCATCCGCCACGGCTGCGCCGTGCCACCTTCCCCCAGGGGAAGGCTTGTGTTGGGCCTGGAATTGCAGGGACCCCAACAACCACCGGGGGAGCGCGCTTAAAGCGCGGAAACAGGGGGAACTGTCACCCCCTTGCAGCGTCAGCCGCATAAAGGTAACAGCACAAACGGTACAAGACTTCCCATAATAGGAAATAAAGGAGTCCTTAGAACCTTGGTTCTAAGCGAGTTTTTGGTGACTTTTTGCTCGTACAAAAAGTTACCCGCCGGAGGCATAACACCATTCGAAACATCGTCGGGTACCGACAAAACGAAAAAGCCCCCTCGTCAGAGGGGAAAAAAGAAAAAGAGCCCGTCCCGGCGATTGAGCGGACAAAAAAGGAGGCACCCCTTATGCATATTCCCAGCGGCGATACCGCCGCTCTCACCATTCTCCCCTTTCAGGAGGCACTGGAGGCGGCGCTCCGCCCCTCCCCGGACTACGACGTCACCCAGTGGCTCTATGTCCCCAATACATACACCGAGTACCGGTATATCCTGGGTACCCGGGGGAAAAAGCCCCTCATCTGCGTGGGCATCAATCCCTCCACCGCCGCCCCCGGCGCCCTGGACAACACCCTTAAATCCGTGGAGCGGGTGGCCCACTCCAACGGCTATGACAGCTTCATCATGTTCAATGTCTACGCCCAGCGGGCCACCCGGCCCAAAGATATGGAGCGCAGCCGCAACGAAACCCTCCACCGGGAGAACATGGCCGCCTTCGACTACGCGCTCTCCCTCTCTCCCGCACCGGCGGTGTGGGCCGCCTGGGGCAACATCATTGAGGAGCGCAGCTACCTCATCCCCTGCGTCCGGGACATGATCGCCCTGGGGGAGGGCCGCGGCGCCCGGTGGTTCACCGCCGGGGCCCGCAGCAAACGGGGACACCCCCACCACCCTCTCTATCTCAGGAAGGACAGCCCCCTGGACCCCTTTGACGCCGCCGCCTACTGCGACAGTCTGACGGTAAAATAAACCAATCTCCCTTTGCATTTTTGGGGAAGACTGGTATACTGGACCTATCCCGTATCACGCTCCAGAAGGAGGAGATTTTTTGGACAAGATCTACGTCACCGGGCACCGCAACCCCGACACCGACTCCATCGTCGCCGCCATGGCCTACGCCACGCTGCGCAACGCCGTGGGCGACCGGGAATATGTGGCGGCCCGGCTGGGCCATCTCAGCGACGAGACCCGGGCCATCCTTAACCGGTTCAACTTTGATCCCCCCCTCTTGATCACCGACATGCGCACCCAGGTCCAGGACCTGGAGTACGATGTGCCCCCCATCCTCAACCAGGCCGTCACGGTGAACCGGGCCTGGTCCACCATGGAGGCGGACTGGCACATCGCCGCCATCCCCGTCACCGACGATGAGGGAAAGCTGGTGGGCATGCTCACCTCCGGCGACATCGCCGAGCAGGATATGAAGACCATCGCCGATCCCACGCTGGATCGGGTGCCCATCTTCAACATCCTCAGCGTGCTGGAGGGGGAGCTTCTCAACGAGCCCCGGCAGGTGGTGAACACCATCAGCGGCAAGGTCGTCATCGCCCTGCCCTGCGGCCTGGACCCCCTGCCCTTCAAGGAGAAAAGCACCATCCTTATCTGCGGCCGCCAGCCCGAGATCATCCGGGCGGCGGTGGAGCAGGGGGTGGGCTGTGTGATCCTCTGCCAGGCGGAGCTGCCGGAAAATCTCCGGCAGATGAAGACCGACACCTGCATCATCTCCACCCCCTATGATACCTACCGGGCTGTGCGTCTTCTCTTCCAGGCCATCCCCGCCGGCAGCGTGTGCCGCACCAAGGATCTGGAGTGCTTCCATCTCACCGACTACATCGACGACGTGAAGGAAGTGGTCCTCCAGAGCCGCTACCGCAGCTACCCCATCCTCAACGAGGAGGAGAAGGTGGTGGGCACCCTGTCCCGTTACCACATTCTGAAGCCCCGGCGCAAGCGGGTGGTGCTGGTGGACCACAACGAGGCCGCCCAGTCGGTGCCCGGCCTCGACCAGACGGACATTGTAGCCATCATCGACCACCACCGTCTGGCGGACATCCAGACCGGCAACCCCATCTACTTCCGCAACGAGCCGGTGGGCAGCACCACCACCATCATTGCCGCCATGTTCCAGGAGCGGGGCGTCATGCCCTCCAAGCGCCTGGCGGGCCTTATGGCCTCCGCCATTGTCAGCGACACGGTGATGTTCAAGTCCCCCACCTGCACTCCCCGGGACCGGAACATGGCCCAGCGGATGGCGAGCCTCGCGGACCTGTCTCTTGAGCAGCTGGGCCGGGAGATCTTCGAGGCCTCTGCCCCGGAGGACCAGCCGGTGGAGAAGCTTTTGTTCACCGATTTCAAGGAGTTCCACATTGCGGGCCACGATTTCGGCATCAGCCAGATCACCTGCATCGACTCCGACCGCCACCTCCAGCGCAAGGACGAATTCCTGGCCCTCATGCACAAGACCATGAAGGAGCGGGGCTACAGCCTCATGATCCTCATGCTCACCGATGTTTTGAAGGAGGGATCTCAGCTCCTCTATCTGGGGGACCCGGAGCTGGCGGAGCAGGCCTTCAACGCATCTTTGAAGGACAATGTCATGTTCCTGCCCAAGGTGATGAGCCGGAAGAAGCAGGTGGTTCCCATGCTGTCCGCCCTGTGGGGCTGACGGCGGTATGCAGCAGAAAGGAGACGACGGTATGGCTACTCCTCACAACAGCGCCGCTATGGGCGATTTTGCCAAAACGGTGCTGATGCCCGGCGACCCGCTCCGGGCCAAATTCATTGCCGAGACCTATCTCGAAGCACCGAAACTGGTGAACAACGTCCGGGGCATCCACGGCTACACCGGCGCCTACGAGGGCGTACCAGTGTCGGTGATGGCCTCGGGCATGGGCATTCCCTCCATGGCCATTTACGCCACGGAGCTCTACAGCCAGTACGGCGTGGAGAACATCCTCCGCATCGGCTCCGCTGGGGCCATCAGCCCCAAGCTCAAGCTCCGGGACGTGGTGGCGGCCCAGGGGGCCTGCACCAATTCCGCCTTTCCCCAGCAGTACGGCCTTCCCGGCACCTTTGCCCCCATTGCCGACTTCACCCTCCTGGAGACCGCCGTGGCGGCGGCCCGGAAAATGGGGGTGGAGATGCCGGTGGGGAACCTGGTGTCCACTGATAACTTCTACGACGTGAAAAACCGCACGGCGGAGTGGGGCGCCATGGGGGTGCTGGCGGTGGAGATGGAGGCCGCCGGCCTCTACTGTGTGGCGGCCAGCCTCGGCAAGCGGGCCCTGGCGCTCTGCTCCATCAGCGACCATCTGGTCACTGGAGAGGCTCTGGACGCCCAGGCCCGTCAGACCACCTTCACCACAATGATGGAGATTGCCCTCCGCACAGCGGTGGAGATGGACAGGCGGTAGGTCCTTCCCAAGGGAGAAGAAGGACATGAAGCGACGGATTTTGTGTTTTGGAGACTCCAATACCTGGGGCTTTGACGGCCGCACCGGCGGTCGGTTTGACGAGGACACCCGCTGGACGGGCCGCCTCCAGAAGGCCCTGGGGCCGGGGTATGTGATCATTGAGGAGGGACAGAACAGCCGCACCATCCTGGCGGAGGACCCCATTTTGGGGGAAAAGACCGGCGGGCGGTATCTCCTTCCCTGTCTGGAGTCCCAGCGGCCGTTGGACCTGATGATTCTGATGCTGGGCACCAACGATCTGAAGGCCCGGTTCGGCCTTACGGCCTACAACATCGGTCAGGCCATGGACACCCTTCTTAAAAGGGTCCGGGGCCTTGCGGACTACGATCCCCTTTTGAAGGGAATGAAGATTTTATTGTTGTCGCCGCCCCATCTGGGGGAGGGGATTTTGACTTCGGCAAGCTGTGAGAACTTCCGGGGGGAGTTGGGCCTCCGGTATTCCAGGGAGCTGGCGGATCACTACCGGCCCCTGGCGGAGAAATACAACTGCGTCTTTTTGGACGCTGCCGAGTTTGCCGCCGCCGCGCCGCCGGATTATCTCCATTTAGACGGGGAGAACCACGCCCGGCTGGCCCGGGCTCTGGCGAAGGTGGTCCCTGGACTTTTTGAGACCTGATATCACCAATATCCGCAGAGCAATAGCGTTGGTTCCTTTTCAGGACCCCGGCCGCGAGTCGCTGCCGGGCAATGGCATTTCACCGGATTCGCTGCGCTCAGGCGAGACCGCTTGCGGTATTCCAGCACACCGGCGGTGTGCATCGAGATACCGCCGCGCGGCTCCCCATGCACATTTGTATTGCTCTGTCAGAAGAGAAGGGAGGAGAGCTTTTTGATCGTCTATCGGGAGCTCTCCTCCCTTGTCCATGACCTGGAGGTCCCCGCCGGGACCTTATATGCCGTCAGCAATTCCCTGGAGAAGCACTACCGCCCTGTGAATCTTCCCAAGGAGAGCGGAGGATTCCGGACCCTCTTTGTACCGGACCCCCTCCTCAAAACCATTCAGCGGCGGATCACCCAGGTGCTGCTGGTCCACATGCCCATCTCCCCCAACGCCACGGCCTACCGCTACGGCGGCAGCCTTCTCCGAAACGCCGCTCCCCACGCGGGCCAGCCGGCGGTTTTGAAGCTGGATATCCAGCACTTTTTCGACAGCGTCCTCTACTCCGCTGTGAAGGAAAGAGCCTTCCCGCCGGAGATCTACAGCGAACCGCTTCGGGTGCTTCTGACCATGCTCTGCTACTATCGTGACAGGCTCCCCCAAGGCGCTCCCAGCTCCCCGGCCATCTCCAATATTCTCCTGGCGGGATTTGACCGGGAGGTGGCGGACTGGTGCAGAGGGCGGCGGATCCGCTATACCCGCTACTGCGACGACATGACCTTCTCCGGCGACTTTGCCCCGGAGGAGGTAACGGATTTTGCAGCGGAGCGGCTGCGGGAGAGGGGCTTTTTCCTCAACGAGAGGAAGACCCGGTGGCTCCCGGCGGGGCGGCGGCAGGTGGTGACGGGGCTGGTGGTCAACGAGAAGCCTGCGGTGCCCGCCGCATATCTGCGGAAGCTGCGGCAGGAGTTGTATTTCTGCAGGAAATACGGAGCAACGGATCATATGGCCCGGCTGAGGATCGGAGGGACGGAGGAGCGATACCTGCGGCAGCTTCTGGGGCGGGTGGCCTATGTGCTGCAGATCACTCCCGAAAAAGAGGAGTGGGTCAGCGCCCGGCGCTGGATTTTGAGCGCTCTGGCCCAGACCGGAGAAAAAACAGAAAATAACATGCCGGTATGAGGCGGGAACGTCTATGTAACAAACAAATTGCTGAAAAAGGATGAAGCAGGCAAAAAGAAAAACCCTAAAAGCATTGCGGCTTTGAGGGCTTTCCGGATTTAACGGACGGGTTTAAGGATATGGATGGCTTGGGGTCCCATACAGAGGGGCGGCGCACAGATTTATTTCGCCCGAGCATTTGAATGACCGAAGGGTTTAGCCGCCCTCTGGGCGGCGAAACACAAAAAGAAGGACAGCCTTTTGAGCTGTCCTTCTTTTTGGTGACCCGTCGGGGATTCGAACCCCGGACCCACTGCTTAAAAGTTCTTTCTTTCTGTGCCTGGTAGCGTCTAACGCTGATTTTGCAAGGGTTTCATGGATTTAACCACCTGTTCAGATACCCTCATTCCTCGTCGGTTTCTAACAAATTACTATCAATTCCAGGCAGCTTTTCCATCTCCTTTTGGATACGCTGGAGATCACCTTGGTCATAAATATTTGCCGTTGTAGAGTATTGGGCGTGGCCCATAATCTTTTGCAGAGCCTCCGGCTGCAGGTCCGCACTGACGGCCATAGTCGCGAAGGTGTACCGGCAACTGTGTGGCTTCATGGGCCGAGCCGGCGTACTGATCCCCAGGCGCCGCAAGGTGGGGTAGTAGTCTCGGCTGCGGAAATTCTTCTGGTCCCGGTTCCCCTCGTAGCCGCTGATCAACAGATCCCTCTTTGCCTTCCCCGCAAAATACGCCACGTAGGGCCGGATGGTCGGGTGGATCGGGACCACACGGTCCCGGCCCGCCTCCGTTTTTTCCCCGCCGGTCAGGGTATCCTCCTTCAGATCCACGCCGCTCATGGGCAGAAGCAGCAGCTCATTGAGGCGGAAGCCTGTGAAGATCAGTATGAGGATCAGCTTCGAGGTGTCGCAGGTCTCGGCGTCCTGCTGGAGGATCGCCAGCTCCTTGGCCGTGAAGGTGTCCCGTTGGGGCTTCTTCCCCCGGGGGAGCCGGAGAAACTCGGCATAGTTACGGTCGATGATATCCTCTCTCATGGCCCACTTACAAAGCTGACTGTACAGGTTCCGGATCTTCTCGCACTGGGAGCGGCTGCGGCCCTTCTGGACCTGGTCGTCCACCAAGCGCTGGACATCCTCTGTCCGGAGGGTCCGCATCTTTTCTCTTGTTAGGCCGGCAAAAATGGGCCAAGTAGTGAGGTATACCTCCTGCGATTTCTCCGCCAAGGCCGCAAACTTCTCAGCCTTCCAGCGCTCCCAGATCTCCTCCAGGGTCAGGTTGATAGCGTCGCTGATGGGACGTCTTGCGGAGCGCTCCAAGGCCTCCAGGGCGGCCGCTTTTGTCTCGTAGGTGCCCAGCCATATTCCTTTCCTGGAGGCCGCCCAGGGGCGCGCTCTGCGGCCGGAAAGTTTGTACACGCTGCCGGCCCCGTTGGGGCGCTTGGCGGCCTTGCGGGGGCTACCCGTCAGCCTGCGGCCACAGTAACAGCAATAAATGGCATCTGTCGGCAAATCCCTGCTGCATTTCCGGCATTCCATGGCATTCCCCTCCTCCCGTTGCACCATAATAAAACGATTGTTCGATAAAAGCAAGCGTAAAAAAGTACCGCCCCGCGCTGGGGCGGTGCTTTTCCTGCCTATTCAGGTGTCCAACTTGGACACGGTCAAATCCGCAGGCGCCTGCGGATTATCGTGGGGCTGGGGTTATTCATGGCGAGTAATCGCTCACTTGAGGACA
Source organism: uncultured Oscillospiraceae bacterium (assembly GCA_944386985.1). GTDB lineage: Bacteria > Bacillota > Clostridia > Oscillospirales > Oscillospiraceae > CAJFPI01. The sequence goes on from CALXDD010000006.1 coordinate 92,817, forward strand.
CACTTTTCACACGGGGTGAGGTTTCTCCCCATGGCCTCTGCCAGGGTAGCCTCGTAATATGTACCGCCGTTGCAGTTGGGATCATAGTGGTACCGCTTACCGGTCTTTGTCACATAGATCTGATGACCCTTTGTCTCATTGGCCACAGCGGCGGTCTGGGTTGCCTGGTCCCAAGTCACATCACACTCCAGGGCTTCGGAAATGAAGCGAGCCGGCACCATGGTGCGGTTATTGACCAGCTGGGCAGGCACGTCCAGCGTCTTGGCTTCATTGTTCACATAAGCGGTGGTGTTGTTGATCTGAATGGTAATAACCGTGTCGCCTTTGGTGCCAGTGGCTGTTTTAGTGGACTGATCCCATTCCACTGTGGCGCCAAGGGCCTCAAAAATGGCTCGGACAGGTACCAGAGTGCGTCCCTCTATTACGACCGGGGCAACGTCTGTATTGATTTTTGCCGTGTCCACATAGAGGTTGACAGCGCTGGCGCTGACGGTCAGCATGACAGTAGCTAAGAACGCGAGAATGATTTTTTTCATGGTGATTCTCCCTCTCTTTTAATTCACAGTTTTTGAAATATCTACCCAATACATTGAACCAGGGGTTCCATACAATTGATACGTTGCCTCTCCTATAGTTGTTGTGATTCCGTCGCTTGTTACGTTAGGGAGATTATCCTCAAACCAAGCGGTCAACGTCTCTTCATCTGCGGTATCATAAGGAACAATGGAGATTGTGTAGAAGTACAAATCTGCAGCAGTCAATAGTTCCTGTTCACTCGCGCCTGTGCTGCTTACACCAAGCGAAGCGCTGATAACCTCCTCATCCGCATCCAATGTGAGTGAATAGTCATATAATACGCCAGCATTACCAGAACCAGAGCTTGAACAAGATGCTGAGAATATGTCTCCAGCTGCTTCGGGAGCGGGGACAGTTTCTGTCATGGGAATACAGAACGGATCAGATTGCAAAACATATCTGATTGTAAATGAATCCATACCAGAGATGCCCTTTTCATCCGTTTCTGCAAGGTCTTCACCGCTGGAAGAACCTTCGTTATTCGTAGAAGGAGATTGCTCATCTTGACCTGGCAAAGAACTGAGGGAGTTGTCTCCTGGTGTATTATCTTGCAGCGTACCTTGATTTTGTCCTGAACAAGCGGAAAGTAAAATAAGCAGGATAAGAGAAGCGCAAAGTAGGACAGCCTTCATTACAAGATCCTCCTTATGATATGTCCAACTTGGACATATTTTGATTGCACACCCATGTGCAACTTTTGCCGATTGTCGGTCAGGGGCAAGACCAACGAAGGAGGCCATGCCATGACCGAGCTGGAACGCCTGGTAGAATTTCGCCAATTGGAGCGCCGGATCAACCCTCAGATCCTCCGGGCTTATCTTTCTGCGCTGCTAAGTACCGCATGTACCGCAGCGCCTCCTCCTGTAGATCAGGAGGCAATGACCTGAATAAAATTTCATTTTCTGACGGCCCGTCACCCTCTCTGGTGGCGGGCTGTTTTTCATTACCTACAAGGAGGTATTCCGTAGTCGTGTTTAGTGCTTTAGCAATTTCCGGAAGCCTTTTTTGATAAGATGTCGATTTCCTTTTTCTCCATTCACTCACCCTTGTCGGATGCACCTGTATCGCTGCTGCAAAGTCTTTCTGTTCGGTATAGGTCTTATCAACTAACTCAAACATTCGGTCGACAATGTCCAAAATTGAGTCACCTCCTTTATGAGCACAATCAACAATAACGTTTTTCGTAATTTGTGAGCATTGTAGAATTGCGATAAACGCTATTGACAATTACGGTTTTCGTTATTATGCTAAGGGTGTAGACAGTAACTACAAATTGCACCGCCGGGCGGGAAGGGGGTGAAGGCGTTAGGGGTTATCGATGCCCAGTACACGGCGGACAGCGGCACGCAGCTCGGGAGTAGCCTGTTGGTACGCAGCGAGGACGGAGGATGCGTCTGGGGATAAGTCACCCTCTCCGGTGGCGGGCTGTTTTTCGCCCAGCAGTTCGCTGGTGGTGACGCCGAGGTAGTCGGCCAGCATCTGGACCTTGGCTACGGAGGGGGTTTGACCCCGATTGATGTCAGAGATAAAACTGCCTCCAACACCACTTTCTTTGCAGGCGTTTGTCGGCTTTACCCCTTTCTTTGCGCAGTAGTATTTGATGTTTTGCACAAAAACTTCTACATTCAATCGGCATCACTCCTATTATAAAAGAATTCGTGATTACGGATAAAATATGTGATTACAGCTTTTTGCCATTGACATTCCGTGATTACGGATTTATCCTAAGGGTGTAGACAGTAACTACAAATTGCACCGCCGGGTGGAAAGGGGGTGAAGGAGTTAGGGGTCATCGATGCCCAGTACACGGCGGACAGCGGCACGCAGCTCGGGGGTAGCCTGCTGGTACGCATCGAGGACGGAGGATACGTCTGGGGATAAGTCACCCTCTCCGGTGGCGGGCTGTTTTTCGCCCAGCAGCTCGCTGGTGGTAACGCCGAGGTAGTCGGCCAGCATCTGAACCTTGGCTACGGAGGGGGTTTGACCCCGCTCAACATTGTTGATGAAACTGGTCCCAACGCCGCTTTCTCGGCAGGCTACAGTTGGCTTAATTCCTCTAAGCTCGCAGTAGCTTTTTATGTTTTGCACAAATTTTTCGGCATCCAAGGGCATCAACTCCTTAATTAAGAATTGAACAGTATGACAAAATTGTTTAATTAAGAATAAACTTATTGACATTCCTTGATTAAGGATTTATTCTAAGGGTGTAGACAGTAACTACAAATTGCACCATCGGGCGGGAAGGGGGTGAGGGATGATGGAAATGAGAGGAGGTGTTTCAGTGAAGAAGAGAAATGAGGGTGCGTTCAACAGCCGGCCAATAGTAGACCAGAAGCCCACCCAGGGCCGACCCGGTCACACCGCCAATGATGCCACATATGAGGTTTTGACGGAATGCCTTTTTCGCATCCTTGGCGCACTGCGTGCGGTAGTCTTTTTCGAGGGCCTCATACTGGGCGTGATATTCGTCAAGCTGATTTTGTAATGACTGGACAAGCGCAGCTGTGGCGATGGCGGCCTCCTGAGATGCCTGCTCCCTTCGCTGCCTTTGGCCAGGAGATTCCCATTTCAGATCAGACATAACAGGCTCCTTTTCATCATGATCAATGATAGAGAAAATTACACCGCCGGGCGGAGAGGGGGTGAGAAGTAATGGAGAAAAACCATAGTAACCTCTGGGAACAAATTGGAAATCAATGCTTAGCGCTGGCAAAGAAAGAGCTGGACCGAGGAATCTCACCTACCGCAGGTTCCTTGGAAACGGTTGAGCGTTTGGTCAGGGTTGCGATTGCAATTGATGAGCTTAATCTTCAGTGGGCAGTGCAAACCCGATACGGCGCCAAGGGGGGGTTCTCTGTGCCAGATGAAACAATCACAAGTTTTGCTCAAGCCATTTGTGATAAACAGCAAGAAGCTCAAGGCTGACCTGATAGCTCCCGCTAAGCAGCTGTAAGCCAGGAATGTTTTCCGGACTTACGCCTTGACGCTCTGATACGGTTTTCATGGCAATATTGGCGTCCTTCATGATCCCGGATATTGTATCCTGATCAAGAGACGCTAAGAAGTCCTGAAAATCTGGAAGAACCATTGGATCATCTGCCCCCTTTTGGTTTGCTCGATGCAATAAGCAATTATAAGTTACTATACCATACCGTTTTACCAATGTCAAAGGAGGTGATTTTTACGGGTATCAAACAGTTTCGTGAAGCTGCGGGGATGTCGAAGCACGAGCTGGCCAGGCGGATGGGGGTCACCCACCAGGCGGTAGGCAGTTGGGAGCGGGGGATATCTTATCCGACTGCTGCCAAGCTCCTGCAGCTGGCGGATCTCTTCCACTGCTCGGTGGACGAGCTGCTGGGCCGGGACCGCTCTGCATGATTTATCTTATCCCTCGAAAGGAGAATTTGTCCATGTCGATGTATGACACGAATATTTACAAAACAGCCCGGATCAAGGCCGGAAAGACCCAGGAAGGGGCCGCCGAGGCCATCGGGATCTCCGTGGAGAGCATCAAGGCATACGAGGGCTACCATCGTCTGCCCCCCGCCGACGTGGTGGACCGCATGTGCATTGTCTACGACGCCCTGTATCTTGCTTACCAGCACAACCGGATCGCCTCAGGGGAAATCAAAGTGGTGCCGGAGGTACAGGTGCTGGATCTGCCCAGGGCCTCCATTCAGCTGATCAACAAGGTGGTCCGCTTCGCCGAGCAGCACCGGGACCGGGAGCTGCTGCAAATCGCCGAGGACGGTATCATTGACGACCATGAGCGGCCGCTGTTCGACGCCATTATGGCCGATTTGGACGAATTAGTCCAGGCGGCGCTGAACCTGAAACTATCGGAGGAGGTAACAAAACATGCCCAGAATTGAGACCATGACCCTTTGTGAGCTGGCGGTGCGGATGCGGCAGCTGGGACTGCCCACGTCCAACGACCGACTGGCCGCCGGAATTGAGGCGGGGGTCTACCCCTTCGCCATCTGCATCCGTATCCCGGAGAGCAAACACCGGATCTTTGAGATCTATACCAAGCTCTTTGACAAGTGGGTGGCCGAGCGGGCCACGGACGACGGAGGCGCCGCATGAGCAGAACACGGGAGCAGATGCGCCGGGAACGGTGGCTTCGGCGGATCTGGCTGGCGTTGCTGGCCGCGGCGGTGGCTGCTCTGTGTGCCGGGGCGGGCCTGTATGCTTCCCGGCTGGACGCCGAGGCCCGGCAGAGCCTGGCGGTGGCCGAGACCATTCGGTATTGGGATCTGACGTCCCTGGAGGCCGGGCTGCGGTCTTACCAGGAGGAAGGCCCCAGGCTCTATGTCGTCCAGCTGGAGGAGGCACGGCCGTGAGAGGACATAAAAAAAGCCCCGCAGGCGGGCAGGCCTTACGGGGCAGTCATGGGGGAGATCCCCATGAGGGCAAATTCAGTATAGCACACGGTGAGCGCTGACGCAAGGGGGAGCGGATGACAGAGTTTCATTTTAATGCGGAGCTGGCCCAGCGCTATGGCGTGGACGGTGCGATTTTCCTCCATGCTATGGCCTTCTGGGTGGCGAAGAACCAGGCCAACGGCAGGCATTTCCACGACGGGCGCACCTGGACCTACAACACCCTGGAGGCCTTGGTTAAGCTGTTTCCCTTCTGGTCCCGTCGGCAGTTGGAGAGGATCATCGCCAAGCTCAAAGAGCAAGAGGCACTGCTGACCGGGAACTACAGTGAAGACAAGACGGACCGGACGGTCTGGTATGCTTTAGCGGACAGTGTGCTGAAGGTGTACGAGCTCCTTCTTCCCATTTCACCAAACGGTGAAATGCATTTCACCGAACGGGGAAATGGATTTCACGAAACGGTGAAATGTAATAAGGATACAGTTACTGACCAGTTATATATACCCCCTATAGTCCCCCAAGGGGGACCGAGTGAGGAGGCAGCCAAAAAGAATCGGCCCAGGGTGGGCAGGAGGCCCAAGACTACCGCAGAGTGGAAGCCGGAGCGGTTTGAAGCCTTTTGGACCTACTACAGTGCCAACGTGCGCAACGAAGACCGGCAGGCGGCCATCCGCGCCTGGGACAAGCTGAAGCCCGACGACGGACTGATTGCCCGAATTGGCCGGGCACTGGAGCGGCAGGTAGCCTCCCCCGGCTGGCAGGCCGGCATCGGCAAGCCCTATGCCAGCACGTACCTGAACAACGCACGGTGGGTGGAGGCGGAGACCCGGCCCCCTGCCAATGATCCGCCTGGTGAGGGGAGGTCCTACGGATGGCAGTGAGCAGTCAGGCAAAGTTAGAGCACCAGCTGGACGCGGAGGGGGCTGTCATTGGCTCTCTGCTGATTGACCCGGACATTGCGGGAGATCTTCTTGCCGTCGTGTCACCGGAGGATTTCCTTAACCGAGCAAACCGACTGATCTACCAGACGGCCCGGGCGCTGTTCCGCTCCGGAAGTCCGGTGGACGCCATTACCATTCGGGACCGAATTGGTCCCAATTACAACGGCTACATGGTGGAGCTTATGGAAATTACGCCCACCAGCGCCAACTGGCGGGAGTATGCCGCCCTCTGCCGGCAGCAGGCCAGTCTGCAGCGCGTCAGGGATTTGGCCCAAAAGCTGGGGGAGGCCGTCACCCTGGACGAGTGTCGCCCGCTGTGCGCGGACCTGGGGCAGCTGCTCAGCGACGGCCGCCGGACCGACGCCTGGACTATGCGGGAGATGCTGGACGATTTTTTCAACGCGCAGAACCCGAATGCCCCGGCACCGGAGTATGTTTCCTTCGGCCTGAGTCCGGTGGATGAGGGGGCTTTCACCGAGCTGGGTGACGTGGTCATGGTGGGCGGATATCCTTCCGACGGCAAGACGGCCCTGGCCCTTATGATGGCCTATCACATGGCAGAGCGGTACAAAGTGGGCTTTTTCTCCCTGGAGACCCGCAAGGGAAAAGTCCGGGACCGCATGGTAAGCCATGTGGCACAGATCAGCGCCCGGGACATCAAAACCCGCAGTCTCTCTGAGGGGGACTGGTCCGCGCTGATCAAAAAGTCTGACGACATGCTGCGGCGGGACCTGACGGTGCTCCAGGCCTCCGGCATGACAGCCACGGAGATACAGGCTGTCAGCCGGGCATACGGGTTCCAGGTGATCTTTATTGACTATGTGCAGCTGGTGCAGCCGGAATTGGACCGGCGGGCCAACCGGCAGGAACAAATGGCATCGGTCTCCATGTCTCTGCACACCTTTGCCCAGAAGACCGGGACACTGGTGGTGGAGCTGGCCCAGCTGACCCGGCAGGAGCGCTCCGGCGGCTGGCGGGAGCCGGACATGCACGACCTCAAGGAGAGTGGCCAGTTTGAGCAGGACGCGGATATGATTTTTCTGCTGTTCCGGCCGGACCCCAAGGACAAGGAGCTCAATAAGGACCAGCATCGGATTTTAAAAATTGCTAAAAACAAGGAGTACAAGCTGGGGCGTTGGCCGCTGTATTTTGACGGAGACAAGCAGACCTTTTCTGTTCTGGCAGACGCCGCTGGCCGCAGCGTCATGCAGAGCTTGGTAGACGCCGGGCGGAAAGCCAAGGCCCAGAACCGTGAGGCAACTGGGCAAGTAAGTTTTACAGAGCTGGGGGAGACCCCGGATCTGCCATTTTGACAGGAGGTACATACCCATGAGGGCGATTGCGATTGAAAACTTGAAAGGCGGGGTGGGGAAGACGGTGACCACCATCTCCCTGGCCCATATTCTGACGGAGACCTACGGCAAAAAGGTGCTGGTGGTGGATTGCGACGGGCAGTGCAATCTCACCCGGTTCTATCTCGGCGAGGTGCCGGACACCGTCACTCTGGCGGAGGTGCTGGCGGGGAACCACGAGCCCTACTGGCTGGACAATGTAATCGAAGTCAAGCCGGGGCTACAGCTGCTGCCGGCCAGTCAGGAGCTGTACCGGCTGGATTTAGCGGCCCTGCGTCGGGGGGCCTCAGGTCTCACTGCACTGCGAGACTTCCTGGAAGCCGTGGCCGAGGACGGCGGGGCGGACGTGGTGCTCTTTGACTGCCCGCCGGGGTTCACAGCGGCCTCCACCGCGGCGCTGATGGCCGCCGGGGAGATCATTGTGCCGGTGCTGATGGATGGATTTTCCGTGGAGGGCATGGCGGACATGCTGCTGCAGGTGGCCTCCATGCGGGAGGTCAACCCGGCCCTCCGGGTGACGGGGGTGCTGATCAATCAGTGGCACCGCTGCCCGGCGGTGGAGCAGGGGGAGCAGCTGCTCCGCTCCATGCCCCTGCCGGTGTTCCGGCAGACCATCCGGCGGACGGACAAGGTGCCGGAGAGCACCTTCCTCAAGACAGCAGTGGTGGACTACAGCGTCACCAGCGCCGCCAGCCGGGACTACCGGCTCCTCTGTCAGGAGATCTTCGGGGAGGTGGAGTGCTGTGGGTAAGTTTGAGATCGGGGCTTTTGCCAAGAGCGTAATGGAGGCCACCGGCGACGGCCCCAAGGACATCGAGACCATCACCGGCGAAATCCTGGGTCTGAAGGAAAAGGCCGGAACTGCCATCTTGGACATTGGCCGGAGGCTCATCGATGCCAAGGCACTGCTGCCACATGGGGAGTGGCTGCCCTGGCTGACGGAGCGGGTGGAGTTCTCCGAGCGGTCCGCCCAGAACCTGATGCGGCTGGCCCGGGAGTGGTCAAATCCGCAGGCGCTTGCGGATTTGGGGGCTACCAAGGCCCTGACCCTGCTGGCCCTGCCACGGGAGGAGCGGGAGCAGTTCCTGGCGGAGCACAATGTCATCGACATGTCTGCCCGGCAGCTGGAGGCAGCTATCCGGGAGCGAGACGAGGCGCTGAAGGCCGCCCAAGCGGCCAAGGCGGATGCCGCCACCGCCGAGGAGGCCCGAGCTAAGATGGAAGAGGACATGCGTCTGCTCAAGATCCGTATGTCCGGGGCCAATGAGGATCGGGAGCAGGCCATGGAGGCCGTGGCCCGGCTGGAGAAGGAACTGGCCGAGTTGAAGGAAAAGCCGGTGGATGTAGCGGTGGAGACTGTGGTGGATCAGGAGGCCGTTGAGAAGGCCCGGGATGAGATCCGAGCGGAGCTGAAGGAAAAGCTGAAAATTGCCCGCTCCCAACGCCGTGAGGCGGAGGATGCTCTGGCAGCTGTTCAGGCCCAGCTGGACCGCCTTCAGAAGGAAGAGAGGCGGGCGGCACTCTCCGCCGATAAGGATCTGGCTATGTTTGAGGTGCTGTTCACCCAGGGCCAGGAGCTGGCCAACAAGCTCCACGGACTCCTAATAAAGGCCCGGGGCCGGGAGGATCAGACTGCGGCCCAGGGGATGGAGAAGGCCCTCCGGTCCCTGGCGGAGGCCATCGGGAGGTGTGCGGAATGATACAGGAGGCAATTCGAAAGCTGCGGGAACAACAGAGCAGGGTCAAGGAGCGCTCTCCTCAATGGATGGTGGCGGAGCAGCTGATGGATCTGGTGCGGGCAGAGCCCCAATGTGCAGAGATCCTTGCCCAGGATCTGGAGGTGGAGGCTATGTCCATTACGGAGGCTGAGAAGAAAATTAAAGCCTACGCCGATGGGCACAAAACCGGAAATTTTTCCTGTGTGACGCCGGTTGAGGCGGAGCGGGTCCTCCGGGAGTTCTACGGCCTGCCGGAGCGAGGAGCCGGGGCCACTGGTATCATCAGCCTGGATCTGGCTGACTTTCTGGGGTGAGCGCCATGGAAGATGTGAGAAAGCTGGTGCCACGCCAGGCGCCGGAGTATTTTCTCACCTGGGCGGCGGAGATCTGTCAGGACGAGTTGGACACCCATGGCTTCCTCTACGAGCAGGAATGGGTGGATGATTGGGG
>CALXDD010000007.1 GCA_944386985.1 uncultured Oscillospiraceae bacterium
CCCGGCCATGTGCCCATGGACCAGATCGCCGCCAACATGAAGGTCCAGCAGACCATCTGCATGGGCGCGCCTTTCTATGTGCTGGGCCCCATCGTCACCGACATCGCCCCCGGCTATGACCACATCACCGCCGCCATCGGCGGAGCCATGGCCGCCATGAACGGCGCCGCCTTCCTCTGCTACGTCACCCCCGCTGAGCACCTGGCCCTGCCCAATGTGGAGGATGTGAAGCAGGGCATCATTGCCAGCAAGATCGCCGCCCACGCCGCCGACATCGCCAAGGGCGTCCGAGGCGCCCGGGAGATGGACGATAAAATGGCCGAGGCCCGGCAGAAGCTGGATTGGGAGGGCCAGTGGGCCTGCGCCATGGACCCGGAGACCGCCAAGGCGGTCCGTGCCGACCGCTCCCCGGAGCACGACGACACCTGCTCCATGTGCGGCAAGTTCTGTGCGGTACGCTCCATGAACAAGGCCCTCAGCGGAGAGGTCATCGACATTCTGTAAGCGTTTCATCCCTGGGGAGGCCGCCGGAAAAATCCGGCCGCCTCCCTCTTTTTATTTGACAAGCCCTTTCGGTTGCTTTATCCTAAAAGTATGCAAGGCCAGCGGCACCGACGCAGCGTGAAAGGAGGAGCGCCCATTGAAAACCATTTACTTCGACCTGGGTCTGCCCCGGGTAGCCGCCACCAAGGCGGCGTCCAAAACCTTCCACAGTCTGCTGTTTACCGGGCTCAACGCAGTGAAATACGCCAAAAATCTGCCGGACCCGCCTCTCCCCGCTCCGGACTGGGTACGGGTGCGGAACATTCAGTGCGGCGTCTGCGGCACTGACCTCAGCTTTTTCCGCTGCACCGCCACCACCAACTGCGCTCTGGCGCCCATCCCCGGCTCCCGCCGCACCTATTTGGGCCACGAGAATGTGGGCGTAGTCACCGAGGTGGGTCCCGCTGTCACGAAGTTCCAGGTAGGGGACCGGGTGACCCTCCAGGAGTACATGTCCAGCTGCGGCAATAAAAGCATTCCCCAGCCCTGCCGCTTCTGCCGGCAGGGGGACTACTGCCTGTGTGAAAATTACGGCGAGCCAAGCCCCCTGAAGCTGCCCGACGTAGGGGCCGGCTTCGGCGATCAGTTCATCGCCCCCCAGCAGCAGCTCAATAAAATCTGCGACGAGCTCACCGACGACCAGGCCACTCTGGTGGAGCCTACGGCGGTATCCCTCCACGCGGTGCTGCGCCACACCCCCAAAAAGGGAGAGCGGGTAATGGTGCTGGGCTGCGGTACCATCGGTCTCGGCGTGGTTCAGGCTCTGAAGATCTTCCAGCCCGACTGCGAGGTGTGGGTGATGGAGCGGATCAAACCGAAGCAGGAATTTGCCAAAAAGCTGGGGGCGGACCACATTCTCTTCGGCGACCCTTACGCCGCCACCGCCAAAGCCACCGGCGGCAGCAAGGTGTACGGAGGGAAGAAGAACAAGATGTTCTTCGGCGGCTTCGATGTGATCTATGACTGCGTAGGCGGCGGCTGGGCCAACACCACCTGCCTCAGGCTCCTGCGGGCCCGGGGCACCCTGGTAAAGATCGGCCACCACATGAGCGCCATCACCTTTGATGAGACCCCGATCTGGTGGCAGGAACTGACGCTGGTGGGCGTGGACGCCCACGGCATGGAGCACATCGACGGCCGGGATATCTCCACGTTTGATCTGGCCCAGGAACTGATCCGGGATGGGAAATACCGCACGGAGGGATTCATCACCCATCGCTTTCCTCTGGATGACTATAAAAAGGCTTTCCGCCTGATGATGGCCAATCCTCCGGAGCTGGTGAAAGTAGTTCTGGACTGCCGCAAGTGATCTATGCAAAAAGAGCCCTGCAGGGCGGTTCATCCGCCCCAGCAGGGTTCTTTTTCGCTTGTTTTAATTGCTTTTAGTAATATATCTATAACGAACGCCCAAAAGTTACCCGCCGGAAGCAAAACACCAGAGGAAACTCCGCCGGCCACCAGCAAAACAAACCACCCCCTGGACAAAGGACAAAAAAACGCCCCCGCAGAGCACACTCCGCGGAGGCGTTTTCCTCTCATTACACACAGTACAGCAGTACGCAGAAGTATTGCAGCACGCTGCCCGCCAGGACAAACAGGTGCCAGATGAAGTGCATATAATGCTTCTTCGACTTGTAAAAGGCGATCCCCAGCGTGTAGGCCACGCCGCCGCTGGCCAGCAGCAGCACCCCCGCCATGGGCAGCACCTGCACCACCGTCTTCAAAGCCGGCAAAATCAGCCAGCCCATGGCGGCGTACAACACCAGAGTAAACTTGCTGAAACGGTTGAGGTCAATGAGATCCAGCGCGATCCCCACCACCGCCAGAACCGTGTTGATGGCGATCAGCACCCATCCCAGCGTGCCGCCCAGGGTCAAAAGTGCCAGCGGCACATAGGTCCCCAAAATCAGCAAAAAAATGGAGCAATGGTCCAGCACCCTCAGTACTGCCTTGCGCTGAGGATTCTGCACCCCGTGGTAGATGGCCGAGGCCCCGTACAAAATGATGAGACTGCCGGCGTAAACAGCCATCCCGACTACTGCGGCAGTGCTGCCGCCCATAGCCGCCTTCACCAGCAGCGGCACCGCACCCGCCACAGCCAGCACCGCGCCCAGACCATGGGAAATACTGTTGGCAATCTCCTCTCCCAGCGTCTGCGGACGTTGGATCTTTTCCTTTGCCATAGAACCGGCTCCTTTCTGCTAAGAAAAATCACTTTATCTAATATTTGATATTAGTATATGCCGCTTTTGAGAATATGTCAAGAGTTCTATTTGCCAGATTATCTATTTTTGATATTGTATTATGCCGCGCTTTCCGGTATACTATACCCAATATGACAGGATTTTCAAAGAAAGGCCGGTGATCGGTAATGCTGCAGGAAAAATTGGACGCATGGGAGGCACAGCTGGCGGAGTACAGGCTGCCGGAGTGGGAGAGCCTGCCGGAGTTGGAGCTTTACATGGATCAGGTGGTGCTCCTCATGAGCCGGTATCTCTCCTTTCCCCCTCAGATGGAGGAGGATGAGAAGGTCATCACCGCCAGCATCGTCAACAATTATGTCCGCATGAAGATCATGCCGCCGCCTGTAAAAAAGCGGTATAGCCGGGTCCACCTGGCCTATCTGCTGGTGATCTGTACCCTCAAGCAGAGTCTCAGCATCGCCTCTATCCAGCGGCTGATGCCTGTGGGGCTGGAGGAAGAGGAGGTCCGCAGGCTGTACACCCGGTTCGTCCGGCAGTACGCCGGAGCTGCCGCCATGTTTACCCAATATGTCCGCAAGGCCATGGAGGAGTGCCCGGACGAGGACGGACTCCCCGTCTCCGCCGCCGTCATGTCCAACCTCTCCAAGGCTCTGACGGAATACCTGCTCCTCCCCCAAAAGAAGGAGGAATAGGCCGTCTTTCGGCCGGCACGCCGCTCCTTCGGCGCGCCGGCCGTCGTTTTTTCTGCAGCCTCTATCAAGAAAGCGACCTGCAGTCTGCGTGCCCTTCTGTTTTCACCAAGAAAATCCGGCAAAAAGCGCCCTTCCTTCTGTCAGTTTGCCTCTTGTTATTTTCTCCATTCTCTCTATAATAACTACGATTTTCTAATGAGGTGGAAACAATGACCAAGGATCTGACAAAGGGCTCTCCCATGAAGCTGATGTTCAGCTTCGGTTTTCCGCTGCTGCTGGGCTTCCTCTTCCAGCAGCTGTACAATCTGGTGGACACCGCCATTGTCGGCAAGACCCTGGGCGGCGACGCTTTGGCCGCCGTGGGCGCTACCGGCTCCATTAACTTTCTGGTAGTGGGCTTTGTCAGCGGTATCTGCGGCGGCTTTGCCATCCCGGCAGCCCAGCAGTTCGGCGCTCAGAATCCCAAGGAGCTGCGCCGGTTCGTCACCGGTTCGGTGTGGCTGTGTTTGGTGTTCGGCCTGGTGATCACCGTAGCCACCGCCCTCCTCTGCGACAGCATCCTCACCGTGATGCACACCCCCAATGAAATTTTTCACCGGGCCTATGTCTATATCTGCACCATCTTCTGCGGCATCCCCGCCTATTTCCTCTACAACATGTGTGCCAGCATTCTCCGCTCTCTGGGGGACAGCCGTACCCCGGTGGTGTGGCTGGTGATCGCCTCCCTGGTGAATGTGGTGCTGGATATTGTATTCATTCTCTCCTTCGGCATGGACGTCTTTGGCGCCGCCTTCGCCACGGTGCTGGCACAGCTTTTAGCGGGGCTGGGGTGCCTGGTCCGTCTGTGCCGGGGCTTCCCCATTCTGCGGATGGAGAAGGGGGACTGGAAGCTGGACAAAGGCCGTCTGGGGCGGCTGTGTGCCATGGGCCTTCCTATGGGGCTTCAATACTCCATCACCGCCATCGGCTCCATCGTGCTCCAGGCGGCGGTGAACGACTTGGGCACCACCTATATCACCGCTGTCACCGCCGGCAGCAAGGTCTCCATGTTCCTCTGCTGCCCCTTTGACGCCATGGGGTCCACCATGGCCACCTACGGCGGCCAGAATGTAGGCGCACGCCAGTGGGGCCGGCTCCACAGCGGCCTGCGCGCCTGCTCCATCCTGGGGGTGGGCTACGCCGTGGCCGCTCTCGGTTTGGTACTGGTGGCGGGCAATTATCTCAACGCCCTGTTCCTGGACCAGGAGAGCATGTCCCTTCTGCCCATGGTCCAGCAGTTTCTGGTGATCCAGGCTGCCTTCTATATTCCCCTGGCTTTTGTGAATATTGTGCGCTTTCTCATCCAGGGCATGGGCTTCCCGCCCATCGCCACCCTGGCCGGAGTGCTGGAGATGGCAGGACGCACGCTGATGGCCTGCGCCGTACCCATGCTGGGCTTCCCCGCCGCCTGCTTCGCCTCCCCCGCCGCCTGGATTCTGGCGGATCTCTTCCTCTTCCCCGCCTACTTCCTCTGCCACCGCCGCCTGCGGGGGAGCGCCGCCCTGTTCACCGCCTGCTGATCCCTCTCTTTTTTCTGTGCCGCCGTTTAGGCGGCACCTTTTCTCTCCGCCTTTTCATTTCGTAAAGATTTTGCTTTCACCCTTTACAAAGCAGGAGAAATATCGTATCTTAAAGGGGAATCTGAACTACATGGATGCGAGGTACTGACATGCATCGTTTAAAAGGTCCCAAGCTCTCCGCCTGGCAATTTCTGACCTTGGGATATCTTCTCATCATTCTCACCGGCGCGCTGCTGCTGACGCTGCCCATCTCCTCCAAAGCGGGGACCTGGACCTCCTTTTTAGACGCCCTCTTTACCGCCACCTCTGCTACCTGTGTCACCGGCCTTGCAGTGGTGGACACCTTTCTCCACTGGAGCCTCTTCGGTCAGATCGTGGTGCTGCTGCTCATTCAGATCGGAGGTCTCGGCTTCATGACCATCCTGACGCTGATCATGGTGCTCATGGGCCGCAGCGTGGGGCTTTACCAGCGGCAGCTTATCATGCAGTCCGCCGGAAGCCTCAGCCTCTCCGGCTCCGTGTCCCTGATCCTGCGGATTTTACGGGGCACTCTCCTTATTGAGGGCACCGGCGCGGTGCTGCTGTCCATCCGGTTCTGCCGGGATTTTGGATTTCTCACCGGTATCTACTACGGTATTTTCCACTCTGTCTCCGCTTTCTGCAACGCAGGCTTCGACCTGATGGGCCGCTATGGCGCTTTCTCCTCCCTGGTGCCCTACGCCGATGATCCCCTGGTGAGCTTCACCATCGTAGGTCTCATCTTCCTGGGTGGGCTGGGCTTTCTGGTGTGGACGGATCTGCTCAAGTGCCGTTTCCGTTTTCGCCACTTCGCGTTACACACCAAGATTTCTCTGGTGGCCTCCTTCTTCCTGCTGCTGGTCCCCACGCTGCTGTTCTACCTCTTTGAGCGGGAAAACCTGCTGGCAGGCCTCTCCCTTCCTCAGGCCCTGATGCGCTCTCTCTTCACCGCCATGACCCCCCGCACCGCCGGGTTCAACACCATCGACATGGCGGGCATGACCAACGGCAGCTATCTTCTCACCATTTTCCTCATGTTCATCGGCGGAAACTCCGGCTCCACCGCCGGTGGTATCAAGATCACCACCTTCGTGGTGATGACCGGTACCGCTCTGGCCGGGGCCCGGCGCAGCAGTCTGGTGCTGGGGGGCCGCCAGCTGGACGACAGTCTGGTCCGGGAAGCCGCCTCCACCCTGTCGGCCTATCTGATGCTGGCCGGCACCGGCTGCATGGTGCTGGCCGCCGTGGAGCCCTTTAACCTTACCCAGATCACTCTGGAAGTGGTGTCCGCTATCGCCACTGTGGGCCTTACCACCGGCATTACCACCTCCCTGAGCAGCCTGTCCCATGTGGTGTTGATCGTGCTGATGTTTGCGGGCCGCCTCGGTGTAATGACTCTGGCCATTGCATTTGGACAGCGAAAGAACCAGCCGCCTCTCCGGCGGCCTACCGATAAAATCCTGATTGGATAAAATTTTTGTGAGGTATGCTATGAAATCGTTTTTGATCATCGGCATGGGCCGCTTTGGCCGTAAGCTGGCGGAGGACCTGCTGGAGCGGGGCAACGAGGTCATGATTGTGGACCGGGACGAGGACACCATCAATGAGCTGTCCGCCCATTTCTCCAACGCATTTATCGGCGACTGCACCAACGAGGATGTACTGCGGAGCTTAGGCGTCAACAATTTTGATGCCATTGTGGTGGCCATGGGGGCTGACTTTCAGTCCTCCCTGGAGATCACCGCCCTGGTGAAGGATTTGGGGGGACGGCATGTGGTGTCCAAGGCCAACAAGGACATTCAGGCCAAGTTTCTCCTCCGCAACGGCGCCGACGAGGTGGTCTATCCCGACCGGGACATGGCTACCCGGCTGTCGGTGCGTCTCCACGCCCGGAACATCTTCGACTATGTGGAGCTGAGCAACGGTTACGCCATCGTGGAGATCGCGGTGCCTAAGGCCTGGATCGGCAGGAGCCTGCGGGAAAACGACATCCGCCGCCGCCACGGCGTGAACATCCTGGCCATCCGCAGCAGCGACGGGAAGCTGGACCCTATGCCGGATGCCGATGATGTGTTCCATGAGGGGGACCACATGTTCGTCATGGGTGAAGAGAACGCGGTACTGAAGCTGAGCAAATGAGGAAAAGGTGGAAGGAGCAGTTCCTTCCACCTTTTTGTGCAATGGGGAGAGAAGAGCCCTCCGGAGAGGGCTCTTCTTATTTTATGATTTGGAAGGGTGCCGGTCGCTGTGGCAGATCCCCTTGCCGGGACAGTCCGCACATCCGCAGCCGCAGCCGCCCTGTCCGGCTCTGTGCTGATGGATCATACGGCCCAGAATGGCGCACACCACTGCCAGAAGGACCAGTCCCACCACCAGGGACCCCCAATTTACCTGCAGCCAAGCTGCCATATGGATCACCTCGTTTTCCGTAATGTCAAATCCCGTTTATACTCTCACCGGAATATCCCGCAGCTGTCCGCTCTCCCGATAAGGCCGCACCACCAGGAACACCAGCAGGGCGAAGAGAGCCAGCGCCACCACGGTCCAGATGCTGAAGGCCACCGTACCGGTGATCAGGCCGCCGATCTGGTAGACCATCAGGGCGGCGGCATAGGCAAAGCCGCACATGTAGCCGATGGCCGCCAGGGTCCACTTGGGGTTGTTCATCTCCCGCTTGATGGCGCCCATGGCGGCAAAGCAGGGGGCGCACAGGAGGTTGAAGATCATGAAGGAGTAGGCGCTGAGGGCGGTGAAGTCCGCCGCCACCAGGGCCCAGATGGGGCTGGAGTCCTCCATCAGGTCCACATCACCGGCATAGTGGTAGGCAATGCCGAAAAAGTTAACCACTTCCTCCTTGGCGATAAGGCCGGTGAAGGTGGCCACAGTGGCCTTCCAGGCCATGTCGCCCACCCAGCCCAGGGGATAGAAGATCCAGGCCACCGCGTTGCCGATGACCGCCAGAAGGCTGTCGTTGTTGTCCGCCACCGCCTGGAGGCTTCCGTCCACAATGCCGTAGCCCTGGAGGAACCAGAGGACGATGGAGCTGAGCAAAATCACGGTACCGGCCCGCTTGATGAAGGACCAGCCCCGCTCCCAGGTACCCCGGAGAACGTTGCTGCCGGAGGGGATGTGATAGGCGGGCAGCTCCATGACAAAGGGGGCGGGCTCACCGGCAAACACCTTGAACTTCTTCAGCATAACGCCGGAAATAATGACCGCCGCCACGCCAATGAAGTAGGCGGAGGTGGCCACCCAGGCGGAGTTTCCGAACAGCGCACCGGCAAAGAGGCCGATAATGGGCATCTTAGCGCCGCAGGGGATGAAGCCGGTGGTCATAATGGTCATCTTCCGGTCCCGGTCCTGCTCGATGGTCCGGGAGGCCATGATACCGGGAACACCGCAGCCGGTGGCCACCAGCATAGGGATGAAGCTCTTGCCCGAGAGGCCGAAGCGCCGGAAGATCCGGTCCATGATGAAGGCGATTCGGGCCATGTAGCCCACATCCTCCAGAATGCACAGAAGGAAGAACAGCACCAGCATCTGGGGCACAAAGCCCAGCACCGCGCCCACACCAGCCACGATGCCATCCTGAATGAGGCCATAGAGCCAGGAGCCCTCCGCCACATGGAGGGCGCTCAAAATGGCGTCAAACCAGCCGGGAACCCACTCACCGAAGAGCACATCATTGGCCCAGTCGGTGGCCCTGGTACCGATGGAGACGGACCAGCCGCCCATGGCGATGGCGTACACCAGGGCCATGACCACCACGAAAATGGGCAGAGCCAGAATGCGGTTGGTAACGATTTTGTCGATCTTGTCGGAGGTACTGAGAACCCCCCGGTTTTTCTTCTGACAGCAGCCCCGGATAATGGAGGCAATCCAGTCGTACCGCTCGCCGGTGATGATAGACTCGGCGTTGTCATCCAGCTCCTTCTCGCAGGCAGCGATGTCCGCCTCCACATGCTGAAGGTCTGCCTCACTCAGCTTCAGCTGCTCCCGCACCTTCGTGTCCCGCTCGAAGATCTTGATGGCATACCAGCGCTGCTGCTCCTCGGGCACACTGTGGAGCAGCCGCTCTTCAATGTGGGCCAGAGCGTGCTCTACGGAGCCGGAAAAGGTGTGCATGGGAATCGTCTTCTCCCCGCTTTGAGCGATGTCCACCGCCTTTTGGGCCGCCTCCATGACGCCGGTACCCTTCAGGGCAGAGATCTCACACACCTCGCAGCCCAGGATCTTGCTCAGCTGCTCCGTGTGGATCTTGTCGCCTCTGCGGCGCACCACATCCATCATGTTGACGGCCACCACCACCGGGATGCCCAGTTCCGTCAGCTGGGTGGTAAGATAGAGGTTCCGCTCCAGGTTGGTACCGTCCACGATGTTGAGGATCACATCCGGCCGTTCCTGCACCAGGTAGTTCCGGGCCACCACCTCCTCCAGAGTGTAGGGGGAGAGGGAGTAGATCCCCGGCAGGTCCATAATGACCACATCCTTGCGGCCCTTCAGCCGCCCCTCCTTCTTCTCCACCGTCACCCCGGGCCAGTTGCCCACAAACTGGGCGGAGCCGGTCAGGGCGTTGAACAGGGTGGTCTTTCCGCAGTTGGGGTTGCCCGCCAACGCAATTTGAATCGACATGACTGCTTCCCTTCTTTCCGAATTCTCTCAAAAATTAGTTTAAACTAACATTTAGTCCTGGAAAACGGGCGGCTCCCCGCCCTGCCTGCTGTACCGGCTTTACTGGACCTCAATCATCTCCGCGTCCGCTTTCCGAAGGCTCAGCTCATAGCCCCGAACGTTGATCTCAATAGGGTCCCCTAAAGGCGCCACCTTGCGGACAAAAATCTCCACGCCCTTGGTGATGCCCATGTCCATGATGCGGCGGCGCACCGCGCCCTCGCCGTGGAGCTTGGCCACCCACACCGTCTCCCCTACCTTGGTCTCTTTCAGCGTTTTCAATGTGCTCTCTCCTTCCCTATGGGGTCACACCATAATTTTTAATGCCATCTCCTTGCTGATGGCCACCCGGGTATCCTTCACCTGAACGATGACGTTGCCGCTCATCTCGCTGAGCACCTTCACCATCGTCCCCGTGACAAACCCCATACTCTCCAGGAATTGCCGGGTCTCTGTCCGGCCTCCGATCTGCTTGATGTACCGCTCCTCCCCGAGCCCGGCCAATGTCAAAGGCATCATGGTCTCCTCCCCAGGCCGTTCGGCACGGCCCTGTTTTATAATTGTTAGGTTTTCCTAACGGCCATATATTAGCATAGACTAACAGCCTTGTCAACCGCCTTTTCCAAATTTTCTCTCCCCGCCGGCAGCCCCTTTTCTTCCGCAAAAAAGCCCCCGAAACGGGGGCTTTTCCGCACAATCTGACGAATGTATGAGAAGTGAGAAAGGAGAATGGTGTCGAAAGGGGGTGGGGACTCCCGGTCCTCCGGGAGTTTGTCTCCCCTAACGCGCCTCTATGTTAGCATAAACTAACTTCCATGTCAACCCCCTCCTCCACATTTTTTGGAAAAAGTCTTCCCAACGGTCCGTCGTTGAAAAAGGCGGCGGGCTGTGGTATACTGACTTTGTTTGACGATATCCGGGGCCATCCCCGAAGGAGGAGGCAGAGGCCATGAAAGAAGCGGGCGAAAATTATCTGGAGGCCATCTATGTGCTCTCCCAGCGGCAGCAGGAGGTCCGGGCCACGGACATCTGCGCCTATTTTGGATATTCCCGGCCCACGGTCTCCGTGGCGCTGAAGCATTTTAAGGAACAGGGATATGTGGAGGTGGATGGGAACAACCACATCACCCTCACAGAGTCGGGGCTGGCCATCGCCCAAAAGATTTACGAGCGCCATGTGGTGATCACCAGGATGCTGGTACACTTGGGGGTGAGCGAGGATGTGGCCGCCGCCGACGCCTGCAAAATTGAGCACGACCTCAGTGACGAGACCTTCCGCTGCATGAAGGAGCACTTTCTCGGCACTGGAGGCGGAGAGGAGACCCATTGACCATGTTTACCGGTTTTACCCAGGACGCGCAGACCTTTTTGTGGGAGATCCGCCTCAACAACGAGCGCAGCTGGTTTGAGGCCAACAAGGCGCGGTATCAGACCCAGGTCCTCCAGCCTCTGCGGCTGCTGGGAGAGGAGCTCTACGACTATATGGCGGAGCAGTACCCCCAGCTGGGGCTGAATCTCCACGTCTCCCGGATCTATCGGGACGCCCGGCGGCTCCATGGCCGCGGCCCCTACAAGGACCACCTGTGGTTTACTCTGCGCCATGAGAACGAAAACTGGACCAGCCGCCCGGTGTTCTACTTTGAGCTGATGCCTGAGGGGATCAGCTACGGCATGGGCTTTTACTGCGCGGCCCCCAGCCTCATGGAGCGCTTTCGCCGGGAGGCGGCGGAGGACCCGGCCCCTCTCAGCAAGCTGGCGCGGAAGCTGAACCGCCAGGACCGGTTCCATCTGGAGGGGGAGGAGTACGCCCGGAAGAAGCCCGCTCCCACCCCGCTGCTGGTCCCCTGGATCAGCCGCAAGCACATCACCATCTGCCGGGACGAGGAATACAGCGACCGTTCCGCCGGCCGGGAGCTGGTGGAGGATCTGAAGACGGGCTACCAGTTTCTCATGCCCTACTACCAGTTTTTTGCCCGGCTGTGTCAGGAGGAATTTCACAATTCACAGATTTGTGATATCTCCCCCGCCCCTTTCGGGTATAATGCCCCATGAGAAAACAGAATCCTTTTCAAGGAGGGACTTTTTTTGGATAAGCTCCACGACAGCATCAACCGCTTCTGTGCCAAACACCCCTATTGGGGGATCCCCAACCTGATGCGCTATGTGGTCATCGCCACGGTAATCTTTTACGCCCTGGGCCTGGTTACCGGCGGCGTGGCCACCCAGTATCTCTATCTCTCCCCCTACCACATTCTCCACGGCGAGGTCTGGCGGCTGGTGACCTTCATTTTTCTCCCCTCCGCCAGCGGCCCCATCTCCCTGCTGCTGTTCCTCTACTTCTATTACTGGATCGGAACAGCCCTGGAGAACTACTGGGGCACGCCAAAGTTCACCCTCTACTACATCAGCGGCGTGGTGCTGACCATCATTGGGGCTTTTGCGGCCTACTTCCTCCCCGGGGGCTACTCCTTTGTCTTTGGCCTCCACTATGTGAACATGGCCATGTTCCTGGCCTACGCCGCTCTGGCCCCCGACGCCATCGTCTACTTCCTGTTCTTCCTGCCGGTAAAGATCAAGTGGCTGGCCTGGGCGGATCTGGCCTACTTTGCCTATGAGGTCCTGGTTCAGATCGGACAGCGCAACTGGGGCAGCGCCCTGGCGCCGGTGGTGGCCCTCCTGAACTTCGTGGTGTTCTTCTGGCCCTATCTCTGCCGGAAGGTCCGGGTAGATCGGGCAAGTCACAGCCGGCAGGCCACCCGGTTCCGTCAGACGGTGAAGGCCTCCCAGCAGCCCCGCGGCTACAACCACAAGTGCGCTGTCTGCGGTAAGACGGACGCGGATTACCCCAACATGTCCTTCCGCTACTGTTCCCGCTGCGCCGGATACCACTGCTTCTGCGAGGACCATATCTTTAACCACGTCCACTTTACCGAGGAGGACGACAGGCGCTCCTGACACGATCCTCTTTAGAGGCTCGTGCTGCACGCCGAATTTGAAAACCTGGGAGGTTTGAGATATCCCCTCCCAGGTTTTCTTTTGCCCGAAGGCCCTCCTCGTTTCCTTTATTTTTTCACAACTGGAGCAAAAACTCTATTCCCTGTCCATGGACATCGAAGACCGCCCTGATCCGGGCTATGCGGAGCTTTCCCGGCTGTGGCCATCACAAATCGTGCGGGCTGTGTCGCTGTCGGAGAAACGGCAGCGCCTCTTTTTGCTGACTGACAAAGAGCCTGTCCCAAATGGGACAGGCTCTTTTCCGTATGTTATTTATTGTCAAAGATTTTAATGATATCGGCAAAGGGATCGTCGTCCTCTTCCTCTGCCACCTTCTCCTCAGCGGTGCTGAAGAGGGAGCCGCCCAGCAGACGGTCAAACTGATCCTTGGGGCTGGCGGGCTGCTGAGGCGCGGCGGGCCGTGCCGGAGCCGCGGTCTCCTGCTGCTGGGTCTGAGGGGCGGCAGCGGCAGGAGCCTCCTCTTCCTTCTTCTTCTCGTCAAAACCGGTGGCAATGACCGTGACCCGGATCTCATCGTCCATCTCGGGATCGAAGGAGGCGCCGAAGATAGTGAGGGCGTCGGGGTGGAC
Source organism: uncultured Oscillospiraceae bacterium (assembly GCA_944386985.1). Taxonomy (GTDB): domain Bacteria; phylum Bacillota; class Clostridia; order Oscillospirales; family Oscillospiraceae; genus CAJFPI01. Next base: position 13,272 of record CALXDD010000007.1, read on the forward strand.
GGCAGCCTGCACCAGGCTGGCGGCCTGCTCCACCTCCTCCAGGCCGATGTCCATGGAGCCGGTGACATTGATAAGGATGCCCCGGGCGCCGTTGATGGAGGTCTCCAGCAGGGGGCTGGAAATGGCCAGACGGGCGGCCTCCTCGGCCTTGCCCTTGCCGGCTGCGCGGCCCACGCCCATGTGGGCAAGACCGGCGTCCTTCATGATGGCGGTAACGTCGGCAAAGTCCAGATTGATGAAGCCGGTATCCCGGATCAGATCAGAGATGGACTGCACCGCCTGGCGCAGCACATCGTCGGCGATTTCAAAGGCGTTGGCAAATGTGATCTTCTGATCGGTGGCATGCTTCAGGCGCTCGTTGGGGATAATGACCAGAGAGTCTACCTTCTGCCGCAGCTCCTCAATACCATCCTCCGCCTTCTGCATCCGGCGGCGGCCCTCAAAGGCAAAGGGCTTGGTCACCACACCCACAGTAAGAAGGCCCTGCTCCTTAGCCAGCTCCGCCACAATGGGAGCCGCGCCGGTGCCGGTACCGCCGCCCATGCCGGCGGTAATGAACACCATATCCGTATCCTCCAGGGCCTTGGAGATCTGGTTGCGGCTCTCCTCGGCGCTCTTGCGGCCCACCTCGGGGTCAGATCCGGCGCCCTGGCCGTGGGTCAGCTTCTCACCGATCTGGATTTTATAGGAAGCGCTGGACATATTCAGCGCCTGCTTGTCCGTATTGATGGCAACAAAATCAACGCCACGGGTACCGGAGCGAACCATGCGGTTCACCACGTTGTTTCCGCCGCCGCCCACGCCGATCACCTTGATCTTCACCACCGTGTCGGGGGCCGTTACCAGTTCAAATCCCATGACTGTTCCTCCTACTATGCATTGTATTCCATTGGGCCGGGACTGCCCAAGATAAAGTGCTTACAAGTATGTTTATTGTATTCCACTTTCCTGGACAGGTCAATAGCAAAACCCCTGTTTTTTCAGTTTTTTTGGGCGAAAGCAGACTGCCCGCCCTGGAGTCCCAAGGCCGCCTACTCGTCGAAAAAAGGCATGCTTTGCCCTTACCGGGCGGGCTTGAAGCTGCTTTTATCCGGCATGGTGAGAATTACGGTCCCCTTCTCATTTTCCTGCAGCTGGGCGATGATCTGCTCCAGCGCGTAGAGCTTCTTATTGAAATCCGCATCGTACAGCATCTGCACCTCAAAGCGGTCGGCGTAGTGCAGCACCAACAGGTCCGGATCGCTGCAGTCAATGCTCTGGGTCTTGTCCAGCATGCCCCGGCTCTCCAGGCAGTCGACCAGCTCCATCAGCCGGTCCATGGTGATGTTCCCGTCCTGGGGGAGGCTCATGGTGGAGGAGACCGTGGGCAGCAGCAGTTCGCAGCCGAAGATCTGGGGATACCCGGACACCTGGGAGGCCGCCATCTCCTCCAGCAGCTTTCCCTTCCGGCTCACCAGCCAGGCCGTATCCCCCTGGATCACCGCCGCCACCGGGGTGCACTCCTCCACCCGGATGTAGATGGTGTCCGGCAGTCCCCGCCGGATCTGCACCGACTGTACATAGGGCAGCTGGCTGGTAATCTGGCCGGAGATGGCGTATTTGTTCAAAAGAAACATGTTCTCCCCGATCTGGATCTGGGCCACATCCAGCACCTCCTGATCGGTGTAGCGCTCGTTACCGTCCACGATCACCGTTTGGACCTTAAAAAACAAAATCAGCGCCGCTGCGATCGCGCCGCAGATCAGCAGGAAGGACAAAAACCGAAGGGGCACCGTCAGCCTGCTGCGGCGATAGCGCTTGTTTCTCCTTCTCCGGGCCATGTCCTCACCTGCCTTTCTCTCTCGTATCCGGCGCTACCGCTCCTCCGCCTGGGCCCCAAGCAGCCGCAGGTCCCGAAGGATGTCCTCATAGCCCCGCTGGATATGGCGGACGCTGCCGATGCGGCTCTCCCCCTCCGCCGCCAGAGCGCCCACCACCATGGCCGCCCCGCCCCGAAGGTCGGTGCACTCCATGGCCGCGCCGGTGAGCCGCTCCACACCGCACACCACCGCCACCCGGCCCTCCACCCGGATGTCCGCCCCCAGACGGCACAGCTCATCCACATGGCGATACCGGTTTTCAAAGATATTTTCCACAAATACCGTGGTTCCCCGGCTGCGCAGCAGCGCCGCCATCAGTACCGCCTGAGCGTCGGTTGGGAAACCGGGATAGGGGGCCGTCCGCACCGGCCGGATGGCTTTGAGCCGTCCGTCGCTCCGCAGACGGATGGCGTCGCCGCCGCTGTGGATGCGGCATCCCGCCTCATGAAGGGCAGCGGTGACTGTGGAGAGATGGCGGTAGTCCACCCCACGCAGCTCGATCTCGCCCCCTGCGGCAGCGACGGCCGAGAGATAGGTGGCCGCCACAATCCTGTCCGGCATCACGGTATGTACCACATCGTGGGTCCGCTGGCGGCCCTCCACTGCCACCGTGGAGCTGCCCGCCCCCTGTACCTTGCAGCCCATAGAGCACAGAAATGCCTGGAGATCGGCGATCTCCGGCTCCCGGGCAGCGTTGAGGATCACCGTGGTGCCCTCGCAGCCGCAGGCGGCCAGCATGGCGTTCTCCGTAGCCCCCACGCTTGGAAGGCTCAATGTCAGCTCGCAGCCCTGAAGCCGTCTGGCCTCGCACCGAAGCCGTCCGCCGCCGTCCCGGATCTCCGCCCCCAGCTGTCTGAGAGCCGCCAGATGCAGGTCAATGGGCCGCGGCCCCAGCTCACAGCCTCCGGGCATGGACAGCTCCGCCTGGCCAAACCGGCTGAGGATGGCCCCCAGGAAAATCACCGAGGAGCGCATCTCCCGCATCAGCCGGTCCGGCACGTCCCACCGGTCCGCTCCGGCGGCGTCCACCAAAAGGGCGTCCTCCGTCCACTCCACCCGGCACCCCAGGTGGCGCAGAATCTCCACCGAAGCCTCCACATCCCGCAGCCGGGGACAGTTGTGCAGCACAGTGGTGCCCCGGTGGAGGATGGTGGCCGCCAAAATGGGCAGCACGCTGTTTTTCGCCCCCTGGACCGTCACGGTCCCGCTCAGAGGCCTGCCCCCCGTGATCAAAAACTCTCCCATAGTACCCCTCCGCATAAGATCATGGCTGAAACTACACCATCTTATGCGCAGGGGTCCCGTTTTGCTTATCGCAGCAGCCCCATCACCGTCTCATAAATCCGCTGGTTGGCGTCGGGAACGCCCAGGGCCGCCATTTTCTGTTCCATCCCCAGCCGCAGGTTCTCATCGCCGAGGATCTTCCGTGTCTCGTCCAGCAGCCGCTGTCCGCTGCTCTCCGCCTCCAAAATCAGTTCCGCCGCCCCGTGGTCAGAGAGGACCCGGGCGTTCTTCTCCTGGTGGTTGTTGGCCACGTTGGGGCTGGGCACGATGATGGCCGCTGCCCCGAGGGCCGTCAATTCGCTGATAGTGGACGCCCCCGCCCGGCACAGCACCACATCGGCAGCCCGCATCACTGTGGGCATGTCGTAAATATACTCCCGGACCTCCACCAAAATCTGACGGCCAAGGTCGATGTTCCTCTCCCCTAAAATCCGGTTGATCCGGGGAATGCCGTAGGTCCCGGCGCCGTGGATGTGGTGGAAGCGGCAGTTTTTCAACTCCTCGGTGATAAAATCCGCCATCTGGATGTTCATCTCCCGGGCCCCGAGACTCCCCCAGAAGGACAGCACCAGGGGTTTCCCATCGTCCAGCCCCAGCCGACGCTTGGCCTCGGGCCGGTCCATGGTGAAAAATTCCCCCCGGATGGGGGTACCGGTAACCTTCACCTTCTCCGGGTGGTGGTAATTCTTCCGGCAGTCCTCAAAGCCCACCATGATCACACTGGCGTAAGGCTCTAAGAGCTTTGTGGTAAGGCCGGGGATGGCGTTGGACTCATGGACTGCCGTGGGGATGCCCCGTGCGGCGGCAGAGCGGATCATGGGGTAGCTGGCGTAGCCGCCGGTACCCACTACCAGATCCGGACAAAAGTCATCCAGGAGCTTTTTCGCTTCATGGGGGGCGGTGAAATAGTGATGGAGGGACTGGAGGTTGTAAACTACCTCCTTGGGGCTCAGAGACCGGTGGAATCCGGAAATCTCCACGGACCGGAAGGGATAGCCCGCCTGCTCCACCAGGCGGCGCTCCATGCCCCGGTTGGCTCCCACGAAGAGGATCTCCGTGTCCGGCATCCGCCGCTTCATAAGCCCCGCCAGAGCCAGGGCAGGATTCACATGTCCCGCGGTGCCCCCGCAGGTAAAGATCACTTTCATTGCGCTACCCCGCTTTCGGTGCCGGAATCTGACGTGAGACGCTGAGGACAATGCCCACTTCAAAAAGCTGGATCAAAAGGGCGGTGCCGCCGTAGCTGAAGAAGGGAAGGGAGATACCGGTGGTGGGCAGAAAGCCGGTGACCACAGCGATGTTCAGCATCGCCTGCAGGCCGATCTGCGTGGTAACGCCCACCGCCAGCAGCGCGCCGTACCGGTCCCGGGCCTTAATGGCGATCCAGTAGCCCCGGACCACCAGCACCGCGAAGAGGACCAGAATGAGACAGGCGCCGATGTAGCCCAGCTCCTCACAGACCACGGCAAAGATAAAGTCGTTGTGCTCCTCGGGAAGGAACAGGAACTTCTGGCGGCTCTTTCCAAGGCCCACCCCCAGAAGTCCGCCGGACCCGATGGCAATGAGGCTCTGGGCCAGCTGCCAGCCGTCCCCCCGGAAGTCGGACCAGGGATCGTGCCACAGTTCGATGCGGCTGGAGTTGTAGCCGATGATTTTCATCAGGGGCGTAAACAGCACTGCGTAGGCGACGCCCCCGGCCCCCAGCACACCGGCGGCCACCCAGCCTCCGTGCATGCCGCCCACCACCATCATCACCGCGCCGATACCCAAAATCAGGATGCAGCCGGAGAGATGGGGCTCATTGAGAAGCAGAAAGGCGTAGACCGCCAGGATGCATGCGTAGGGCAAAATGCCGTAGCGGAAGGTCCGCATCCGTTCCTTCCGCTGGGCGATGGTGGCAGCAAAGTATAGAATAACGCCCAGCTTGCCAAGTTCCGAGGGCTGAAACTGAGGACCCGCCACAATAAACAGGTGGAGCCACCGGGTGGCGTTGTTGCGGGTAATGCCAAGCCCCGGCACCAGCACCAGCACCAGCAGGGCCAGAGAGCCCAGCAGGGCGATGGTGGAGAAGCCCAGGAGGCGGTGGTAGTTGATCTTGCTGACCACCATCATGATGGCGATGCCCGCCGCGGCAAAAACAGCCTGGTCCCGAATGTAATAGAAGGGGTCCCCCTCGTCGTTGATGGCGGAGGGAAAGCTGGCGGAAAACAGCATAATGAGGCCGATGCCCGTCAGCATCAGTACCAGCACCAGGAAAGGCAGATCCACCGGCCCCTTGGCCAACTCCTGCAGTTCCCGCACCTTATGACGTTTTTCCCGCTGTCGGCGGCGCTTTTCCTCCCGGGTCATGGAACTCTCCCTTACTTCATAATTTCGTGCCGGTTCAGTTGACCAGCGTGCGGCCCATGGCGCCGAAGTAGGCCAGGGCACAGAATACCGCGGAAATGGAGGTGAACAGCACGACGATCTTCATCTCGCTCCATCCGCACAGCTCAAAGTGGTGGTGCAGCGGCGCCATTTTGAAAAACCGCTTGCCATGAGTCAGTTTGAAGTATCCAACCTGTATAATATCAGACAAAGTTTCCAGAATGTATATGATCCCTACCAGGATCAGAATGAGGGGAATGTCGAAGGCAAAGGCCAGGGCCGCCACCGCGCCCCCTAAAAACAGGGAGCCGGTGTCCCCCATGAACACCTTGGCGGGGTGGGCGTTGAAGATAAGGAAGCCCAGAAGCCCCCCCAGCATAGCCCCGGCGAAGACCCCCAGCTGCCGGTACCCCCACCAGGTGGCCACCGACACGAAGAACAGGGCCACCGGAATGGTCACAGAGGTGGCAAGGCCATCCAAGCCGTCGGTGAGGTTCACCGCATTCACGGTGCCCACAATGACAAAGGCGGCAAAGACCATATACACAAACCAGTTGAGGTGGATGGTGGTCTGGAAGAAGGGCACATAGAGGTTGGGGGACAGCATCCCCTCCAGCCGCATCAGCTGGAGGAAGACGATGGCCGCCGCCACCTGCAGAAGAAATTTCTGGGGGGCGGTGAGGCCCAGGTTCTGGTGCTTGTGGACCTTCTCATAGTCGTCAAGAAAGCCGATGATCCCAAATACCAGGGCAAAGGCATAGACATAGAGGTGGGTAAAATCTCCCGCCAGCATCTGCTTCCAGCCCACCGCGACAATGGCCACACCAATGCCCAAAATGAACATCAGTCCGCCCATGGTGGGGGTGCCGGCCTTGCCGGCGTGCCACTTGGGTCCGTCCTCCCGGATGCTTTGACCGGCCTTCAGCCGCCGGAGGGCAGGCAAAATCACCTTGCCGCCCACTAAGGCGGTGACGGCAAAGCTGATGAGACACGCAAGAATCATTTCCATTGGTATTTTCTCCCTCGCTCTCCCGCCCCCAGGCGGGCTCTTTCGTTCTTCCTGATTATTTCATATGCGCCCGCTGCCGGAGATATTCTGCCACCACTTCCCGCTCGTCCAGGTGGTGCTTCTCATGGCCGATGACCTGATAGTCCTCGTGGCCCTTGCCGGCCAGGACGATCACATCTCCGCTCCGGGCGTGGTCGATGGCGTAGTGGATGGCCTCCACCCGGTTTTCCACCACCACATAGGGGGTGTCCGTGTGGGCCATGCCCGTTAAAATATCCTGAATGATGGCGCCGGGCTCCTCAGTCCGGGGATTGTCGGAGGTGACCACCACAAAGTCGGCCTTTTCCGCTGCGATACGCCCCATTTGGGGCCGCTTGGTCCGGTCACGGTCGCCGCCGCAGCCGAAGAGGGCCACCACCCTGCCCCTGGCAAAGCCCCGCACCGCCGTCAGCACATTCTCCAGGGCGTCGGGGGTGTGGGCGTAATCAATGAGAATGGTATAATCTCCGTCGGTGGGAACCGGCTCCACCCTACCTTTCACATGGGCCGTAGCGGCCAGCACCCTGGCGCTCTCCTCATAGGAGATGCCCAGAGCCTTGGCGGCCGCCAACACCCCAAGGGTATTATATACCATAAATCCACCGGGTATGGCAACCGCAATGTTCACCGAATTTTCTCCCTCCCGGGCCGTAAAGGCAATGCCATCGGCACAAAGGCGGATGTTTTCGGCCCGAAGATCGCCTCCGTGCTCCCCGAAGGTGACCACGCGGCAGGTGGCGTCCTTCAAAAGCCGTGCGCACCAGGGGTCGTCGGCGTTGCACACCCCCACCTCACAGCGGCAAAACAAAATGGCTTTGGCGTCGCAGTAGGCCTCCATGGTGCCGTGGAAGTCCAGGTGGTCCTGGGTCAGATTGGTGAAGATGCCCACGGCGTACCGGATGCCCCGGACCCGCTCCAGATAGAGGGCGTGGGAGGACACCTCCATCACCACATGGGTGCAGCCGGCGTCGGCCATCTGCCGGAGAAGGCCCTGCAGCTCAAAGGACTCCGGGGTGGTCCGCTCCGTGTGGAGCACCTCGCTTCCGATCATGTTCTGGTTGGTGCCGATGAGGCCCACCTTGGCCCCCACTGCCTTCTCCAGCACATCCTTGAGAAGATAGGTGGTGCTGGTCTTGCCGTTGGTACCGGTAACGCCCACCATGGTCATGGCGTCGGCGGGGTGGCCGTAATAGTTGCAGCCCACATCCGCCAGGGCCTTCCGGGTGGAGGCCACCCGGACGTAGGGGATCTCCACCCCCTCCGGCGCCCGTTCGCACAGCACGCAGGCCGCTCCCCGCTCCGCGGCAGAGGGGATGAACTTGTGTCCGTCGGTCTCATAGCCGGTCATGGCCACAAAGAGGTCGCCCTTGGCGGTCTTTCGGGAATCGTAGCTGACAGCGGGAATCTCCATCTCCAGGTCCGCCCGGACCTCTAAGGTGGGGACGCCCTGTAGCAGTTGGCGCAATTTCATAGATACTTTCCTCTTTCCTTCTGTACTCTCCGCCTCCGGCGGCGCTTTCCCAGATAGTATAGTACAATTTTTTGCGCTATTGTGCGTGGATTGTGCCGACTACCCTGCAAAACCTGCTGATTTTATTTTTACCTTTTTCTTTAGTCCTGAATAGAGGTATCGCCGAACCGGACGTCTACCACAGACCCGGCGGCCAGCTGGGTACCCTCGCTCTGGCTCTGACTGATGGCGATGACCGTCTTGCTGCTCTGGTTGGTGTTGCCGGTAACCTTCATGATAAGGCCCGCTTCACTCAGGCGCTTGTTGGCCTCGGAGGCGCTGAGTCCCACCACGCTGGGCACGGTGCAGAGGGTATCCGGCTTTTCCTCTCCCATATAGAGGATGATCTCCGCATTGCCGGGGACGATGGCGCCGCCCAGCGGCGTCTGGTCGGTGACTGTCACGCCGTCGCCCACCACCTTATAGTGGGCAAAGCCGTAGTCCTCCAGACGCTGCTCCGCCTGCTCCAGGGTCATACCGATGACGTTGGGCACAGTAGCATCGGCGCCTACCACCTCCTCGGCGGAATACTCAGGGTCGATGCCGAGGTAGGGCAGAATGTTCTCCAGAATCTCGCTGGTCACCGGGGCTACCATCTGGCCGCCGGAGACATAGGTGCCCGTATCCCGGCCGGGGCTGTCCAGCGTCATCATCAAAATGACCTGGGGATCGTCGGCGGGCGCCATGCACACAAAGGATACCACCACGTCGTCGCTGCCGTTCTTCTCGGCGGTGCCGGTCTTGCCGCCCACCTTGTAGCCCAGCACCGCACCGTTGCGGCCGGTGCCCTCGTCCACCACATATTGGAGGATCTGACACACGGTCTTGCTGGTCTCCTCACTGATGACCTGCCGCACAGGGGTTGCGTCGTGCTGCTGCACTACGTTGCCGTTGCTGTCCACAATTTTCTCCACCACATAGGGGGTGTAGAGGTAGCCGCCGTTGATGCAGGCCGCCTGGGCCGCGATGAGCTGGAGGGGCGTCACGGTGAAGTTCTGGCCGAAGGAGTAGGTGGCCAGGTCCACGATGCCGAAATCCTCCCGGTTCTTGGCCACGCCCAGCTGCTCACCCTGGAGATCCACCCCGGTCTTCTCTCTCAGGCCGAAGGCCTCCATGTAGTCATAGAAGGTGTCGGTCCCCATGGCCATGGCCATGGTCATAAAGGCGGGGTTGCAGGAGTTTGCCGTGGCCTCCGCCAGGGTCTCATGGCCGTGGCCGGTGCGCTTGTCGCAGTGGATGGGGAGGCTCCAGCCGGGCACCATCAGATAACCCTTGCACTCATAGGTGGAGGAGGTGGTGGCCGCCCCCTCCTCCAACGCCATGGAAAGCGTCAGGATCTTGAAGGTGGAGCCGGGCTCATAGGTGTCGTTGATGCACTTGTTGCGCCACTGCTCGTACTGCAGCTGCTCCAGCACCGTGCCGTACTCCTCCTCAGAGGCGAGGCTCAGTTCCTGCTGCAGCACCTGGCTGTAGATCTCACCGTAGTTCTCCAGATCGTAGTTGGGATACGAGGCCATCCCCAGAATGGCCCCGGTGTTCACATCCAGACAGATGGCGGTGCCGCCGTTTTTCACCTGGTACTTCAGCGCCGCCTCCTCCAGTCCGCTCTCCAGATAGGACTGAATGGTGGTGTCGATGGTAAGATAGATGTTGTTGCCGTTCTGGGCGTCAAAATACTGCTCGTACTGGTAGAGCATGGGCTGGTTGTTGGCGTCCTTGGCGGAGACTGTGAGGCCGGTGGTGCCCTGGAGCACGTCCTCGTACACCGCCTCGGTGCCGTAAGCCCCCCGGTTCTCCGCGTTCACAAAGCCGATCACATGGGAGGCCAGCGTGTGATAGGGGTAGTAGCGCTTGGAGTCGGTGGTGAGATAGATGCCCCGCAGGCGCTCCTGATTGTCCTCCAAGACCTCGTTGCCCTGATCGTCGATTTCACCGTTGATAAAGCGGCGGACCTCGTCGGCCACGTCCTGATCCACCTTGCTCCGCAGAATGTCGTACTGGGAGTAGGTGGCCTCCATCCGCTCTAAAATGCTGTCCTCCTCCAGCTCCAGAATCCGGGCCAGGCCCCGGGCCACATACTCCTTATACTGGTTTTTCAGCTTGGAGGTGCTGTCCGCCTCGTTCACCGCCTCGCTGCGCTCGGCGATCTCCTTGGGGGAGATGAACACCGTCTCCGTGGATGCGGACACCGCCAGAGTGTTGCCGTTTCGGTCGTAGATGGTGCCTCGGGAAGCGGAGATGGTGGTGGACAGGGTCTGCTGGTCGGCGGCCCGGGCCTTCAGCTCCTCGTGGTCGTTGATCTGCAGCTGAAACAGCTGGTAGAAGAGGGTGACGGTGCATACCACGCCGAAAAACACCATAAACCAGACCGTCCTGCGCTGGATGGTCTGGCTGGCCCGGCGGGCGTTCTCCTCCTTACGTCTGCGCTTGTAGTTCCTACTGATCACATCAGGTTCCTCCTTTTGGGCAGCCTTTGCCCGGGCAAAACAGATCGGATAGTCTGTGGGGAGTAAGAGAGACCGCTCTCTTACTCCCCACACAAACACTTAATACACTATAGCGGCCCTCAGCGGAAATATTCCACCGCATGCAGGATGGTCTGCCAGATCTGCTCCAGGACCTGGGCCGCGCCCTGGCTGTCCTGCTCATAGACCACGGCGTTGTCCGGGTCGGAGAGGTCGATGTAGTAGACCTGACTGTCGCTGGGAAGACTCATGCCGGCGGCCAGCGCCTGCTCCTTGACGCTGACCAGATCGAAAGCCTGCTCATACTGGGTCAGCAGCGTCACCTGACGGGTCTCCAGTTCCGCGACCTGGCTGCGCATGGACACCACGCTGTTGGAAATGGTGGCCAGCTCCACATAGCTCAGCACCACCAGCACCATCAGCACCGCCACCGCCGCCGCTCCCAGCACCATCACCGGAGAGAGATGCTGCGCGGGCCGCACTTTGGCTTTGGCGTGGGCATGGGCCCTGGAGATAACGTCCGCCGAGGTCTCCTCCAGCGAGGGCGTATACAGGTCCGGGTCCATCCGGCCGGTGTCATCCAGCTGGCGCTCCAATGTACCAAAGTCATATGCCAGGGAGCCGTTTACCATTCCCGTCGCACGCCGGCGGCTTCTCTCATAGGTTGCGGCAGCAGCCATGTACTCACAGTCCTTTCTCCATCAGTTTCCCCATCATGGTTCATAGCTTGTCCGTTCCGCCACGCGAAGCTTCGCGCTGCGGGCACGGGGGTTCTCTCTCAGTTCCTCCTCCCCGGAGGTAATGGGCTTTCGGTTCACCAGGGTCATCAGCGGCTTCTTGCCGCACACGCACACCGGAAATTCCGGCGGACAGGTGCACCCGGCGGCCAGCTTTTTCATCGTCTGCTTGACGATCCGGTCCTCCAGGCTGTGGAAGGTGATCACCGCCAGCCGCCCCCCCGGCTTCAGCCGCTGCACCGCCGCCTCCAGCATGGGGGGCAGCTCGTCCAGTTCGCCGTTGACAGCGATGCGGATGGCCTGAAAACTCCGCTTAGCCGGGTGCTGCTTCTCCCGCAGGGCCGCGGGGGGCATGGCGCCCTTGATGACGTCCACCAGCTCCAGGGTGGTCTCAATGGGCCGCTCCTGCCGCCTGCGGCAGATGGCCCGGGCGATTTTGGGCGCGTAGCGCTCCTCGCCGTAGTCAAATAAAATCCGCCGCAGCTCCTCCTCCGAGAAGGTGTTGACCACCTCCCGGGCAGTGAGAGCGGCGTCCTTGTCCATTCTCATATCCAGCGGCGCGTCCTGCATGTAGCTGAACCCCCGCTCCCCCTCGTCCAGCTGGGGAGAGGAGACGCCCAGGTCAAAGAGCATGCCGTCCACCTTGTCAATGCCGAGACTGTCCAGCGCCTCGGACAGGCGGCTGAAATTGGTGTGGACCAGAGAGACCCGGTCTCCAAACTCCGCCAGCCGCTCCCGGGCGGCCTCAATGGCGGCCATGTCCCGGTCCAGCCCCACCAGCCGTCCGGTGGTCAGACGGCGGAGGATCTCCAGGGAGTGGCCCGCCCTTCCCAGGGTGCCGTCCAGATAGATCCCGTCAGGGCGAATGGCCAGTCCCTCCAGGCACTCCTGCAGCAGAACCGGCCGGTGTCCGTAATCCTTTTCCATATCAGAAGTCCAGCTCCTCCATGGCGGCGAAGAGCTTGTCCGGGTCCAGCTCCTCCTCTTCCACCGCCAGCCAGCGCTCCGCGTTCCAGATCTCCGCCCGGTTGCTGACGCCGATGACCACCACGTCCTTCTCCAGTCCCGCATAGGTCCGCAGCTTGGCGGGAATCAAAATCCGCCCCTGGGCATCCGGCTCGCACTTGGCGGCGTTGGCGAAGAGGGCCCGCATGGCCTTGGTCTTGGTGTAGGGCAGCTCCTCAAACTTGGCGGTGAACTTGGCCCAGCTCTCGTCGGAGTAGACTGAGAGACAGCGGTCCATGCCGATGGTGACATAAAAGGTCTCCCCCAGCTCCTCCCGCAGCTTGGCAGGGATGAACAGACGGCCCTTGGCATCAATGCTGTGCTGATACTGGCCCGTCATCGGTTCCCCACCGCCTTTCTCTCTGTGGGCGGCATGTGGGAATTTCCACTACTCTTCACCACTTTCCACCACTTGGAAATAGTATAGCAACTCGTTATGTAAATTGCAAGAAGAAGTTTTGCATTTAATTGAACGAAACTTGGCGGTTTTTATGGAAAACGACTTGTTTTTGCAATATAAAACAGATGTTCTACTATGTTACTTAATTATGTTCCCTCAACACCACAAGATATTGTGCCTTTCCAAACTGCATACCACAAATTGTGTTTGATTCCATAATTTTCCTTTAAAAGAAAAATTTACCGTTGTTGCTTTCGACAGTTTTCCTTCTCTTTTTTCTGCATTTTGCACAACGCACTCTGCACGATTTTTCCACCCTTTCTGTTCGCCCGCAAAACGGGGGACGCCGTTATGAAAGGCGGCGTCCCCCGTTTTTCTACAGCAGAATGGGCTGGAGCTGCCGCCCCTCCAGGGCGGCGGCAACTGTCTCCTCGATGCGGGAGAAGTCGGCCATCAGAGACCGGGGCTTCTTCTCCGAATCGTCCTGACCGAAGGGCACAAAGTAATAGCCCTTGCGGTTGAGGAGGGCGCCGATGCCTGCGGCGCTGCCGCTGAGGCCGTCGTTGGTGGCCAGGGCCAGCACCACCGGCCGCTCGTTGCGGAGATGGGCCTTGGCGGCCATGGTCACCGTGGTGTCGGTAATCCCGGCGGCCAGCTTGCCGATGGTGTTTCCGGTGCAGGGCGCCACCACCAGCACATCCAGCAGCCGCTGGGGGCCGATGGGCTCCGCCTGCTCCACTGTGGCTAAGGGCGTATGGCCCGTCAGCTCCTCTAACCTCCGCCACAGCTCCTCCGCCCGGCCGAAGCGGGTGTCGGTGCCGGCGGAGGCCGCCGACAGAATGGGTATGACGTCATATCGGGCGCTGAGGGCCTCCAGCTCCCGGAGCACCTTGCTGTGGGTGCAGAAGGAGCCGCACATGGCCCACCCGATCCGTATGTTCTTCAAATGGTTTCCCCCCGTTCCTCCAGAATATGATAGATGGCGTCCCGGACGGCTCTGGCGGCGGTGAGAGGCGCCACCCGGCCCGGAAGGGCCAGCTCCTGCAGGGCGGTGATCCCCAGCTCCCGTGCGGCGGCGAAATCCACGCCGCCGGGGGCGGAGGCCACATCCACCACCACGCAGTCCGGCCGCACCTCCTCCAGAAGCCTCCGGTCCAGTATCAGGGCAGGGACGGTGTTGAAGATCACATGAAAAGGCCTGATGCTACCCTCCAGCCGGTCGGTGCGGAGCGGCGCGTACCCCAGGGCCTCGATCCAGGCCAGATGCTCATACCGCCGGGCGGACACCGTCACCCGGGCCGCAAGCCCCCGCAGACGGTGGGCCAGGAGCTTTCCGATCCGGCCAAAGCCGATCACCAGACACCGGCAGTCCTGAAGGGTCCGGTCTGTGGCGGCCATAGCGGCGGCAATAGCCCCCTCCGCCGTGGGAACCGCATTGGCCACCTGCAGCTCCTCCCGCTGGAAATAGTCGGTGAGCGCGACCCCTGCCGCCTGGGCGGACTGCTTTGTGGCCGGGTCGATCCGGCCGCCCAGCACCACCCGGTCCTCTCCCTTCAGCATAGGCCACAGATCCTCCAGCAAAAGCTCCCCCCGGCCCAGCGACAGGTGAAGCCCGTCAGGGCTTACCGGCTGTGGCAGGATCACCAGATTTCCGGCGGCAGCCTGGGAAAGAGGCCGCTCCCGCTCCGGCGGAGCCAGCCCCCAGGTATGTACGGTATGTCCCTCCTCCCGGAAAAGCTCCGCCAGACAGAGCTGCCGGGGATCGCCGCCCAGCACGGACACGCATCGCTTCATGTTCATCCCTCCCTCGGTCCATAGTATGGCGGTCTTGTGATCTTGGTGCGAAAAAAGGCCGCCGGGAAAATCCCGGCGGCCTTGCCGCATCTGACCGTTATGACTCCGCTTCGCCGCTCTCCGGCCGGAAGGTATAGGGTGTAACAAAGACCTGTCCGAAGGTGTCGCTCTCCACCCCGTCCACCAGCAGGCGCAGCTCATCCACCCCATCCATGGAGTAGATACTGTTGGCAATGGAGGCCAAAATCAGCTCCTGGGACTCCTTGTCCTCCGGCAGGCGCTCCACCACCCTGGAGGACAAGCTGAGATAGCAGGTCCGGCTCTCCACCCAGATCCCGTTGATAACAAAGTTCTCCGGCAAAAGGGCCGACAGCTGGTCGTTCTTGGGACCCTCCATCAGCGCCAGCATCAGACTCTCCGCCAAGCTCTGCCCCTCGTACAGCTCCAGCTTTCGGGACTCCGGCGTCAGTGCGCCGTCCTCCCCCAGGAAGTACAGCTCCACCTCTACTGTCTCGATGACGTCGGTCATGCTGCCCAGCAGCACATCCTGCTCCATGAATACCTGGGAGTCCCGGTAGGGCAGCTCCCTCCCCCCGGCGGTGATGGACACAGCGGAGATCTCCTCCATCTGAGTCAGCGTCAGGGTGACGCAATAATCCGCCAGACTCAGTTCAATCCCGGTGAGGGTAGCATAGCGGGAACTGAAATCCACATAGGCCCGGCGGCCCTGGATACGGATGCTGTTGAGGGACACATTCTCCGGCAGGGGACTGGACACCGCCCCCGCCCCCTCGCACAGCTTTTCCACCAGCACCTCGGCGATCTCCGTCACAGGGGCGTCCTCCGCCACGTCTAAATCCACGGACACCGCCTGGATGGCGTCGCCTCCCGCCGCCTCGTCCTCCCCGGCCAGACCGTAGAGGAGATAGTCCCCCTCCTCTCCCTCCTGCTCCTGATGGCCGCAGGCCGCCGCAGCCAGGGCCAGCAGCACCGCCAGAAGCAGGATGGCCCATTTCCTCACGACTCCTCCCTCCTCTCTCTGGGAAGACGCACTGTGAACACAGTGCCGCCGCCCGGACGGGGACCCACGTCGATGGTGCCGCCCCTGCGGCGCACGGTGTCCCGGACGATGGAGAGCCCCAGACCCGTGCCCCCCGCGGCCCGGGACCGGGCCTTGTCCACCCGGTAAAACCGCTCGAACACATGGTCCATATCCTCCGTGGGGATGCCGATGCCGTTGTCCTCCACCGTGATGTAGGCCCAGGTCTCCCCCGCCGACAGCAGCACCCGGACAAAGCCGTTATCGTGGTTATACTTGATGGCGTTGTCCACCAGATTGTAGATCATCTGATGGACCTCCCCCTTGGTGGCCAGCACACTGCAGGGGTTTTCCACCAGCACCTCCAAGGTGATATGCCGCTTGGCGGCGGGCATCTGGAGGGAGTGGCACACCCGGCGGATCACCGGCTCCACCTCCACGTTCTCCGCCGCCTCCATCACCCCGCTGTCCAGCCGGGTGAGACGGAGAAGGTCCTCGGTGATGTTGGTCAGCCGCTCCGCCTCCAGACCGATGTCCATAACAAACTCCCGCACCATGTCCTCGTCCATGTTGTCCGACTGCAGAATAGAGTCGGTGAGCAGGCGGATGGTGGCCAGAGGCGTCTTCAGCTCGTGGGAGGCGTCGGAGACGAACCGCCGCCGGGACTCCTCCGTCACCTGGAGGCGGCCGGTGAGGTCGTTGAACTCATCGGCGATCTGGGCAATCTCATCGTGGCCTCCCACGTCGGCCCGGTGGTTGTAGGACCCCTCCCGGACCCCCCGGATGGCGGAGAGCAGCTGCTCAATGCGGCTGGTGAGGAGCTTGCTGAGAAGGATACTCAGTGTCAGCACCACCGCGCCCACCGCCACGGAAATGGAGAGGAGGCTCTTCTGCAGCCCCTCCAGCACCTCGCCCTGGGTCCGGTCGTACTCATAGACGTACACCGCCCCGATGATCTCACTGCGGTAGATCACCGGCACGGCGGCACAGGTGCGGAAGGCGCCGTCCATATAAGAAAAGTAGAAGGCGTCGTTGCCCCGGAGCGCCTCCACCAGCTCCGTATAGAATACCTGATAGCCGGTGGCGTTGCCCACCTCCCGGGTATCGTAGAGAATTTTGCCTGTGCTGTCGGTGACGATGGCCCGGGACACGCCGGTGACCTCCATCACAGTGAGGGCCTGTCCCACGTTCTCTTCCGTCAGCTGGCTGAGCCCTGCCATGGCGCTGGTCATGGTCTCCATGCTGCTTTTGAGACTGCTCTCCTTGGAGGAGAAGATCATATCCCGGGACACCGACAGTGGATAGGTGTTCATGAACAGCAGCACTGCCGCGATAACCAAAATGTAGCTCAGGCCGATCTTGTACTGCAGGCTGGTCTTACCCTTTAAAATAGTAGCCCACTCCCCACTTGGTCAGAATATACTCCGGCTGGGCGGGATTGGCCTCCAGCTTCTCCCGCAAGCGGCGGATGTGCACATCCACCGTCCGGTAGTCCCCGGCGTAGGAATAGCCCCACACCACGTTCATGAGGCTCTCCCGGCTGTACACCCGCCGGGGGTTCTTCATCAGAAGTTCGATAAGATCATACTCCTTGGCCGTCAGCTCCACGGTCTTCCCGTCCCGAAGCGCCACCCGCTGCTCCGTATCTAAGGTGATGCCCCCCACGGTGATGGCAGCGGATGCCTTGGCCGCGGCGGCGGTGCCCGCCCGGCGGAGCATAGCCCGGATGCGGGCCTTCAGCTCCAGAATATTGAAGGGCTTGGTGATATAGTCGTCCGCCCCGCACTCAAAGCCGATGATCTTGTCCGTGTCCTCGCTGCGGGCGGTAAGCATGATGATGGGCACATTGGAAAACTGCCGGATCTGGACACAGGCCTCCAGCCCGTCGATCTCCGGCATCATGAGATCCAAAATAATCAGGTCATAGTCGTTGTTTTTCGCCAGCTCCACGGCGGTGCGGCCGTCAAAGGCCGTCTCCACCTGGTAGCCCTCATTTTCCAGGTTGAACTTGATTCCCTTCACCAGAAGGCGCTCGTCGTCCACTACTAAAATTTTCATTCCGGTTCCTCCTGCCTGTGTGTCTGTTCCTGCTCCCCCACGGTGACAAACTCCCGCAGCTCCGCCAGGGTGGCTTCTCCGATGCCGCTGACCTCCAAAAGCTGCTCGATCTCCATGAAGGGGCCGTTGGCCTGCCGCCAGGCGATGATCCGCTCCGCCAGCACCGGTCCGATGCCGGGCAGGGTATCCAGCTCCTCCGCGTCGGCGGTGTTGATGTCCACCGGCGGCGCCTTATCCGGCGTTACATCCTCCTGAGATGCCCGGGCGGTGATGCGGTAATCCCAGCTTCCGCCCCGGTTTGCTCCTCTCCCGGCGGCAAACAGCAGCAGGCACATAAAAATCGCTGTCAAAACAAGAAGCCCAAATTCACTTTTTGTCAAAAATCTCCTGGGCTTCATAGTTGAACTCCTACATAGAATTTGTTATACTTAGAATATTAGATTGTCGCTTTTTGTCAGAAATTTGATCTGTTGTTTGATAGTATATCACATGAATCCGGAGTGTGCCATGAAAAATCGTCGTCTTCTCTCTGTTTTTTTCCTGTGTATCCTGCTGGCTGTCAGCGTCCTCTCCCCCTTTGCCGCCGCCGAGGAGGCGGAGGAGGAGTCCGCGCCGGTCGCCATGCCGGAAATCGATATTCCTGCCAAAGCCTCCCTGCTCATCGACCCGGAGACGGAGGAGATTCTTCACCAGGACAACATCCACGAGCGGCTCTATCCCGCAAGCCTCACCAAGATCATGTCCACCCTTCTGGTGCTGGAGGCAATCGACAGCGGTAAGCTGACCATGGATCAGCAGGTCACCGCCACCTCCTCCGCTCTGGACCCGGTGCCCGACAACGCCAGCACCGCCGATCTGAAGGTGGGCGAGACGCTCTCGGTCCAGGATCTTCTCTACTGCGTGATGGTGGTGTCCGCCAACGAGGCATGCAACATTCTGGCGGAGGCGGTGTCCGGCTCCATCGACGCTTTTGTGGATGTCATGAACGCCAAGGCCCAGGCTCTTGGCTGTGAGGACACCCACTTTGTCAACACCAGCGGTCTTCACGACGACGACCACTACACCACCGCCTGGGATATGTACCTCATCACCAAGGAAGCCATGTCCCACGAGGTGTTCATGACCATTGCGGACACCTCCTATTTCACCCTTCCCGCCACCTATGCCGCCGATGGTACCCAGTATCACAAGGAGCGGACGCTCTACACCACCAATCTGCTCCTCAGCTCCTACCGCGGCCGGGGATATGTGTACACCGCCGCCCACGGCATTAAGACCGGCACCACCACCCCCGCCGGCAACTGCCTGATCTCCACCGCTGAGAAAAACGACCGCACCCTTTTGGGCGTGATCTTAGGCGCTGATACGGTGACTAAGGACGACGGCTCCACCGACAACCAGAGCTTTTCCGGTATGATCGACCTCTTTGACTGGGGCTTTGATAATTTTTCCCGCAAGACGATCGTTACCCCCCAGAGTTTTATGGGAGAGCTGAAGGTCTCTCTGTCGGAGATCGACCATGTGGTGGTCCAGCCCGCCCAGGAGCTTGAGCGTCTTCTTCCCAAGGATTTAGAGGTGGAGGATCTGACCCTGACGGAGTACTACCCCAGTGACACGGTGGAAGCGCCTATCTCCAAGGGGGATGTGCTGGGACAGCTGACCATCAGCTACGGTGACATCGAGTATGGGGTGGTGGATCTGCTGGCCCAGGATGATGTGGCCGCATCCCGGCTGCTGGTGTTCCGCCGGGATGTGAAGGACTTTGTTTCCCGCACGGAGGTACGGATCGGCGCTGTGGCCATTGTGGTGGCCATTGCGGTGATCCTGATTCTGGTGAAGACCTCCGGCCGCCGGCGCCGCCGCTACGGCCGGGGCGGCGGATACGGCAGCTATCGCCGCAACTACCGCGGCCGCAAGCGCAGATAAATCAAAGCCGCAAAGCCTCTGCTCTATCACTTTGATCGGAACGCTGACACCAGGCAGCACACCACCATCGGGCGGTGAAAGAAACCAAATCCTCCCTCATCAGAGGAAACCCCGCTTCCCCCGAACGACGTTAAAAAATACGCCGCGAAACAGAGCGTTTCGCGGCGTATTCTTTTCTGCAAAGGTTTATTCAATACTGACAATATAATAGTAGACAGGCTGTCCGCCGGGCAGAATGGACAGCTCCACATTTGGGCAGATCTCCGTGAAGATGCTCTCCGCAGCGGCGGCATCCTCCTCGGACACATCCTGGCCGTAGAACACGGTGACAAACTCCGCGTTCATGTTGGCGGCCTCCTGAGCCAGCTTGCGCAGCAGCACACTGATGTCCTTATCCGTGCCGAAGAGTTTGCCCCCCAGCAGGGCCAGATAATCGCCCTCGCTGATGGCGAAGCCGTCAAAATCGCTGTTCCGTGCAGCATAGGTGATCTGCGCGGTAGCCACATTCTTGCTGGCCTCCGTCATGGTGTTGAGGATCTCCTCCGGCTCCGCGTCCAGATCCGCGTTCATCATGGCGGTGATGCCCTGGGGAATGGTGGTGGTGGGTACCACGATCACCTGCTTTTCTGTCAAGCCCACGCACTGCTGGGCGGCCATGATGATGTTCTTGTTGTTGGGCAGCACGAACACCACCTCAGCGGGGGTGCGGTTGATCTCGTTGAGAATGCTCTCGGTGGAGGGGTTCATGGTCTGGCCGCCGGAGATGATGCCGTCCACCCCTAAATCCTTGAAGACGGCGGCAATCCCGTCGCCGGCGCAGACAGACAAAAATCCGTACCGCTTCTCAGGAGGCGCCACAGCGGGTTCCGCCTCCATCTCCGCCTCCACAGCGTCCAGATCGTCCACACTCTGTGCCTTTCTGCCCGCCGCCAGGTCGTCCGCCTGAGTCCGCATGTTCTCGATCTTGGCCAGCTCTAAGGTACCGTATTTCTGCGCCTCGTTCAGCGCGTCCCCGGGGGTGTTGGTGTGGACATGGACCTTGAATGCCTCGTCGTCCTCGCCGATCACCAGACTGTCGCCAATGCTGTTGAGATACTGACGGAAAGGCTCCAGAGACTTCTCCACCGTCTTGCGGACGATGAATACGGTGTCGAAGGCGAAGGTGATCTCGTCGGCGGAAAGGACCTCAAAGTCCGCCTTCTCCTGGGCGGCGCGGCTCTCGTCCACCTCGGGCAGCTCCTCGCCCCGCATGGCGGCCAGCATGCCCTCCAAAATCACCAGATAGCCCTTGCCGCCTGCATCCACCACATTGGCTTTTTTCAGCACAGGGTTCATGTCGGTGGTCTGGGCCAGGACCTCATAGCCGGTCTTGATGGCCTCCGCCAGAACAAATTCTACATCGTTCTGCTCCCCCGCGGCGTCCACCGCCCGCTTGGAGGCCAGGCGGGAGACGGTGAGAACGGTGCCCTCGGCGGGCTTCATCACCGCGCTGTAAGCGGCGGCCACGCCCTCCTGCATGGCGGCGGCGAACTGCCGTCCGTCAGCCTCCTCCACATTCTTCAGCCCCTTGGAGATCCCCCGGAAGAGGAGGGAGAGGATCACGCCGGAATTGCCCCGGGCGCCCCGCAAAAGGGCGCTGGCGCAGACCTTGCTGGCCTGCCCCACGGAGTCGGGCGTGATCTTCCGCAGCTCCTCGGCGGCTGTGTTGATGGTCATGCTCATGTTGGTGCCGGTATCCCCATCAGGAACCGGGAACACGTTGAGATCGTTGATGGCCTGCTTCTGCAGGGCGATGGCCGCTGCGCCGTGGAGGACCATCTGCTTAAAGAGAATACCGTCAATGGTATGCTTCATGATGCTTCAATCCTCCTTGGCTTACAGAACAATGGAGTCCACGCAGACATCCACGTTCTTGACTTCCACTCCTGTGTATTGATTTACTTTATAACGGACCTCGCTCATAATGGAACGGCAGGCGGCGGTAATGTTCACCCCGTGCTCCACAATGATGTGCAGACGGATGGACACGGTTCCGTCCTCATTGTAAGTGACCTGAACGCCCTTGCTCATGGCCTCCTTGCGCAGGAGGTGGACAAGGCCGTCGGTCATGGAACGGTAAGCCATTCCCTTGACGCCAAAACAGTTGGTGGCGGCGTTGCCGGTGATGTTGGCCACAACGCTGCTGCTGATGCTGATCGTGCCCTTTTCATTATTCAGCTTGATCATATTACAACATCCTTTCATCGGGATTGTTCAATCAGATTCTTCTGGTGTGGTCACTGATACATCATTATACATGAAAACACAGTGGATAACAAGTGGAAAAAGAAAAAGTCGCCGGCTACGCGGAAAAACTATTGAAAAAAAGGGACGTTTGCCATAGAATAAAGGGCAGAATAGGCTGGAGAGTTTTACTCTCCCACAGCGGAAGGAGATCCCCATGCGCGTCATCACAGGAACGGCCCGGGGCCGGCGGCTGAAGGAGCTGAGCGGGCTGGAGACCCGCCCCACCACCGACCGGGTAAAAGAGGGCCTTTTTAATATTATACAGTTTGATATCGAGGGCCGGCAGGTGCTGGACCTCTTCGCCGGAACAGGCCAGCTGGGCATTGAGGCCCTGAGCCGCGGAGCGGCCTCGGCGGTGTTTGTAGACCAGCGGCGGGACGCCGCCCAGCTGGTGTGGGAAAACCTCCGCCTCACCGGGCTTGAAGGCAGCGCTCAGGTGGTAAACGGGGAGTCCCTGGGCTACCTGGAGCGGTGCGGTAAGCGCTTTGATCTCATTTTCCTGGACCCGCCCTATGGGGTTGGCCTTCTGGAAAAGGCGGTGGAAGCCGTTACAAGGTTTGACATTCTTCGTCCCCATGGTATAATGGTATGCGAGAGTTATGTCGACACGGTACTGCCCGAAACAGCGCCGCCTTACCGGCTCCACCGGACCTATCGGTACGGCCGGATCAAGCTGACGGTGTACCGCCGGGAGGGGGAGGAGCAGGCGTGAGAACAGCAATCTGCCCGGGGAGCTTTGACCCCATCACTCTGGGACATTTGGATCTGATCCGCCGGGCGGCAGAACTGTTTGACCGGGTGATCGTCTGCGTCATGTCAAACGGCTCCAAGGATCGCGGGATGTTCCCGCCGGAGCGAAGACTGGAGTTGGTGCGCCTGGCGGTAGAGGACATGCCCCATGTGGAGGCGGAGCTATGGACGGGCCTTTTGGCGGAGTTCTGCCGCCAGCGGAAAGCCCAGGTGATCGTCAAGGGCGTGCGCAACGCCACGGACTTTGACTGGGAGTACCAGATGACCTGGATCAACCGTGGACTTGGGAACGCGCCGGAAACGGTGTTGCTGCCGGCGGCGCCGGAGTACGCCTGGTTCAGCTCCACCATGGCCCGGGAGATGATCCGCTACAGACAGGATCTGAAGAAGTATTTGCCCTCTGCGGTGGCGGAGGAGATCATAAAGGGGATAGAGGACTATGGCGAGCAATAACAGTCACAATGATGTACTGCATTTGATCGATATGTTATATGAGACGGTGGACGAGGCCAAGAGCGCTGCCTTCAGCAGCGACAAGTGTATTGTCTCCCGCAATGAGGTGCTGGACATGCTGGGAGAGCTGCGTGCTCAGCTGCCCGGTGAGCTGAAGAAGGCCCAGGAGCTGATCCGGGCCCGTGACGAATATGTGGAGGCCGCCAAGCGGGAGGCAGACAACGTACGGCGGAAGGCGGATTTGGACGCCAAAACCATTGTCAGCGAGAGCCGCATCACCCAGTCGGCCCGGGAGAAGGGGCATGAGATCGTCCGGCGGGCGGAGGAGCGTGCCCGGAACATGCTTCAGGTGACCAACGAGTACACCGAGGACGCCCTGCGCCGGACGGAGGAGGCTATCCAGATGGCGCTGCAGGAGATGCAGGAGGCCCGCAGCCGTTATCGTGCTGCCTCCAACGAGCGGATGCAGGAGGTACGGCGCCGCATGGAGGAGGACTCCGCTGCAGAGGATGACCACCACCGCCATGAGTGATCAAGACACAGCAATAAAACGACCGCTGGGGAATGGCTGTTCCGCAGCGGTCGTTCTTTTTGTCCGCTCAACTGCCGGAGCGTGCTTTCTGGTCCTTTCGCTGATGGGGGACGGGGTTATCTTCTCGGCGTCCGGCGGTGTACTGTCAGGCGGAAAACGGAACCGAACTGCCGTAATTCCCGCCGTTACAGCCGGGAAATGCCGTAGCTGTTGGCGAGGGCGTCGATGCGCTTGCCGGCACGGCACATGGAGCAGTCCTCCGGACGCTGGGTGGTGTAGCCGGGAATGTCCTCGGGCGTGAAGAGACTGTAGATGGGCACCTCGTCCACCTTCTCCAGCACACTGAACACCGTGGCCACGCCCTGAACCCTGCCGCCGTAGTAGGTCACACACTCCAGTACCCGGCGCACGCTGACGCCGGAGTTCACTGTGGAGATCAGGATCAGCACGTCCCTCCCCTGGACCATGGGCACCAGGTTGTCACGGAAAATCAGCTGGCCGTTGGAATCGTACTCCGGGGTGATGACGAAGATTCGCTTGGCGCTGTTGACCGCGAAGCGGTCGTCCTTACTGAGCTCCCGGGCTAAAAAGGCGCCGATGACCTCGCTGCCGTCCAGACAGAGGATGGTATCCACGCCCTTGTCGTAGGCATACCGGCGGGAGAGCGTCAACGCCGCCTCTGCCGCCATGGTGTGCTCATGCTTCATGCGGGTGATATCGATATAGTGACTGTTGTGGGAGTGCCGCGTGGCGAAATGGCCGGAAATGACAGATACCTCCAGTCGGGAGTTGAGCCTGGATCGGATGGTGATGGTGTTCATAATCGCGCCTCCATTCTTATCGTAATCACCAAGAGTTATATGGACAGTATACTATTCTTTGTGCAAAAAAGCAATACACATCCCCCGCCGGCAGAGAATTTCTTCAAAATGTAAAAAAGCGGCCGTCTCTCCGAAGGAGACGGCCGCACACAAGCTGAACGATTTTCTCAGATGGTACCGGTGAGCACCAGGGCCACCAGCACGCCGGTGACGAGGAGGAACAGACCCAGGATCAGCGCGCCCATGTTGTAGCTGCGGCGGACACTGCCGTCAGGCAGAGCAGGCAGCAGATGGGACCGGCGCAGGGCATTGGTCACCGGCTGGTAGAGCACCAGGGTCAAAGCGGCGTTCAAAACGCCCTTGATGACGTTGAAGGGCAGGAACACCGTGGCCAGCATCCCGGCCACCTGATCCCGGGGCCAACCCTGGTAGATGGGGGTGATGATGTAGTTCCACAGCACCATGGTGGCGGCCATGGCAGCCACGCCAAGGGCCAGGCCCCAAATGGCGCCGCTCATGGTCCGGCGGCGGCGGTAGACGAAGGCGGCGGGGCAGACAAAGGCGGCACTGGCCACCAGATTCATAATAAAGCCGTAAAACCCGGCTTCGCTGACGGTGATCATCTCAATGAAGCAGGTCACCGCGCTCATGGCCAGACCAGCCAGAGGGCCGAAAAGGTATGCGCCGATGAGGATCACCACATCCTTGGGGTCATACTTGAGGAAGGGGGCGGCGGACATCAGGGGGAAGCGGGTCAGCACCGTGACCACATAGGCCAGCGCCACCATCATGCCCATGGTGGCCAGCTGCCGGGTCTCCACCCGGCTCTTATGAAGTACCTGCGTTTTTTCCATAAAAAATACTCCTTTCCAACACCGCATATCGCCTTGCCATGGTGTCGTAAAGGAGCTGCCCTTCACGTCTTCTTCCATCCAGACTATACTGTCGGTACCGGAATCACACCGGTTCCTGCGGCCTTGGGCCGCTCGAGGACTATAACCTCCGGTGGGGACTTACACCCCGCCCTGAAGACGACTATTCGGTTTTCTGTTCTTAGTATACACACTCTATCAGAAAATGCAAGCTTTTTTTCTCTCTCCTTTAAAAAGAATACGTTTTGTATTTTTTAAAGGCTTTTATACAAAAAGGCGTCCGCCTCACAAGGGGACGGACGCCTTTCTTTTTTCTGTCGAAGCAGAAACTCAGCCCTCTTCGCGCATCTTGGCGAAGCACTCGCTGCAGTACACGGGACGGTCGCTCTTGGGCTCGAAGGGAACCTTGGCCTCGCCGCCGCAGGCAGCGCAAACAGCGGTAAAGTACTCGCGGGGACCGCGGGCAGCGTTCTTGCGGGCGTCACGGCAGGCCTTGCAGCGCTGGGGCTCGTTCTGGAAGCCGCGCTCAGCATAGAACTCCTGCTCACCGGCGGTGAACACGAACTCCTTACCACACTCTTTGCACACTAAAGTCTTGTCTTCGTACATGTTTCTTACCCTCTCTTGCTTGAATAAAGAATATATTGCGGTCAGCTCTGTTGCTGATTGCGCCATTGGGATCACCGCGCGGCCTTTCTCCGGATGCGCTGCACGGCGTTCTCCACAGATTTGGGGGACTTTTTCAGGACCTTGGCGATCTCACCGTAGGTCAGCCCATCCAAATACAGGGACAGCACACTCCTCTCCATTGAGGATAGCTGCTGGTTGATTCTGACGAAGTCATGCTCCGCTTTCTCCCTGAGGAGCAAAAGCTCTTCCGGATCACAGCTGGAGACATGTCCCGATACCGTTGCATAGGAGTTGCTGTCAAAGAAAGGGGCCTCAATGGAAATGGACTGGTTCAGGGGACTGTGCTTCTCCCTGGACGCGGCCCTGAGGGCGGAGAACATGCGATTTCTGATGCATACCTCGGCAAAGGTGCGGAAACTGGCCTCCTTGGAGCTATCAAACTCCCGGACTGCCTTCATGAGTCCCATCATCCCCTCCTGAATGAGGTCGTCGCTGTCGCCGCCGGCAAGAAAGTAAGGCCGGGTGATGGCACGGACCAAGCGGTTGTACCGCTTCACCAGAGCCTCCTCCGCCATCCGGTCGCCCTGAGACACGCGCCTGCACAGCGCCTCGTCCGTCAGCTCCTCCAAGGGGGTATGAGAATCAGTGTCATAAAAAACCATACATATTATACCTAATGTGAATTTGATTTGTCAAGAAAAATGTCAAAATGTTTTTATAACTATCTCTTGTTTTTCAGCAAATTCACCAATTGTACCAACCGACCTGCACAGTTTTGTGCAATTTCCGTGGTCTTGGCCTCCACCATCACCCGGATCAGGGGCTCCGTACCGGAGGCGCGGACCAGCACACGGCCCTCTCCGGCCATGGCCTCCTCCTCCTTCTGACAGGCCTCCTGAAGGCTCTGGTCAGCCATGATGGCCTCCTTCAGCCCCGGCACATTGTCCAATTTCACGTTCTCCAGCACCTGGGGATACTGGGGGCAGATGCTCACCAGTTCACTGGCCTTCTTGCCGCTGCGCTTGAGGATCTGCAAAAACTGCAGGGCGGTGAGCTGACCGTCGCCGGTGGTGGCGTAGTCGGTGAAGATGGTGTGGCCGGACTGCTCGCCGCCGATGCGGTAGCCGAATTCCAGCATCTTCTCCAGCACGTTCCGGTCCCCCACGGGGGTGCACACCAGACGGATGCCGTTCTTGTTGCAAAACTCGTGGAGCCCAAGATTGCTCATCACCGTGCCCACAATGGTGCGGCCGGTGAGGGTGCCCTGGTCCTTCATGGCCTTTCCGCAGACGGCCATGGTCTTGTCGCCGTCAATGACATTGCCCTTCTCGTCGATCATGAGGCACCGGTCCGCGTCGCCGTCGAAGGCCACGCCCAGGTCGTACTCCCCGGCGGTGACCATGGCGGCCAAACTCTTCAGATGGGTGGAGCCGCAGCGGTCGTTGATGTTGACGCCGTTGGGCTTGCGGTGGATGAAGTCCGCCTCGATGGCAAAGCCGGAGAAGAGGTCCGGGGCGGTGGCGGCGGCGGCGCCGTTGGCGCAGTCCACCAGGATGCGGAGACCGGAGAGGTCGTCGTCGATGGTGCCCTGGAGATACTTGATGTACTCGTACTTCAGACTCTTCATGCCGTGGATGCGCTTACCGATATCTCCGCCCTTCAGGTGGATGATGGGATCGTCGGAGAGGATCTTGGCCTCCACCTTCTCCTCTAAGGCGTCGGAGAGCTTGTAGCCCTGGCCGTTGAAGACCTTGATGCCGTTGTGCTCAAAGGGGTTGTGGCTGGCGGAGATCACCACGCCGGCGTCCGCCTCCACCTTCACGGTAAGGTAGGCCACGGCGGGAGTGGGGATGGTGCCGAGAGGCATCACGTCGCCGCCGGCGGAGGTGACACCGGCGATGAGGGCGCTCTCCAGCATGTCCGAGGAGATGCGGGTGTCCATGCCGATGGTGATGAGGGGGGCACTGCCCTTCTCCTCCTTCAGCACCTGCGTCACCGCCTGCCCTACCCGGAAGGCCAGCTCCGCCGTCAGGTTCTCGCCTACAATGCCGCGAATTCCGTCTGTTCCAAATAACTTACCCATGTTGTTTACTCCTCGTTCCCATTGGTATTGTTTCTTATTCTATGTCCAAATTGGTCAAAATTTTCCTTCAAAGCCCGTTCCACGGGGAAAATGGTGGCGATCAGCACGACACACTGCGCCGTTACCAGTATACAGGTCCAAATGCCCACCACGGCAACTGTCCGGCCAAAGACCGGCAGCAGCAGAAGTACACTGACCGGCAGCATGGCAATCCCCCACCGCCGCCAGATCCGGCCGCAGACCTGGTGGGCAAAGTCCCATGCCTCCTGGCTGGCCATGGAGCGGCTGGTGCGGTAGCCGTACCAGCTGTTGATATTTTTAGGAGGATTCTTTTTACATACCATACCGAATCCTACCATAACAGCGGGGATCAACAGCAGAGATACCAGCATAAAAAACCAGAATCCGATCTCCATATCAGTCCTCCTCAAAGAGGTAGTGGAACATCCGCTCCGGGTCCTCCAAAAACCGCCTTGCCAGCTGGTAATGCTCCGTCTCCCGATAGGCCGTCTCGCCGATGCCATCCTCACTGAGAAGATAGATCCGTGCCCCAGGATAGGCCATCAGCATAGGGGAGTGGGTGGCGATGATGAACTGGGAGTCCCTCTCCACCAGCCGGTGCATCTCCCCCAGAAGGGTCAGCTGCCGGGAGGGGGACAACGCCGCCTCCGGCTCGTCCAAAAGGTAAAGTCCCTGCCCGCCGAAGCGGTTTTGCACCAGGGCGAGAAAGCTCTCCCCGTGGGACTGGGCGTGGAGAGACACGCCGCCGTAGCTGTCGATGAGGCGGGGACTGAAGGAGGGCGCCTCGTCCATCTCGTCGATGTTGGTGGCTACGTTGTAGAAGCTCTCCGCCCGCAGGAAAAATCCGTCCCGGGGATAGCGCCGCTTAGCCACGGTGAGATACTCCCCCAGCTGGGAGTGGGTTTCCCTGGTGGAGAAGGTGAAGTTCCGGGTGCCGCCCTCGGCATTGAAGCCGCACGCCACGGCGATGGCCTCTAAGAGAGTGGACTTTCCGCTGCCGTTCTCTCCCACCAGGAAGGTCACCGGCGCGTTCAGCGCAAGGCGGTGGGTCTGGAGCCACCGCACCGCCGGGATGGCGCTGAGATAGCTGCCCTCAGGCAGCTCCCGGCGGAGGAACACACTGTCGAGGTAGCGTCCCGCCATGCTATAAGCTCAGCTGGTCCATGGCCCCGCCGGGGACGCTGAGACCAAGATGCTCATAGGCCTTGTGGGTGACGCACCGGCCCCGGGGGGTCCGGGTCAGGAACCCGATCTGCATGAGGTAGGGCTCGTACACGTCCTCCAACGTCACCGACTCCTCATTGATGGTAGCGGCCAGAGTCTCCAGGCCCACAGGACCGCCGCCGTAGTATTGGATGATGGCGGAAATCATCCGCCGGTCAATGTTGTCAAGGCCCAGGTAGTCCACCTCCAGAGCGGTAAGGGCCGCGTTGGCCACCTCCTTGGTGATAACGCCGTCAGCCTTTACCTGGGCGAAGTCCCGGACTCTTCGGAGCATCCGGTTGGCAATGCGGGGGGTACCCCGGCTGCGCCTTGCGATCTCCATGGCCCCGTCGGGCTCGATGGGGGCGTTCAGAATCCCGGCGGACCGGGTGACGATGAGAGCCAGTTCTTCCGGGGTGTAGAGCTCCAGCCGCAGGGTGACGCCGAACCGGTCCCGAAGGGGAGCGGAGAGCTGTCCCGCCCGGGTGGTGGCCCCGATGAGGGTGAATTTGGGCAGATCCAGCCGGATGGAGTTGGCGGAGGGACCCTTGCCGATGATGATATCGATGGCGAAGTCCTCCATAGCGGGATACAGCACCTCCTCCACCTGGCGGTTGAGGCGGTGGATCTCATCCACAAAGAGGATGTCGTTTTCGCTTAAGTTGGTCAGCAGCGCCGCCAGATCTCCCGCCTTTTCAATGGCGGGGCCGGAGGTGATGCGGACATTGACCCCCATCTCATTGGCGATGATGCCGGAGAGGGTGGTTTTGCCCAGGCCCGGAGGGCCGTGGAGCAGCACATGGTCCAGAGGCTCATTGCGCATCTTGGCCGCCTGGATAAACACCTCTAAATTTTCCTTGGCCTTCTCCTGGCCGATGTACTCCCGAAGGGTTTTGGGCCGCAGGGAGTACTCCCCCTCGTCCTCCCGGGTGAGGGAGGTGGTAACCAGGGGCTCGTAGGGTTCGTTTTCAAATTCCGTGTTGGAAAAATCAATTGCCATGGATTCACTCCTTTGCCTTTACCACAGCTTGGCAGGCAGTTCCTCGATTGTCAAGCCCATCTGACAGCAGATCGTCTCCAGTTCAGGGCGGAAGGCCCGGCTGCGCAGATCGCCTGGATATTCGCTGCAGTAGGGCGCATTGCTCCCCAGCGCAACGCTCTTTTCCAGAGGGGCGCGCGCAGTGAAGATGTCTCCTCTTACACCCCAGTTTCTGAATCGATCACAGTAGGGCGGCGGCTCGGCTCCCTCCAATTCCCGGTAGATGGGGCCGCACTGGAAAACCACGGAGGGCGTCTCCCGCCAGGGGACGGCCCGGCCATACCGGATGGGATAATCCGTCTCCCCCGCGCCCAAAGGCAGATTGCCCACGACAGAGTAGTCCCCCACTGTCAGGTGAAAGTCCTCCAGATAGAAGGACGGCAGAAGAGGCAGCGTTTGCAGCTCCTCCGGCGTCAGATTCGGGTCATAGGTGAGGATGCGGTAGGGCGCCACCAGTAGGGGCCTTGTCCCCTGGAGTACGTCCCAGAAGGGCTTTTTGGCCTTTTTCCAGGCCCGCACATCCTGCAAAATGCGGCCGTAGCCAAATTCCCGCCGCCCCAGAGGAAACCGGAAGAAGTCCCCCTCCCGGTAGGTCCGCTTCTGGGGACCGCTCTGAAGCAGGGCGGCCAGTTCCGCCCGGTCCTCCGGGGTGGTCTCCGTCCCCCAGCGGGCGGCCCAGTCCAGAAAGCCGGACAGATCTTCCGGGACCCCCTCCCGGTCCAGAGCGGCGTCGTAGTACGTCCGTTTGGAGGGAACATGCTCCAGAGACAGCTGGCGCTGTCCGCTCCAGAAACGCAGATACATCCCCAGCGACTTTCGCTCCAGGTCGTAGAGCGAGATGGGCCGGGGCTTGCCCTTTCCGCCGCGGGGCAGTAGTTTGCCCCGCCCCTCCAGCGTCTCCTCCGCCAGCTCGCGTTCCTCATACATATGGGGAGAAACGATCAGCGCCTTGCACAAAACGCCCCCTTGAAACGCGGCCCAGCACTCCGTCTCCGGCGCGCTGTCCGCTTTGGGAAACCGTCCCCACTCCCAGTCCTCTCCCACCGGCGTCAGCCCCATGGCGGCCCGCTGGGTGTTGGTCAGCTGAATGGAGGGGGCTCCAACAGAAAAATCAATTGCCATAGGTTCACTTCCTGTCTTTTGGTCCTGTTTGCCTCAGGGCAAGTCGTACAGGATATTACAGCTGGGATACGAATCTTCTTCCCTTTCCGGAAGATCCATCCCGAAGGCGGTGAAAAATACCCGGGGCGGCTGGACGCTGAAGACCTCTACCAGCTGGTCTGTGGCGGCCAGTACATAGTGGCGGCCGTGAGTCTCCAGCTCCTCCCCGTTCAGAAACTGACGGAGACGCCAGTTGAAGTAGTTGGTATACCGGCAGGAGAAGGCCCAGAACTTTGGCCGGGATACCCCTGCCTTTTCTGCCAGCAGCATCAATTTGTCGTCCTGGAATACGTCGAGAGGCGTAACCCGCAGTCCATTAAAGGCCCCGGAGAATACCACCTGCATTTCATAGGTCCTGGGATGGAGATTGTCCCCGTTCCGAAACACCAGTACCAGTCCCCGCTCATCGAAGTGGAGGCCGTCAAAGTAGTGGCCGCATTCCGGCAGGTGGGGAGAGAGCGTCAGAAGCTCCACCTCCAACCGGGGGTCCCGCTCCTCTCCGTCAAAATAGGTGATATCCATGGTGAGCCTCCTCATCCGGTCCTCTTATGGTCTCCGAAAGCGGTTTTCGGTGTTCATATAGATCACGCCGCCAAAACACACCGCCAGAAACAGCCCCAGGCCCAGCCAGAGAAGCCATATCCGGTCCAGCAGAGCGCTCAGGGCTATTGGAATCCAGGTCCCCGCCAGGGCGAACATCAGCTTGCCCATGCAGCGGCAGAGGGTCTTCTCGTCGTATTTGGCCTTTTCTTCTTTGGAGGCGGTGTTGTACCCGGCGATGAGGAAGGCCCCCTTCCCCCGGGAAAATACCATGCCCAGAAGCAAAAACACCAAGATCATACTGAAGTGAATGGCCAGCAGCATCAAAATCCGCCCCCTCTATCCGTGGACCAAAAAGAAATAGATCACATACACCCAGCTGAGCAGGCCGTGCACAATGGCCCAGCCGATAGAGTGCCAGTTCACATAGGAGATCACCATGGCGAGACAGGTGCCGAAGGTGATGCCCTTCTTGATGATGGTCCTGCTCTTGCTCCCCTGTTCCATAGCGCTCCCCTTTCATTCCCCGCCGCGCCGCATCTGGGCGGCGATCCAATCCGCCGCCGCACCGGGCGCAAGGTTGTCGGTGCAGAGCTTCCGGGCCTCTACCTGCCCATAGAGGGGCAGATAGGCGAGGCTCCGCTCCACGGCTCCCGGCTCCCGCCGGCCGGCGGCGACGTCCCGCTCCACCCGCCGCCGCAGGGCCTCCGGGGAGGCCAGCAGCACAAAGCGCTGTACTTCCACATTACTGAGGGGCAGACGGCGGCAGATCTCATCCCAGATCTCCTGCTGGTGGAGGACCCATCCGAAGATCACATTTTCCAGGGCCTCGCAGGCGAGAAACCGGGTGAGTATGGCGCAGATGTTGTCCAGCACCATGGTCTTCGTCTCCTCGCTGACGGTAAAGGGGCGCATGTTCCAGCACCAGTCTCCGTCCAGGTAGGCCCCGGGCTGCAGCCGCTCCAAAAGGGCGCTGCAGACGGCGCTTTTTCCCACCCCCATGGGGCCGCCCACCAAAATCAGCCGTTTCACGGCTTCATCATCTTTTTCAAAGCCTGGCGGATAATCTGCTCCAGGCTCTGCTCCATGTCCACATCCTTGAGCGCGATGTTGATCTCGCTCTGGGAATAGCCCAGCACCGCCAGGGCGGCGCTGGCCTCGGAGAGCTTGTTCTGAGGAATCACCGTAAGGCCCGGCCCGGCGGACACCGTGCCGCCGCCGGAGATCACCGTCTGACCCTTGGCCAGCTTGTCCTTCAGCTCCAGGATCACCCGCTGGGCGATCTTCTTGCCCACGCCCTGGGCGCAGGTAAGAGCCTTCTCGTCCCCGGTGATGATGCTGAGGGCCAGATTGGCCGGAGTGGAGGCGGAGAGAATGCTGAGAGCCGCCTTTGGTCCCACGCCGCTGACGGAAATCAGCTGCTGGAAGAGATTCAGCTCCTCCTGGGTGGCAAAGCCGTACAGCTCCATGGCGTCCTCCCGGACATTGAGGTAGGTGTAGAGCTTCCCCTTGTCCCCCTTTTTCAGGCCGGACAGGGTGTAGGTGGTGGTGCGGCAGGCGTAGCCAACGCCGCCGCAGTCGATGACGGCCAGGTAGGGTTCCACATGGGCCACCGTGCCGTTGAGATAATAAAACATAGGGTTCCTCCGTCAGCCGCTCCCAAAAGGCGGCGCTCATTCCTTTATAAGATACCAGAATTCTCCGCTATAATAGAGATCCATGACGCACTCCAAAAGCCGGTCCGCAGCATCCAGAAACCCGTTCAGCTTCGCCATGCGGTAGCCATAGCTTTCATCCATAATCGTCAGAGTGCTGCCGGCATATTCCTCCAGGAAGGTTTCCAGTGTCATCTTCCTGCCGGTAAACTCACCGCAGTTGCCGCAGAGAACATGGGGATAGTCCATCACATAGACATAGGAGGACTCCATGTCCACCCCGGTGATCTCCACGTCTCCCTCCACCTGACCAAAGGGCTCCGACGTGCGCACATAGCCGTAGGAGGTGATCAGGCGCAAAGTATCCCCTTCCGCCTGCATCTTCAGAATATGGGCGTCATGGAGGCTGTAGGGCAGATCGGGAATAGGATTTTTCACAATGCTCTGCATAGGGCTCACCTGGTGTCGTATTTCTTCGGATCAAAGACCCGGTCGGTGTTGAGAAGACTGGTGGCGCTGCGGGCGTGGCAGAGGGCCAGGGCCAGAGCGTCGGCGGCGTCGTCGGGCCGAGGGATCTCCTTCATTTTCAAAAGGCGCTGGGTCATCAGCATCACCTGCCGCTTTTCCGCCTTGCCGTAGCCCACCACCGCCTGCTTCACCTGCATGGGAGTATACTCATATACCGGGATTCCCGCCCGCTCCAGCTCCAGGAGGATCACCCCGCGGCCATGGGCCACGGCGATGCCGGTGGTGATGTTTTTGGAAAAGAACAGCTCCTCCACCGAGGCCTCGTCGGGCCTCAGCTGGGTAAGAAGGCTGGACATGTCCTCGCTGATCTGCCACAGGCGGCTGGAGAGGGGGATGCCCGGCGGAGTGGTGATCACCCCGTAGCGCAGCAGCTGCTGCCGTCCCCGGTCCGCCTCCACCAGACCGAAGCCGATGGTAGCCACGCCGGGATCGATGCCTAAAATGCGCATAGGGTCCTCCTCTGCCAAATAGTGTTATCATTCTAACAGATGTTCGGCAAAAAGGCAATAAGCCCCGGGACGGCGGGGGACTTTTTGTCTTCTGCCGCCCCGGGGCCGGTTTTAAGCTATGGGACAAGAGGGAAAAATATCTCCGGAATTTTGGGTGTTGTAATTTGAGAAGGACTGTGCTATACTATTTCCGCTATTGAGGAAGATCCTCCGCAAGCATTCCCGTTGAGGAGCCGGTCTCGCGCAATGGATGCCCGTGAACCATGTCAGGCGGGGAACCGAGCAGCATTAAGCGGAACACCATGTGCCGCGAGGAAGCCGATTCTGAGGGGATGCTTGCGGAGGGTTTTCCTCTTTTGTGTGTGGAAGGGACGTGATGGGATCATGTCCCTCTTTTTCCATATTCTGCTGAAAAGGAGTGGCTGTCATGTACCAGGCGCTGTACCGCAAATGGCGTCCCAAGGACTTCGAGGACGTGGTGGGCCAGGAGCACATCACCCGCACCCTCCAGCGACAGGTGGCGGAGGGAAAGCTCTCCCACGCCTACCTCTTCACCGGTACCCGGGGCACCGGCAAGACCACCTGTGCCAAGATCCTGGCCAAGGCAGTGAACTGTGAGCACCCGGTGGACGGCCGCCCCTGCAACCAGTGCCCGTCCTGCATTGGCATTGACAACGGCAGTCTTTTAGACGTTCTGGAGATGGACGCCGCCTCCAACAACGGTGTGGACTATATCCGGGCCCTCCGTGAGGAGGCCATCTACCCCCCTGCCCATGTAAAATACCGGGTATATATCGTGGACGAGGTCCACATGCTCTCCGTCTCCGCCTTCAACGCCCTTTTGAAAATTTTAGAGGAGCCCCCTGCCCACCTCATTTTTATCCTGGCCACCACGGAGCTGCACAAGGTGCCCGCCACCATTCTCTCCCGATGCCAGCGCTTTGCATTCAAGCGGATTTTGCCCCGGGACATCGCCCAGCGGCTGCTGTATGTGGCCCGGGAGGAGGGCATCGGCCTCACCCCCGGCGGCGCGGACCTGCTGGCAAGGCTTGCCGACGGGGCCCTCCGGGACGCCCTGTCCCTTTTGGACCAGTGCGGCACCGCAGGCGGCACCATCGACGAGGGCCGGGTGCTGGAGGTGCTGGGCCTGGCTGGGAACCTCCAGGTATCGGAGATGATGGAGGATATCCTCCGGCGGGACCAACAGGCGGCGATTTTGCTGCTCCACCAGCTCTACAGCGGCGGCAAGGACATCGGCGCGCTGCTGGGGGAGCTGTCCACCCTGGCGAGAGACCTCCTGATTCGCATGACCGCCCCCACGGGGGGCGACGCCCTCCTCAGCGGGGGCTACCCCTCGGATCTTCTGGACCGGCTGGCCGGTCTGGCCTCCCCCCAGCGGCTGATCCACATCACCACCCTGCTCCAGTCCACCGCCGCCGGTCTGGCCCTCAGCTGCAGCCGCCGCACCGATGCGGAGCTGTGTCTCCTCCGGCTGTGCGACGACAGCCTCTCCGGAGACCTGACGGCCCTGGCCGCCCGGATCACCCGGCTGGAGGAGGGCGGACTGGTACAACCCCGGCAGGCGGCGCCTGCTACGGCTCCGATGGCCCAGCCCGCTCCAAAGCAGGCTTCGCCCGCCCCTCAGTCATCCAGCGCTCCCGCACCCCAGGCGGCTGCGGATCACCGGGAGGCCCCGCCTCCACCGGACGACATCCCCTGGGACGCCCTTTTGCAGGAGGGACCGCCTCCCACAGAGGGGAGCATGGAGGAGAGCGCCGCACCGGCAGCGGCTCCGGAGTCATCCCCGGCGCCTAATGCTCCTTCCGCCCCCGCCGGCGGTGGGGAGACGGCGGTGTGGCCCCGGCTTCTCAACAGCTATAAGAGCCGCCTTCCCGCCATGCGCCGGGCCTTTCTGGACAGCGCCTACGGCGTTTTGGAGGGGGATCTTTTGAAGGTGATCTGCGCCAGCGATCTCACCAAAAATCAGCTGCACACTGAGGAGGTCCAGGCAGTGCTGCAGGAGATCACCAGCGCGGCGGAGGGGCGGCCCATTTCCGTCGCCTTCACCGTGGGCCAGCTGCCGGAGGCTTCTGCCGCCGCTGCCGCGCCCCAGGAGGACAAGCTGGACGCCCTGATCGGTTTGGGCAGTCAATTTGATAATTTTAAAGTAAAGTGAGGACAAAATATCATGGCAAAAGGTGGATTTCCCAAAGGAATGGGCGGCTTCGGCGGCGGCAACATGATGCGCCAGCAGGCCCAGATGCAGCAGCGGATCATGAAGGTCCAGCAGGAGATGGCCCAGAAACAGGAGGAAGTGGAGAACACTCTCTTCACCGCCTCCGTGGGCGGCGGCGCCGTGAAGGTGACTGCCAACGGCAAGAAGGAGCTGACGGAGCTGACCATCAGCCCCGAGGTACTGAACCCCGAGGACGCGGAGACTCTGCAGGACATGGTGCTCAGCGCCGTCAACGAGGTAATGCGCCAGGCGGAGGACGCCATGAACAAGAGCATGGAGGGCCTTACCACCGGTCTGAATATTCCCGGTCTCAAGCTGTAAGAACTTAAACTCCCACCGCCCCGGCAGCGCTTCTGCCGGGGCGGTTTTTCCGCCGGATGGTGAAAAAGGTCTTTACAACAAAATCCGGCCGTGCTATAATACTCCCGACTTCAAAACAGGAGCAATATCATGATGGATCGCAGCCTTCTGACAAAGGCATACTACTTCTTCAGCTTTAGCTTTACCAGCTTTTATGCGGGTAAGGCTTATTTGGCGTTCACCGAGAAGGGTATGCACGCGGCGCAGGCGGCATAACGAGCCAGAATGTTTTTCAGGGCTTCACGGTGGGTGCACTGTGAAGCCCTTTTCTTTTGCAATCAACATCACGCGCCCAAAGGGCGAGGAGGAAACAGCTATGGTCGTCATTTTAAAGAAAAACCCCAATGAGAAGCAGCTGGAAAACCTGAAAAACTGGCTGCAGAGTCTTGGCCTGGAGCTCCACATCAGCAACGGCGCCAACCAGACGGTGATGGGTCTGGTGGGCGACACCTCCAAGGTGGACATCGACCTCATCAAGGCTCTGGACATCGTGGAGACCGTCAAGCGCATTCAGGAGCCCTTCAAAAACGCCAACCGGAAATTCCATCCCCAGGACACGGTGATCGAGGTGGGAGACGTGAAGCTGGGCGGCGGCAATTTCCAGTTCATCGCCGGTCCCTGCTCCGTGGAGACCGAGGAGCAGATCTGCGGGGTGGCCGCCGAGGTGAAGGCCGCCGGGGCCGGCATCCTCCGGGGCGGCGCCTTCAAGCCCCGCACCTCCCCCTACTCCTTCCAGGGCCTGGGGGCCGACGGCATCCGCCTTCTGCTGGAGGCCAAGGAGAAGACGGGCCTGCCCATCATCACCGAGATCATGGACCTCCACCAGCTGGAGTACTTCGACAATGTGGATATCATTCAGGTGGGCGCCCGGAATATGCAAAACTTCGAGTTGCTCAAGGAGCTGGGCCACCTCCGCAAGCCCATCCTCATCAAGCGGGGCATGTCCGCCACCCTCCAGGAGCTTTTGATGAGCGCCGAGTACGTCATGGCCGGGGGCAACGACCAGGTGATCCTTTGCGAGCGGGGCATCCGCACCTTTGAGACCGCCACCCGGAACACCCTGGACCTCAGCGCCGTGCCGGTACTGAAGACCATGAGCCACCTGCCCGTGGTCATCGACCCCAGCCACGCCACCGGCAAGGCCTCCCTGGTGCGGCCCATGGCCATGGCCGCCGCCGCTGCCGGAGCCGACGGGCTGATGATCGAGGTCCACAACGATCCCCAGCACGCCTGGTGCGACGGCCCTCAGTCCATCACCCCTGCCGCCTTCGCCGCTCTGGCGGAGGATGTGCGGCACATTTTGCCCTACTGCAGATACGACTACGAGCAGATCTGAGCAGAGGGAGGACAGCGCCATGACAGTTGGGATCGTAGGTCTGGGGCTCATCGGCGGCTCCCTGGCCCGGGCCATCAAGGCCAACACCGCTCACACCGTTCTGGGGGCAGATCTCTCCCGGCCGGTGGTCTATCGGGCCAAGCTCTTGGAGGTCATCGACGAGGAGTTGACGGAGGAGCGGATCGGAGAGTGCGGCCTTCTTATTCTGGCCCTCTACCCCCGGGACACTGTAGAATGGGTCCAGAGCCATGCCAAAGCCATTCAGAAGGGGGCCGTGGTGGTGGACTGCGCCGGGGTGAAGCAGGCGGTGTGTGAGCCCTGCTGGACCGCCGCCGAGGAAAACGGCTTTACCTTCATCGGCGGCCACCCCATGGAGGGGATGGCCAAGCTGGGATTTGAGCACTCCCGGCGGGACTTGTTTGTGAACGCCTCCATGATTTTAGTGCCCCACCGGGACATCGATATTGAGACTATGAAGCGGGTAAAGGACGTGTTCGACGCCATCGGCTTTACCCGCTATCAGATCGCCACCCCCCAGCAGCACGACCGGATCATCGCCCTTACCAGCCAGCTGGCCCATGTGGTGTCCAGCGCCTATGTGAAAAGTCCCACCGCACCGGAGCACCGGGGCTTCTCAGCGGGCAGCTTCCGGGACATGACGAGAGTGGCCTTCCTCAACGAGAAAATGTGGGCCGAGCTCTTCATGCTGAACCGTGAGGCCCTCCACAATGAGATTCGGGGACTGGTGGAGCGGCTGGAGGAGTATGACAAGGCCCTGATGGAGAGCGATGAGGAAGCCCTCACCGCTCTTCTCCGGGAGGGCCGGGAGCGGAAGACAGAGCTGGATCGGAAGGAGGCTGAGGACTGATGGAGACAGTACAGGTACAGGCGTCCCGGGACTACCCGGTGCATATCGGCAGCGGCCTTTTGGACCGGTGTGGGGAGTTTCTCCGGGAGATCACCGGCTCCCGCCGGTGCTGCGTGGTGACGGACACCACCGTTCGGAAGCTCTACGCCGACCGGGTGGGAATGAGCCTTCAAAACGCGGGGTTCGCCCCCCTCCTCTGCACCTTCCCCGCCGGGGAGCGGAGCAAGACCCTCTCCACCTACGGGGAGATTGTGGAGTTCCTGGCGGAAAACCACCTGACCCGCAGCGACTGCATTGTGGCTCTCGGCGGCGGAGTCACCGGGGACATGGCGGGCTTTGCCGCCGCCACCTATCAGCGGGGCATCGACTATATCCAGGTGCCCACCACCTTTCTGGCGTCCTCCGACTCCTCTGTGGGAGGCAAGACCGCCGTGGATCTGAAGGCGGGGAAGAACTTAGTGGGGGCCTTCTGGCCGCCCCGGATGGTGGTGTGCGACTGCGACACCTTCGCCACCCTCCCCCCGGAGACCTTTGCCGACGGAGCCGCAGAGACGCTTAAGCACGGCCTCATCGCTGACGCCGCCTTCTTCCGTCATCTTCTGGAGGAGGACGTCCACAATTGGCTCCCCCAGGCGGTGCGCCGGAACGTGGAGATCAAGGCCGCCGTGGTGGCGGAGGATGAGTATGAGCGGGGACGGCGAAAGCTCTTGAACTTCGGCCACACGCTGGGCCACGCCGTGGAGCGGTGCAGCGGCTACCGGATACCCCACGGCCACGCCGTGGCCATCGGCATGGTGCTGGTAACCCGGGCGGCGGAGCGCCTGGGCCACACTCCAAAGGGGGTGCTGGAGGAGATCCTGGAGGCCAACCGCCGGTATGATCTGCCCACCACCTGCGAATACACCGCCGAGGATCTGCTGACCGCCGCCGCCGGGGACAAGAAGCGCAGCGGCGACTCCATTGACGTGGTAGTCCTCCGGGAGATCGGCCGGGCGGAGACCGTCCGGCTCTCTATGGCGGAGCTGAAGGAATTTGTGGAGGCGGTGCTGTGAACATTACCATTATCCCAAAGAAGCTGGCAGGCGCCGTAACCCCGCCTCCCAGCAAATCCCAGGCTCACCGCCTTATCATCGCCGCCTCCCTGGCGGAGGGGGAAAGCACCATTGAAAATATTGCCTTCTCCCAGGATGTGGAGGCCACCCTTCGGTGCATGGAGGCTCTGGGTGCCTCCTGGGAGGAGATGGTCCCCGGCGTCATCCGGGTCAAGGGCGCGGGGGGCAGACGGACTTGG
Organism: uncultured Oscillospiraceae bacterium; assembly: GCA_944386985.1. Classification (GTDB taxonomy): domain Bacteria; phylum Bacillota; class Clostridia; order Oscillospirales; family Oscillospiraceae; genus CAJFPI01. The sequence continues at coordinate 53,878 of CALXDD010000007.1, forward strand.
AACGGAGCGCTGCCAAAGCTCGACTGCGGCGAGTCCGGCTCCACTCTCCGCTTCCTCATCCCCATCGCCCTGGCCCTCCGGGGCGGCGGAGTGTTCACCGGCCACGGCCGCCTTCTGGAGCGGCCCCAGGGGCCCTATGTGGACCTCTTTTCTGAGCGGGGCATCTCCTGGGAACAGGGGAGCGGCAGCATTACTATCCGGGGCGCCCTGACCCCCGGGGAATACGCCCTGCCGGGAAATGTGTCCAGCCAGTTTTTCACCGGTCTCTTCTTCGCCCTGCCCCTCCTCAGCGGGGAGTCGGTGGTGGTGCCCACCACTAATTTGGAGTCGGCAGGGTATCTGGCCATCACCCGGGAGGCCCAGGACCGCTTCGGCGTCACCATCCGCCGGGAGCGGGGGCTGGTCCACCGGATTCCCGGCCCTCAGAAGTACCGCCCCTGCCGCTGCCGGGTGGAGGCGGACTGGTCCCAGGCCGCCTTCTGGTACGCCGCGGCGCAGCTGGGCAGCGCCGTGACGGTGACGGGCATGAACCCCGCCTCTCCCCAGGGGGACCGGGTCATTGTGGATATGCTGGACTTCTTCCGGGACCAGCCCGGCCACCGAAGCCTGGACGTGTGCCACATTCCGGACCTGGTGCCGCCGCTGGCAGCGCTGGCGGCGGGGACCGGAGGCTGCACCCGGCTGAAAAATGCCGGGCGGCTGCGGCTGAAGGAGAGTGACCGGCTCACAACTGTCCGGGAAACCCTGGAGGCCTTCGGCATCCGGGCGGAGGATCGGGCGGACAGCCTCACCATCTTCGGCCGGGAGCGTCTTTTGGGGAATGTGACCATCGACTGCTGCAACGACCACCGCATCGCCATGATGGCGGCGGTACTGGCCACCCGGGCTGACGGTCCGGTGACCCTTACCGGCGCGGAGTGCGTCAGGAAGTCTTACCCCGATTTCTGGGAGGAATACAAACGATTGGGAGGAGAAGTCCATGTCCTCTGAATACGGTGAACAGATCAAAATTTCCATTTTCGGACAGTCCCACGCCCAGGGTATCGGCGTGGTGATCGACGGCCTTCCCGCCGGGGAGGCGGTGGATCTGGAGGCGCTTCAGGCTTTCTTAGACCGACGCCGGCCCGGCCAGGGCCTTCACACCACCGCCCGGAAGGAGGGTGACGTACCGAAGATCCTCTCCGGACTGGTGGACGGCCGCACCTGCGGCGCGCCCCTCTGCGCCGTCATTGAGAACACCGACACCCGGTCCCAGGACTACCAAAACGTCCTCACGGTGCCCCGGCCCGGCCACGCCGACTACCCCGCCTGGGTCAAGTGGGGCGGCCACAACGACATCCGGGGCGGCGGCCACTTCTCCGGCCGCCTCACCGCTCCCCTCTGTATCGCCGGAGGCATTCTCCTCCAGCTCTACAGCCGCCGGGGCATCGCCATCGGCGCCCACATCGACGCCATTGCCGGTGTGAAGGACACCCCCTTCCACCCGGTGGAGGTGACGGCAGAGCAGCTGTATGAGGTGTCCGCCCGCCGCCCTCTGGCGGTGGTGGACGAGGATGCGGGGCGGCGAATGCTGGCCGCAATCTATGACGCCTCCGCCCATCAGGACAGTGTGGGCGGCACGGTGGAGTGCTGTGTGCTGGGACTGCCGGTGGGTCTCGGCGGCCCCATGTTTGATGGGCTGGAAAACCTCATCGCCCGGGCGGTGTTCGGCATCCCGGCGGTGAAGGGCATTGAGTTCGGCGCGGGCTTTGCCGCGGCAAAGCTCCGGGGTTCCGCCAACAACGACCCCTTCCGCATCCGGGAGGGCAAGGTGGTGACGGAGGGGAACCACCACGGCGGTATCTTGGGGGGACTCTCCACCGGCATGCCGCTGCTGTTCCGGTGCGCCTTCAAGCCCACCCCCTCTATTTCAAGGCCCCAGCCCTCGGTGGACCTGTCCACCATGGAGGAGACGGAACTGGTGATCAAGGGCCGCCACGACCCCTGTGTGGTCACCCGGGCGGTGCCCTGCGTGGAGGCCGCCGCCGCCATCGCTCTGGCAGACGTCCTTTTGGGAAAAGAATCAAACCGTTGAAATTTTAAAATACAATGACCTGCCCCAGGCGGGAGGAAGGAAATGAGTATGGAATTGGAGCAATTGCGCAAGAAACTGGACAGCGTGGACACCCAAATGACGGACCTGTTCCTCAAGAGAATGGACCTCTGCCGTCAGGTGGCGGAGTATAAGAAGGCCCACGGCATGGCCATTGTGAACCAGGGCCGGGAGCGGGAGATCCTGTCCCGGATCTCCGCTCAGGCGGGGGACGAGCTGGACGGCTACGCCCGGATTCTCTTCGCCACTCTCTTCGATCTCAGCCGCACCTACCAGGGCCAGCTGATGGCCCCCCAGTCCGCTGTGGCCCAGGACATCCAGCACGCGCTGGAGACCACCCCACAGCTCTTCCCCAAAAAGGCGGTGGTGGCCTGCCAGGGCGTGGAGGGCTCCTATGCCCAGCAGGCCTGCGACAAGGCCTTCGCCTTTGCGGATATTATGTATTTCCGCACCTGGGAGGGCGTGTTCTCCGCGGTGCAGAAGGGCATGTGTCAGTACGGCGTGCTGCCCATTGAAAACAGCTCCCACGGCAGTGTCAACGGGGTTTACGACCTGATGCGCTCCTTTGATTTCCACATTGTCCGCAGTGTGAAGCTCCATGTGAGCCACAGCCTCATGGCAAAGCCCGGCGCCGTTCTGGGGAAGATCACGGAGATCTTCTCCCACGAGCAGGCCATCGGCCAGTGCGGAGAGTTCCTCAAGACCATGCCCGGCGTGAAGGTGACGGTGTGCGAGAACACGGCCATGGCGGCCAAGATGGTGGCGGAGAGCGAGCGCGACGATGTGGCGGCCATCTCCAGCCCGGTGTGCGCCGGGATCTACGGCCTCAGTGAGCTCAAGCACGGCATTCAGGACACGGACAACAACTACACCCGGTTCATTGTCATCGCCAAGAACACGGAAATTTATCCCGGCGCCGACCACCTGAGCCTCATGTTCAAGGTGGGCCACACTCCCGGCTCCCTGACCCGGATTCTGTCCCGGTTCTCCTCTCTGGGCCTCAATATGACCAAGCTGGAGAGCCGTCCCATCACCGGCGCGGATTTCCACTATCTCTTCTATATGGACTTTGAGGGCAGCATCTATGATCCCCAGGTGGTAAAGCTCCTCAGTGAGCTGGAGCAGGAGCTGGAGCTGTTTGTCCTTTTGGGCGCCTACAGCGAGGTATGATTTTTTCAGGGGGAGTTCCCCCGGTCTCCCCCTTTGTTGTTTGTTCTTCTGACGATTGATTTTTTCTATTCCGGCTGACGGTATACTGATACCTGGTTCTGCCTCCGGCGGGTGACTTTTCTTGCGGAAGAAAAGTCACCATCTCCGCGCTAAGAGCCTCGCTGCGCTCGGTTGCGCTCCGAAACACCTCGCTGCGGCTCGGCGAAAACTCGCTTAGAACCTACGGTTCTAAGAACTCCCTTGTCCTGCGTGGAACGATAATCCCCCCCTGCCTATGGTTGGTCCTGTTGCCTCCGACGCTCCGTTGACGTGTCCGGTACAGACTACTACCGCGCTTCAGCGCGCTGCCTTTTTAAGTAGACGTGAGTTACTTCGTCTACCGTTTTCTCACCCCCAAGCCTTCCCCTGGGGGAAGGCTTATGTTGGGCGTGGTGTAATTGCAGAGGCCATAACAACCACCAGGGGAGCGCGCTTAAAGCGCGGAAACAGGGGAACTGTCACCCCCTTGCTGTGTCAGCCGTACAAAGTGCCGACACCCACGGTACAGACTTCCCATAATAGGATCAAAAGGAGTCCTTAGAACCTTGGTTCTAAGTCAACTTTTGCCTACTTTTCTTTGACGAGAAAAGTAGGCCGCCGGAGGCAAAACACCTGGCGGTATACCGTCGGGTACCGACAAAAAACAGTCAAACTCCCGTCAGAGGGAAAAACCGCCCCTCCGGCGAGAGGAGAAAAAAGAGGTGACCTCCATGGAATATGGACTGATCGGCGAGCGGCTGGGCCACAGCCACTCCCCCAAAATTCACGGCCTTCTGGCCGGATATGACTACCAGCTGCGGGAGATCTCCCAGGAGGATCTCCCTGCCTTTCTGGAGGCCCGTGACTTCCGGGGCCTCAATGTGACCATCCCCTATAAGAAGGCCGTCCTGCCCTACTGTGACCAGCTGGGTGAGGGCGCCCGGCGCATCGGCTGCGTCAACACCCTGGTCCACCGTCCCGACGGCACCCTCTTCGGAGACAACACCGATTACTACGGCATCCGCGCCACTCTGAACCGGGGCGGCGTGGACCCCAAGGGCCGCCATTGCCTGGTGCTGGGGACCGGCGGCACCTCTCTTACCGCCATCAGGGCCCTGGAGGACCTGGGCGCCGCCTCTGTGGAGCGGGTGTCCCGGAAAGGACCCCTCAGCTACAAGAATGTCTATGACCGCACCGATACGGAGATCATCGTAAACACCACGCCGCTGGGAATGTACCCCAACAATGGTACCGCCGCCGTGGACCTCAGCCGCTTCCCGAACCTCCGGGGTGCCGCAGATGTGGTGTACAATCCCCTGAAAACCGCTCTGCTCCTCCAGGCGGAGGCCCTGGGGATTCCCAGGGCCGGGGGCCTTGCCATGCTGGTTGTCCAGGCCGCCCGGGCCGCGGAGCTGTTCACCGGCAGCGCCATTGCGGAGGAAAAAGTGGAGGCAGTGCTCCGGAGGGTCAAGACGGATGTCACCAACCTGGTGCTCATCGGCATGCCAGGCAGCGGCAAATCCACCCTGGGCCGTCTGGCGGCCCGGCTGCTGAGCCGCCCCTTCTTAGACGCCGACACCATCATTGCCGAGAAGGCGGGTATGTCCATCCCGGAGATCTTTGAAAAGGAGGGTGAGGCGGGCTTCCGCCGGAGGGAGACAGAGGTTCTCTCGGAGCTGGGCAAGCAGTCCGGCGTGGTCATCGCCACCGGCGGCGGCGCGGTACTGCGGCAGGAAAACCTCCCTCTGCTGCGGCAAAACGGCTGGATCTGCCGCCTGCGCCGCCCGGTGGAGGAGCTGCCTATGGAGGGCCGCCCCCTCTCCGCCTCCCTCCAGCGTCTCAAGGAGATGGAGGTGGAGCGGGAGCCCTACTACGCTGCCGCCGCAGATGAGACCCTTACCAATGCGGGCGAGCCGAAAACTTTGGCAAAGCAGCTGGTAAAAGCTTTTTTGGGAGAGTGAGACCATGAAATTTCTTGTACTCAACGGCCCCAACATCAATATGCTGGGGATCCGGGAGCCGGCAATCTACGGCAAAGACACCTATGAGGACCTGCAGGACTATGTCCGGAAGGGCTGTGGGAAGCTGGGGGCGGAGGTGTCCTTTTACCAGTCCAACCACGAGGGGGATCTGGTGGACGCCATCCAGCAGGCTTATTTTGACAAGGCGGACGGCATCATCTTCAATCCCGCTGCCTACACCCACACCAGCGTGGCCATTCTGGACGCGGTGAAGGCGGTGGGCATCCCCACGGTAGAGGTCCACATCTCCGACGTGTCCAAGCGGGAGGATTTCCGGCAGGTGTCCTATGTCCGTTCCGCCTGCGTCAAGACCATCGCGGGCCACGGCTTTGCCGGATATGTGATGGCGGCGGAGTATCTGGCAGATCTGCTGGGCGGCGTCACTGGTTTGACGCAGCCGTAACAGCACCACAGCCTCCTTTGCGGCATAGAATGGCATGCAAAGGAGGCTGTTCATATGGATACATACCAGGCGGCGCCCCAGACGGCGCCTCAGACCTATAACTATGAGGACTACGACCGGATCTGGCAGCGGGTACTGCCGGAACTGAACACCTTTCCCGAGTCCCGGAACGAGGACGGGGATTTGCCCGGCACCCCCATCCCAGGAGACGACGATCTCATGGAGCTGCCCGGCGCCCAGCAGAACCCCTGCTGCATGGGCACCGCCGCCCAGCAGTCCATCGGCGTCATCATCGGCTTCATCGAGATTGAGATGGCCAACTGCCGGTTCTACCGGTGCTTCTACCCCAAGGCCCCCAATCAGGCGGCGGCCCGGACCATCCGGCAGATGATGCTGGATGAGATGGACCATGTCCGGCGTCTGCGGGCCATCTATTATCTTATTACCGGGGAGTGCTTCCACTCAACCCGCCAGATCCCCATGCCGGAGATCGGGCCCTACTGCGACACTCTGCGGGCCGCCTACCACGAGGCTACCTGCGGCAGCTTCAACTACTTCCGGGCTGCCGCAGGGGCGCCGGACCCCTGCCTGCGCGCCCTTTTTGAACGCCTGGGCAACTCCCGGGCCCGCCATGCGGAGACCTTTGTCAATCTCCTGGGCGCGATGATGTGCTGAGGATTGCGCTGGGGCGCAGGGCGTGGTATACTGTCAAAAACGCCGCTTTGCAGGCGGAGGATACAAAAAGGAGAATGACCCATGCAGGAAAATCTGACGCGGCAGCAGGCATTGGACCTGCTGAAACAGTATAACAGCGAACCCTTCCACATCCAGCATGCCCTGACGGTGGAGGGCGTCATGGGCTGGTACGCCCAGGAGCTCGGCTACGGCGAGGATGCGGAATTCTGGTCCATGGTGGGCCTGCTCCACGACATCGATTTTGAGAAGTGGCCGGAGGAGCACTGCAGGAAGGCCCCGGAGCTTCTGAAGGCCGCCGGGTGCAGCGACGCGTTCATCCACGCCGTCTGCAGCCACGGCTACGGCCTGTGCTGCGATGTGGAGCCCACCCACCAGATGGAGAAGGTGCTCTTCGCCGCCGACGAGCTCACTGGTCTTATCGGCGCCGCCGCCAGGATGCGGCCCAGCAAGAGTGTTCAGGACATGGAGGTCTCCAGCCTGAAGAAGAAGTTCAAGGACAAGAAGTTTGCCGCCGGATGCAGCCGGGACGTGATCACCCAGGGAGCGGAACGTCTGGGCTGGAACCTGGAGGAGCTGATGGAGAAAACCATCCTGGCTATGCGCAGCTGTGAAGCACGGATCAACCAGGAGATGGGGCTGTAAATAAGTCGCTGCGGAAAACAACTTTCCGCAGCGTCTTTTTATAAATTTCCGTTTTTTCTGGTAGCGGATACGGTGAGATCGTACCGATGGGGGCAGGATGGCCTTGCGGATACCCAAAGGCATCGCTCATTCCTCCTCCGCGGGGCCGATGGCGACGTACACCACACCACAGAGGATACCCCCTACCGGGAAGAGCCACCAGACCTTGTACCACAAATCCAGGGACAACCCCAAACCCACATAGGCAGCAGTGGCCAACAGCATGATCACTCCGCAAATCCGGCCCGCCCGCTGGTCTCGCCGCTTGTCTTCCTCTGAGGGGAAGAATTCTTTCTGGTTGTTCCGGTTATATTTATCGATCTTATACTTTTCCTCCCGCATTCCGGCCCAAACCAAAACTGTTACCGACACGGCGATGATCGCAAGAAAACTGCCGGCCACACAGGACTCGTAGGGTTCCTGCTCCGGCAGGAAAGAAAACGCCAGAACAGTCAGCGCAACTCCCAGCAAAATAGTCCCAATAGCCCCGGAGACGTAAAAGACCATCCGGTCATGGAAGGTCTCTTTTTCCTTCTGAGAGTAAAAGTCGGGAATCACGGGATGGCGCTTGCGAAAATTCTCGTACTGGATACCAGAGGCCACCAGTACCACCACCGCAGCTGTAATAATCAGCAGCAACACAGCGCCGCAGAGTTCCTTCGGCACCCCAAAAACCGATAGGATAGGCATCAGAGCCCCGCCCAGAATGATACCGCCAATGGGCAGAGATATCTTCCAGCTGAAGCGGTTCATGAAGAGATCGTACCCGGCGGTGTCCGCCAGAACCTCCTGCTCCGCGTCCCCTCGAAGGAGGGTATCCAGAGAAACCGCAAAGAGATCGCACAGCTTCAAAATGGTGTCCATCTCCGGAAAACTGAGACCACTCTCCCACTTGCTGACACTCTGGCGGCTCACATTCAGCTGCTCTGCCAGCTGCTCCTGGGTCAGATGGCTCCGACCACGGAGAAAGATGAGATTTTGAGAAAAAGCCATAGAGGAATCCTCCTTGTGTTTGATGGTCTCAATATAGAAAAATTGCTGCCGCAACACTATAGAATTGGTGTTGCATAAGAAGAAATCGGTGTAAACTTCTGGTTGCGTTTCACAGTTTATCACACTTTTTCTCCAAATTCCAGGGGATAGCCTTTTCAAAATATCTTGGCGGGATTTGCAACGGAAAGGAATCTGTGGTACACTATGAAAGATTTTTCGGGCAAGTCCCCGGCTGGGCGGCAGGTGCGGAAAGCGGCAGAGTCCTTACGCAGGATTCTGCTGTCCATCTACAACGGACGGTGATTTCATGAAAAAAGAACGCATTCAACTCATCGACGCCCTCCGGGGCCTGGCGGTGCTGCTGATGGTGCTCCACCATTTTCTCTATGATCTGTGCGCCTTCTGCGGCGCGCCCTGGTGGCTGTTTACCAACCCGGTGTTTGACGTGCTCCACTACATCTTCGCCGGCCTGTTTATCCTCCTCTCCGGCGTCAGCTCCAATTTCTCCCGCAGCAATGTGAAGCGTGGTCTCAAGGCCCTGGGGGTGGCGGTGGTCATCACGGTGGTGACGGTTTGGATGCACATGGACATCTGGTTCGGCGTGCTCCACCTTCTGGGCAGCTGCATGCTGCTTTACGGCCTCACCCGGAAATTCTGGGAAAAGCTGCCCCACTGGGTGGTGCCGGTGCTGTCTGTGGCGGGCACAGCGCTGACAGCGCCCCTGGTGTCCGGCCAGCCCACGGACATCCCCTATCTCTGGATGTTCGGGTGGACCACCCCGGACTTCTACTCCTCGGACTACTTCCCCCTGCTGCCCTGGATTTTCGTATTCCTCTTCGGCACCTGGCTGGGATGGTATATCAAGGAGGGGAAATTCCCCCGCTGGTTTTACGAGGCCAAGGCCCCCCATCTTGCGGCGGTGGGCCGCCACAGCCTGGTGATCTATGTGCTCCACCAGCCGGTACTGTACGGCCTGGTGATGGCGGGGCTCTATCTCTTCGGACGGTAAAAGGAGAACGGATATGGAACTGCAGATAAAAAAACTCCGGGAGAACGCCAAGCTTCCCACGCGGGGCAGCGCCCAGGCGGCGGGCTATGACCTCTACGCCTGTCTGGAGGCAGACCTCACCATTGCCCCCCACGCCACCGAGCCGGTGCCCACCGGTCTGGCGGTGGCCATCCCCGACGGCTACTTCGCGGCGGTATTTGCCCGCAGCGGCCTTGCCGCCAAGGAGGGGCTGCGCCCCGCCAACTGTGTGGGTGTCTGCGACAGCGACTACCGGGGGGAGTATCTGGTGATGCTCCACAACGACACGGATGCGCCCCGGACAGTCAGGAGCGGCGACCGGATCGCCCAGATGGTGGTACTACCCTACCTGGAGGTAAGCTTCCGGGAGGTGGATGCCCTCGACGAGACGGAGCGGGGGACCGGCGGCTTTGGCAGCACAGGCCGGTAATTAAAAGAAAAAGTCCTGGAAGCGGTGCTTCCAGGACTTTTTTGCAGCTTTTTCTTACACAGCAAATTTCCGCGTAACCACATGGCTCAGCGCCTTGCAGACAGCTGTGACCACCACGCAGGATACAATGGCCTCGGGGAGACCGGCGCCCACAGCGGTCGCCATGACCAGGGAACCCACGCCGCTGAGATCCACGCCGTAAAAGGAGGAGATCACCTCAGCGCACAGGAGCCAGAGAAGCCCCAGATAAAAGACGGTATTCATCAGGGAGCCCACAAAACCGGTGATGCCGTAGCTGATCACCGTGCGGCGGCCCTGAAGCACAGGCACCTGGTGCAGCCCCCGGGACAGAAGGCCGGTAAGCCACCCCATGGCCACACGGGAACCCATGCAGACGAGGATATAGTGAACAGGAGAGTAGGTCAGCGCCAGGGTAGCAAAGGCATCTGCGCCCGGCATGGTCAGCACCTTCACAATGGCGCTGAGACCAAAGAAGAAGCCCAGCACCGCACCGGTGGTGGGACCCATCAGCACCGCGCCGATGATCACGGGCATCTGGATGGTGGTGGCCGCGATAGGTCCGATGGACAGATAGCCCAGGGGCGTAAAAGCCAGCAGGACGATGATTGCCACAAGTATGGCCGTCAGTGTCATCTTGTGCACCTTGTTCATGTTCTGGATCATAGTGGTTGTTCTCCTTTGCGGATCTTTCACCGCGTGCTGTCGTCCCGTCCGGCGGGTACGGCGCACATATTTTATAACAACAGCGCAAAACTGTTATTACCCAAAGAAGATCAGAGGCGTTTTCCCTTTTGGTTCAGCTCGTACAGAAGCCGAAGGCCCTTCAGCGTCAGATCCCGGTCTAAATGGATGGTATGGCGGCACTTGTCGGTGGCCAGCTCCGCGCTGCCGCCGGTGGCCACAATGTTGGCCCCGGCCATGCCGTCCATAGCCAAAAACCGGTCCAGAAAGCCGTCCACCATCATGGCGCTGCCGTAGAGGAGTCCCAGGCGCATGGCGTCCGCCGAGTTTTTCCCGATAACCTGCTCCTCACCGCCGGAAAGGGAGATGGCCGGCAGCAGAGCGGTGGCGGACTTCATCAGCTGGGCGCTGCTGTAGAGGCCCGGCAGGATGCACCCCCCCAGATAAGTCCGATCCCGGTCCACCGCCGCCAGGGTGGTGACGGTGCCCGCGTCGATGAGGATGGCCGGCGCGCCGTACTCCGCCAGTACCGCCGCCGTATCCGCCGCCAAATCCGCCCCCAGCTGAGAGGGATCGTCGATGCGGATACGAAATCCGGTTTTGACGCCGGGGCCCACCTGGAGCACCGGGGCCGAGGTGAGAATGCCCACCGCCTCCTTTACAAGACCTGTGAGCCGGGGAACCACCGAGCCCATCATGCAGCCCTGGATGCTCTCCCGGGGAATTCTGTTGATCCGCAGCAGGTCGTACATCAGCGCCGCGTACTCATCGGCGCTGCGCTCGGTGGCGGCGGACAGCTTGGCCCGGAAGCGGAGGGTCTGACCGTCGAACACGCCGAGGGCGATATTGGAGTTTCCAATGTCCAGCGTCAGCAGCAAAACCTTCGCCTCCCTTCTCTTTTCTATAGTGTATCACGGATTTTCCCCGCTTACAAGGTGGAGAATGTACACAGAATTTCCTTGACATTCCATACACTCTGTACTATATTGATAATAGAACATTTGTTTTATCTTTTACAGGAGGCCCCGCTATGGATGTGATGGAAAAGCTGACCATACTTACCGACGCCGCCAAATATGACGCGGCCTGCACCTCCAGCGGCGGGGACCGGGGCAGCCGGAAGGGGTATGTAGGGAACACCTCTTCCTCAGTGGCCGGGTGCTGTCACTCCTTCAGCGCCGACGGCCGGTGCGTCACCCTTTTGAAGGTGCTGATGACCAACTGCTGTGCCTACGACTGCCGCTACTGCGTCAACCGCTGCAGCAACGACACCCGCCGGGCCGCCTTCACCCCGGAGGAGCTGGCGGAGCTGACCATTCAGTTTTACCGGCGCAACTATATCGAGGGGCTGTTTTTGTCCTCCGGGGTGCTGGTAAGCCCGGACTACACCACCGAGCGGATGATCCGCTGTCTCCGCCTTCTCCGGGAGCAGTACCGCTTCAACGGCTATATCCACGCCAAGACCATCCCCGGCACGTCGCCGGAGCTGGTGGAGCAGCTGGGGCTGCTGGCGGACCGGCTCAGCGTGAACATCGAGCTGCCCTCGGAGGCGGGGCTGAAGGCCCTGGCCCCGAGCAAAACCAAGTCCGCCATCCTCCGGCCCATGGGACAGATCCAGCAGGCGGTGCTGGAGCATAAGGAGGCCCTGACTAAATACCGCCACGCCCCCCGGTTCGCCCCGGCGGGCCAGAGCACCCAGATGATCGTGGGGGCCACGGCGGACAGCGACCGGCACATCCTCCGCCTCAGCCAGGGCCTCTACCGGCAGTACGGGCTGAAGCGGGTGTTCTACTCCGCCTATGTGCCGGTGGTGGAGCACAGCCTTCTGCCGTCTCTCGACACCAAGCCGCCTCTCCTCCGGGAGCACCGGCTGTACCAGGCGGACTGGCTTTTGCGGTTCTACGGCTTTCAGGCGGAGGAGCTGCTCAGCGAGGAGGACCCCAATTTCAACCCTCTGGTGGACCCCAAGTGCGGCTGGGCCCTCCGGCACCCGGAGTGCTTCCCTGTGGAGGTGAACCGGGCGGACTATGAGACGCTGCTGCGGGTGCCGGGGATCGGCGTCACCAGCGCCAAGCGGATTCTGGTGGCCCGGCGGGCCGGGGCGCTGCGGGTGGAGGACCTGAAAAAGCTGGGGGTGGTGATGAAGCGGGCCCAGTATTTTCTGGTTTGCCGGGGGCGGCGTCCGGAGGGTCTGCGGTTCAGCGAGAGCAGCCTTCTCCGCAATCTCCTGGCTGCGGGAGGCGGTTCTTCCCTGCCCCAGCCGGAAATGGAGCAGCTGTCCCTCTTTGACGGCGTCCTCCACAGCTGACAATGGAAAACCGGCAGGAAAATCCCCCGTCGGAGAAGTCCCGAGAAAGGGTCCTCCGGCGGGGGATCGGTTATTTCTCTATGGTGACGATGAAGCCGTCCACATTGTTGCCGGACACGGTGTAGTTCCCGCTCTCCGGCACCGGGACCTCCAGCCCCTCCACATAGTAGATCTCGTACTCCTGGTCCCCCACGGTGTAGGTGAGGTGCTCCCCGTCGAAGGGGAACTGCCGCAGATAGTCGATGTACTCCTCCAGACAGAAGTCGTTATCCACAATGATGTAGGAGTGGGGTACGCCAACATAGCGGAAGTGCCAGCTCTCCGGGCCGATCTTGGTGACAGGCTCCTTCTCCTCGGTGTAGCGGAGGATGAAGCCGTACTCGTGGCAGTGGTCGGTGACCCACTTGTACTCGCCCACGCCCTCAAAATAGTCCCCGTTGTTGTTGCTGTAGAGGTCCACGGCGTAGCCGGTGTGGTGCTCGCTGCCGCCGGCCTGGGCCACGAAGCGCTTGGCGTTCTCGATGCCGTTTTTAGCGGCGTTGCGGTCAAAGAGGCCCTGCTGGTATTCGTAGGTCCGGTAGCCGGACACCACCATGATGTCTGTGGCGCCGCCCTGGGCCAGATAGTCGTCCAGCATATCGTTGAGGTGCTCCACCGTCACCGGCAGGATCAGGGTGGTGTTGAGACTGGAGCTGTAGCTGTTGCTCTTGTTCTCCACCAAATTCACCAGCTGGCTCTCCGCCGCCTCGGGGAAGCTGTAGGTATGCTCGTTGCTCACCAGGATCTGCAGGCCCACCTGCATATCCTCCTCCGTCATGGTCTTGACGGTGTACCCCTCCATGGGGTCCTGTTCCTCCGGCGGAGTGGAAGCGTCACTCTCCTGGTTTTCTTCGCCGCCATTTTGTTCCGTCTCTCCGCCGCCGCTGTCCGTCACGTTTCCCGCCCCGGCGTCGACCTGGGCGCTGCCCTCATCCTTGCCGCAGCTGTTGAGCAGCAGGGCGCAGGCGGCGATCACCACCAACAGCAGCACCAGAAGGGGCGTGTAATTCCGCCGCCGCTGTCTCCGGCGGCCATGTCGTCTCTGTTCTCTGGTTCCCATGATATCCAACCTCGAATTTCTTGGTTTTTGTATTATATCACCCAACGGGCGCCATGAGTATACCATACTTTTTGCAAAACTACAACAGGGGAAGGAAACAAAAAAGAAAAATGCCGGTCCGGTCCGGATCGGCATTTTCTCAAGGCTATTTTTTCCGCTGGCAGTAACGGACCAGCTTCACTACATAGGACACCAGGATCACCGCAAACAGCAGGCCGAAGCCGATATCCAGGGCCGTGGCCCACTGGGGGAATTTCTGCCGGTAGCCCACGGCGAAAATGGCCAGAACGATGAGAGGCAGGATGAAGGCGGCATAGAAGCGGATCCACTTGGGGAACTTCATGCCCTCGCCGGCGTCCACCTCAGCGATAAAGTTGTCCCAGCCCCAGCCCTTCTTGCTGACGCAGAACAGCAGATACACCAGACTGCCCAGGGGCAGGAGGTTGTTGGAGACGATAAAGTCCTCCAGATCCTGCACCGTGCTGTTGGCGCCGAAGGGCTGGAAGGCGCTCCAGACATTGAAGCCCAGCACGCAGGGCATGGACAGCAGGATCAGCGCCGCGCCGTTGACCAGGATGGACTTCTTCCGGCTCCAGCCCCAGAGGTCCATGGCAAAGGCCAGGATGTTCTCAAACACAGCGATAACCGTGGAAAGGGCGGTGAAGGTCATGAAAAGGAAGAACAGGCCGCCCCAGATCTGGCCGCCGCTCATCTGGTTGAAGACATTGGGCAGGGTAACGAAGATGAGGCTGGGACCCTGGCCGGGGTTGACGCCGAAGGCGAAGCAGGCGGGGAAAATAATGAGGCCCACCAGCAGCGCCACAGAGGTATCCAGCACACCGATGCTGACGGACTCGCCCATGAGGGAGCGGTCCTTGCCGATATAGCTGCCGAAGATGGCCAGCGCGCCGATGCCGAGGCTCAGTGTGAAGAATGCCTGGCCCATGGCGGCGTACACGCTCTCGCCCAGGATCATGTTGCCCTCGGCATCGTACATCAGGTTGCGGAAGTTGGGCACCAGATAGAACCGCAGGCCCTCACCGGCCCCTTCCAGCGTGACGCTGCGCACCACCAGAATCAGCATGATCAAAAAGAGGCACACCATCATGGCCTTGGTGATCCGCTCCACTCCCTTTTGAAGACCCAGGCTGCAGATTCCAAAGCCCAGCAGAGTGACCACCAGCATCCAGCCGGTCATCAGTACCGGATCTGCCGTCACCTCGTTGAATACAGCGCCCACTTGCTCCGCGTTCATACCGTTGAAGGTGCCGCCGAACATCTTGACCATGTAGATCAGCATCCAGCCGGCCACCGTGGTGTAGAACATCATCAGAAGGTAGTTGCCCGCCATGGCGCCGTAGCTGTACCAGTGCCACTTGGTCCCCTTTGGCTCCAGCACATGGAAGCTGCGGGCCACGGACTTCTGGCTGGCCCGGCCCACAGCAAACTCCATGGCCATAATGGGCAGGCCCATAATCACCAGGAAGATCAGGTACACCACTACAAAAGCGGCGCCGCCGTACTGCCCGACGATGTAGGGAAAGCGCCATACATTGCCAAGGCCAATGGCACATCCCGCGGAAATGAGGATGAACCCCAGGCGGGACGAGAATTTTTCTCTCTCCATGTTCTCTCTCCTTATAAAAAAATACACAGGCCGTCAAAAACGGCCTGCGTTAGTTTAGCACATCACAGGGAAAAAGGCAATGGGCATTTGTCCCATATTCTTCCACTTTATTCCTGTTTCTTCCACTATATCGGTACAGAATCCTCCCCCATCGTGCTGTAGTGGAAAACGTGACCAGGCCGCTCACTGCTCCGTCCTTTCTCCGTTTTCTTCCTTCACGATCTCCACCACGGTCAGCCTCTCCCCATCCACAGTAAAGCGGACGTCCAGCCCCGCAAACCCCAGGCCGTATACCCGCTTTGGGTCGTGCTGGTAGGAGGGACGGGGGTCCTGGGCCAGCACCCCTGTCAGCGCCTCCAGCCGGTTTGGCGGCACCAGGGAGCGCCAGGGCTCCTCCAGCGTCACCTCCAGCACCTGCCGTGCCCGGCGGTCGGTAAAGCCGCCGGTGGCGTCGGGGTGGCAGTCGCCGTAGGGGATGTAGGGCTTGATGTCTAAAATAGGGGTGCCGTCCATGAGATCCGCCCCCGCCACATGGAGCACAGGGCCCAAGGTGGGATGATGCTCCACAGCGGTGAGGCGCACGGAGGAGAGGCCGATAGGGTTTGGCCGGAAGGGGGAGCGGGTGGCGAAGACCCCTAAGCGCTGGTTACCCCCCAGCCGGGGCGGCCGCACCGTGGGGGACCAGCCCTTGGAGGCGGAAAACTGCCAGAGAAGCCAGATGTGGGAGAACTCCTCCAGCCCCCGGACCGCCTCCGGGATGCGGTAGTCCGGCTCAAAGATCACCGTGGCCTCCAGTGCGTCCACCAGACCGCTCTGGCGGGGAATGCCGAACTTGGTGGGAAAATCCGTGTGGATGCGGGCGATCACCGCCATGGAAATGGGTTCCTGCTGCATGCTGTCTCCTTCCGCCCCTCCGGGCCTTGCCTCTTTCGGATGTCCTTACGCTGTACAGGGAGCGGAAAGGGCGGGACGCCCCACAGCCTCCCGCCTTCCCTGCCTCTCCTCCGTTACATGGAGGTCAGCACATCCCGGTTCTTCACAAAATACTCCACGCCGGACCAGATGGTGGTGACCACGATCACCGCTACACAGGCGGTGTTGAGCATGGGCGGAATCTCCAGGAACATCAGTACGATGCACACCATGGTGGAGGCGGTCTTGATCTTGCCGCTCCAGGCGGCGGCAATGACCCGCCCCTTGTCCGAAGCGATCATCCGAAGGCCGCTGACGGCAAACTCCCGGACAATGACGATCAGCAGCGCCCAGCCGGGCATCTGGCCGATCTCCACAAACCACAGCATGGCGGCAGTGACCAGCATCTTGTCCGCCAGCGGGTCCGCAAACTTGCCGAAATCCGTTACCAGATGGTACTTCCGGGCGATTTTTCCGTCCAGCATGTCTGTGAGGCTGGCCACGACAAAAATCGCCAGGGCCCAGTAGTTGGCGTAGGGCACGTTCAGATACAGCACCAGCAGGAAGAAGGGGATCATTATGATCCGCAGCAGCGTCAGCTTATTGGGAAGATTCATGTCGTTCTCTCCTTTTTCTCAGGCGGCCTCCCTCTCATGCCGCTTAGTCTGCACACTCACACCAGTTCCCCGGTGAGTTCGCCGTCCATGACGCCGGTGAGACGCACAGTGACAAAGGTCCCCGGCTCCACCTCGCCGTCGGCGGTGAACCAGATGCGCCCGTCGATGTCCGGGCTCTCGGCATAGCTGCGGCCAAAGAACATCTGAGCCTGGGGATCAAATCCCTCGCAGAGCACCTCCCGCCGCTCCCCTAAAATGGAGTCGTTGTACTCGTCAATGATCTCCGACTGGACGTCCACCGCCAATTCCGCCCGGCGGTCCGCCTCCTCCTTGGAGACATGGTCCATCTTGGCCGCCAGCGTCCCCTCCTCCGGGGAGAAGGGAAACACCCCTGCCCGCTCGATGCGGGTCTGGCGCAGGAATTCGCACAGCTCCTCAAAGGCGGCCTCATCCTCATAGGGAAGGCCGGTGATGAGGCTGGTCCGCAGCACCAGGCCGGGAATCCTCTGCCGGAGCTTTTCAAAGAGAGCCAGGATCTCCGCCTTGGTATCCCGGCGGTTCATGGCCTTCAGGATCTGATCGTTGCAGTGCTGAATGGGGATGTCCAGATAGGGCAGGATCTTGGGCTCCTCCGCTATGGTGTCGATAAGCTCCTCAGTGATCTCGTCGGGGTAGAGATAGTGGAGACGAATCCAGTGGAAATTGAGCTTGCAGAGCTTTCGCAGCAGCTTCGCCAGCTGGTGCTCCCCGTTAAGGTCCGTGCCGTAGCGGGTGATATCCTGGGCAATGACCAGCAGCTCCTTCACCCCCGCCGCCGACAGCTCCTCCGCCTCCTTCAAAAGCTCCTCCATGGGGCGGCTGCGGTATTTGCCGCGGAGGAAGGGGATCACACAGTAGGCGCAGTGGTTGTCGCAGCCCTCGGCGATGCGGAGATAGGCGTACCAGGGGGGTGTGGAGAGAATCCGCTCTCCCCCCTGCTCACAGGTGTTGATGTTCCCCATGTGGCAGGGCCGGAGGTTCTCCTCCATCACCTCATCCACCGCCTGGGCAATATCCCCGTAGCTGCCGGTGCCGAGGATTCCATCCACCTCGGGCATCTCCTCCAGCACATCCTTCTTGTAGCGCTGTGCCATGCAGCCGGTGACCAGGATCTTCTTTACCAGCCCCGCCTTTTTCAGCTCCGCCATCTCCAGAATGTTGTCGATGGCCTCTTCGCAGGCGCTGGTGAGAAAGCCGCAGGTGTTCACCACCACCACGTCGCTGCCCGAGGGCTCGGCGGTGACAGTGTGGCCCGCGGCGGCAGCCGCTGCCATCATCTGCTCACAGTTCACCTGGTTTTTGGCGCAGCCCAGGGAAATAAATGATACGGTATAGGGCATATTCTGCCTCCTTGCTTACTCATCCTCCAAAATATCGGCGCCCAGCCGGTTGAGGCCCGCGCGCACATCGCTCCAGGAAAAGCCCCGGCGCAAAAGGGCGTCACTGAGGCGTTTGCGCTCCCGCTGGTCCAGCGGCCCCCCCTTGTACTTGGCCGCCAAAAAGCGGTCCACCTGCTCCTCCGCCGGGGGAAGCTCCTCCAATGCCTCCTCCCACAGTTCCCGGGGAACCCCCTTCTCATAGAGCTTCTCCCGGACCCGGGCAGGCCCGTAGCCCATGTCGCCGCAGTGGCGGGCCAGCATGGCGGCGTACTCCTTGTCATTCAGAGCGCCGATGGCCTCCAGCCACTCTCCGGCGTACCGGGCCTCCGCCTGGGAGGCCCCCTTTTCCTGGAGCTTCTTCTCAAGGCTTTGGCGGCTCATGGCCCTCCGGCCAATGAGATCCGCCGCTCTGGCCTTGGCGTCGGACACCCCGGCGGCCTTTTTGAGCCGCTTCAGCATCTCCTCCCCCAGCTCGTCGCCGGAGCGGAGGCCGAAGTCCAGCAGCTCCTGCTCCGTCACCTTAAGGCAGGCGCCGTCCTCCAAAAATACCAGCACCCGGCCTTTCCTCCGGCGGGAGGCCTCAATGCGGTCAATCCTCATCCTCGAAGTCGTCGGCGCTGACATCCACCGCTCTTCCGGCGGCCTTGGCGGCAATCTTGGACTGGTTGCTCATAAGCTTGTAGAAATCCCGGCGGATGGCGGCCTCCAGCTGCTCGGCCACCTCGGGATTGTCCTTCAGATACTGCTTGGCGGCATCCCGGCCCTGGCCGATGCGGGTCTCCCCCATGGAAAACCAGGAGCCGGATTTCTGCACCAGATCCAGCTTCACGCCTAAATCCAGCAGCTCGCCCAGCTTGCTGATGCCCTCGCCGTACATGATGTCGAACTCCGCCTCCCGGAAGGGGGGCGCCATCTTGTTCTTCACCACCTTGGCCCGGGTGCGGTTGCCGATGATCTCGCTGCCGCTCTTCAGAGCCTCGATGCGCCGCACGTCGATGCGGACGCTGGCGTAGAACTTCAATGCCCGGCCGCCGGTGGTGACCTCGGGGTTGCCGTACATGACGCCCACCTTCTCGCGCAGCTGGTTGATGAACACCACCACGCAGTTGGTCTTGTTGATGGCGCCGGTGAGCTTCCGGAGGGCCTGGCTCATCAGCCGGGCGTGGAGGCCCACATAGCTGTCGCCCATTTCGCCCTCGATCTCGGCCCGGGGCACCAGAGCGGCAACGGAGTCCACCACCACCACGTCCAGAGCGCCGGAGCGGACCAGGGCCTCGGTGATCTCCAAAGCCTGCTCGCCGGTGTCCGGCTGAGAAATGAGCATCTCGTCAATGTTCACACCAAGAGCCCGGGCGTAGGTGGGGTCCAATGCGTGCTCGGCGTCCACGAAGGCCACTTCGCCGCCCTTCCGCTGGGCCTCGGCGATGATGTGGAGGGCCAGGGTGGTCTTACCGGAGGACTCGGGACCGTAGATCTCCACGATACGCCCCTTGGGTACACCGCCGATTCCCAGGGCCAGATCCAGCGCCAGAGAGCCGGTGGGGATCACCTCCACATTGATGCCCTGGCTGTCGCCTAAACGCATAATGGAACCTTTGCCGTACATCTTGGTAATCTGATCCATCGCCGCGGCGATGGCCTGCTTTTTTTCGCTGGCCGGGGCCGCGGTGGGGGACGCCATAGCCCCGGTGGTCTTTTTCACTGCCATATTGTTTTTCTCCCTTATCTGTAATATTTCTCGGAAATATAACTATCTGGAATCATTTTTCGCTTTCAGATCTCCTCCAGCCGCCTGCCGAAGACCATTCTGGGGATGTTCTGATCATCGGGAAGGACCTCCAAATCGCCGAAGCCCTCCGCCCGCATCATCCGCAGCACGGTATCGGCCTGGCCGATCCCCACCTCAAAATAGAGCCGTCCGCCGCTTTTCAGAGCCCTGCGCCAGCGGCGGATGATGGCCCCATAGAATGTGTAGCCGTCGGCGCCGCCGTCCAGGGCCATATGAGGCTCGAAGTCCTTCACGGAGTGGTCCAGCGCCTCTAAATCCCCGGTGGGGATATAGGGGGGATTGCTGACGATGCAGTCGAACTCTCCCACCGCCGCCGGCGGGTCCTCCAAGGCGTTGAGGGTCATGACGGACACCCGGCCGCTGAGCTGGTTGCGGCGGATATTCTGCCGGCAGATACGGACCGCGCTCTCAGACAACTCACCCAAGAGCACCCGGGCCTTGGGGACGTTGGCGGCGATGGCGAGACCGATGCAGCCGCTGCCGGCGCAGAGGTCCAGCACACGACAGGAGGGCATGGTCCGCAGGGCCTCGATGGCGGCCCCCGCCAACACCTCGGTGTCCACCCGGGGGATCAGCACCGCCTCGCTGATATCCAGCGGCAGGCCGTAGAACTCCCACTCGCCGATGATGTAGGCCACCGGCTCTCCGTCCAGGTGGCGCCGGACCAGAGCCCGGACGTTCTCTTCCACCTCTGTGGAGAGGTAGAGTCCGCCGTCCCGAAACAGCTCCTCCCGGGTTTTTCCGCTGCCAAAGCATACCAGCTCCCGGGCCTCCAAGGTAGCGGCCTCGATGCCGCTGGCCTTCAGCTGTCTTCTGATGTCCAAATATAAGTCGCTGTATGTAATCGGCATATCTGCCTGTTTCTCCTCCCTGCGGCAAACGCACACAGGCGTTTGTCCCTCCGGTGGGGACGGGCCGCGGTTTCTCTTCTTTTCTCCTCTCGCCAGAGGGGCGTTTTTCCGCTGACGGGAGTCTTACTATTTTTGTCGGTACCCGACGGTGTACTGAATGGTGTTTTGCCTCCGGCGGGTAACTTTTTGTACGAGCAAAAAGTCACCAAAAACTCGCTTAGAACCAAGGTTCTAAGGACTCCTTTTCCTCCTATTATGGGAGGTCTTGTTCCGTTTTTGTCGTTACCTTTCAGCGGCTGACACTGCAAGGGGGTGACAATTCCCCTGTTTCCGCGCTTCAAGCGCGCTCCCCTGGTGGTTGTAGGAGCTCTGCTCCTCCGATGCCGAAAGACTTCCCAACGCCGCAGCAGCTCAACTGCGGAAGAAACGGTAGACGAAGGCATCAGCGTCTACCCAACAGTGTAGCGCGCCGAAGCGCGGTAGTAGTCTATACCGGACACGTCAACGGAGCGTCGGAGGCAACATGAGCAAAATAGTTAGGGGGGACTGACAGTACACGTCAGAATAAGGGAGTCCTTAGAACCGTTGGTTCTAAGCGAGTTTTCGCCGAGCCGCAGCGAGGTGTTTCGGAGCGCAACCGAGCGTAGCGAGGCTCTTAGCGCGGAGATGGTGACTTTTCTTCCGCAAGAAAAGTTACCCGCCGGAGGCAGAACCAGGTGTCGGTATACCGTCGAGTACCGACAAAAGCGTCCTTCCCTTGTCAGAGGGTCAAACACCAGGGGCACTGGTGAAGAAATATCCCCTCACCACCGGTCCTTCCCCTTCTCCTCAGGAATCACCAGCTTCATCGCCTCAATGGCCGCCCCGCAAAATTTTCAATTTTGCGGGGACCCCGTGATTTGATTCCCGTTTGGCCGAAATAAATCCGGCCAAACCAATTCTCCGCTGCGCTGCGAATTGACGCCGCTTTCGCGGCGAGCGAGGTGGCCACACCTCCTCTGCCCTGCTCACCACCGGTCCTTCCCCTTCTCCTCAGGAATCACCAGCTTCATCGCCTCAATGGCCACCTCGATCATGGAGTCGTCCGGCTCATTGGTGGTAAAATTCTGCATCCACATGCCCGGCCGGGCCAGAAAATTGGTCAGCGGATTGTCGTGGCCGCCCACATAGCGGTTAAACTCATAGGTAATTCCTACCACCAGCGGCAGCAGCAAAATCTGAATCAAAATCCGCAGCAGCAGATTGTCTACCGGCCAAATGGCAAAAATCACACTGTGAAACAAAATGGCAACAATAATTACCACAAACAAAAAGCTCGTCCCGCACCGGGGGTGGTGCTTGGGCTGGGGCCGCACGTTTTCCACTGTCAGCTCCAGGCCCTTCTCATAGCAGAAAATCGTCTTGTGCTCCGCCCCATGGTAAGCAAACACCCGCTTGATATCCTTCTGATGGGACACTAAAATCAAATACCCCATAAAAATAACCACCCGCAGCACCGCATCCACCAAATTGCGGATGACCTCGCTGTCGGTGAACCGCTGGACCAGACTGGCCAGGGTGGTGGGGATCAGCATAAACAGCAGCAGAGAAAAAGCGATGGCCACCACCACAGAAAATCCAATGACCACCTTCTCCATCTTCTCGTTGCCCAGCTTCTTGTCCAACCACTGCTCAAACTTCGAGGGCTCTGTCACCTCTTCCTCAGGGAAGTAATCCGCCGAAAACATCAGCGCCTTTACACCCTTGACCATGCTGTCCAGAAAGGTGACCCCTCCCCGGATGATGGGCAGGCCCAAAATGGGATACCGGTCCCGGATCATCTTCAGCTGCTCCACCTTGGTCACCAGTCCCTCCGGGCTGCGCACCACAATGGCCTGCTTCTCCGGCCCCCGCATCATAATCCCCTCGATCAGGGCCTGCCCGCCGATGGAGGTGCGAAAGCCGGTCTGTTTTTCTTTTTCCATAGTACCTATTGTTCCTTTCCAGGGCTATTCTATCACAGCTGCATTGATTTTGCAACAAATGTTCCATTTCATTGTGCCATAGGCAGCACGATGGTAACGATGGTCCCGCCGCCTACTGCGTTATTGATGTCAAACTCGCCGTTATGGAGATGGATGATCTCGTCGCACACCGCGAGACCAATACCGGAGCCCCGGGCCTTGGAGGAACCCTTGTAGAACTTCTGCTTGACGTAGGGCAGCTCCTCCTCCGGGATACCGGGTCCGTAGTCCCGTACAGTCAGAACGATGGTATCGTTCTCCTGACGGATGGCAGCGTCGATCCGCTTTCCCGCGCCGCCGTGCTTGGCGGCGTTGTCCAGCACATTGCAGAACACCTGCTTGAGCCGTTCCGAGTCCCCGGCGATGGGCTCGATGATCTGGCCGCCGTCGTCATAGCGGAGTTCAATGCCGTCCTGCCGCAGCAGGGCCCGGTAAGTGTAGATGGTGTCCTCAAACTCCGCTTGAACGTCGGCTTGCTCCACATGGAGGGTAAACCGGCCATCCTCCATGCGGCTGAAGTCCAGCAGTTCCTCCACCATGCTGGTGAGGCGGCGGGACTCCTTGAGGATGATCCCGATGCCCTTCCGCAGCTCCTCGGGACTGCTGTCCCCTGCCAAAAGCGTCTCGCCCCAGCCGTTGATGGCGGTGAGGGGCGTCCGCAGTTCATGGGACACAGAGGAAATAAACTCAGACTTCACCTTCTCCGACTGTCCAATCTTTGTGGACATATCGTTGATGGAGTCGATGAGTTCTCCGATCTCGTCCCGGTATTTGTTTTCCACCTGGATACCGTAACTCCCGCCGGAGATCCGTTTGGCAGTGGCCGTCACCTCCGCCACCGGCTCCACCACATTGGTAATCAGCACCAAGTTGGAGAAGTACACCATGGTCAAAGCCGCTACGCCCACCAGCACGGCAATCAGAATGCTGATGAGGATTTGACGGTTGGCAAGATCCATGGCGGTTACATACCGCATGGCCCCCACCACCCGGCCGTCAAACTCCAGAGGGGCGGACACCGACATAATCGTCTGCCCTGTGGCGGGGTCCTCTCCCATATAGGGTTCAATCTCCCCCTCAGTCAGGGCGGCGGTGATATCCGGCGTGGAGGGCATCAGTCCGGCGGTAACGCCGTAGGTAGACACCTCAATGCGCCCATTGCTGTCGATGAACTGCAGCTCCAGATAGTCCTTATCCTGGAAGGACTCGGTGTAGCTGCGGGCCATCTGGATATACTCGTTATAGCTGTTCATGGAGTAGGTATTGAAGGCGTTGGCCGCCTCCTTGGCCTTGGACTCCAGGCCGGTCCGCATACCGGTGTAGTAGTAGTTGGCAATACTGACAGAGAATACCGCGATGCACAGCAGTGCCACCATCACGATGGGACCCAGGGAGTTAATGAGCCAGCGCTTGCGAAGGCCCTTGATCCGGATTTCCTTTTTCACTTGTACGGGCCTCCTTTCCGCTGACGGGATTCAAATTCAAGATGGCTTCAGCGACAGAATCAGAATCCCCACTTATACCCACCCCCCACACTGTAGTGATATAAATAGGATTCTGCGCGTTGTCTGCCCCGAGAAATAACATTTCACGGGGACCCCCTTATTTGATCTTGGATGGGACAAATGAATTGTCCCATCCCAAGGTTTTGCCTCCGGCAAAACGCTTGTACGCCGCACCTGCGGCGGGAATCGAAGACAACGCTCCTGTCACCCTCTTAAAATCCCCACTTATACCCAAACCCCCACACTGTAGTAATGTAGGTAGGATTCTGCGCGTTGTCTTCGATCTTCAGCCTCAGGCGGCGGATGTTCACATCCACGATCTTCAACTCGCCAAAGTAATCCCGGCCCCACACCGTGTCCAGAATCTCCTCCCGGCTCAGTGCCTTTCCAGGATTCTCCATGAACATCCGCATAATGGAATACTCCACCTGAGTCAGCTTCACCCGCTCCCCGTTCTTCTCCAGGGTGCGGTTGCGGGTATTCAGCCGGAAGGGGGGCTGTACAATCTCCCCGGGCTGCTCCGGAGCGGCCATCACCGAGCCTCCCGCCCGGCGGAACAGGGCGTCCACCCGGGCTGTCAGCTCCGCCGGTGAGAAGGGCTTGGTCACATAATCGTCGGCCCCGGTCATGAGACCCGTCACCTTGTCCATCTCCTGGCTGCGGGCTGTCAGCATAATGATGCCGATAGTGGTATTGGTGGCCCGGATCCGCCGGCACACCTCAAAGCCGTCGATGCCGGGCAGCATGATGTCCAGCAGCGCCACCCGCACATCGGTATTCTTCTGCAAAAGCTCCAACGCCTGCTCCCCGGTCTCCGCCTCGATCACCTCGTAGCCCGCCCGGGTCAGATTGATCACAATGAACCCGCGGATGCTGGATTCATCCTCCAAAACCAGTACCTTCCTTGTCATCTCACGCGTCCTCCTCCTGGCTCCTGGTATCAGTTATCACTGGCGGTCCACTCCTTGGCGATCAGCCGGAAGCCCTGGTTCACTTCCTCCTGACTGATGGCATAGCGCCAGCTGTCATTATAGTCGAAAAACACGCCGGAATAGATGGTTCCTACCTCCCGCTTGAGAACGAACCGGTCATCCCGGGTCGCCTTGTACTCCCGGCTGTTGCCGGTGATGGTGTAAATTCCCATCACATCCCGGTAGGTGCCGTCGCTGGAACGGGCGGAGAAAACCGTCCCCCGCTCGTCGCTGCCCGACTCCTGACGCACAGCGATCTGACCATCCCATTGGTCCGGCAAGATCAGATACCATCCCTCATTGATATTGTGGTAAGTGCTCACCACCGTCTCACTTTGACCTCTGGCGTTATAACTAAGCCAGTAGACCTGCCAGAAGAGCTCCTCGCTGCCCTCCTGGGTGTTGGGCAGCACCACCGGCATGGGCACCTCCGTCACACCGTCGCCGTCGATGTCCACTGGTTCCAGAGAAATATAGCGGAAAATTTCGCTGGAGACGCCGGTAACGTCACTGCGGACGATATTGGCGATCGCCCCCTGCTTATAGGTCAGAATATCGGTGATGGAGCGGGTATCCTCCGCCACGCCGGTGACAAAAAGGGCAACCTCGCCGTCCCGCAGGGCTCCGATGTCCATGCTCTTCAGCTCTGCCATGGTCATAGACAGGCGGGTGGTGGACTGGACCGACAGGTCCTCCCCCTCCCAGTCATAATACTCCGCCACAGGATCCCCCTGGTTGTCGCTGCGCAGCAGCACGATTTCCTGGGTGAGGTCGTCATCAAAGTCCAGCACCTCATAGCGGGTATAAAGGCTGGACATAATCAGCCTCGGCTCATAGTTTTCTATGCTGTATACCCCCAGGGCCTGGATATCCGCGCTGACGCGCCAGCCTACGATGATCTCCCGGAGGCCGTCGTTGTTCATATCCACATAGCGGATGCTGTAAATGGAAATTCCGCTGCTCTCCAGAAGAGCCGCCTGCTCATAGCTGTCTCCCACAGCCCGGAAAATATAGATTTTCAGAGGCTTTTCATCTGTAGCATTACGGAAAAACGCCACAGCCTCCTCCACTCGGTCCCCATCCAGATCAATCAGCTGCACCGACTGGATGTTGTTGCCGGAGGTAGGGGCGGCGTACTCTGCGCCGGCGGAGATGATGTCCTCAATCTGCTCCCGCAGCTCGGTGTATTCATTGGGCAGCTGGGGAAGGCTGTACATTGCCTCCGGAGAGGAACTGAACATACAACCGCTGAGCAGCAGTCCCAGCAGAGCGGCCAGCAGCAGTCCGATTCCCTTTTTTCTTTTCACAGCCCCACCTCCTCCGGCAGATACCCATATTTTTAGAACTATAGTATAGCACACTCCTTTTCCCTTTGGTACCCCTCTTCTCAAAAACCCGGGGCGGAAATTGTAAACTTTCCTGGACGGCCGTCCCTTTTTCCCTCTCTTTTCTCCGGCATGCAGAGAGGAGGGACATCCTCTCTGCATCCCCCTCCTCTCTGCTGCATACAAACCCAGAAACTGCCGGGCAGCGCAAAGGGCGTGTGCTTTGTGTGCAAATATAAAAAGTTGTGGCCGCAAAGCGGACTTTGCGGCCATGTGGAACTTTCCAACAGTATAGATGCCGGGAAAAGCCCCAAACATTGTTCCATCCTGTATTTTCATTCGGCAAAAACAAATCGCAGGTCACACCGTTCCCGTCAGAAGAGGCATCAGCTGATTCCGGCAGATCCATGCTCCATGGTATTTTGTCCGCGCCCTGGTTTTTGCCCGCAGGCTGTGATCCTCTCTCATCAAGTTGACGATCACTCCGCCGTGCTCCTCGTAATATGCCTGTTCTGAGGGCACATACTTCTCGTGGGTGTCATAACCAAAATTTCGTCCGTCCCACCGCAAAAAATAAGCGCCCAAGCTGTCTCCCAGCTCTTTCAGGGCAGGTACTGCCTCATTGAGCCCCAGGAAATTTCCCCGGCTCGCCGCCTCCAGCACCGTCAGTCCAAAGGATTCGGAGTAGGAGGGACATATAAACAGATTCGACAGGCCGAACAATTCAAACACCCCGCGGCGCGGGAAGCCCTGTTCATACCCGAGGTCGGAGGTAAAGAGCAGATCCCCCTTTTCCAGCCCAAACTTCATCCCCTCGGTCTGAATCGTCTGCTTATAGATTTGACCGGGAATGTCGGCGCTGGGAAAGTCGCAGAAGATTACCTTGGTGCGCTGCTCCGTTTTTCGCTGGATCGCTCCGGCCAGGGCGGCGACCTTCTCAAATCGCTTTCCGGTGGTGAGCCGTCCGGGGTAGACCACCAGAATATCCGCGTTCAAAAGGTCGATCCTCTCCGCTACCTGCTGGACATCCTGGCTCAGCATCTCCAACAGCGGCAGGCTGTTGTATACTACTGCGCAGTTGCCCTGGGGCACATCGTACTGCCGGGCCAAAGCATCGATTCCTGAGTAGGTGGGGTAGACAAAGCGGGTACTGGGCATGGGGGTAAAGCGTGCGGAAAAGGGCCACTCCATCTTTTGCGGGCGATTTACCGGCATAGAGTGGGTAAAAGCCAGGAATCTTACCTTTGGTAAGGATTTCTGCGCCTGGCGGACGGCCACATTATGGACCAGATGCCAGCCCTGATAGAGGATATCATGCATGATGCACACATCCACATCCCGGAGATACCGGACGTAGTCTTTGGCAATCCACTCTGCCTCCTCATAAAAGGTCTCGTGGACCGCACCTGTAGGGGCAGAGTAGTCGTGCCATACAATGGGCGTGCCGCCGCGGGTATTGGTAATCTTTACCCACTCCAGCCGCGGGTCCAGAAATACGCCCCACCGTTCCTCATCAGGGCAGGTCTCGCTCACCAGGATTTTCAGCTCCACCTGGGCCTCCAGCAGCATCTTGATCTGATCCGCCACCACATTGACCAGGGAATAGGTGGTGGACAGACCTGCAAACATTGTCAAAATGGCAACTTTCATACCAAATTTGCTCACTTTCTTGATGGACTGGATGGCGCAGCAGGGATCTGCTGCGCCATCCTTAGCTTATTCTCCGATCTTGTTACATTTGCACCCTTTAAATAGAGCAATTTTGTCGGTGAGAATGGCTTCCAAATTCGAAATACTGTTGACCATGGACTCCACAGACCTGTTGGTCTGTAAAATCGTTTCCGGAGCCAGCTGATCAAAGGAAAGAATTCTCTGCACCTTCTCTCCTTCCGCATTGAGAATGTGGGAAAGGGCCGCCTGCTGCAGGGCAACAGAGACAAGCAGATCCGTAATTGCCTGACTGCGGGGGACGGGGGCTTGGGTGGTTGTGGTGGATGTGGTCGTGGTGGACGTTGTTGTGGTGGTAGTAGTGGTAGTAGTGGTACTGGTAGTAGTCGTGGTGCTGGTGCTGGTGGTAGTCGTGCTGGTGCTGGTGGTGGTAGTAGTGCTGGTACTGGTGCTGGTAGTGGTAGTAGTGCTGGTGCTGGTAGTAGTCGTGGTACTGGTGGTGACCAGCAGGCAGGCAGTGGCCTCAGGCAGTTCGCCGATAAACAGTTCGTTGTGACTCTCCGCATTCCCAGAAAAACTATCAAAAATGATATTGCCGTTGATCTGGCTGAATGTGGTGTTGGCGGCAGCGAAGGGCGCCAGCACCGAGCCGTAAATGGCGGTGGTGCTGTTCGACCAGGTTAAGGCCTGAGGAAAGTTCCACAGGATCCGCCGCGCATTTTCTCTGGTGGCCGCCGTGCCGTTTCGGAAGATTTGGTAGCTGCCGTACTGGATCGCGGAGCCGTCCACGTTGATAAGAATCGTAGCGCTCAGAGGCGCGATGATATTAATACCATTGAGCTGCGCCAGAGAGAGCTCGGTACCATAGAGATTGCTGCTATCCAGAGAGAAAATATTCAAAGTCTCATCGGTACCAATCAGGTTCAGCTGATTGAAGACTACCTCGCCGGTACCATTAGGCACCAGAGTGCTCCAAAAATTGGAGGCGCACTTCAGGTACCGCTCCGCCTCTGCAAAGTCAATGGGCGTCCCCGTAATCAAAAGACCATTTGGGTTACCCATGGAATAGTTAATGATCGTGCTGCTGGGGTTAACCACCGTGTTGCCGCTGGCATTGGAGCCTGCGGTGACGTTAACATTTCCATCTATCACAAAAGAAGGGTCCGTATTGGCGGGGGGCAGCGGGGTAATGCCGGCGCCGACGCCGTAGTTGCTGAGGGTGGCATTACCGCCGACAGCTACTCGCCCTTCTGCATCAGTATTGCTCAGGCTCATGTTGCCAAAAACGAATACGTTATAGTCGTTGGCAATGCCGAAATTAAATGCCATGGTCAATCCTCCTATAGGAATTCTACTGGCCCGAATTGGCTGCTCTCAAGTGGGAGCAGTTCAAAACTGCTCCATATTTATAGTATGGGGCAATCGGGCTGCGGTGCAAAGCAGGGTGGGGCTTCCTGCCGGAAGCCCCACCCTGTCATTATTCCTGACTGATTTCAGGCTGACACAGGCAGTCATTGAAGCTCGACAGCTTGGACTGGAGGATCATTTCCAGCCGGGATACCGCATTGACCATGGACTCCACAGACTTGTTGGTGGCCAGCAGCACCTCCGGGGTCACGTCGGGGAGAGCCACCATTTTTGGATTTTCTCTCCCTCTGCGTTGAGGATGTGGGAGAGGGCGGTCTCCTCCAACGCCACCGACTGAATGAGATCCGTGATGGCCTGGTCCCTGGTGGTGGAGCTGGCGGTAATAACAGGCATACCCATAATAAGCTATACTCCTTTTGTTGTATTGAGCTTTTGCTCTCGCCATTCTATTCATACCTCGAAGTTGGCGTTACATGTTCGGGAGTCTTTTGCAGCCCATTCAAATCAGATATACGTCAGAAGCTGTATCTGTTCTCAGGTCAATAGCTGATGGAGTGATCTCTGCAGGGAACGCAGCCTGCCGGAAAAGCCTTCCTACTAAACAGCACCTCCGCAGAAGAGCGGAAGGGCAGGTTCGGCTCTGCTATGAGGCGCAGTCAGGCAAACATTTGACAAACTCCAAAAACGGATTAGAGTCCATAAAAAGCGGAAAGCCCCCGTGGTACAAGGCTTTTCATATACAATAAGCCCCGCTTTTCGATAAAACAGTTCAAAAAGCGGGGCTTATACATTATGGAATAGCAAAACACTATAGATACCAGGTTTTCCAGGTTTGCACCCAAAACCAAATCGCAACCCAGCGCAAGCGGTTGTGATTTAGAAAGGAGGAGCAGCGGCATGAGTGCGCTCTGCCTTTTGAAAAAAAGTCGGAGCAAGCGATATAAAGCTTGCTCCGACGTGGTGCCGGTGACCGGACTCGAACCGGTACGCTGTCGCCAGCGGTGGATTTTGAGTCCACTACGTCTACCAATTCCATCACACCGGCAGGAACAGAGACGATGGTATTATACTCCGTCTCCGTTAAAAATGCAAGGCCTTTTTCTTTTTTTGCTTCTCTTTTCTCCTCGTTCTCAAGGGATCTGGACGCTGACTCCGTTGACGGTGACCTCGTCCTCCGCCCGGATCAGGATATACCGTGCTCCGTCGATCTTCCGCATCTCCAGCAGATCCCCCCGCTGAGCGCTGACCCGGATGGTCACATCCGCCGTCTTGACCTCCAGCTGCTTCGTGTCCACCAGATTCCGGGGACTCACCTCCGCCTCCATGCCGAAAGCCTCGTCGTACCGGCGGCCGAACTCCTCCGTCCGTTCCTCCGACACACCACAGTCGTCCAGCACCCGCTGCACTGTGCCCCGGGACACCACCAGAGGCTCCGTCTCGTGCTGCTCCTTGTGCTCGGCGATCATGCCGCAGAAGGCGTCCTGCACCGCCTGGACCACCTCGCAGCGGCATTCCTCCTCTAAACTGTCCCCCAGGATGGCCTGGAAGGTCTCCCGCTGCTCTGCCGCCGGCATGGGCACCTCCTGACAGAACACCGCCTGGGCAAAATCCGGGTGGTTTTCCTTCCCGTCCCTGGCATAGTACAGCGCCCCGTACAGATTGGCGCAGCGCTGGTCAAAGGCCGGGAACAAAAAGCCCGCCTCCGGCGGCGACACCAGCCACTCCGGCGTCCGGTCCCGGAAAGCGTTCTCCTGGAGCTGGTAGCTGAGGGCCGGCTTGGTCCGCTTTACCGGACACACCGCACAGAGGATATAGGAAAAAACGTGGTCCGAGGCGTCCTCCAGCTCCTCCCCGTCGCCCCCCTTCCAGGGCACGTCATAGGTATCGTGGGCCAGGAGGATCATATAGTTATCCTCCATGGTGAGACTGCCGATGGCCTTCTCAAAGAAAGTCTCTACCGCCTCCTCGTCCCCCAAATGGGACTCCCGCAGAGCCATCAGCAGCCGGTGCTCCGGGCTGTCCGCCACCTGCCGGGTTTCAAACACAATATCCGTCAGATTCTTCCCCAGCGTACCGGAGAGCGTCTTGCGCAAAATGGAGAGAATCTGCTCTCCCTCCTCCTGACTCATCATGGCCAGGGACTGATTGAACCGGGAGAGGATCTCCCCGCTGGCACTGACATAGCAGCCCCGCACATGACTGATGCTGCTGCGGTCCGGCCGGAAGCGGCGGCGGATCTCTCCAATCTCCTTTTCGTTCATGGGTATCCTCCTCAATCAATGGCTTGTCCCACAGTATATCACACCCCCGCAGCCGCGTCGAGGGGAAAGCCGTCTCCGGCTCCTCTCAAGCAAAAAAAGCCGGGCGGCGCGTCTGCGCCGCCCGGCTGATGCTCTGTGGGTTTCGGTTCAAAAAAGCCTTATTCCTGCTCTTCCGGCTGGTGCTCCTGGACTTCGGCGTCAAAACTGTCGATAATCTCCGGCTCCTCGGCGGCAGGCTCCTCCAGATCGGGCACCACCTTTTCCGCCAGATCGCGGTAGGCACCAAGGCCAGCGCCGGCGGGGATCAGCTTACCGATGATGACGTTCTCCTTCAGGCCCAGCAGGTGGTCCACCTTGCCCTTGATGGCGGCCTCGGTGAGGACCTTGGTGGTCTCCTGGAAGGAGGCGGCGGACAGGAAGGAGTCGGTGGCCAGAGATGCCTTGGTAATACCCATCAGCAGCTGGGTGACCTCCGCTTTCCGCAGGGGCTCGCCGTTCTCCTGGCGCTCGCCGGCGGCGTTGCGCCGGTCGATCTCCTCGTTGGCGGCATACAGCTCCAGCACATCCACCATGGAGCCGCTGAGCAGCTCGGTGTCGCCGGAGTCCTCCACGCGGCACTTGCGCATCATCTGGCGGACAATGACCTCGATGTGCTTATCGTTGATATCCACGCCCTGCTGGCGGTACACACGGAGAACCTCCTGAATGAGGTAGTTATGCACCGCGCTGGCGCCGCGGATCCGCAGCACGTCGTGGGGGTTCAGTGCGCCCTCCTGGAGCTGGGTGCCCTTCTCAATGACGTCGCCATCCTGGACACGAAGGCCGGTGTGAGGCACGGAGTAGATCCGGGTATCCCCGTCGTCGGCGGTGATGGTGATGTTCAGGAGGCTGCCCTTGGTGGCCTCCTCAAAGGTGACCTTGCCGCCGATCTCCGCCAGGGTAGCCATCTTCTTGGGCTTGCGGGCCTCAAACAGCTCCTCAACACGGGGAAGACCTTGGGTGATATCGCCGCCGGCCACGCCGCCGGTGTGGAAGGTACGCATGGTCAGCTGGGTACCGGGCTCGCCGATGGACTGAGCGGCGATGATGCCCACTGCCTCGCCGGGGCCCACAGGCTTGCCGGAGGCCAGGTTCTTGCCGTAACACTTGGCGCACACGCCGCTCTTGGCCCGGCAGGTCAGCACCGTGCGGATCTCCACACGGGTGATGCCGTGGGTCTCCAGAAGCTTGGCGTCCTCGTCGTCCATCATCTTGGTGTTGGGAACCAGCACCTCCCCGGTCTTGGGATCACAGATGTCGTGGACGGGATAGCGGCCCTGGATACGGTCGGAGAACTTCTCGATGACCTGTCCGTTCTCGCTGATCTCCTCCACCCAGATACCGGTCTCCACACCGCAGTCATCCTCCCGGATGATAACGTCCTGGCAGACATCCACCATGCGGCGGGTGAGGTAACCGGAGTCGGCGGTACGAAGGGCGGTGTCGGCCAGGCCCTTACGGGCGCCTCGGCTGGAGATGAAGTACTCCAGAACGGAGAGGCCTTCACGGAAGTTGGACTTGATGGGGATTTCGATGGTGCGGCCGGCGGTGTTGGCCATCAGGCCGCGCATGCCCGCCAGCTGACGGATCTGCTTCATGGAACCACGGGCACCGGAGTCGGCCATCATATAGATGGGGTTGAATCTGTCAAGGTTATCCTGCAATGCCTTGGTGACGTCGTCGGTGGTCTTCTCCCACTCCTTGACCACGGCGCGGTAGCGCTCGTCGTCGGTGATGAAGCCCATCTTGTACTGGTCCTCAATGTCCACCACCCGCTGCTCCGTCTCGTTGATAAGCTCGTACTTCTTCTTGGGCACGGTCATATCGGCGATGGAGATGGTGATGGCGCCCCGGGTGGAATACTTGTAGCCGGTGGACTTGATATTGTCCAGCACCTCGCTGGCGATGGTGAAGCCGTGCTTGCGGATGGTCCGGTCCACGATCTGACCCAACTGCTTCTTGCCGCAGGTGAAGTTGATCTCGTAGTCGCACACAGTGTCGGGATTGGTGCGGTCAATGAAGCCCAGGTTCTGGGGCACGTTGCGGTTGAAGATGATCCGGCCCACGGTGGTATCCACCAGCTTGGTGTAGGTCTGGCCGTTCAGCTCGGCGCTGCGGCGGACCTTGATGGGGGCGTGGATGCCGATGAGGTGGTCGTTGTAGGCCAGCATCACCTCGTCCTCGTCCCGGAAGACGTGGAGGTGGACCTGGGCTTTCTCCTCGTCGCTCATGTCGCCGTAGCTGCGGCCGCAGAGTTCCGCAGGAATGTTCTCCGGCCAGGTCTCGTCCTCGGTGTCCATCTGAGACATACCGCTCTCAAACCGCTCGTAGGTCAGGTAGTAGGAACCCAGCACCATATCCTGGGAGGGAACGGTAACAGGGCCGCCGTCCTGAGGACGGAGGAGGTTGTTGGCGGACAGCATGAGGAGACGGGCCTCAGACTGGGCCTCGGCGCTCAGAGGGACGTGGACGGCCATCTGGTCGCCGTCGAAGTCGGCGTTGAAGGCGGTACAGGTCAGGGGATGGAGCTTGATGGCCCGGCCCTCCACCAGCACCGGCTCAAAGGCCTGGATACCAAGGCGGTGCAGCGTCGGCGCGCGGTTGAGCATGACGGGGTGGTCCTTGATGACCACATCCAGAGCGTCCCACACGGCGGCCTCGCCCTTGTCCACCATCTTCTTGGCGTTCTTGATATTCTTGGCGCTCTCGTCCTCCACCAGCTTCTTCATGATGAAGGGGCGGAACAGCTCCAGGGCCATCTCCTTGGGGAGACCGCACTGGTAGATCTTCAGCTCAGGGCCGACCACGATAACGGAGCGGCCGGAGTAGTCCACGCGCTTGCCCAGCAGGTTCTGACGGAACCGGCCCTGCTTGCCCTTCAGCATATCGGAGAGGGACTTCAGCGCACGGTTGTTGGCGCCGGTGACGGCGCGGCCCCGGCGGCCGTTGTCGATGAGGGCGTCCACGGCCTCCTGGAGCATCCGCTTCTCATTGCGGACGATGATGTCGGGGGCGTTGAGCTGAATGAGGCGCTTTAAGCGGTTGTTGCGGTTGATGACCCGGCGGTAGAGATCGTTGAGGTCACTGGTGGCGAACCGGCCGCCGTCCAGCTGGACCATGGGGCGGATCTCCGGGGGGATCACCGGCAGCACGTCGATGATCATCCACTCGGGCTTGTTGCCGGAGAGGCGGAAGGCGTCCACCACCTCTAAGCGCTTGACGATACGGCCCTTCTTCTGGCCGCTGGCGGTCTTCAGCTCGGTGTGGAGCTGCTCGCTGAGGCTCTCCAAATCCACCTTCTGCAGCAGCTTCTTCACAGCCTCCGCGCCCATGCCGGCCTCGAAGTCGTCCTCGTACTTCTCCCGCATGTCCTGATATTCCTTCTCGGAGAGGATCTGATTCTGCATCAGAGGGGTCTCGCCGGGATCGGTGACAATATAATTGGCAAAGTACAGCACCTTCTCCAGAATCCGGGGGCTGATATCCAGCAGCAGGCCCATCCGGCTGGGGATGCCCTTGAAGTACCAGATGTGGGAGACGGGGGTGGCCAGCTCGATGTGGCCCATCCGCTCCCGGCGGACCTTGGAACGGGTGACCTCCACGCCGCAGCGGTCGCAGATCTTGCCCTTGTAGCGGATCTTCTTATACTTGCCGCAGTGGCATTCCCAGTCCTTGGTGGGCCCGAAGATCCGCTCGCAGAACAGGCCGTCCCGCTCCGGCTTCAGGGTGCGGTAGTTGATGGTTTCAGGCTTCTTGACCTCGCCGTAAGACCACTCACGGATCATCTCGGGAGAAGCGATGCCGATTTTGATAGCGTCAAAAGTCGCGTAGCTCATAGATGATCTCCTCCCTCCTTAAAATTCCTCGTCGTCTCCGCCGTCGTCAGCGGAGAGATCGTCGCTGTCGTCAATATCCTCGATGGCGTAGCCGGACTCCTCAAAGGCGGCGTCATCGGCCACATACATCTGCTCCTCCCGCTCGGCGTCCATCCGGGCCAGGTTGAAGGTGGTCATCTCATCGTCGTCGTCCTTCAGCTCGATGATGTTGCCCTCCTTATCCAGCACCTGAATGTCCAGGCACAGGCTCTGCAGCTCCTTCACCAGCACCTTGAAGGACTCCGGCACACCGGGCTTGGGCACGTTGTGGCCCTTGACGATGGCCTCGTAGGTCCGGACACGTCCGGTGACGTCGTCGGACTTGACGGTGAGGATCTCCTGCAGGGTGTAGGAGGCGCCGTAGGCCTCCAGGGCCCACACTTCCATTTCGCCGAAGCGCTGGCCGCCGAACTGGGCCTTGCCGCCCAGAGGCTGCTGGGTGACCAGAGAGTAGGGACCGGTGGAACGGGCGTGGATCTTATCGTCCACCAGATGGTGGAGCTTGAGGAAGTAGACGTAGCCAACGGTAACCTTGTTGTCAAAGCGCTCGCCGGTGCGGCCGTCGTAGAGCCAGGTCTTGCCCTCGGGATCGAGGCCCGCCTGCTCCAGAGCGCCCTTGATGTCCTCCTCGTAGGTGGCGCCGTCGAAGATGGGGGTAGCCACCTTCCAGCCCAGCTTCTTGGCGGCGTAGCCAAGGTGGACCTCCAGCACCTGACCGATGTTCATACGGGAAGGCACGCCCAGGGGGTTCAGCACGATATCCAGGGGCGTACCGTCGGGCAGGAAGGGCATATCCTCCTGGGGCAGAATCCGGGAGACAACGCCCTTGTTGCCGTGACGTCCGGCCATCTTGTCGCCCACGCTGATCTTGCGCTTCTGGGCAATATAGACACGGACCACCTGGTTGATGCCGGGCCCCAGCTCGTCGCCGGCGGCGCGGGTGAACACCTTGGCGTCCACAATGATGCCGCTCTCACCGTGGGGCACCTTCAAGGAGGTGTCACGGACCTCACGGGCCTTCTCACCGAAGATGGCACGGAGCAGGCGCTCCTCAGCGGTGAGGTCGGTCTCGCCCTTGGGGGTGACCTTGCCCACCAGAATGTCGCCGCTGCGCACCTCGGCGCCGATGCGAATGATACCCCGCTCGTCCAGATCCTTCAGGGCGTCCTCGCCCACGTTGGGGATATCTCGGGTGATCTCCTCGGGTCCCAGCTTGGTGTCGCGGGAATCGATTTCGTACTCCTCGATGTGGATGGAGGTGTACACATCCTCCCGGACCATGCGCTCGTTGAGCAGCACGGCGTCCTCGTAGTTGTAGCCCTCCCAGGTCATAAAGCCCACCAGAATGTTCCGGCCCAGGGCGATCTCGCCCTGATCGGTGGCGGGGCCGTCGGCCAGGACGGTGGGGTCCTCCACATGGCCGTCCTCGGCCACATAGCGACCGTGGACCCGGTCGCCCACAGACACGATGGGCCGCTGGTTGATGCAGGTGCCGTGGTTGGAGCGGAGGAACTTGGTCAGCTTATAGTCCTTGGTTTCGCCGTTATCGTACTTGACGGACACGCCGCAGGCATCCACGCGGGTCACCTCGCCGTCGCCCTCGGCCAGCAGGGCCACCTCGGAGTCGATGCAGATCTTATGCTCCATACCGGTGCCGATGATGGGAGCCTCGGGACGCAGCAGAGGCACGGCCTGGCGCTGCATGTTGGCGCCCATCAGGGCGCGGTTGGCGTCGTCGTTGGGCAGGAAGGGGATCATGGCGGTGGCGATGGACACCATCATCCGGGGGGAGATATCGATATAGTCCACCCGGTCCCGGTCCACCTCGATGATCTCGTCACGGTGACGGCAGGTGATACGCTCGTTGATGAGGCAGCCATTCTCGTCGGTGGGCTCGGCGGCCTGGGCCACCACATACTGGTCCTCCACGTCGGCGGTCATGTAGGTGACGGTGTCGCTGACCTTGCCGGTGGCGTGATCCACAGCCCGGTAGGGGGCCTCAATGAAGCCGTACTCGTTGATCTTGGCGTAGGTGGCAAGATAGGAAATCAGGCCGATGTTGGGACCTTCAGGGGTCTCAATGGGGCACATACGGCCGTAGTGGCTGTAGTGCACATCACGGACGTCCATGTTGGCCCGCTCACGGCTGAGGCCGCCGGGGCCCAGGGCGGAGAGGCGGCGCTTGTGGGTCAGCTCGGCCAGAGGGTTGGTCTGGTCCATGAACTGGCTCAGAGGACTGCTGCCGAAGAACTCCTTGATGGCGGCGGTGACGGGGCGGATATTGATAAGGCTCTGGGGGGTGACGATATCCAGATCCTGAATGGTCATACGCTCCCGGATCACACGCTCCATACGGGAAAAGCCGATGCGGAACTGATTTTGCAGCAGCTCGCCCACGCAGCGCAGGCGGCGGTTGCCCAGGTGGTCGATGTCGTCCTTGACGCACAGGCCCTTGGCCAGGGCGTTCATATAGTTGATGGAGGAAAAAATGTCGTCGATGATGATGTGCTTGGGCACCAGCTTGTCGGCGTGGAGCCGGATCTGCTCCTTCAGTTCCTCGCCCTCATACTGGCCCAGCAGCTCCTGGAGCACGTCGAACCGGACCCGCTCCTTGATGCCGCACTCCTTCAGGGGATCAAAGTCCACATAGCGGCTTAAGTCGCACATGTGGTTGGAGAAGATCTTCAGAGGGGTGCCGTCCACATCCACGGTGATCTCGTTGACGCCGATGGCGTCCAGCTCACGGGCCTCCTCCCGGGTGAGAACGTGGCCGTCCTCAAAGAGGAGCTCGCCGGTGACGGGGTGGGCCACCGGGTACACCAGCTTCTGGTTGGACACCCGGGCCCAGAGCGCCAGCTTCTTGTTGAACTTGTACCGGCCCACCATGCTCAGATCGTAGCGGCGGGGGTCAAAGAACAGGTTGTCGATCAGGACCTGGGCGCTGTCCACCGTGGGGGGCTCGCCGGGGCGGAGCTTCCGGTAGATCTCCAGCAGGGCCTCCTCATAGGTCTTGCAGGTGTCCTTCTCCAGGGTAGCCACGATCCGGGGATCGTCGCCGAAGTACTCTAAGATCTCCGCGTCGGTCTTGAGCCCCAGGGCGCGGATGAGGCAGGTGATGGGGAGCTTCCGGTTCTTGTCGATACGGACCCAGAAGATCTCGGAGGTGTCGGTCTCATACTCCAGCCAGGCGCCCCGGTAGGGGATGACGGTGGAGGTGAGGAGAGGCAGATCGGTCTTGGGATCGATCTCCTTGCCATAGTAGATGCCGGGGGAACGGACGATCTGAGAGACCACCACGCGCTCGGCGCCGTTGATGATGAAGGTGCCGGCGTCGGTCATCAGGGGGAAATCGCCCATAAAGATGGTCTGCTCCTGGATCTCGTCGCTCTCGGTGTTGCGAAGACGGACGCTCACCTTCAGCGGGGCGGCGTAGTTCACATCCCGGGCCTTGCACTCCTCCACGTCGTACTTGGGAGGCTCATCCATGATGTGCTTGATGAAGCTCAGCTCCAGGGTGCCGGAGTTGTCGGTGATGCAGCCCACGTCGCTGAAGACCTCCTGAAGCCCTTCCTCCAAAAACCACTTGTAGGAGCTCTTCTGGATCTCCAGGAGATTGGGCATCTCCATCACTTCTTCATAGCGTGCAAAGTTT
Organism: uncultured Oscillospiraceae bacterium; assembly: GCA_944386985.1. Lineage (GTDB taxonomy): Bacteria > Bacillota > Clostridia > Oscillospirales > Oscillospiraceae > CAJFPI01. The sequence continues at coordinate 93,399 of CALXDD010000007.1, forward strand.
TTTCTCAGCGTCTTACCGTAGTACTTGTCCTTGGCCATGTAGAACTCTCATCTGCCTTTCGTTCAAGATTCCGACCCCTCCGCCCCTGCCTTGCGGCGGAGGGCCGGCCTGCGGGTCCTGATTGTGCTTTCTTTTGAAACGCCCGGGTCTGTTGTTATATTTGTCCCGTTCCCCCTTGCGTTTCGTTAGGGGATGTGCTACAATTCCGACAGTGGGTTTTGGGGGTGTTTTGCGCACTTCCACACATAAGTGCCTTATGATACCATGTTTTTCTTAAAATGTCAATGGATTTTTCAGCGGATGATGGAATTCATCCGCTTTTTTTGCGTCCATTTTGTCTCCGGCCGTTCGAAATTACCGAACCACAGTTGACGAAAGGTGAAAGCCATGGTAGTCTTGATTCTATAGAAAGAATAAGGAGGAATTCCCATGAGCGGATTGTTTTCCAGGATCACGGACCGTCTTCAGGCCGGTGAAGCGGTAGTGCTGTGCCGGATCATCGACGCCTCCGGCTCCACTCCCCGGGGAGCGGGGGCCCGGATGGCAGTGTTTCAGGACGGCAGCACCGCCGGTACCATCGGCGGCGGCGCGGTGGAGCTGCGGGCCAGCCAGATCGGTCGGGAGCTGTGTGAGGAAGGCGGGTCCCGGACCTGTTCCTTCCGCCTGACCCCCGGCGATATTGAGGATATCGGCATGATTTGCGGCGGCGATGTGACGCTGCTGTTTCAGTATCTCTCCCCTGACCAGCTGCCGCTGGTTCGGGAGATCCTGGCGGCCATGGAGTCCGGCGGCCCCAGCTGGCTGGTAACGGACCTGTGGGAGGACGGCCGCTGGGAGATGACTTTGGACAAGGCGGGGGATGGACCCCTTTTCACCCGCCGCCCCATGCTCCGGGAGGGGGAACCCCGGCGGTATGTGGAGCCGCTCTGCCCGGCGGGTTGCGTCTATATCTTCGGCGCAGGTCATGTAGGCAACGCCCTGGCCCGGCTGCTGCACTGGATCGGCTTTCAGGTGACGGTATTTGACGACCGGCCCCACGCCCTGAAGGAGGAGCTGTTCCCGGAGGGAGTCCGGCGGATCCTGGGGGACTATGCCCATATTGACTTTCCCCTTACCCGGGAGGACTGCGCCGTGGTAATGAGCCCCGGCCACAAGATGGACTACCAGATTTTGGAGCAGGTGCTGCGGACGGACGCGGGATACATCGGCTGCATCGGCAGCCGCCGGAAGGTGGCCGCCACCCGAGAGCTTTTGCTAAAGGCGGGATTCTCCCAGGAGGTCATCGACGCCATCCACTCCCCCATCGGTCTGCCCATCGGCGGAGAGACGCCGGAGGAGATCGCCGTGTCCGTGGCGGCGGAACTGATCGCCCACCGGTCAGGGAAACTCAGCCACCATGCGTGAGCGGGGGGAGCGGTGCGTCCACTCGGTGGTAAAGGCCATGGCGGTGCTGGACTGTCTGGCCCGGCGGAAGGGACCCATGAGCTTGGGCGAGCTGTCGGCGGAGCTGGGATGGCCCAAAGCCTCCGTCCACGGGCTGCTGGCGGCTATGCGGCAAAACGGCGTAGTGGAGCAGAGCGGAGCCGATGGGAAGTACCGTCTCGGCATCCGGCTGTTCTCCTATGGCTGTATCGTCAGCGCCTCCTGGGATGTGGTGCGCCACAGCCGGGAGAAAATGGACCACATCGCCCTGAAGACCGGCAACAGCGTTTTTCTCTCCACGCTGGAGGAGGACAGCGCCATGGTCATTGAGACGGCAACCGCCGCCGGGGCCTTCCAGGTGATCTCGGAGAAGGGCAGCCGGGTCCCCCTCCACTGCACCTCTCAGGGGAAGCTGCTGCTGGCCTACCAGCCTCCTGGACAGCGGCGGCTTCTGCTGCAGAAGATAGGATTTCAGACCTACACCCCCCACACCATTGACAGCCCCCAGCGGCTGGAGGAGGAGCTGGCGATGATCCGGTCCCAGGGCTACGCCACCGAGGATGGGGAGTACCGCATCGGCCTGCGAAGCGCCTCCGCTCCTGTCTTCGGCGTAGATGGCGGGGTCTGCGCCGCCATCGGCGTGGTGGGGATGTTCCGCCGGATCCGGTCGGAGGAATTCATTTTTGCCCGGGACCTGGTATGCCGGGCGGCTGCGGAGATTTCTTTTGATATGGGCTACCGCCCCACCAATCAGGATCAGCAAAACGCTGTTTTGCCCTGAGGCAGCCGGCTGATCTGAAAAAAAAGCGCCGCGGGAGATCTCTCCCGCGGCGCTTTCTGCCTGCAGGCAGAAAACCTCCGCGAAAGGAATCCTTTCGCGGAGGTTTTTGTTTTATTCCTCTGCCGCGCCGTGGTCGTGACCGCAGCAGCCGCCCTCGCAGGAGGCACACTTGCTCACATCACAGGGCTGGCCGATCCGCTCGTAGTAGTTCGCCACAGCCGCCTTGATGGCCTGCTCAGCCAGCACGGAGCAGTGGACCTTCACCGCGGGCAGGCCGTCTAAAGCCTCCACCACCGCCTGGTTGGTCAGCTTCAGCGCCTCGTCGATGGGCTGGCCCTTGATGAGGTCTGTAGCGATGGAGCTGGTGGCGATGGCGGATGCGCAGCCGAAGGTCTGGAACTTGGCGTCCTTGATGACGCCGTCCTCGATCTTCAGATACATCTTCATAATATCGCCGCACTTGGCGTTGCCCACTTCGCCGACGCCGTTGGCGTCCTCGATAACGCCCACATTGTGGGGGTGCGCGAAGTGCTCCATCACCTTATCACTGTATCCCATTGCCATAATTGACACACTTCCTTTCTCTATTTCTCAGTCCTTGTAGGGGTTTTCCCGGGTCTCCATCATGTGGGCCCACACAGGGCTCATCTCCCGCAGCGTGCGCACCACCTGGGGCACCTGCTCCAGGATGTAGTCCACCTGTTCCTCGGTATTATACTCGCAGATGCTCAGGCGCAGGGAGCCGTGGGCGATCTCGTGGGGCAGACCGATGGCCAGCAGCACATGGCTGGGGTCCAGAGAGCCGCTGGTGCAGGCGCTGCCGGAGCTGGCGCAGATCCCGGCCAGATCCAGCCGCAGCAGCAGGCTCTCGCCCTCGATGCCCTCAAAGCAGAAGCTCACCATACCCGGCAGGCGGTTCACCGGATCGCCGGTGAGACGGGAGTAGGGAATCTTGCTGAGGCCCGCGATGAGGCGGTCCCGCATGGCGCTGACCTTCTTGGCGTTCTCCTCCATGTGCTCGCAGGCCTCGCGGAAGGCCACGGACATGGCGATGATGCTGGGCAGGGCCTCGGTGCCGGCCCGCTTGCCCCGCTCCTGGGCGCCGCCCTCAATGAAGGGCTTCAGGGGAAT
>CALXDD010000008.1 GCA_944386985.1 uncultured Oscillospiraceae bacterium
GTTTCAGCCGTTTGGCACTCCGCATAGGAAACCTGATTTCGAATCCGGACCCTTCAACCACTTGGGTACACCTCCATGTATTGAAAATCGGCAGCCCGATTAACAACCTGCTATTCACTTTTCTGGAAAACTGCGCGCATCCTGTCAGCCTTTTGCGCCCTTCCGGCGTTCTCTGGACCACGCAATCCATTGCGGCACAGTGGCTTGCAGCTTTTACCCCGCCCTTTTCGGCAGCGATTTCCAGCCAATCCCGCTATGACCGCTTCGATACTGCCGCATAGCCCGCCAAACCGCAGATCTCTGTGTCGCTGAACTTTATCATACCATAAGCCCCGGCCTCGCGCAAGAGGCCGGGGCCATCTTTTTCTTCTGCGCTCCCTCAGCGGGCCCGGCGGTAAATCTCCGCCATATCCGCCTCGTCAAGGGGCCGCAGCGTGCCGATGGTACGCTTTCCCTGGAAGCTGCAGCCGTGAGCCAGCTTTTGAACCTCCTCCTCGCTGATCCGCCGCCCCAGAAGCTCCGTCAGATTGACCGGCATCCCAAGACTGCGCAGATGGGCTTCAAAGGCGGCAATGCCTGCCAGGGCCGCCGTTTTGTCCTCTGTCTCCGCCACGCCCATCACCTGCCGGGCAAAGGACGCAAACCGGCCGGGGTCCGTATCCACCACATACCTGGCCCATGCTGGCCATACCGCCGCCAGCCCCGCGCCGTGGGCCACGTCGTACATCCCCCCCAGCTCGTGCTCCAGCTGGTGGCAGGCCCAGTCCCCCCGCATGCCGTTGCCGCACTGGAGGAGATCGTTATGGGCAAGACTGCCCGTCCACATGACCTCTGCGCGGGCGTCGTAGTCCTCCGGCTGCTCCATCACCCTCCGGGAGCAGACCAGCATGGTCCGCAGGAGGGCCTCCGTCATGCTGTCCGCCGCCATGGACGCCGTCCCGCCGGGGTGGAAATACCGCTCCAGCATGTGCATCATGATGTCCGTGCAGCCGCTGGCAGTCTGGTAGGGCGGCAGGGTGAAGGTGAGGCTGGGGTCCATCACCGCAAAACGGCAGCGGCAGAGGTCGCTGGTATATCCCCGCTTCTCCCCGGTATCGTCGTTGGTGATCACCGAGGAGTTGCTGGTCTCGCTGCCCGCCGCCGCGATGGTCAGCACCGCCCCTAAGGGGAGACAGGCCCGGGCCTGGGCCTTTTTGCTGTAGAGATCCCACACATCCCCCTCCATGGCGAGACCGTAGGCGATGGCCTTGGCGGAGTCGATGACGCTGCCGCCTCCCACCGCCAGGAGGAAGTCCACCCCCTCCTGCCGTCCAAGGCGGATGCCCTCCCGGACCAGGGACAGCCGGGGGTTTGGCTTCACACCGCCGAACGTCATATAGGCGACGCCGCTCTCCTCCAGAGACCGGCACACCCGGTCTAAAAGTCCGCTCCGCTTGGCGCTGCCGCCGCCGAAGTGGACCAGCACCTTCCGCCCGCCGAAGGCCGCCGTCAGCGCCCCTACCTGCTCTGCGCCCTCCCGTCCGAATACCACCTGCGTGGGGCTGTAAAAGACGAAATCCTTCATATTCTGCTCCTTCCGCCGCTCCTCAGCGGCTTTTTGTATTATGATACCATAAAGGGCGCCGGAAGAAAAACAGCAATTTCAGTAAATTTATGCATTTTCTTTTCCTTTCCGCAGTGCTATTATAGGCGTACTGACCAAAAATTTTCAGGCGGACAGCGGCCTTTTTTCTTCATAAAAAGTGCTTTTCCGCCCCTTTACGGCGGCCCCGTAATTCTGAACACCACAAAACAGGAGGCAACCGCTATGCAGCACATGCGGGAAGAACACGACACCATGGGCACGATTCTGGTGCCTGCGGACCGGCTGTGGGGGGCTCAGACCCAGCGCAGCCTGCAGAATTTTGCCATCGGCCATGAGACCATGCCCCGCCCCATTATCCGCTCCTTTGCCCTTTTGAAAAAAGCCGCCGCCCAGGCCAATTTGGACTGCGGCAAGCTGAGCGGTGAGCGGCGGAACGCCATCGCCGCCGCCTGCGACGCCATTATGGACGGCACTCTGGACGGAGAATTTCCCCTGAAGGTGTGGCAGACCGGCTCCGGCACCCAGAGCAACATGAACGTCAACGAGGTCATCGCCCACCTGTGCGCCCGGGAGGGAGTGGAGGTCCACCCCAACGACCATGTAAACATGTCCCAGAGCTCCAACGACACCTTCCCCACCGCCATGCACATTGCCGCCGTATGCGAGCTGGAGGAGCGGGTGCTCCCCGCCATGGAACGGCTGGAGGCCACCCTGGGGCGTCTGGAGGAGGAGAACCGGGACGTGATCAAAATCGGCCGCACCCACCTTCAGGACGCGGTGCCCCTCCGCTTCTCCCAGGAGATCAGCGGCTGGCGGCACATGCTCACCGCTTGCCGCGCCATGGCGGACGGCGCTCTGGAGCCCCTTCGCCAGCTGGCTCTGGGCGGCACCGCCGTGGGCACCGGCCTCAACGCCCCCAAGGACTTCGGGGAGCGGACGGCGGACCTTCTCTCCGAGTACACCGGCCACCGCTTTGTCACCAGCCCCAACAAGTTCCACGCCCTCACCAGCAAGGACGGCTTCGTCTTCGCCCACGGCTTTCTCAAAGCCCTGGCGGCGGACCTCATGAAGATCGCCAACGACGTGCGGTGGCTGGCCAGCGGCCCCCGGTGCGGCCTGGGGGAGATCACCATTCCGGAGAACGAGCCGGGCAGCTCCATCATGCCCGGCAAGGTGAACCCCACCCAGTGCGAGGCGGTGACCATGGTGGCGGTGCAGGTCATGGGCAACGACGCCGCCATCGGCTTTGCCGCCAGCCAGGGCAATTTTGAGCTGAACGTCTTTATGCCGGTGATCGCCTACAACTTCCTCCAGTCCGCAGACCTTCTGGCCGACGTGATGGACTCCTTTGACCGCAACTGCCTCCAGGGCCTGCGGGCCAACCGCCGGCGGATGGCGGAGCTTTTGGAGCGCTCCCTCATGCTGGTGACCTGCCTCACTCCCCTCATCGGCTACGAGCAGGCGGCGGCCTGCGCCAAGCGGGCCCATCAGGAGGGGCTGACACTCCGCCAGGCGGTGCTCCAGAGCGGCCTTCTCACCGCGGAGCAGTACGACCAGGCGGTCCAGGCGGAGAAAATGGTTTGACCAAGACACGGAGGAATAGACCTTGAACGACAATCGCACCTGTTTTCGGCGGGGGATGAAGGACGGCATCCCCATTGCCACCGGCTACTTCGCCGTGGCCTTCACCTTGGGGATCGCCGCCCGCAACGCCGGATTTTCCGCCATCCAGGCCATGGTGGCAAGCCTCACCAACAACGCCTCCGCCGGTGAGTATGCCGCCTTCGCCCTCATCGCCGCCGGGGCCGGCTATTTGGAGGTGGCGGTAATGACCCTGGTGGCCAACGCCCGGTATCTCCTCATGTCCTGCGCCCTCAGCCAGAAGCTCCATCCCAGCACGCCCCTGCGCCACCGGCTGCTCATCGGCTACGACGTCACCGACGAGATCTTCGGCATCTCCATGGCGAGACCGGGATACTTAAACCCCTGGTATACCTACGGAGCCATCGCAGTGGCCATTCCCGGGTGGAGCCTCGGCACCCTCATGGGGGTCATCATGGGCAACATCCTGCCCCTGCGGGCGGTGAGCGCCCTCAGCGTGGGCCTCTACGGCATGTTTTTGGCCATCATCATCCCTCCGGCCCGGAAGAGCCGGATCATCGCCGGATTGGTGGCGGTGAGCTTTGCCGCCAGCTATGCCGCCAATCGTCTCAGCCTTCTCAGCGGCATTTCCTCCGGCATGAAGACCATTTTGCTGACGGTGGTGCTGTCCCTTGCGGCGGCCATTTTGTTCCCGGTGAAGGAGGAACCCCATGAGTCATAACATCTGGCTGTACATCCTGGTGATGGCGGCGGTGACCTACCTGGTCCGGGTGGCCCCCCTGGTGCTGATCCGAAAGGAGATCTCCAACAAAACCATCCGTTCCTTCCTCTACTATGTGCCTTATGTGACATTGGCGGTGATGACCTTCCCGGCCATCACCGAGGCCACCCAGACCCCCCTCTCCGGCCTTCTGGCGCTGGCGGCGGGCATCATTCTCGCCTGGGTGGGCGTGAGCCTTTTCGGCGTGGCGGTGGTCAGCTGCCTGGTGGTGCTGATCGCGGAGTTTTTCCTGGTATGAGACCATCCCCCTTCGTCCCGGACGGAGGGGGATTTTTCCGCCTTTTGCCCCCTTTTCTCTTTCCTTATGGGAGAAAATAGCGTATACTATGGGGGAAACTATTTCCCCTCAGGAGGAATGTATGCAGGAACTGATTTTACTGAAGCTGGGCGAGGTGGTCCTCAAGGGCCTCAACCGCCACACCTTCGAGGACAAGCTGCTGGCCAACATCCGCCGCCGGGTGAAGGCCTTCGGCAATTTCAACATCTACTCCCGGCAGTCCACCATCTATGTGGAGCCCCTCGGGGAGGACTGCGACATCGACAGCACCTATGAGGCCTGTCAGAAGATCTTCGGCATCGTGGCGGTGGTGCGGGCCCGGCCCTGCGAGAAGGACCTGGACGCCATTGTGGACACCGCCCGGGTCTATCTCAAGGAGATTTTGGAAAGCGCCCGCAGCTTCAAGGTGGAGAGCAAGCGCTCGGACAAGCACTTCCCCTACGGCAGCATTGAAATTTCCCGCCATGTGGGCGGCGCTCTTCACGACGCCTATCCCCACCTCACCGTAGACGTCCACCACCCGGAGGTGACGGTGATGGTGGAGATCCGGGAGAAGGCCGCCTATGTCCACGGCCCCGCCGTGCCCGGCGCGGGGGGACTGCCCATCGGTATGGGCGGCATTGCGGTGAGCCTCCTCTCCGGCGGCATCGACAGCCCGGTGGCCTCCTGGATGGTGGCCAAGCGGGGGGTACAGCTGGAGATGGTTCACTTCTACAGCCCGCCCTACACCTCCCCCCAGGCCCTGGACAAGGTGCTGGAGCTGGCCCGGCTGCTGGTGCCCTGGTGCGGGCGGCTGGTGGTGCACACGGTGCCCTTTACGGAGATCCAGGAGACCATCCGCCGGGATTGCCCGGAGGAGTATTTCACCCTTATTATGCGGCGGTTCATGATGCGCTGCGCCGAACGGGTAGCAAAGCGGGTGGGCGCCAAGGCCCTGGTCACCGGCGAGTGCCTGGGCCAGGTAGCCAGCCAGACCCTGGAGGCCATGGCCTCCACCGAGGACGCGGCCACGCTGCCCATTTTCCGGCCTGTGGTGGCCATGGACAAGGAGGAGATCATCCGCATCGCCCGGCGGATCGGCACCTTTGAGACGTCCATCCAGCCCTTCGAGGACTGCTGCACGGTGTTCACCCCCCGTCACCCCCGGACCCACCCCAAGGTGGAGGATGTGCGGGAGCTGGAGAGCGTGCTGGACATTGAGGGCCTTGTGGACCGGGCCATGGAGGCCACCCGGTACGAGGTCATTCGCTACGGGAAATAAAATCTGTTGGCTCTTTTGACGGATTCTGACGAAGATCTTCTCCTCTAACCGGGAGATGGTATTACGATACCTTGTCATGCCTCCGGCGGGTGACTTTTCTCACGGAAGAAAAGTCACCAAAAGTCCGCTTAAAACCTGCGGTTTTAAGAATTCCCTTGTCCTGACGTGTACTGTTAGTCCCCCCTGACTATTGTAGGCTCTGTTGCCTCCGACGCTCCGTGGACGTGTCCGGTACAGACTACTACCGCGCTTCGGCGCGCTCCATTGGCGGGTTGACGATAGTCGTTATGTCTACCGTTTTCTCACCCCCCAAGCCTTCCCCTGGGGGAAGGTGGCGCGCAGCGCCGGATGAGGGGAAGGGTATCGGAATCCAGCAGGTTAATTCGGAGGAAGCGTTCTATTAAAAAGTCAAAGTTAGCTTTGATTTTTCCTCCGAGTTGGTCGGAAACTTTCGAGTGGCGTTCCCCTCATCCGCCTCCTTCGGAGGCACCTTCCCCCAGGGGAAGGCTTTAGTGTGGTGTAATTGCAGGGGCCCCCACGACCACCAGGGGAGCGCGCTTAAAGCGCGGAAGGAGTAGAAGACAGTCACCCCGTTGCAGCGTCAGCGGTACAAATCCCTCAATAGAGCATCAGGACAGCCAGTACAAGGAAACAAAGGAGTTCTTAGAACCATTGGTTCTAAGGGAGTTTTTGGTGACTTTTTGCTCGCACAAAAAGTTACCCGCCGGAGGCATAACGCCTATCAATACACCGTCGGGTATCGACAGAAAAAGAACCACCTGCGTCAGCAGGACAAAAAGCACCCCGCCCTCGCCAGAGGGCAATTACTCCCGCCCGGTGCAAGGGCATTAAGGAGGTACATTTACCATGCATTACAATGCGGAACTCATCGCGGTGGGTACCGAGCTGCTCCTCGGCAACATCGCCAACACCGATGCCCAGATGCTCAGCGAGGGTCTCAGCGCCCTGGGCATCGATGTCTACTACCACACCGTGGTGGGCGACAACCCCCAGCGGCTGCGGGAGGCTCTGGAGATCGCCCGGAAGCGGGCCAACATCATCATTACCACCGGCGGCCTGGGCCCCACCTATGACGACCTCACCAAGCAGACCATCTGCGAGACCTTCGGCTTCCCCCTGGAATTCCACGAGGATATCTGGCGGGAAATCCAGGACTATTTCTACCGCCGGATGAAGGGCGGCAAAATCACCGAGAACAACCGCCAGCAGGCCATGCTGCCGGTGGGCTGCACCATTTTCTATAACCCCGTGGGCACCGCCCCCGGCTGCGCCATCGAGCGGGACGGCGTCCGGGTGCTGATGCTGCCCGGCCCCCCCTACGAGTGCCGCTATATGTTCACCCACCAGGCGGCGCCCTACCTCCAGTCCCTCACCCAGGAGAAGATCTTCAGCCATGAGCTGCGGATTTTCGGCATGGGCGAGTCCCAGGTGGAGGCCACCCTCCACGAGATGATGGTGAAGGGCGCAAACCCCACCCTGGCCCCCTACGCCAAAACCGGCGAGGTGATGCTCCGGGCCACCGCCAAAGCCCACACCCAGGAGGAGGCAGAGGCCATGCTTCAGCCCATGCTCCATCAGGTGAAGGAGACCCTGGGCGACATCGTCTACGGCGAGGACGTGGAGTCCCTGGAGGAAGTGGTGCTGGCCGTTTTGAAGGAACAGGGGAAAACGGTATCCTTCGCTGAGAGCTGCACCGGCGGCCTTCTGGCCAAGCGCCTGACGGACCTCCCCGGCGCGTCCCAGGTCTTCCGGGGCGGCGTGGTGTCCTACACCAACGCGGTGAAGGCGGCGGCTCTCGGCGTGGACGAAGCCCTTCTCGACCAGTACGGCGCGGTGTCCGAGCCGGTGGCCAAGGCCATGGCGGAGGGCTGCCGGAAGCTCTGCGGCAGCGACTTTGCGGTGTCCGTCACCGGTGTGGCCGGTCCCGATCCCGATGACCGCGGCAACCCCGTTGGTACCGTGTTCCTGGGACTCAGCGGCCCCGACGGCGCCATCTGCCGCCAGATTGATCTGAGCCGGGGACGCAGCAGGGGCCATGTCCGCCACCTGGCCGCCAGCCATTCCTTCGACCTTCTCCGCCGGAAGCTGATGGATCTGCCCCTTTGAGGGGCCGTCTTCAGCCCCGGGAAAAGCCCTTGCAGGAGGCCGCGCTCCGGGGCGCAGGCCAAAAGCGCTCTGTTTTCCTCCGCAGCATCCGCATCGGGGAAATGTTTTCCCAATGCAGACAACTCTCCGCATTTCACAAAAGCCGCCGCGCCCGCCCTTTCCGGACGGGCGCGCCCTTTTCCCCGCCTTCTGCACCAAACAATTTTCCTCTTCTTCCCATCGAAAATTCAGGGAAAAAGTTTGTGGCAAGCGGGTAAAAAAGGTTGACACAAGGGCAAAAATGGCATACGATAGCAAAGGAAAAAATGAACACGCTCCGGTAGGTAAGGCTACCACAGGGATACGGATCGCTGCCGCGTAACCGTGGAGACACGGTGAGTTGGTTTGAGCAGGTCATGTCGAAACAGGAAGGCATGACATAACGCGATTACATCGCCCGGTGATGCTAAAGCTTGTACGGTGGGGAGATCAGGTTGGCCTGGTTTTCCGTTTGAAAAAGAACCTGCGAGTCCGCAGCCATGGTACCAGCTTTTTTGTGTGCCGGCTGTGGATTTTCTTTTGCGCCATCGGGGCATGATAGTGGAAAGGAGGAGCCGTAGATGTTGGATTTTGATAACGAGGCATTCATGGAGCAGATCGAGGAGCTGGTGGAGCGAAAACGATGGCCCGAGCTGAAGGATATTCTGATCCAGATGGCCCCGGCGGACATCGCCCAGATTTTGGACGAGCTGCCGGAGGACCGGCTTCCCCTGCTCTACCGCCTGCTGCCCAAGGAGCTGGCCGCGGAGGTCTTCGTGGAGATGGAGCCGGAACTCCAGGAGCTGCTCATCAAGACCTTCTCCGATACGGAGCTGAAGGAAGTGCTGGACGAGCTGTATGTGGACGACACGGTGGACATCGTGGAGGAAATGCCCGCCAGCGTGGTCAAGCGGATTTTGCAGCACGCCGACCCGGAGACCCGCAAGAGCGTCAACGAAATTCTGAAATACCCCGAGGACTCCGCCGGTTCCATCATGACCACGGAGTTTGTGGACCTCAAGAAGGACCTCACGGTGGCCGACGCCATCAAGCGCATCCGCCGCACCGCCACCGACAAGGAGACCATCAATATCTGCTACGTCACCGACCCCAGCCGCCACCTTTTAGGCATCGTGTCCATCCGTACCCTTCTCCTCAGCGATGAGGACGACATCATCGGGGACATCATGGACACCAACGTGATCTATGTGAACACCCTGGAGGACAAGGAAGTGGTGGCCCAGGACTTCAGCCGCTACGATTTCCTGGCCATCCCCGTGGTGGACACGGAGGAGCGGCTGGTGGGCATCGTCACCTTCGACGACGCCATCGACGTCATGGAGGACGAGGCCACCGAGGATATCGAAAAGATGGCCGCCATCACCCCTTCGGAGAAGCCCTATCTCCGCACCAGCGTGGTGAGCACCTACAAAGCCCGTATTCCCTGGCTGTTGCTGCTGATGATCTCCGCCACCTTCACCGGCATTATCATCACCACCTTTGAGGACGCCCTCAGCGCCTATGTGGTGCTGACCAGCTTCATCCCCATGCTGATGGACACCGGCGGAAACTGCGGCTCCCAGGCCAGCGTCACGGTGATCCGTGGTCTGAGCCTCAACGAGATCGAGTTTTCCGACATACTGGCGGTCATCTGGAAGGAGATCCGGGTGGCGGTGCTGTGCGGCGTGACGCTGGCCGTCACCAATTTCCTGAAAATGATGCTGGTGGACCGGCTCATTATGGGCAACACGGGCCTTACAGTGCCGGTGGCGGCGGTGATCTGCCTGACGCTGGTTTTCACCGTCTTCTGCGCCAAGGTGGTGGGCTGCACCCTGCCTATGCTGGCCAAGAAGGTGGGCTTTGACCCGGCGGTGATGGCAAGCCCCTTCATCACCACCATTGTGGACGCCATCTCCCTGATGATCTATTTCCAGTTTGCCACCTGGATTCTGGGCATCTGACAAGCGGACGGGCACACTGCGGGAAGGAAGCGTTCTGCCCCGGCCTTCTCCCCGGATCATCCCCTCTGTACTCCTTCACCGCGCGAAGCCCCGGTTTCCTGCGCAGTCAACAAAACCCCCTCCGGCGTTGGGACGATGTTTTTCTCCCCGCTGACGAGGGGGCTTTTTTCTGCCCCGCAGACGGTATGCGGATAAAAACAACACACCTCCCGTCAATAGAAAAAGCACGATCCACTTTGGCAAAGGCGGAGCAGAAAGTTTTCAATGTCAGGAATCCTGTCATTTCTAAATGTCGGGATTCCTGACATTTATACTGGATGCCATGGAGGTGAATCCCATGACTATCTACCAGAATATTCGGGATCTTCGGGAAGATCACGACCTCACGCAGCAGCAGGTGGCGGACGTTCTGCACACCAGCCGCACTTCTTACGGGGCGTATGAAAACGGCATCAGCCAATTTTCTCCCGCCCAGCTGATCCGGCTGGCGGAGTTTTATCAGACCAGTGTAGACTACCTCCTGGGTCTGACGGATCAGAAGACCCCCTATCCCAGGAAAAAGCGGCAGCGAGGTGACGACTGTGTATGAGGCGAAAAACGCCCCTGCTCCCAATGAAATGCCGATGAAACGAAACAATAAAATTTTTACCTTTCTGCTGGATCTGCTGTTCCCGCCCCGGTGCGCCCTGTGCGGCGCTCTGGTGGACAGCAGCTCCACTCCCCTCTGTCCCCGCTGCGAGAAGGGTCTCCCGGAACGAGAGGAGCCAAACGTCCTCCTCCATGGCCCCTACGGCAAGTGTGCCGCCGCCCTCTACTATGAGGACAACGCCCGGGAAGCTATCCTGGGGCTCAAGTTTCAGGGCCGCCGGGCCCCGGTGCCTATTCTGGCCCGATATATGGCCCAGGCCGCGGCGGAGCACTTAGCCGGGGAGTTTGACGCTGTCACCTTCGTACCCGTGAGCCGCAAGCGGCTTCGGAAGCGGGGCTACGACCAGAGCCGGCTTTTGGCCCACGCCCTGGCGGAAATTTGGGACACCCAGGAGGTCTCCACCCTGGAAAAGATCCGGGACAACCCGGCCCAGTCCTCCCTCCGGGCCCCGGAGGAGCGGCGGGCCAACGTGCTGGGGGTCTACCGGGCGCCAAATCCCGGCCTGGTGGAGGGCCGCCGCTGGCTTCTGGTGGACGACGTGGTCACCACCGGCAGCACCCTGGCCGCCTGCGCCGACACCCTCCGCCGCGCCGGAGCCGCCGGGGTGGTCTGCTGCTGCGCCGCCTCGCCCCGGGAAAAGGAGAAGAAACCGAAATAACCGGCGGAATATGGGAAAAGGGCGGGAAACCGTCCTTTTCTCTTTTCCACCCCCACTTTTCCCGACAGAAACCTCATATTTCCCCCTGTAGAATGCATCCATACCAACGATACAAGGGGGATTTTCCCAATGAAGCTCCACATTCCCACCCTCCAGAATCTCTCGCCGCTGCGGCGGCTGGGCGTCTACGCGGCGGCGGGAGCCCTGACCACCCTGTTCCAGCTGGAGGACCGCGCGCCTTTGTCCATTGCCTTTCTGTGCGCCTGCCAGGACCGGAGCGCCATGCTGGCGGCTCTCTGCGGCTCCGTGGCCATGGCCCTGCCGGTGATGGATTTCACCCCCGGACTCCGCCACTGCGGCATCCTGGTGCTGCTCTACTCCGCCTTCTCCGCCTTCCGGGACACCAAGTACATCCGCAGTGAATACTTCCGCCCCGCCGCGGCCGCCGCCGTTACCGCCGTGGTGGAGCTGGCCTACCTCCTTCAGGCGGGGCTCACCGCGGTGAACCTCATAGGCTATGTCACCTATCTCCTTCTGGTGGCCCTGGCCACCCACTACCTCTGTCTCATGGCCCGGCGGCGGCAGCAGGGGGCCGACAGCGCTATCCAGGCTCTCAAGCGGCGGCTGGAGCTGTCGGCAGCGGCCTTCCGGGACCTCTACAACAGCTTCTCCAAGGCCCCCGCCCCCCGCAGCGACGAGAACCCCGCCGTCATCTTCGACCGGGCGGCGGAACAGATCTGCCGGGGCTGCAAGCAGTGTCTCCAGTGCTGGGAGCGGGACTACATCGACACCTTCAACGCCCTCAACGACGCCACCCCCGCCATGCTCCGCCGGGGCAAGTCCCTGGCGGAGGACTACCCCGACCACTTCCGGGACCGGTGCCTCCACTTTCCCCGGTTTCTCACCGCGGTGAACCAGGAGCTCACCGCCCTGCTGCTGCGGCGGCAGTACAGCCGCCGCTTAGAGTCGGAGCGCCAGCGGTCCCGGGGCCAGTATGTGCAGCTGTCGGAGTTTCTGGGCCAGGCCGCCCAGCAGATCCAGCAGGCGGTGCCCGCCTTCGCCGGGGGCTGTCCCTGCCGGGTGGGAGGCGCCTGGCGGCCCAAGGACGGGGAGACGGTGTGCGGCGACACCATTTCCCACTTCGAGACCGACGGGGGCAGCCTCTGTCTCCTCATCAGCGACGGCATGGGCAGCGGGGAAGAGGCCCACAAGGAGTCCGCCAACACCGCCCGGCTTTTGGAGCAGTTTCTCCGGGCGGGGGTGGAGCCGGAGCCCGCCCTCAAGACCATCAACGCCGCCCTGTCCCTCAAAAGCGACGACACCGGCTCCTTCTCCACCATTGACCTTTTGGTGCTGGACCGGCGGCAGCGGCAGGCGGCGGTGTGGAAGTACGGCGCAGCCCCCACCTACATCAAGCGCCACGGCACCGTCCGCCGTCTCACCGGCTCCGCCCTGCCCGCGGGGCTGCAGGAGGTCCAGTCGGTGCCCGCCCCCCTCCGCTTCCCGGTGGAGCCGGAGACCTTCCTCCTCATGGTCAGCGACGGGGTGGTGGATGCGGCGGAGGACGAGTGGCTGCAGAATCTCCTGGCGGGCTGGGAGGGCAGCGACCCCCAGCGGCTGGTGAGCCTGGTGATGGCGGAAAGCCGCAGCCGGGTAGGGCTCCGGGACGACAGCAGCGCCCTCTGCCTCTATCTCCCCCAGGCCACCCGGGAGGTGTAGCGGATGGTATAATTTTCTTGGGGCGGGACATACTTCCTTTAGACTATGAGAAAAAGGAGTGTGACGCCCTGTGGTGAAAGGAATTTCCCGGCGGGTAGTAGTGGTGGAGTCTCCGGACCCCCAGCTGTTTGAGCAGGCCATCTTTATTGTGCGCAACGACGTGTCCCAGAAGGAGGGGGTCACGCCGGAGCAGCTGGTCCGGGAGGCCTGCCGGGTGGCCCGCAGCTACACTGCCGGCGCGGGAGGCGGCAGAACCGCCTGGCGCAATCTGCCCGCCCTCTGCTATGCCGCCCTGGGCGCGGGGGCCATCGGCGTTTTGTGGCTGGTGTGGGCCCTGGTGCTGGGATGAACGGGGCAGACCGGGGGCTTGGCAAACCTCCCCCGGTCTGCTACAATATGGCATGCAAGCGCAGGCCGATGGGCCTTGCCATGGAACGGCCGGCGGAAGAAGGCGGCCGCCTCAGTCTCCCACAGTCAAAGAGGAGGAACCAAGATGTCTGTGATAGAAGTTAACGATACCAATTACATACGGGAGGTGCAAAACAGCGACCTGCCCGTGCTGCTGGATTTTTACGCCACCTGGTGCGGACCCTGTCAGATGCTCTCCCCCACCATCCACGCCCTGGCGGAGGCCCAGGAGGGCCGCTTCAAATTCTGCCAGTGCAATGTGGACCAGGCCCCCGGTCTGGTGCAGCAGTTCCGGATCATGAGCGTGCCCACCCTGGTGGTGATGGCGGAGGGAAAGGAGTGCCGCCGCCTCGTGGGCGGGCAGGACGAGGAGGATATCCTGAAGGCCCTGGAGGAGGCCGCCCGGTCATAAGAAGCAGACGCCCCGGCTGTTTTACGCCGGGGCGTTTTCTTGTTTGCTTTTGCGACAAAAAACGCCCACCCTATGCAGCCGGTAAATTGTTTTCCCCCTGGAAATACGGTAAATTGACAATATAAAATGGGGGAGCGCCTCAGGCAAACTCCCTCAACACAAGAAAAAGGGGGAGAAATCATGCGAAGATGTTTCGTTTTGCTGCTGGTCCTGGCAATGGCCCTGACCCTCACCGCCTGCTCCAAGAGCGAGGCTGCCCAGGCGGTGGACGACCAGATCGCCGCCATCGGCGAGGTGACGCTGGAGAGTGAGAGCGCCATTGCCGCCGCGGAGGAGGCGGTGGCGGCCCTGGCCGAGGAGGACCGCAAGCAGCTGGACAACGAGGACGATCTCAAGGAGGCCCGGGCCGCCTATGAGACCCTGGTTTTGGAGGACCAGGCCGCCGGCGTGGAGGATGCCATTGACGCCATCGGCACGGTGACCGTGGACAGCGGCGAGGCGGTGGAGGCCGCCCGGGCCCTGTACGACGCCAGCCCGGCGGAGGTCCAGGCGCTGGTGGAGAATTTCTCCGATTTAGAGGCCGCCGAGGAGACGCTCAGCGGACTGAAGGTGGAGGAGGCCATCCGTCTCATCGACGCCATCGGCACGGTGACAGCGGACAGCCGGGAGGCGGTGGAGGCCGCCCAGACCGCCTATGACGCCCTCACCCAGGAGGACGCGGCCAAGGTGACCAACGCCTCCGCCCTGGAGGATGCGGCCACCCAGCTGAAGACTCTGCTGGAGCAGCAGGCCAACTCCCTCCTGTCCACCATGCGGGTGGAGACGGACGCGGTGCGGGGGATCAGCTTCTACTATCCCCAGGCCTTCCCCTACTACACGGACTACTGGGGGGCGGATGTGCGCTGCTTCGCGCTGCCCTATCTGGGCCGCAGCGGGGAGGACGTGTGGCTGCGGCTGGTCTGCGACTACACCGCCGACGACTGGATCTTTTTCAAGCAGATCACCTTTGCCGTGGACGACGAGCGGTACTACAAAACCTTCAACTACTTTGATGTGGTCCGGGACAACGCCTACGGCGATGTGTGGGAGTATGTGGACATCGAGGTGGGGAGCTCTGAGGAGGAGCTTCTGTGGGCCATTGCCAACTCCACCCAGACCATTGTCCGCTTTGAGGGCGACGACTATTACTACGACTTCACAGTGTCCGCCAACGACAAGCAGGCCATTCGGGACATGCTGACGGTCTACGATGCACTGAAGTAAAAAGCGAAAGCCGCCGCGGAAGAAGTTCTTCCGCGGCGGCTTTTTTGTATCTCGTTATCTGCAGGCAATCAGGAAGGAGCCCATCATCAGAACAGCCAGCAGCAGGGCAGAGCCCTCCAAGACGATCTTGGCCAGTACCTCCGTTTTCATCCTTGTTCGCCTCCTTTTTCCATTCTTTGAAAAAACGCTCTTCTCAGGCCCCGTAGTAGGCCTTCCGATACATCTCTTTGATCTCGCTCATCAGGGGATAGCGGGGATTGGCGCCGGTGCACTGGTCGTCAAAGGCCTGCTCCACCATGGCGTCCAGGGTATCCAGGAAATACTTCTCGTCCACGCCGTAATCCCGGATGGTTTTCTTGATCCCAACAGCTGCCTTCAGCTCCTCGATCTTCTCGATGAGCTTCTCCACCGCCTCCTCGTCGGTCTTGGCGCTGATGCCGCAGAACCGGGCGCACTGGGCGTACCGCTCCATGGTGTGGGGGTAGGCGTACTGGGAGAAGGTGCCCATTTTGGGGGGCTTGGGATCGCTGTTGTACCGCACCACCAGAGAGATCATCAAAGCGTTGGCCACGCCGTGGGGCAGGTGGTGGAAGGCGCCCAGCTTGTGGGCCATGGAGTGGCAGACGCCAAGGAAGGCGTTGGCGAAGGCCATGCCCGCCATGCAGGAGGCGTCGGCCATCTTCTGCCGGGCCTCCACGTCGGCGCCGTCGTTATAGGCGGCGGGGAGGTAATCGAAGACGTTCTTCATGGCCTTCAGCGCAAGGCCGTCGGTATAGTCCGTGGCCATGACGGAGGCGTAGGCCTCCAGGGCGTGGGTCAGCACGTCGATGCCGCTGGCGCTGGTGAGGCCCTTGGGCTGGCTCATCATGTTGTCGGTGTCCACAATGGCCATGTTGGGCAGCAGCTCGTAGTCCGCCAGTGGGTACTTGATGCCCGTCTCCTGGTCGGTGATGACGGCGAAGGGGGTCACCTCGCTGCCGGTGCCGGAGGAGGTGGGAATGGCCACAAAATAGGCTTTCTCTCCCATCCTGGGGAAGGTGTACACCCGCTTGCGGATGTCCACAAAGCGCATGGCTAAATCCTGGAAGTCCACCTCGGGGTGCTCATAGAGTACCCACATGATCTTGCCCGCGTCCATGGCGCTGCCGCCGCCCAGGGCGATGATCACATCGGGCTGGAAGGCCGCCATGGCCTTGGCCCCCGCCTGGGCGTTTGCCAGGGTGGGGTCCGGCTGCACGTCGGAGAACACGGTGTAGGCGATGCCCAGTTCCTGGAGCTTGTCGGTGATGGGCTTGGTGTAGCCGTTTTGATAGAGGAAGGAATCGGTGACCAGGAAGGCCTTCTTCTTGCCCAGCACGTCCCGCAGCTCGTTGAGGGCCACGGGCAGGCAGCCCTTCTTGAAATACACCTTCTGGGGGGTACGGAACCACAGCATATTCTCTCTCCTCTCCGCCACGGTCTTGATGTTCAGAAGCTGCATGGGGCCCACGTTCTCGCTGACGCTGTTGCCGCCCCAGCTGCCGCAGCCCAGGGTCAGGGAGGGGCGCAGCTTGAAGTTGTAGAGGTCGCCGATGCCGCCGTGGCTGGAGGGGGTGTTCACCAGAATGCGGCAGGTCTTCATGGCCGCCTCAAAGCGGTCCAGCTTCTCCCGCTCCTTGGGGTCGATGTAGATGCCCGCGGTGTGGCCGTAGCCGCCGTCGGCCACCAGCCGCTCCGCCTTGGACACCGCCTCTTCAAAGGTCTCCGCCCTGTACATGGCCAGCACCGGGGACAGCTTCTCGTGGGCGAAGGGCTCGCTGATGTCCACGCTCTCTACCTCGCCCATGAGGATCTTGGCGCCCGCCGGGACGGTGACGCCGGCCATCTCCGCGATCTTCTCCGCGCTTTGGCCCACGATCTTGGCGTTGAGGGCGCCGTTGATGAGGATGGTATTCCGGACCTTGTCCAGTTCCTCGCCCCGGAGGAAATAGCAGCCCCGGGCGGCAAACTCCGCCTTCGCCGCATCGTACACATCGGAGAGGACAGTGACGGACTGCTCGCTGGCGCAGATCATGCCGTTGTCGAAGGTCTTGGAGTGGATGATGGAGTTCACCGCCAGGCGGATATCGGCGGTGCTGTCGATGATGATGGGCACGTTGCCGGCCCCCACGCCCACGGCGGGCTTGCCGGAGGAGTAGGCCGCCTTCACCATGCCGGGGCCGCCGGTGGCGAGGATCAGGTCCGCGTCCCGCATGACCTGATTGGTCAGCTCCAGACTGGGAGCGTCGATCCAGCCAATGATCCCCTCCGGCGCGCCGGCCTTCACCGCCGCCTCCAGCACGATCCGGGCGGCGGCAATGGTGCAGCCCTTGGCCCGGGGGTGGGGGGAGATGATGATGGCGTTGCGGGTCTTCAGGGCGATCAGGCACTTGAAGATGGCGGTGGAGGTGGGGTTGGTGGTGGGGATCACCGCGGCGATGAGGCCCACCGGCTCGGCGATGCGGCGGATGCCGTAGGCCTTGTCCTCCTCAATGACCCCGCAGGTCTTCAAATTTTTGTAGGCGTTATAGATATACTCGGCGGCGTAGTGGTTCTTGATGACCTTGTCCTCCACCACGCCCATGCCGGTCTCCGCCACGGCCATTTTGGCCAGGGGAATCCGCTGCATGTTGGCGGCCTTGGCGGCCTCAAAGAAGATCTTGTCCACCTGCTCCTGGGAGTAGGCGGCGAACTCCTTCTGGGCGGCCCGCATGGCCTCCATCCTGGCGGCAAGGGCCTCGGTGCTGTCGATGACAGCGGGGATCTCCACGTTGTGCTGCATCATAAGAAAAACCTCCAAGCAGTGTCGTCCGAAGTTTGTTAATGTTTTAACGATCTTGGTGATTCTCAGTATAGGCTATTGTTAAAGTTTTGTCAATACGGTTTTTGAGGATTTGATAAAGTTTTAACAAACTGTTCATAAGCGGGCGCTCCTGCTACGGTTTTTTCCTTCACTTTCACCAAAAGGGCGCAAAAAAATCCGGAAGAGAGGGAAAATGCCTCTCTTCCGGTAAAAAAGCGGAGGGGAATTCAGTTCATCTGCTTGCGGCGGCTGAGGTTCATGGTACCGTCCTGCATGGAACTGACCCAGTCCAGGCTCTTGCCGGTACCCTCGGCCACGCACTTGATGGCGTCGTCGGCCACCCGGGTGCTGATGCCGGTGCGGGCCTCGATAAGCCGGTCGAAGCCGTCCACCAGGGAGCCGCCGCCGGTCATGACGATGCCGTTGGTGGAGATATCCGCCACCAGCTCCGGGGGCGTCCGCTCCAGCACGGAGTGTACCACCTCCAAAATCCGCTCGGTGGGCTCCTCAAAGGCCTCCAGCATCTCCGCGGAGGTGACGGTGATGGTCTTGGGCAGGCCCGTCAGCAGGCAGCGGCCCTTCACGTCCATGGTGGTCTCCGTCTCCTTGGGGAAGACGCAGCCGATCTGCATCTTCATCTCCTCGGCGGTGCGCTCACCCAGGAGGATGTTGTGCTTGCGGCGCATATACTTGATGACGGCCTCGTTGAACTGGTCGCCGGCCACCTTGATGGAGGCGGACTCCACCACGCCGGAGAGGGAGATGACGGCGATGTCGCTGGTGCCGCCGCCGATATCCACCACCATGTGGCCGTCGGGCTTGGTGATATCGATGCCGGCGCCGATGGCGGCGGCAACGGGCTCCTCAATGAGGTAGACCTTCCGGGCGCCGGCCTGGATGCCGGCGTCGATGACGGCGCGCTCCTCCACCTCGGTGATGCCGGAGGGCACGCAGATGATGAGACGGGGCTTGAAGAGCATAAAGCCGCTGACCTTCCGGATGAACTCCCGGAGCATCCGCTCGGTCATGTCGTAATCGGAGATAACGCCCTCCCGCAGGGGACGGATGGCAACGATGTTGCCGGGGGTACGGCCCAGCATCTGGCGGGCCTCCTCGCCCACCTTCAAGAGCTTGCCGGTATTCTTATCAATGGCCACTACGGAGGGCTCGTTGAGGATGACGCCCTTTCCTTTCACATAGACCAACACGGACGCGGTACCCAGATCAATACCGATATCCTTTGCCAAAGCACACATTGTATCCACCTCGCTGATCTTTCTTTCATTATTTTCATGCGCCCGGAGCAAAGGCCCGGGGACGGCCTCCCGCCAAAACGCACCGCGGTTCATGCAATTGACAGTATTTTAAGCAGAAAATCCCGCTTATACTCCTGTTATTTGATTATAAACAGGGGAAGACAATTTTGCAAGGGAATAATCAGTGACCAAATCGCCAAAATAACAGGATTTTTTGGGAAGATCCATGGGGAATTTGCGGTTTTCCCGCCAAAAGTGGGCAGTGGTCTTTTTGGGGAGGGCGTGGTATACTGGTTCCACTACGTTATGAGAGGAGATCAGCCATGGAAAAGGGCGGGATGGGCTTTCGCTTTGCCCGGGAGACGGACGCGGCGCTGGTGCTGGATTTTATCCGGCGGCTGGCGGAATATGAGAAGCTGGGGGATCAGGTGGTAGCCACAGAGGAACTGCTGCGGGTAGAGATATTTGAGAAAAAGCATGCGGAGGTGCTGTTTGTGCTGGAGGGGGAGCGGGAGGTGGGCTTTGCCCTGTTCTTCCATAATTTCTCCACCTTTTTAGGGCGCAGCGGCCTCTACCTGGAGGATCTGTATGTGCTGCCGGAGTACCGGGGCAGGGGATACGGCAAGGGGCTTTTGTGCCGTCTGGCCCGGATCGCGGAAGAGCGGGGCTGCGGGCGGCTGGAGTGGTCCTGTCTCGACTGGAACGAACCCAGCATCCGGTTTTACCGTTCCCTGGAGGCTGTGCCCATGGAGGGGTGGACGGTGTACCGGCTCACCGGGGAGACCCTCCGAAGCCTTGCCCAGGCAGGGAAGTAAAAAAATCGGGAGCTCTGTGGAGCTCCCGATTTTTTCCCGCTGACGCAGGAGATTTCTTTTTATCGGTACCCGACGGTGTACTGAATGGTGTTATGCCTCCGGCGGCCTACTTTTCTCGTCAAAGAAAAGTAGGCATCTCCGCGCTAAGAGCCTCGCTGCGGCTCGGTGAAAAGTTGGCTTAGAACCAAGGTTCTAAGGACTCCTTTGTTTCCTATTATGGGGGGTCTCGTTCCGTTTGTGCCGTGAGATTGTACGGCTGACAGAAGCAAGGGGGTGACAGTTCCCCTGTTTCCGCGCTTTAAGCGCGCTCCCCTGGTAGTTGTTATAGCCTCTGCAATTGCACCATGCCAAAGCCTTCCCCCTCCGGGGGAAGGCTTTGGGCCATCGTCTACCCACCAGGACAGCGCGCCGAAGCGCGGTATTAGGGGGACCATGACACGTCAACGGAGCGTCGGAGGCAACAGAGGTAAAATAGTCAGGGGGGACTGACTGTACACGTCAGGAAAAGGAGTTCTTAGAACCATTGGTTCTAAGCGAGTTTTTGGTGACTTTTTGCTCGCACAAAAAGTCACCCGCCGGAGGCAAAACACTATTCGGTACACCGTCGGGTACCGACAAAACGATTCAAACTCTCGTCAGAAAGAAACCGCCGCAGAATATGAAATCTGCGGCGGTTTCTGTTGTGTACAATGCGATGTTATCAGAAGAATATCATTGCTTATTTCATGCCGGCGGTGATAATCGCCATGGCACAGGCCCCGGGAGGCAGAGCCTTCCGGGGGCCCCATCAAAAAAGTTCCGGGGCAAATGAATTGCCCCGGAACCAAGGTTTTGCTCCGCAAAACGCTTGTACGCCGCTCCCGCGGCGGCCAGGTCTATGCCATGGCCCCGCACGTTTGCTGCAATGTACTCTCTGCGCTGATCAGGCTCTTATTTCATGCCGGCGGTGATAATCGCCATGGCACAGGCCCCGGGAGGCACAGCCTCCCGGGGACCCCATCAAAAAAGTCCCGGGACAAATGAATTGTCCCGGGACCAAGGTTTTGCTGCGCAAAACGCTTGTACGCCGCTCACGCGGCGGCCAGGTCTATGCCATGGCCCCGCACGTTTGCTGCAATGTACTCTCTGCGCCGATCAGGCTCTTATTTCATACCGGCGGTAATAATCGCCATGGCATAGACCTCGTCGGCATTGCAGCCGCGGCTGAGGTCGTTGATGGGGGCGTTCAGACCCTGCAGAATGGGGCCGTAGGCCTCATACCCGCCCAGGCGCTGGGCAATCTTGTAGCCGATGTTGCCCGCCTCGATGCAGGGGAACACAAAGGTGTTGGCATAGCCCGCCACCTTGCTGCCGGGGAACTTCAGCTGGCCAACGGTGGGGCTCACCGCGGCGTCAAACTGCATCTCGCCGTCAATGGCCAGCTCGGGCGCCATCTCCTGCGCCGCCTTGGTGGCCGCGGCGCTGAGCGCCACCGTGCCGCCCTTGCCGGAGCCCTTGGTGGAGAAGCTCAGCATGGCAACCTTGGGCTCAATGCCGAAGAACTTGGCGGTCTTCGCGGACTCCACCGCTACCTCCGCCAGCTTCTGGGCGGCAGTCACAGTGACGTTGCCCTCCTTGTCCACACTGTCCTCATAGCTGATGTTGATGGCGCAGTCGCCCATGCACAGCTTCCGCAGGGCCTCGTCGCCGCCTTCCCGGGTCAGGATAAAGCAGGAGGACACCAGATGGGCGCCGGGCTTGGTTTTGATGAGCTGCAGCGCGGGACGGACGGTGTCGGCGGTGGAGTAGGTGGCGCCGCCCAGCAGCGCGTCGGCCACGCCCATCTTCACCAGCATGGTGCCGAAGTAATTGCCCTTCTGCAGAGCGGCCCTGCACTCGTCGGCGGTCATCTTGCCCTTGCGCAGGGCCACCATGGTCTCCACCATCTCGTCCATCTTCTCATAGGTGGCGGGATCAATAATGGCAGCCTTGGAGATGTCAAAGCCGTTCTTCTCCGCGGCGGCCTTCACCTCATCCACGTTGCCCACCAGGATCACATCCATCAGATCCTCCTTCATCAGGCGGGCGGCAGCCTCCTGAATGCGGGCGTCGGGACCCTCGGTGAACACAATGGTGCGGCGGTTTTCCTTCAGAATGTTGATGAGAGACGTTAACATAATTCTGTTCCTCCTACGTTTCATTTCACTGGTACAGCGATCGGTTTCCGCTCAGTCCTTATTGTACTTCACTTTCCCCGCTTCCTCAACCATTTTCCAAAATTTTTTCTCCCCAGCTTCCCCTGCTTTTCCCCGGCCCGCCGGGGAAAAATTTCCTTCCTGTTCACAATTTGTTAAGAACTGTTGTGATTTTTTACGAACTTTACGGAATATTTTCTGGAAATACACAAGATCTTGGGGTTGACGTATTTGGTAAAAAAGTGTATCATTACGTTTGTAACTATTTGTAACTATCTCGGCGGGCTTCTGCCCGTTGTTTTTGCGAGGTCTTTTGTCTATGAAGAAACTGAACGTCAAAGAGAAAGGGGATCGCCGCCGGAACAAGCGCACGGCCTTTCCTGAGTCCAACCGTTTCTGGTCACAGCTGAAGATCCTGTCCCGGTCTCTGCTGCCGATTCTGGCTACCCTGTGGGCCGACGGAACCGCCCGGCTGCGCCGGAGATGGGACAATCTGTCCGCCAAACTGCGCCGGGTGGTGGAGAAGACCCGGGTGCCCGCCCCCGTCTATCTGGCCGGATGTCTGGTGATAGCCGGCGCAGCCGTGTTTACCTCCATGTTCACCCTGGGCACCACCATTGCCTACGACGGAACCGCCATCGGCACCGCCAGCAGCGCCGACACCGCTGTCCAGGCCATCAGCCAGGTGGAGAGCGAGCTCAGCGATGTGCTGGGCGACGACACCGCCGCTATAGATATGTCCCGGGTGTCCTACTCCACCGGCCTTGTGAGCCGCCGCAGCGTCATGGATGAGGACGAGCTGGAGTCCACCCTCAACAGCCAGCTGAACTTAGTGGCCCACGCCTACTCCCTCTATGTGGACGGCGAGTGCCTGGGCTCCACCACCAATAAGGAGGGCCTGGAGGCCCTGCTGGATCAGGTGAAGGCCCCCTACCTCAACGAAAACACCCAGTCCATTGAGTTTTTGGAGGATGTGGAGATCCGGGAGGGCTATGTGCCCGCCGACTCCATTACCAACCTGGGCGACATCGTCCTCAAGCTCAACGACACCAAGGTGGGCGAGGAGACCTACACCGTGGAGCAGGGCGACACCTGGATTCAGGTGGCCAACGACCACGGCCTCACTTCCAAGGAGCTGGAGGCGCTGAACCCCGGCTTTGACATCAACAAGCTGCAGATCGGCGACCAGCTGCTGATCAGCAACGCCGTCCCCTATCTGACCATCAAGGTCACTCAGTATGAGTATTACGAGGCCCAGATCCCCTATGAGGTGGAGTACATTGACGACAGCTCCATGTGGAAGGGCGACACCAGCGTAGTCACCGAGGGCGTGTACGGCACCGCCGACACCACCGCACTGGTCACCTACATCAACAACGAGGAGACGGAGCGGGAGATCACCATGCAGATCGTCACCTCCCAGCCTCAGTCCGCCGTGTACAAGCGGGGTACCAAGGAGCGTCCCAGCTGGGCGCCCACCGGCTCCTTCAGCTGGCCCACCAACGGTACCATCTCCTCCCGGTACGGCTACCGCTATATCTTCGGCTCCAGCGACTTCCACACCGGTCTGGATATTGCCAACAGCTACGGCACCAACATCTATGCAGCCGACGGCGGCGTAGTGGTGAAGGCCGGCTGGTCCGGCAACTACGGCTATCTGGTTGTGATTGATCACCAGAACGGCTATCAGACTTATTACGCCCACAACTCCAGCCTGCTGGTCAGCGTGGGAGACAAGGTGTATAAGGGCGAGCACATTGCGGAGATGGGCTCCACTGGACGGGCCACCGGCAACCACTGCCACTTCGAGGTCCGCTACAACGGCCAGACCCAGAACCCCCTGAACTATCTGCCCTGACAAAAGCAGCAAGCCCCGGCGTCCAATGGACGCCGGGGCTTTTTTGCCGCAGAAAGAAACCGCCCGGCACAGAGAATTCTCTGTCAGGCGGTTTTCCTTATTGTTTTTCCATCTCCCGCAGCTGCCATACCAGGCGGCGGGCCGCCTCTGTGGAGATCCCCTCCTGCCGGGCCAGCCGGACCAGATCCTCATACTCCGGCTTCTCCCGGCAGAGGTCCCCCCGCCGGGACTCCTTCCAGGTCACCGGCCCCAAGGGAGTCTCCCGGGTGACCTGCCGCCGCTCCAGCACCGTCCGCTGCTGAAGGCTCCGCCGGACGCCCAGGGTGGTGGTATAGCGGAGGATGGCCTCCGTCAGCTCCGCCTCCTTCTCCAAGCGGCAGATGCAGGTGAGCAGATGGCCGGGACGGCCCTTCTTCATGGTAATGGGAGCGGTGAACACGTCCAGCGCCCCCAGCTCCATCAAGCGCTTTGCGGCAAAGGCCAGATCCTCTCCGGTGATGTCGTCCATCTGGCACTGAAGACACACCACCTGGTCCCCGCCGCCGCTGCTGCCCCAGGCGCTGCGAAGACAGTTGGCGGCGCCGGGGAAATCCCGTGTGCCGAGGCCGCAGCCCCAGCGCTCCACGGTCATGGCGGGCATAGGCCCCCACCGCTTCACAAAGGCCCGCAGCAGGGCGGCTCCCGTGGGGGTGCACAGCTCCCCCTCCACCGCTCCGGCGGCCACAGGGACTCCCTCCAGAAGATAGGCGGTGGCGGGGGCGGGTACCGGCAGAATGCCGTGGGCGCACCGCACCTGTCCAAAGCCCACATGGACGGTGGAGGCCGCCACCAGGTCGGGACAAAGCTCCTCCATCAGCATGCAGACTCCCACTACGTCGGCTACCGCGTCCAGAGTCCCCACCTCGTGGAAATGGATCTGGTCCACGGCGGCGCCGTGGGCCCGGCTCTCCGCCGCCGCCAGCAGGCCGTAGACCTCCGCCGCCTTCTCCCGCACCGCCGCCTCTACCGGCAGGGTCTCCAGCAGATGGAGGATATCCCCCACGGTGTGGTGGCTGTGATCATGGCGGTGTTCGTGGGGGTGGTCATGGTCGTGATGGTGATGTCCGTGGTGGTGATGGTGGTCGTGGTCCGGCAGATGGTCGTCCTCCTCCCTGCCGAAGACCTTCACCGCCGCATGGGTGCCGGAGATCCCGCTCCGCACCGCCTTTTCCGCCGTGATGGTAACGCCGGGAAGGCCCAGGGCGTTGAGACGGCGCAGGAAGTCCTCCGGGCTTGGGTGCAGCTCCAGCAGAGAGGCCAGCAGCATGTCCCCCGCGGCCCCCATGGAGCAGTCCAGATACAGAATGTTCATGGCTTTTTCCCCTCTAAATGGTTGATGCGGCTGGCCAGGAACCCGGCCCCGAAGCCGTTGTCGATGTTCACCACGCTGACGCCGCTGGCGCAGGAGTTGAGCATGCTGAGGAGGGCCGCCACGCCGCCGAAGGCGGCGCCGTATCCCACGCTGGTGGGCACCCCGATCACCGGGCAGTCCACCAGGCCCCCCAGCACGCTGGTGAGGGCGCCCTCCATCCCGGCCACGGAGATGACCACCCGGGCCTCCATCAACTCCCTGGCGTGGCTGAGCGTGCGGTGGAGCCCCGCCACCCCCACGTCGTAGAGCCGCAGCACCTGGTTGCCCAGAGCCTCGGCAGTGAGAGCCGCCTCCTCGGCCACCATCATGTCGCTGGTGCCGCCGGAGGCCACCACAATGGTGCCCACCCCGTCGGGCTGGGGCATCCCGCCCACGATGCCGATGCGGCCCATCTCGTGGTAGTGGAGGTCCGCCACCTCCCGGCCCACCAGCTCCGCGGCCTGGGGGGTGAGACGGGTGATGAGCACCGTCCGCTCCCCGTGGCGGCGGAGGGCCTGGGCGATGGTGACGATCTGCTCCGGGGTCTTCCCGGCGCCGTAGATCACCTCCGCCGCTCCCTGGCGAAGGGCACGGTGATGGTCCACCTTGGCGAAGCCCAGGTCCTCAAAGGGCTCTAACTTCAGCCGCTCCACCGCCTCCTCCACCGGCAGGGCCCCCTCGGCCACCGCCTGCAGCAGCGCTCGTGTCTGTTCCTTGTCCATGATCACTCCTCCTTCCGGGGCGTATCGTCCAGGGCCGCCCGGGCAAACCAGGGGGCCAGCAGCGTTTCCAGTTCCTTCCACTCCCCGCGGGCTCGTGGCAGCTGGCTCTCCGGCAGCTGCAGCAAGACTCCGTCCTCCCGCAGGCGAAGCCGCAGGTTCCGGTAGCCCCGGGCCATGAGGGCGGCCTCCCCCGCCTCCACCTTCTGAAGCTCTGATGGCGTAATGGTCCTGCCGGTGGGGAAACGGGTGGCGAGACAGGCGTAGGAGGGCTTCTCCCAGGTAAAGAGTCCCGCTGCCCGGCTCGCCCGCCGGACATCCTCCTTGGTGACGCCGCAGAGGCGGAGAGGGGAGAGGACTCCCATCTCCCGGAGGGCCGCCATGCCGGGGCGGTCCCCGGCGTCGTCGGAGGCGTTGGTACCGTCGATGACGGTGTCGTAGCCGTCTGCCGCCGCCCGGGTTTTCAGAGCGGTGAAGAGGGACTTCTTGCAGTAGTAGCAGCGGCGTGGGGGATTGTCCGCCACATGCTCCGCCGCCAGCACGTCCACCGGCACCACCCGGAGGAGGACCCCCAATTCCTCCGCCAGGCGGCGGGCGTCCGCCTTCTCGAAGGCGGGCTGAAAAGGGGTGGAGACAAAGTAGGCCCCCACCTCCGCGCCGGCGTCTAAGGCCGCCCACAAAAGATAGGCGGAGTCGGCGCCGCCGGAGAAGGCCAGGGCGATCTTCGGGTGGTCCTGAAAAAACTGAGAGAGGATCATAGGGGGTACTCCTTTTTGCCCCTGCCGGGGCGGGCGTTTTTCCCTATTATAAAAGGCCGGGGAGGATCTGTCAATTTTGGCCGCTCTGCCAGCGGGGCGAGCGTTTTGTCCCCTCTGCCGGGACAAGGCTGGTTTTGTCCTGCTGACGCAGACGGGTTCTCTTTGTCGGTACCCGCCGGAGGCAGAGCACCATTCAGCGCACCGTCGTGTAGCGACAAAAAGGACCGGCTCCCGTCAGAGGGCAAACCGCCCCGCCCCGCGGCTGCGGGGCAGACAAGAGCCGGTCCCGGCGGCGAGGGGACAAAATCCCCCCGCTCACCAGCTGACCTGGGACAAAATCCCTGTGAGATAGGCGATGGCCACGCCGTAGTTGGTCATGGGCACCCCCTGGGCCTGAGCGGACTCCAGCCGCCGCAGCACATAGGCCCGGTTGAACATACAGCCGCCGCAGTGGATCACCAGGTCGTAGGGCGTAAGGTCCGCGGGGAAATCGCTCCCCGCCGCCACATCCACCTGGAGTCCCTGGCCCGCCCGTTTGCGGAGAAGATTGGGGATCTTCACCCGGCCGATGTCCTCCTCCAGAGGCGCATGGGTGCAGGCCTCGGCAATGAGCACCCGGCTGTGCTCCGTAAGTCCCCCAATGGCCTCCGCCCCCCTGGCAAAGGCGTCGATGTCGCCTTTATTGGCCGCCATGAGGATGGAGAAGGAGGTGAGAAGGCTCTCCTCCGGCTTCTTTTCCGCCGCAAGGGGGAAGCACTGGGAGTCGGTGATGATGAGCTTCGGCGGCTTTGCAAGGGCCGCGAGCGCCCCGTCCAGACCGTCGGCGGTGCAGCAGACGGGGATGCACTTTTTATCGAGAAGATGCCGGAGCGTCTGGACCTGGGGCAAAATCAGCCGGCCCTTGGGGGCCTGAATGTCCTGGGGCATCACCAGCAGCACCGTGTCCCCGGCGGCGCAGAGCCGCCCGGTGAGATCCATCTGACCGAAGTTTTCCGGCACAATGGCGGCGAGAGCCGTCCGCAACGCCTCGATGCCCTCCCCGGTGGCGGCGCTCACCGCCACCGCCTTGTCCCGCAGGGCCTTTGGCAGGGGGGCGGGGGGCTGGAGATCCGTCTTGGTCTGCACCGCTAAGAAGGGAATCTTCTGTTCTTTCAGCCGCTCCGCCCATTGAAGGTCCTCCTCCGTGGGCGGACCCTCCAGCACCAGCAGGGCCACGTCGGAGCGCTGGAGGGTTTTCTCTGTGGCCGCCACCCGGAGCTTTCCCAGCTCCCCCTCGTCGTCGTAGCCGGCGGTGTCGATGAACAGCACCGGGCCGATGGGGTGGAGCTCCATGGCCTTCTTCACCGGATCGGCGGTGGTGCCCGCCACCGGGGACACCAGGGCGATCTCCTGGCCGGTGAGGGCGTTGATGAGGCTGGATTTTCCGGCGTTGCGCCGCCCATAGAGGGCGATGTGGAGCCGCTGGGCGGAGGGGGTTTCCTGTAAGCCGCTCATGGTCGCCCCTCCCCTTAGAAGCGGAAGTCCCGCATGCCGCCCTCCATGTCGTGGAGGTGGCGGATCACCGTCTCCTTCACCTTGGGGTTGGTGATCCTCTCCACCTCTTTTTCAATGAGGCGAAGCCCCTTCTCCTTGGTTTCCGGAGCGGCGTAGTCCTCTAAATACTCCTTCAGTGTCATGAGGGCGTTGGGGTGGCAGCAGTTGACGATCTGGCCGCTCTTGCAGAGAGACATAAACCGGTCGCCGGTCCTCCCCTCCCGGTAGCAGGCGGTGCAGAAGCTGGGAATATGGCCCATATCAAGCAGCCAGCTCACCACCTGGTCCAGGCTCCGGGTGTCGCTGACCTCAAACTGGCTGGAGTCCTCCTCCTCGTCCTCCGCGTAGCCGCCCACGCTGGTGCGGCTGCCGCCGCTGATCTGGGACACGCCCAGCTCCAGCACACGCTCCCGGCACTCCTTGCTCTCCCGGGTGGAGATGATGAGGCCGGTGTAGGGCACGGCGATGCGGAGGATGGCCACAATTCTGGCGAAGAGGTCGTCGCTGATGCCGTTGTCAAACTGGTCGGGATCGATATCGTCGGCCCGGCGCAGCCGGGGCACGCTGATGGTGTGGGGGCCCACCCCGTGGACCGCCTCTAAATGCTCGGCGTGCATGAGAAGACCCACGAAGTCGTAGTCATAGAGGTTGAGTCCAAAGAGCACGCCGCAGCCCACGTCGTCGATGCCCCCCTCCATGGCCCGGTCCATAGCCTCGGTGTGGTAGGCGTAGTCGCTCTTGGGGCCGGTAGGGTGGAGGTATTCGTACTGCTCCTTGTTGTAGGTCTCCTGGAAGAGGATGTAGGTGCCGATCCCCGCCTCCTTCAGCTTCCGGTAGTTCTCCA
This sequence comes from uncultured Oscillospiraceae bacterium, assembly GCA_944386985.1. Lineage (GTDB taxonomy): Bacteria > Bacillota > Clostridia > Oscillospirales > Oscillospiraceae > CAJFPI01. Next base: position 28,890 of record CALXDD010000008.1, read on the forward strand.
CAGTGGTGGCGGCGATGTTCACATTCACCCGGCGGATGGCCCCGTTTTTGTGGTGGATGCCGTAGATGGTTTTGATGCTCTCCAGCACATACTCAATGGGGCAGTTCTTGGGGTCCTCGCCGGTCTCCAGCGCCAGCCGCTTGTGGCCCATATCCTGGAGGGCCACCACCTCCCGGACAATCTCCTCCTGGCTCAGCTGCTTGCGGGGGATGTGCTTGTTCTGTCCGTGGTAGGGGCAGTAGCGGCAGCCGTTGACGCAGTAGTTGGAGAGGTACAGGGGGGCAAACATGACGATACGATTGCCGTAAAACCGCTCTTTGATCCGCCGGGCCAGACCGTACATCTTCTCAATGAGGTCCGGGTCCTCGCACTTGAGGAGCACCGCCGCCTCCCGGTGGGTGAGGCCCTTGCAGTCCTCCGCCCGCTGGAGGAGGGACTCCACCAAACCGCGGTCATTCTTGTGTTCCTCAGCGTACCGGAGGGTTTCCCGGATTTCTCCGTCGTTGATGAATTCTTCGGCTTTCAGGGATTTGGGATCATAGGACATGGTGCATCCTTCTTTCTGTTTTCTCAAATTTTCGTCAGTCTTTTACAGGGGTACCCGCCCCAGAGCCCGGATCTGGTCCTCCAGCAGCTTTCGCTGGGCGGGGATGTCCGTGTCCGGCAGGGCGGCGGGGTAGATCTCATACTGCCGCTTGTAGGCGTTGGGGGTGATCTTCCGCATGACCACGTTGGCCCCGCCGGAGAACACTCTTCCGTTGTCCCCCCGGACGGTGAGGGCGGTGGTGGCGGGGAGATTGGCCCTTGGCAGCAGCAGCCGGGCCAGGGCCACGCACCGGCGGGTCAGCTCCGCGCTGCCCGGGGCGGCGTCTCTGAGGGGAGTCTCCGGATGGGGCAGGAAGGGGCCGATGCCCGCCATGTCGCAGGGGATGTCCTTGAGCAGCAGGAGGTCCTTTGCCAGCACGTCCGGAGTCTGGCCGGGAAGCCCCACCATAAAGCCGCTGCCGGTCTCATAGCCGAGGGTCTTCAGCGTCCGAAGGCAGTTCACCCGCTCCCGGAGGGTGCCGTCGGGGTGAAGGCTTTGGTACAAATCCTCGTCGGCAGTTTCGTGCTTGAGGAGATACCGGTCCGCCCCCGCCTGCCGGAGAAGCGCATAGTCCTCCCGGCTCAGCTCTCCGCAGCCCAGAGTCACCGCCATATCGGTGGTCCTTTTAATCTCTTGGACGATCTCCCCCAAAAGCTTCGGGGTATACCAGGGGTCCTCCCCGGACTGGAGGACGATGGTGCGATAGCCCACCTCGAAGGCCGAGCGGACGGAGGCAAGAATCTCCTCGGGGGTCATGCGGTAGCGGGGCAGGTCCTTTCGGGGGGCCCGGAGGCCGCAGTAGGCGCATTTTCTTCGGCAGTGGTTGGAAAATTCCAGCAGGGCCCGGATGTGGACCGTGTCCCCCACCGCCTCCTTTCGGACCCGGTCGGCCTCCTCATAGATGGGGGAAAAGTCCTCCAGAGCCAGAAGCTGTGCCAGCCCCTCCCGGCTGAGGTCCGGCGTCACGCCTTGCCCTCGGGGGAGTAGAGGGCCTTGGCGCTGACCCCCTCCAGCATCCCCAGCTTGCCGGTGAGGGCGCTGATGGCGTCGGCGGGAGCGTCCACAATGACGCTGATGACGCTGATGCCCCGCTGGCGGTAGGGAATGCCCATGCGGCCCACGATGTAATTGCTGTAGTCGTGGAGAATGTGGTTGATGCGGTCGGTGACCTCCAGATTCTCCACAATGATGCCGATAACGGCCAGACGTGTCTCCATACTCCTTCTCCTTTTGAAAAATAGTAAAAAACGCCTGCGCGGAGCGTCCGCGCAGGCGTTGCAGATTACAGACAGTTTCCCTCAAAACGGGGAGGGGAGAACGGCAGTCTGCCATCTTTCCCGTAGGGCCATCCCTCCGGGTCAGCACAGGACGCAAGCCGCCTTTGACGGCGGGAGATCCCGGCGCCGCAGGCTGGGGTTCTCTCTCAGTATACCACAGATTCCTCCCTTTGCAAGAGATTTCCGGAGCGGGGCGGCCGCAGCCGCTCCTCCACCAGCGACTCTGCCCGCTCCGGGGATACCCCCAGCGCCACGGAGAGCTCCGTGTACAAAAGCCGCTGTGCCCGTTTCCGGTAGCGCTCATCCATGCCGCCCAGCCGCCGGCCCCGGCGCTCCACGGCCGCCCTGCGGCCCTCCACCGTTTTCAGCAGCCGGACCAGCTCCCGGCAGCTGTGGCTTTTCACCATGGCCCGATACCGGTCCTCCCACTGGCGGAGGCTCCCGCCGCTGAGATCCACCGTCAGCGCGGGAATCTCCTTGAGAAGGGCCTGGGCCTCCTCATAGGTGAGGACAGGCCGGAGAAAGGCGGTGGTGTCCACCGGCACGAACACCCGCCCCGGCTCCCCCACCACCTCCAGGGTGTAGTACAGCCCCGCCCGGGCGTCGGGGATACGGTCGAGGGGGCCGATGGCCTCGATGCGGCAGACGCCGGCCTGGGCGTAGAACACATAGCTGCCCTTCGGATACATGTCAGTCCAGGTAGCTGCCGCAGCTCTGGTTGTTGTATTGCCGCTTGATCTCGATGACCAAAGAGCCGTCGGCCTGGGCCTCCTCCCGCAGCAGGCGGTAGCGGGTGCCGTTGCGGTCCATGGTCCGCTTGTACTGCTCATACTCCAGCTGCACCGCCTGGACCGCCGCGTCGTGGGGCAGATTGTCCCGCAGCTGAAAGTGGATGGTCTGGGTCAGGCACGCGGCCTTGATACGCTTCATATCATGCGCCTCCTTTTTGATATTTCCATTTTACATCACTTTTCACAGTATTTTCAAAGGATATTTTTCTTATATAAAAATTTTTGTGTATTTTTGCGCAGAGAGCAGGCGTTTGGATTTGTGCACAATCACAAGGGGGCTTGACAGGAAGAAAAACTTCTATATACTTAGTATTACTAATTAGCTATACAAAGTGGGAGGCGAAAAATGGTGGACGCCAAATACATCCGGCAGTTCAAAAAGGGCGCGATGGAGCTGGTGCTGCTGGGGCTTCTGCGGGAGGGGGATGCCTACGGCTATCAGCTGATCTGCCAGCTGGACTGCCGGGGCGGCGCCATCTTCGGCGGCGCCCGGGAGGGGACCATCTACCCGGTGCTCTACCGCCTGGAGGAGGCGGGACTCATCCGCAGCCGTCTGGCGGCGGAGGGCGGCCGGGAACGAAAGTATTACGCCCTGACGGACCGGGGGCGGGAGACCCTGGAGGAGCTGACATCGTTTTGGCAGGAGTTCACCCGGTGCGTCAACGGATTTTTGGAGGAGGAACGATAATGAACGAGGAAGAATTTCTGCGCCGGACAGGGCGGCTGCTGCCCCGCCGGGTGCGGCAGGCAGTACTGCGGGATCTGAGGGAGATGTTTCAGGCGGCGGAGGAGGCCGGAGAGAGCGAGGAGGAGGGGCTGGAGCGGCTGGGCACGCCGGAGGAGTTTGCGGCGCCCTTCCGGGAGGGACGGCGGCGGATTTTGCCCCAGGTGCTGCTGGCGCTGGGGGCGGCTATGGCGGCGGTGGGGGCCCTGCTGTCATCATGGTGGCCCAGAGCGATGGCCTGCCCGGGCCACTGCTGCTGTGCGGAGGACTGATTTTGTGCGCGGCGGCGGCAGTGCTTTTCCGCCGTGGAGAAAAGCGGAACCGATAAGGTCCGGCCAGGCAAAAAAACACGGGACCCCTCACTGCTTTCGTGAGGGGCCCCGTATTTTTTCGATAGAAAAGCGCCGTCAGATCTCCCGCCGCCCCTCCAAAGCCCGCATGAGGGTGGCGTCGTCGGCAAACTCCAGGTGCCCTCCTACGGGGATGCCGTAGGCCAGCCGGGTCACCTTCACGTCAAAGGGCCGCAGCAGCCGGGCCAGATACATGGCCGTGGCCTCCCCCTCGGTGTCGGGGTTAGTGGCCATGATGACCTCCTTCACCTCCCCCTGGGCCACCCGGTCCAGAAGGGATTTGATGTGGAGATCGTCGGGCCCCACATGGTTCATGGGGCTGATGACCCCGTGGAGCACATGGTAGAGGCCGTTGTACTCCCTGGCCCGCTCCATGGCCACCACGTCCCGGGGGTCCGCCACCACGCAGATGACGGAGTGGTCCCGGCGGGGGGAGGCGCAGATGGGGCACAGCCCCCCGGCGGTAAGGTTCTGGCATACGGGGCAGCAGGTGACGGTGCGCTTGGCCTCTAAAATGGCGTCGGCAAAGGCCCTGGCCTCCTCCTCCGGCAGATTCAGCACATAGAAGGCCAGACGCTGGGCGCTCTTGCCCCCAATGCCGGGGAGGCGGGCAAACTGCTCCACCAAATTTTCAAGGGGTGCGGGAAAGTATTCCATGGATCAACCTCTCAGCTCCCGGATGCGTCCGGGGATATCCGCCGCCCCGTAGACGGCGCTACCGGCCACCAGCACATTGGCGCCGTTTTCAATGACAGTTTTACAGGTGTCGGGAGCCACGCCGCCGTCCACCTCCAGCTCGCAGGCCGGGTTCTTGTCGTCGATATAGCCCCGGATGACGCGGAGCTTTGGCATCATGTCGGCCATGAAGCTCTGGCCGCCAAAGCCCGGCTCCACCGTCATCACCAGAATGATGTCGCACAGCTCCAGGAAGGGCAGCACCGCCTCAGCGGGGGTCTTAGGCTTTACCACCACGCCCGCCTTCTTGCCGCAGGCCCGGATGGTCTCTAAAGCCTTCCGGGTGTTCTCCTCGGTGTCCGCCTCCACATGGACGGTGACGATGTCCGCGCCGGCCTTGCAGAAGGCCTCCACATAGCGCACCGGCCGGTCGATCATCAGGTGCACATCCAGCACCATGTCGGTGACGGACCGGATGGACTTGACCACGGGGATGCCGATGGTGATGTTGGGGACAAAGACGCCGTCCATCACATCCACATGGAGATAGTCGGCGCCGCCGTCGGACACCTTCCGGATATCCCGCTCCAGATTTGCGAAATCCGCAGACAGGATAGAGGGAGCAATTTTAATCATCAAACAGCACGTCCTTTCATGCCGGCAGCGCCCGGGCAGCGGGGACAGCCCCTCTTCCCGCCGCCCCCGGGGGCGAACGGTGGGATTGTCCCCCGCATAGGATACGGTACGTGGCAGGAAGCCCGGCCGGGCGGGCGAACACGTCCCCGCGCAGCCATGCGCCCCGCGCCTGACCCTCCGGGCCGGCCACTTCAGATAGGGGGCCGGCGGTTCCTGCCGGCCCCCATTGTGTCTTATTATAGAGGATGATCGGGGAAAATACAAGGGCGTGGAACCCTCCGCATCCCTGGAAGTCCCCGGACTCGGAAATGGGCCGGTACCGCCTGAGGCGGTACCGGCCCTTTGCTGTACGAAGCGTCTTACATCTTGCTGACCACAGCGGCGCAGCGGGGGCAGAGGGTGGGATGCTCACTGTTGGAGCCAACCCCTCCGCTGTGCTTCCAGCACCGCTCGCATTTCTCGCCCTCGGCCTCGTTGACGGAGACGGCGAGCTCGCCGCCCACGGTGAGGGAGACCTTGGAGACGATGAAGAGATCCGCCAGATCCTCCTCGCCCATTTCCTGAAGGAAGGCGTCCTCCTCCGGCACGGTGAGGGCCACGGCGGCCTCTAAGCTCTTGCCGATCTTCTTCTCGTTCCGGGCGCTCTCCAGCGCGGCGTTCACCGCCGTGCGGACGGTGATGACCTTGTTCCACTTCTCCATGGCCTCATCGCCTAAGGCGTAGTCCGTGAAGGGCTGGTTCATCTCATTAAGCACCACGTTGCGGCCGTCGTCCCCGCTCCGGTGGGGCATGACCTGCCAGATCTCGTCGCAGGTGAAGCAGAGAATGGGGGCGAAGAGCTTGGTGATGGTGTCCAGAATCAGGAACAAGGCGGTCTGGGCGCTGCGGCGCTTGAGGCCGTCCTTCTCCTCGCAGTAGAGGCGGTCCTTGATGATATCGAGGTAGAAGGAGCTCAGCTCCACCACGCAGAAGTCGTTGATGGCGTGGGACACCACATGGAACTCGTAGTTGTCATAGGCGGCAAAGCACTTGGCGATGAGCGCATTGAGCTTGGTGATGGCCCAGCGGTCCAGCTCCAGCATCTCCTCCGGCTTCACCAGGTGGTTGGGATCAAAGCCGCTGAGGTTGCCAAGGCAGTACCGGGCGGTGTTGCGGAACTTCAGGTAGTTCTGGCTCAGCTGCTTGAAGATGTTGTCGCTGCAGCGGACGTCCACATGGTAGTCGGCGCTGCCGGCCCACAGGCGGAGGAGGTCCGCGCCGTACTTCTTGAAGATGTCGGCGGGGTCCACGCCGTTGCCGAGGGACTTGTGCATGGCACGGCCCTCGCCGTCCACGGTCCAGCCGTGGGTGACGCACTCCTTGAAGGGCGCGCCCTGGCCCAAAGCGCCCACGGCGGTGAGAAGGCTGGACTGGAACCAGCCGCGGTACTGGTCAAGGCCCTCCAGGTACATGGTGGCGGGCCAGAAGCCCTGGTCCCGCTTCATGGAGGCGAAGTGGGTGGAGCCGGAGTCGAACCAGCCGTCCAAGGTGTCCTCCTCCTTGGTAAAGCCGCTGTTCTTCCCGCAGTGGGGGCAGGTGAAGCCGTCGGGCAGGATCTCAGAGGCCTCCAGCTCATACCAGGCGTTGGAGCCCTTCTCGCCGAAGAGCTTGCTCACAGCGGCGATGGTCTCGTCGGTGCAGATGGGCTTGCCGCAGTCCGCGCAGTAGAACACGGGAATGGGCAGGCCCCACCGGCGCTGACGGCTGATGCACCAGTCGGAGCGCTCCCGGATCATAGAGATCATGCGGTCCTTGCCCCAGGCGGGCACCCAGCGCACATCGTCGGTGGCGGCCACCGCCTCGTCCTTGAAGGCGTCCACGGAGCAGAACCACTGGGGGGTAGCACGGAAGATGATGGGGTTCTTGCAGCGCCAGCAGTGGGGATAGGAGTGGACAATGTCCTCGCTGGCGAAGAGGGCGCCGCTCTCCTTCATGTCCTCCAGGATGACGGGGTTAGACTCCTCGGTCTTCATCCCGGCGTACTTGCCGGCGTAGTCGGTGTGGCGGCCCTGGTCGTCCACAGGCACCACCATCTCCATGTCGTAGCGGCGGCAGGTCTGGTAGTCGTCGGCGCCGAAGCCGGGAGCGGTGTGGACGCAGCCGGTACCGGAGTCCATGGTGACGTACTCCGCCAGCAGCAGGCGGCTGGTCTTGGGCAGGAAGGGGTGCTGGGCCAGCATGTTCTCGAAGAAGGCGCCGGGGTGCGTCTCCACGATCTCGTAGGACTCGATGCCGCCCACCTTCATGACCTTCTCCACCAGGGCCTCGGCCATGATGTAGCAGTCGTCGCCGGCCTTGACAATGGCGTAGCTCTCTCTGGGGTGGAGGGAGATACCCAGGTTGCCGGGGAGGGTCCAGATGGTGGTGGTCCAGATCACGAAGAAGAGGTGGTTCTTGTCATAGCCGGGGAGCTTGCCCAGATCATCGGCCATGGGGAACTTCACATAGACGGTGGTACAGGGGTCGTCCTGGTACTCGATCTCCGCCTCGGCGAGAGCGGTCTCGTCCTTGGGGCACCAGTACACGGGCTTGAGGCCCTTGTAGATGTAGCCCTTCTTATACATCTCCCCGAAGACCTTGACCTCCTCGGCCTCGAAGCTGGGGTCCATGGTCTTGTAGGGGTGCTCCCAGTCGGCGATAACGCCCATGCGCTTGAAGCCTTCCATTTGGATATCGATATACTTCTGGGCGTAGTTGTGGCAGGCGGTGCGGAACTCGGGGACGGACATCTTCTTGCGGTTGAGCTTCTGCTCCTTGATAATGGCGGACTCGATGGGCATGCCGTGGTTATCCCAGCCGGGGATATAGGGGGTGTAGTAGCCCCGCATGGCGTACATCCGGGTGATGAAGTCCTTCAGGGACTTATTGAGGGCGTGGCCCATGTGGAGGTTGCCGTTGGAAAACGGAGGGCCGTCGTGGAGGGCGAAGAGGGGCTTGCCCTCGTTCTTCTTCAGCATCTCGTGGTAGAGATCCAGCTTGTTCCAGTTCTCCAGCATGCCCGGCTCGCGGCTCGGCAGCCCCGCCCGCATGGGGAAGTCGGTCTGGGGCAGGTTGATGGTCTTGTTGTAATCCATGGGTGGATTCCTCCTAAAATCAATATCTTAATTTTCTTATCTTCTTTTTTATCCTCTGACGAGGGGGATGTCTGTTTTTGTCGGTACCCGACGGTTTTTCGATAGGTGTTTTGCCTCCGGCGGCCTACTTTTGTCGCTGAACAAAAGTAGGCAAAAATCAGCTTAGAACCAAGGTTCTAAGGACTCCTTTATTTCCTATTATGGAAAGTCTTGTTCCGTGAATTCGTTACCTTGTGCGGCTGACCCTGCAAGGGGGTGACAGTTCCCCTGTTTCCGCGCTTCGGCGCGCTCCCTTGGTGGTTGTAGGAGCCTCTGCTCCTTTTAGCCTTCCCCTGGGGGAAGGTGCCTCCGAAGGAGGCGGATGAGGGGAACGCCACCCAAAAACTCCAAGCCAACTCAGAGAAAATCAACAACCAATTTTTGGCGGGAAGCTGCCTCCGAATTGATCTGCTAAATTCCGATACCGCTCCCCTCATCCGTCCCAGTGTGCGCACTGGGCCACCTTCCCCCAGGGGAAGGCTTTTAGACACAGCAACCATCGTCAACCCACCAATGGAGCGCGCCGAAGCGCGGTAGTAGTCCGTACCGGACACGTCCACGGAGCGTCGGAGGCAACTGGGCCAAAATAACCAGGGGGGACTGACAGTACACGTCAGGACAAGGGAGTCCTTAGAACCGTAGGTTCTAAGCGGACTTTTGGTGACTTTTCTTCCGCGAGAAAAGTCACCCGCCGGAGGCAGAACCAAGTATCGAAATACCATCTCCCGGTTAGGGGAGAGAGCAATCGTCAGAAGATCACCGAGGGGTCGGATCGTCGGACAGTCCCAGCAGGTAGTCGGCAGATACTTTGTAATGTTCGCAAATCAGCGCTAATTTTTCCACTGTTGTGGACTTTTTCCCATTTTCCATTTCGCTGATTTGACTTTTCCCCACAGACAAAAGTTCTGCCAAATCCATTTGATTCTCTTTATTTGCCTTTCGGAGTTCTAACAGCCGATTTCCAAAGATTTCTTTTGAAAACATAGATTCTCCTTGACAAGTTCGCTTTCAGCGAATATAATATAGTTCGCATACAGTGAATTTATTCTGGAGGGATACGAATGGAAAAAGCACTTGACCAAATTTTTTATGGAAAATACTCTCCCTTTGATTCCCCGATACAAGAACGGAAAGAAGTTCTTCTGACATTAGACCGCCTCTGGCGAAACACAGAACAACAAATCGGGAAAGACGCAGCCGACGATTTGCGCACGCAATACGAGCAAATGCTGATATTTGACAGTTTGGACGACTTCCGTGCAGGCTTTCGCCTGGGCGTCTCCCTCATGCTGGAGGTCTTCGCCCCGGCCAAATAAAAAACAAAAGCGCCTTTGCCTCACAAAGAGACAAAGGCGCTCTATCAGCCTCTGCGGTACCACTCTTTTTGCCGGGAAAAAGCAATCTTCCCGGCCGCTCAAGCCTGTGCGGTAACGGGCACACCCGGCGGCGTCTACTAAGGGGGAATCATCCACCCTGTTGGGGCCGCTGCTCCAAGGGGATCTTCCCCGGCGCTCCCTCTCCGCCCTTCCACCAATACGGGCGGCTCTCTGTGGAGGTCCTTCCAGGTACTCTTCCTTTTCCACGCAGTTTTCCATGATAACGTTATTTATATTATCGCCATTTTCCCGTTTTGTCAACCGCAATTGCGCCGTTCTCTCCCGCTCTTGCAAACTTTTTTCCCCAATGCTACAATGAAATCCCAAACTTACGAAATGAGGTGACCGCTATGCAGGAAATGGAAAAACAGTTTCACATCCGCTGCGCGCCCGGAGACGTGGGGCGCTACTGCATCCTGCCCGGAGATCCGGGCCGCTGCGCCGCCATCGCCGCCCTCTTCGACGACGCCCGGCTCATCTCCCAGAACCGGGAGTTTACCGTCTACACCGGCAGCCTTTTAGGGGAGAAGGTCACCGTCTGCTCCACCGGCATCGGCGGCCCCTCCGCCGCTATCGCCATGGAGGAGCTTACCGCCATCGGCGCGGACACCTTCGTCCGGGTGGGCACCTGCGGCGGCATCGACTTGGACGTCCGGTCCGGGGACATCGTGGTGGCCACCGGGGCCGTCCGCCAGGAGGGCACCAGCCGGGAGTACGCCCCCATCGAGTTTCCGGCGGTGGCGGATCTGGCCGTGGCCAACGCCCTGGTGGACGCCGCCCGCAGCCTGGGCAAGACCGTCCACGCCGGGGTGGTCCAGGCCAAGGACAGCTTCTACGGCCAGCACTCCCCCGGCAGGATGCCGGTGAGCTTCGAGCTTCAAAACAAGTGGGAGGCCTGGAAGCGGCTGGGGGTGAAGGCCAGTGAGATGGAGAGCGCCGCCCTGTTCGTGGTGGCGGCGGCGCTGCGGGTCCGCTGCGGTGCCTGCTTCCATGTGATCTGGAACCAGGAGCGGGAGGCCGCGGGCCTGGACCAGGACATGAGCGAGGACACCAGCGCAGCGGTACGGGTAGGCGTGGAGGCTCTGAAGCTGCTGATTGAGCGGGACCAGTAACGTCCTGCGTGTCCTCGCTCATGCCGCCGGTAATCCGGCGTACAAGCATTTTCCCCGCAGGGGAAAATCTTGGCGCAGGGCGGATTCACTCCGCCCGAGCATGTAAAATTACAGGGCTCCCAGCGCGGCAAGCCGCGCTGGGATGCGAGGACACGTCGGCAGCGGTACGGGTAGGCGTGGAGGCCCTGAAGCTGCTGATTGAGCGGGACCGGGGATAATCTTCCTTTCATAAAAACAGAGAGACCGCCGGCAGGGGCGCGCGGGAGAATTTCCCGCTGCCGTCTGCCGGCGGTTTTTGTTCCTTGCCTACTCCTCACTTTGGTAGAGGCAGGAGTATTCCCCCTCCTCCGCCCGCCAGATGGCCTCCAGGTCCCGGTCCATGGCCTCCAATGCCATATCCTCCCCCTCGTAGAACACGCAGGTCCCGCAGGAGGAGCTGATGCGCCGGGGCACCGGGGCCAGCCGTCCGCTGATCCCCCGGCTCTTCAGGGCCGCGCAGCTGCGCAGGGCGGAGAGATGGGTGTGAAAGGTGGCGATGTAATTCATTTTTTCAGTATCAGCTTGAAGTCCCCGTCATAGTCGGACACCGTCACCTGATAGCCGCTGTTTTTGGCAAACCGGGTCACGTTCTCCACGGAGCACTGATTGTCCACCAACACCTCCAGGGTGTCGGGGTCCTTGCCCTTCACCGCCTTCTGCACCATGACCACCGGCATGGGGCAGGAATATCCGCGCGCGTCAACCATGTTCTCACACCTCCACTTTCGCCATATTGGCCGCGGAAATCACAGCCAGCACCACAAAGCCGCACACCACCGCCAGGGCCACAGGGCCGGTGCCGATGCCCGTGGCGGAGGAGGCCAGGCCGAAGTTGTGGGCCACCGCCGCGCCCACCACAAAGCCGGTGACGGTGACGGCGGAGTCGGTGTTGCCCTCACCGGCCAGAATGAGCTGCCGCAGGGGGCAGCCGCCCAAAAGCACAGAGCCCCAGCCCACCAGAACCATGCCCAGAAGGTTCCACAGCGCCTCGTTGTGGGCGATGGGCTGGTCGGTGAAGCTGAAGGTGAGGCCGTTGCCCACAATGAGATTGCCCACCATCACGGTGATGATAATGGTGATAAAGGCAGACACCAGGCGGAAGTCCTTGAAGAGCACCGCGTCGCGGATGCCGCCCACCATGCACAGACGGGAGCGCTGGGCCACGGCCCCCACCACCAGAGCCACCACCAGTGCCAGCGCCCAGGGGGCGTGCTGGGAGCCGGGGCCGCTCTTGCTGAAGATGATGAAGGAGGGCGCCGCCACCAGCAGCGCCAGCAGCACCACCATCACGCCGGGGAACACGACGCCCTCGGCCATGGTCTGCTTATAGGCACGCTGCAGGGAGAAGCCCCGCTTCAAAAAGGCGATGCCGATGAGGATGCCGATGACAAAGCCCACCAGACCCACCACGGCGTTGAGGTCGCCGCCGCCGATACGGATGACCATCCGCAGGGGGCACCCCAAAAACACCAGCGCGCCGATCATCACGAACACGGCGATGATAAAGCGCAGCATGGGGGAGGAGCCGCCCTTGGGCCGAAACTCCTTCTTCACCGCCGCCACAATGGCGGCCCCCAGCACCAGACCCATGATCTCCGGCCGCAGATACTGCACGATGCCCGTACCTACCTCCGCGTCGAAGCCGGCCCGCTGGAAGTTCAGCGCTCCGGAGATGTCCCGCAGGAAGCAGGCGATGCAGAAGCCCATGTTGGCGGGATTGCCGTAGGCCGTCAGCAGCACCGCCGCCGCGCCCACCACCACGCCGGCGGCGATCAGCAGGCCGTAGCGTTTGAGAAAACTCTCTTTTTCCATCCGAAAATTCTCCTCTCCTTATTTTTGTGAAGAAATCACGGTGGGAGAAAAAATGGCGTCTGCGGATTTTCTTCCCCTTCCGCAAACGCCGATCCCTCCGTTATTCTTATAAAGAGTATACGATACTTTTCCATGAATTGCAAGAGAAATCTGAAGGCCGGAGAAAATCTCCGGCGGCTTGCGCTGTCTGGGGATGTATGGTATGCTTTTCAAAAGAACAACGGAGGGGGGAACCACCCATGATCTATATGGACAACGCCGCCACCAGCTTCCCCAAGGCCCCGGGGGTCAGCGCCGCCATGGTGCGCTACACCGAGGAGGTGGGGGCCTCCATCAACCGGGGGGTCTACGGCTCCGCCCAGGAGGCGGGGATGGAGGCCCTTTTGCTGCGGGAGAGGGCAGGACAGCTTCTGGGCCGGGGAGACCCCACCCACTGCGTGGTAACGCCGGGGGACACCTGGGGTCTCAATATGGTGCTGCTGGGGGCGCTGGGCCCCGGGGACCACTGTCTGGTCAGCGCGGTAGAGCACAACGCGGTGATGCGGCCTCTCAGCGCCCTCCATGCCCAGGGGGTGACCTTCGACCGCATCCCCTGCGACGCCGCCGGGCGGCTGGAGACAGGAGCCATGGAGACCCTTTTCCGCCCCAGCACCCGGCTGGTGGTGCTGGCCCACGGCTCCAACGTCAGCGGGACCGTTCAGGACGTGGAGACGGCGGCGGAAATCTGCCGCCGCCATGGGGTGCCTCTGGTTCTGGACGCCGCCCAGACCGCCGGACACTTCCCCATCGACTTTGACGGCCTGGGCCTCAGCGCCCTGACGGCCCCGGGCCACAAGGGCCTTTTAGGCCCCTCCGGCACGGGACTGCTCCTTTTATCGGAGGAGTTTGCCGCCTCTCTCCGTCCGGTGATCACCGGGGGCACCGGCTCCGCCTCCGACGAGGAGGCGCAGCCCCCCTATATGCCCGACAAGTTTGAGCCGGGCACCCCCAACCTGCCGGGGATCTACGGCCTGTCCGCGGCCCTCGGCTACCTTCTCAGCCGGGGCGACGCCATCCGCCGCCGGGAGGAGGAGCTGATCCGCCAGTTTTTGGACGGGCTTCGGGGGGTGAGGAACATCCGCTTAGCGGGTCCCTGGGAAGCGGAGCGCCGGGCGGCGGTGTTCTCCCTGGACTTTCAGAACAGGGACAACGCCGAGGCCGCCTTCCGCCTGGAGCAGGACTACGGCATCCTCACCCGCTGCGGCCTCCACTGCGCCCCTGCGGCCCATAAGACTCTCGGTACATTCCCTCAGGGCACCGTCCGCTTCTCTCCCGGCCCCTTCACCACCGACCGGGAGGTTCAGGACACCCTGGCCGCCATCCGCGCCCTTGCGGAACAACAAGTGTAGCCTGTTTACAGACATATTCTGTCCGGCCACTGCCGCTTCGGAGATACGTTTTGTATTTCTGGGGCGGCAGTTTGTCCGTTTACCGGGGAAATATCGTAGGATTAACTAAAATTATTGCCAAAACCAGATATTCAACCATGCAAAATGCCATATCAGAGACATTTGTTTTTTATAGAAAGACAGCCGGCCTGTTCATCGTCGCCGTCCTATGGACAAATTGCACAACAAAGCTTTCAAAACAGGAAAATACATCTTTGCAGGGCATTCGGGAAGGCCCTGTATAAAATTCTGCAAAATGGAATAATTCCAGAATATATTACTATTTATGCGAATTATAATCAAAATATTGTATTGTATACCAAGAATACAGAACATTTTGACAAATATTCAGCAAAGTGAGTTTTCCTTATAAAAACATCATATTTCACACGAATAAGCTGGATGTCGATCCAAAATTAGTACCTATTACCGATTGATTGTGCAAAACGTTTACAATATAATATTTTTAACAGCAGGAACCCGGCGCGTACCGGGGGGTGCGCAAAAAAACAGCATGAGAGAGGAAGAGAGTAGCAATGCTGCAAAACAGCTATTTGAAGGAAGTATTTCAGGACACCGTGGCCCGCAACAGCGATCAGACTGAGTTCCTCCAGGCGGTTTTAGAGGTATTCGAGTCCCTGGAGCCCTATATTGCCAGGCACCCCGAGCTGCAGGCCAACGCCATCATGGAGCGGCTGGTGGAGCCGGAACGGATGCTCACCTTCCGGGTCACCTGGGAGGACGACAACGGCAAGATCCATGTGAACCGGGGCTACCGCTGCCAGTTCAACTCCGCCATCGGCCCCTACAAGGGAGGACTGCGGTTCCACCCCTCCGTCAACGCCTCCATTATCAAGTTCCTGGGCTTTGAGCAGATCTTCAAGAACAGTCTCACCGGCCTGCCTCTGGGCGGCGCCAAGGGCGGCTCCAACTTCGACCCCAAGGGCAAGAGCGACGGGGAGGTCATGCGCTTTTGCCAGTCCTTCATGACGGAGCTGCAGCGCCACATCGGCTCCAACTGCGACGTGCCCGCCGGAGACATCGGCGTGGGCGGCCGGGAGATCGGCTACCTCTTCGGACAGTACAAGCGGCTGTGCAACCGCTTCACCGGCGTGCTCACCGGCAAGGGCCTGGTCTTCGGCGGCAGTCTTGCCCGGACCGAGGCCACCGGCTACGGTCTTCTCTACTTTACTGAGGAGATGCTCCGCTGCCTGCGGCAGGACAGCGTGGCCGGAAAGACCATCGTGGTCTCCGGCTCCGGCAATGTGGCCATCTACGCCGTGGAGAAAGCCACCCAGCTGGGGGGCAAGGTAGTGGCCATGTCCGACTCCCAGGGCTACATCTGGGACGAGGACGGCATCAAGCTAAATGTTGTCAAGCAGATCAAGGAGGTGGAGCGGGGCCGCATCCGTGAGTACGCCAAGCGGGTTCCCGGCAGCCGCTTTGTGGACGGCTGCCGCGGCATCTGGCGCATCCCCTGCCAGATCGCCCTGCCCTGCGCCACCCAGAACGAGCTGGATTTGGAGAGCGCCAGGATGCTGGTGAAAAACGGCGTCATCGCCGTGGCCGAGGGGGCCAATATGCCCTCTACCGCCGAGGCCGTTGCCTTCTTCCAGGCCAATAACATTCTCTTCGCCCCCGCCAAGGCCGCCAACGCCGGAGGCGTGGCCACCAGCGGTCTGGAGATGAGCCAAAACTCCATGCGCTCCAGCTGGGAGTTTGACGAGGTGGACGACAAGCTGCGCCACATCATGGTGAACATTTTCCACCAGGCGGACGACGCCGCCAAGGAGTGCGGCCACCCCGGCGACCTGGTGATGGGCGCCAACGTGGCGGGCTTCAAGAAGGTTTCCACCGCCATGCTGTCCGAGGGATTGTTCTGAGACCCGCCCCAAATCGGAAACGAAAAAAGGGAGTCCGCCGCGGCGGACTCCCTTTTGTTTTGTTGCAGAGGGGCGGGGGTTACTCCTTGCTGTCCACAAAGGCTTCCTTTACCCCGGCGGCCAGGCCCGCAAGGCCCTGGATCTCGCTGGGAATGATGATCTTGGTGGCCTGACCGTTGGCGGCGGCCTGGAAGGCCTCCAGCGCCTTCAGCTTCACCACCTGGTCGTTGGGGGCCGCCTCGTTGAGGAGCTTCAGGGCGTCGGCGGTGGCCTGCTGCACCTTGGTGATGGCCTCCGCCTCGGCCTCGGCGGCCATGATCCGGGCGGCCTTCTCCGCCTCGGCGGCCATGATCTTGGCCTGCTTGGCGGCGTCGGCCTTCAAAATGACGCTCTGCTTCTCGCCCTCGGCCACCAGGATCTGGCTCTGCTTGGTGCCCTCGGCCTGGAGGATGGACTCACGGCGCTCCCGCTCCGCCTTCATCTGCTTCTCCATGGCGTCCTGAATCTCCCGGGGCGGGATGATATTCTTCAGCTCCACGCGGTTGACCTTGATGCCCCAGGGGTCCGTGGCCTCGTCCAGAATGGAGCGCATCTTGGTGTTGATGTGGTCCCGGCTGGTGAGGGACTGGTCCAGTTCCAGATCGCCGATGATGTTTCGCAGGGTGGTGGCGGTCAGGTTCTCGATGGCGCTCATGGGGTGCTCCACGCCGTAGGTGTAGAGCTTGGGATCGGTGATCTGGAAATAAATCACCGTGTCGATCTGCATGGTGACGTTATCCTTGGTGATGACGGGCTGGGGCGCGAAGTCCACCACCTGCTCCTTCAGGCTCACCCGCTTGGCCACCCGCTCCACAAAGGGGACCTTCACATGAAGGCCCACCTCCCACACCGTGGAGAAAGCGCCCAGGCGCTCGATGACGAAGGCCCGGGACTGCTGGACCACATAGATGTTGCGGATGAGGATAACGACGACGATGATAGCAATGACAAGAATGGGCAGAAATTTAAGAAGCAACTCCACAGGGCACATCCTCCTTCTTCACAATCAGCTTCACACCTTCCACACGCTGTACGGAGATCAGGGCATCCTTTTCAATGGGGGCGCCGTCCGTACTGCGGGCGCTCCAGGTCTTCCCGTCGATATAGACGGTGCCGGTGCCGGCGATGTTGTCGATGGTCTCGGTCACCCGGGCGGTCTGCCCGATGAGGCGGCCCACATTGGTGGGCACCTTGCGGCTGTCCACATACCGGCGCACCAAGGGGCGGGCAGCGGCCAGGACCGCCGCGGATACCGCCAGGAACAGCACCACCTGCAGCCAGACAGATCCCCCCAGCAGGGCGGCCGCCATGGCCACAAGGGCACCGGCGGCAAACCAGATGGAGGTCAGCGCCGCTGTGGCTGCCTCCACGATGCCGAACAACAGCAGCAGCGCCAGCCAGACATAGGCGGCTATGGGCATGTCAGGGCCTCCTTTCCACGGCGCGGCGCGCCGTACCTTAATAGGGTATTTCTATTATACCATGGCGGGTTTCATACCGCAAGGACTACCTGTTCCGGGAGGATTTCCATTTTCTTCGAAGGTTTTCTATTGTCTCCCCCTTGCGCTGTGTGCTATACTACAACAAGATCATCCAAACTTTTCATTTCGAGAGGAGATACGAGAAATGATTTCTGTTGATTACAGTAAAGCTGCCGGCAAGGTATCCGACTTTGTCCCCAGCCTCCAGCAGGCCCACACCTGGCTTCAGGAGGCCACCGGCCGGGGCAACGATTTTGTGGGCTGGGTGAACCTGCCCCGGGATTATGACAAGGCGGAGTTCGCCCGCATCCAGGCCGCCGCCAGGAAGATCCAGAGCGACAGCAAGGCCCTGGTGGTCATCGGCATCGGCGGCTCCTATCTGGGGGCCAAGGGCGCCATCGACTTCCTCTGCTCCCCCAACTACAATCTGAAGAAAAAGAACACCCCCAACATCTACTTTGTGGGCTGCGGCCTCTCCGCAGACTATCTGCAGGAGGTCATGGACCTCATCGGGGACGACGACTTCTCCGTCAACGTGATCTCCAAGTCCGGCACCACCACCGAGCCCGCCGTGGCCTTCCGGTTCTTCCGGGCGGCCCTGGAGAAGAAGTACGGCAAGGCCGAGGCGGCAAAGCGGATCTACGCCACCACCGACAAGGCCCGGGGCGCTCTGAAGAGTCTGGCCGACGCCGAGGGCTATGACACCTATGTGGTGCCCGACGACGTGGGCGGCCGCTACAGCGTGCTCACCGCCGTGGGCCTTCTGCCCATCGCTGTGGCCGGTGTGGACATCGCCCAGCTGATGGCCGGCGCGGCGGAGATGATGGAGACCTGCCGCAAGGCGGACCTTTCCGAAAATCCCGCCTGGCAGTATGCCGCCGCCCGCAACGAGCTGTATCAGAGCGGCAAGAAGATCGAGATTCTGGCCGCCTACGAGCCCGCCTTCCGGTTTATGACCGAGTGGTGGAAGCAGCTCTACGGCGAGAGCGAGGGCAAGGAGAACAAGGGTATTTTCCCCGCCAGCGTGGAGTTCACCGCGGACCTCCACTCCATGGGCCAGTACATCCAGCAGGGCGAGCGGCACATCTTTGAAACGGTGGTCCGCTTTGGTCCCTCCGCCGCCGATCTGAAGGTGCCCTACGACGAGTCCGACGGGGACGGCCTCAACTTCCTGGCGGGCAAGGATATGGACTACATCGCCACCCAGGCCATGGACGGCACCCTGCTGGCCCATGTGGAGGGCGGCGTGCCCAACATGATCGTGAAGGTGGGGGAGAAGAACGCCTACACCCTGGGTGAGATCATCTACTTCTTTGAGTATGCCTGCGGTCTCAGCGGCTATCTGCTGGGTGTGAACCCCTTCGACCAGCCCGGCGTGGAGGCCTATAAGAAGAACATGTTTGCCCTCCTGGGCAAGCCCGGCTATGAGGAGAAGGGCGCGGAGCTCCGGGCCAAGCTGGGCCGGTAAGCTGCAGAATTTCCCCCTTTGCAGGAGGGCTTGCCCAGCACCGCCGCTTGCGGCGGTACGAGCGTTTTGCTGCGCAAAACCTCGGCGTAAGGCGGAATTCATTTCCGCCGCGCATGTCCAATCAAAGGGGTCCCCGCGGAGCCTGCTCCGTGGGGAAAAGCCCGGCTACGAGGAGAAGGGCGCGGAGCTCCGGGCCAAGCTGGGCCGGTAAGTTTTGTTTTTCCACGAAAAATAATACATATAAGAGGGACAGGCCGGATGGCCTGTCCCTCTGCTGTTTTCCCAAAAAGATCCTGCCTTTTCCAAGGCCGGATCTTCTCTCCTTTTTTGCGCCGGACCGCTTACGCCTCCGGCAAATCCACAGCAAAGAGGCCGCCTGCGCCGCCGCTGTGGAGGAAGAGGATGTTCTCTCCGGTAAAATACCCCTCCTTCAAAAGCTCTAAAAACTGGGCGAAGGCCTTGCCGGTGTACACCGGGTCCAGGAAGATCCCCTCCAGCCGGGCCATCTCCTCCACCGCCGCCGTGTCCTCAGGGCCGGGGATGCCGTAGCCCGCCCCCACATGAAAGCGGATCTCCGGGGGCGTCACCGTCTCCCCCTCCCGCTCCAGAAGCCGGAGGGCCCCCGCCACCAGGTCCGCCACCACCTGGTCGAAGGGCTCGTTGTCCACCGCCACCGCCAGCACCCTGGTGTCAGGAGAATAGAGATGGGTGCCCAGGGTCACTCCGGCGGTGGTGCCGCCGGAGCCGCACACGCATACCGTGTGGTCAAACCGGACGCCCAGGTCCTTTGCCTGACCATAGGCCTCCTCCATGCCCGCCACATATCCGAGAGACCCCAGGGCCGTGGAGCCGCCCAGGGGAATGGTGTAGGGCACATGGCCCTCCCGGCGGAGCTTTTCCGCCAGCCGGTCCATCCGGGCGTAGACCTCCTCATAGGAGTCCGTGTCCACAAACCGGACCTCCGCCCCCAGGAGGTGGTCCAGCAGCAGGTTGCCCTTTTGCTCCGTGACGCCCCGCTCCTTCAAAAAGAGCACCGTCTTCATGCCAAGCTTGGCGCAGCAGGCGGCGGTGAGCATGGCGTGGTTGGACTGTGCGCCGCCGGTGGTGAACACCACGTCGGCCCCCTGGGCCTTCGCCTGGGCCAGCAGATACTCCAGCTTCCGGACCTTGTTGCCCCCAAGACCCACGCCGGTCATGTCGTCCCGCTTGATGTAGATGTTCCTGCCGTACCGGGCGCTGAGATTGGGCAGGCGGTACAGGGGCGTGGGGCCCACACACAGGGGCAGGCGGGGAAAATCATGGACGCTTTTCATTGTGCTCCTCCTTCTCTGCCCTCAAGGGGCAGTACCATATCGTGCCAGGGAACGCCGCCATGAACCGACGCGCCCACTCCCCGGTCCTCAAAGCCGAAGCCGGCATAATAGGGGACCTTTCCCTCCAGACAGGTAAGGGTGACGCTTTTTCGGCCCTCCCGCCGGGCAAGGTCGATCAGCGCCCGCAAAAGGGCGCCGCCCACTCCTTTGCAGCGGTACTCCGGCAGCACTGCCAGACTGAACACCGCCTGGTGGGGATGGTCCTCCCGGTGGCAGCTCTCGTCGGCAAACATGGGGTCTTCAATATAGGGCCGGTCAATCACCGGGCCCATGATGTGGCCCACCGGAACGCCGTTCTCCAAAGCCATTAGAATGTGGCCGGGATAGGCGGCAAGGCGGCGGCCAATGGACGCCTGCTCCGCCCCCTGCTCAGGGGGAAAGCAGGCGGACTCGATGCCGTACAGGGCGTCAAGATCCTCCGGCCGGGCCCTTCGGATGGAAAGAGACATGGATGGTTCCTCCTCGGTATGGATCATGGCACATAGTATACCATACCCCTCCTTCGCCGCGCAAGGGCGGGCAGGAAAACGCCGCAGGCTCCCAAAAGAGCCTGCGGCGAAAGGGGTTACGCCTGGGTGTCGCCGGCGTCGGCCGTACCGGCAGTGTCTGCGGTATCGGTGGTACCGGAGGTGTCGGTGGTACCGGTGTCCGCGATATCCGCGGTGTCATCGGTCTCCTCAGTCTCCTCCGCCTCGGTGAGCTCCCGGACGGCGGAGTGAAGGGCGGTATAGGTCTGATAGTCGATCTGGAACTGCCGGATGTCCAGAGTGTTATACGCGTCGCTGTAGGTCATCTCGGCGTTGTCCATGGCCACGGAAATGAGGTCGGACAGGTACTGGTCCGCCACATACTGGCGGATGGGACGGCGGAGAATGATGTGGTAGCCCGCGTCGGTCGCCACGATGCCGCTGTACTGGTTCTCCTCCAGGGCCAGGGCAGCCTCCTTGAACTCCGGCAGGAAGTCGGCGTCCTCGGTGACCAGATAGCCGTTGGGATAATAGGACCGGCCGGGGTCCTGGCTCACCTGATCGGCGATATAGGAGAAGACGGAGGGGGCGCTGTCTCCGGCCTGGTCCAGCATCTCCAGAATCTGCTCCATGGCGGCATAGGCCTCCATGTTGGCCTCGGCGTCGTCCCCCTTGGTCAGGAGAATGTGGTCGGCCAGCACGGTGTCGGGGGTGATCTCCTCATACTGGTAGAGGACGTCGTCGGTGATGTACAGGGGGCTGCCCGGCTCCATGGTGGCGTCGTGGAATTCGGAGTAGGTGTAGTAGTCGTAGCTGAAACGCCGGTTGAGCTCGTCGGTGAGGCCCTGATCCCACAGATAGGCCTCGTACATCTCCTGGCCTCCCAGCTGCTCAGCGTAGCTGTCCAAATCCTGGTCGATGATGGCCTTGTCGTCGTCGGTGAGGGTGATGCCGTACTCCTCAGACCAGTTCTCCACCACCATGTACATCTTGGCGGTGTTCAGGGCCTCCTGCCGCACCAGATCCTCCACGGTCTGGCCCTCGGTGACCTCCTCATCCCACTTGAGCAGTCCCGCATCATCCACCCAGTCGGGCACGGAGGAGGTGATGGAGCTCATGGTATAGGCGAGCCAGTAGAAATACATCCGGTTGGTGACCTCCCGGCCATCCACCGTCAGCATCACGGCCTCGGGGTCCAGACCGGTGATCTCATAGAAGATTCCCTCCCCCTGGCCGGCGGGGGTCTCCTCCTCGGAGGCACAGGCCGCCAGCGTCAGCATCATGCACAGCGCAAGGAGCAGCGCGGTCAATCGTTTCATGAAACTGTTTCCTTTCCAATCATACAGAAATCCGCCCAGCGCGGCAGAATACCGCCGGGCAGGCCGCAAAGCGGCCAGAATAACAGGCAGTATTATAACACAGGTGCCGTCCGGACGCAAGCGGGGGATGGCGGATTTCCCCGCAAACGCGACCTGCATCCCCGCAGGCAATCCGTCCCCCGGTCCCTGCAAAAAAAGCTTCGAAGCCGCACTTGACTTCGAAGCTTTTTCCTATCGTTGCACGGGTCCTCCCCAAGAGGAGGAGACAGCGTTACTGGGGGAACGCCTTGCCGGCCTCAATGACCAGGCCGCACTTGGGGCACTTGACCTCCTCCGTCACCACGCCGTCCTTGGAGAACACCTCTAAAATCTCTCCGCAGGTGGGGCAGGGCCGCTCCTCTACCGTCGGGGTCCAGGACTTTGCGCCGCATCCATCTAAAACTGCCATAGCTGTGCCTCCTTTTCTAAATTGGATAGTCTCATTGTATCCCATCAGAGCCGCTATGTCAACAATTTTGCCAAACAGCGACAAATTTTCTCCAGTAAATTTGTCCTGTTTGTCCAAATCGCCAGCTCAGGGCCGTCCCCGCCGGGGACCGCTCTTCCGAGGACCTTTTCCCGGTCTCTTCCGCCGGTTCCCCGCCCCGGCGTCCTCCCGGCTCCGGCGGCTCTCGCCGCTTTGGCGGACGGGCGCCTTTGTCCCCTGCTTCTCCCCGCCCCTGCCTTTCTTCTCTCCCGCCGCCCCGGCGCCGCCGTGGAGAGGCCGGATGAGGCACTCCTTCCCGTAGCCGATGAGGTCGGTGCGCCCTGCTTTGTGGAGGGCCTCCGTCACCAGGCGGCGCATCTCCGGCCGCTTCCACTGCAAAAGCGCCCGCTGGAGGGCTTTCTCATGGGGGTCCCGGGCCACATACACCGGCTCCATGGTCCTCGGGTCGATGCCGGTGTACCACATACAGGTGGACAGCGTCCCCGGAGTGGGGTAGAAGTCCTGGACCTGCTCGGGCTGGCGGCCGGTCTTGTTGAGAAACTCCGCCAGAGCCACCGCGTCGGAGAGGGTGCAGCCGGGGTGGCTGCTCATGAGGTAGGGGACGATATACTGCTCCAGGCCGTAGCGCTGGTTGAGGCGCTCATACTTCTCCTTGAACCGGAGGTACACGTCAAAGTGGGGCTTGCCCATATAGTCCAGCACCTGGCTGGAGCAGTGCTCCGGGGCCACCTTCAGCTGGCCGGACACATGGTATTTCACCAGCTCGGAGAAAAACTCGCTGTTTTTCTCCGCCAGCATGTAGTCGTAGCGGATACCGCTGCGGATAAACACCTTTTTCACCCCGGGGATGGCCCGGATCTTCCGAAGGAGGCTCAGATAGTCGCTGTGGCTGGGGTCCATATTGGGGCAGGGGGTGGGGGCAAGACAGGCGCGTTTTTTGCACATGCCGTTTTTCATCTGCTGCTTGCAGGAGGGGTGGCGGAAATTGGCGGTGGGGCCGCCCACGTCATGGACATAGCCCTTGAACTTGGGATCGCGGGTAAATGCCTCCACCTCCTTCAAAACGCTCTCGTGGCTGCGGGAGGTGATCATCCTGCCCTGGTGGAAGGCCAGGGAGCAGAAATTGCAGCCGCCAAAGCACCCTCTGTTGTGGGCCACAGAGAAGCGGACCTCCTCAATGGCGGGGACGCCCCCCTCCTTGTCGTACATGGGGTGGACCTCCCGGGTGAAGGGCAGGGAATAGACGTGATCCAGCTCCTGACGGCTGAGGGGCATAGCGGGGGGATTGACGATAAGGTATCCCCCCTCGTGGGGCTGGATAATGCCCTTGCCCCTGACGGCGTCGTGCTCCTCGTACTCCACCCTGGTGGCCACGGCGTAGTCGTGCTTATCGGCCCGGACAGCCTCGAAGGAGGGGACCTCCACGGCGGCATAGGCGCAGGCAGGGGCGTGGGAGAAGAAGGCGGTGCCCCGGACGTCGGTGATGGTCTTCACGTCCTCCCCCTTGGAGAGGCGGCGGGCGATCTCCCGGGTGGCCCGCTCCCCCATGCCGTAGACCAGCAGATCCGCCTGGGCGTCCAAGAGAATGGAGCGGCGGACCTTGTCGTCCCAGTAGTCGTAGTGGGCGAAGCGGCGGAGGCTGGCCTCCAGGCCGCCGATGATAATGGGGGTGCCGGGAAAGGCCTCCCGGCAGCGGTTGGCGTAGACGATGGTGGGCCGGTCCGGGCGGCGGCCGTTTTTGCCGCCGGGGCTGTAGGCGTCCTCGCTGCGGCGCTTTTTGGCGGCGGTATAATGGGCCACCATGGAGTCAATGTTGCCCCCGCCGATGAAGATGCCGTACCGGGGCTTGCCCATGGCCTGAAAGCCTGCGGCGCTGTGCCAGTCCGGCTGGGCCAGCACAGCCACACGGTAGCCCTCATCCTCCAGCACCCGGGCGATAATGGCGCTGCCGAAGCTGGGGTGGTCGATATAGGCGTCGGCGGTGAGGAGGAGGAAATCATAGTACCACCAGTCCCGCTCCTCTAAATCCCGCTTGCTCACGGGGAGAAAATCCAAACGCTCCATAAGGGGGCTCCTTTCTTTTTTGTCCGCTCGATTGCCGGGACCGGCGCTTCTTTGCGTCTCCCTCTGCCGAGGGTGGGCTGCGCTTTTGTCCTGCTGACGGAGGTGGTTCTTTTTTGTCGGTACCCGACGGTGTACTGATCGGTGTTTTGCCTCCGGCGGGTGACTTTTTGTGCGAGCAAAAAGTCACCAAAAACTCGCTTAGAACCAATGGTTCTAAGAACTCCTTTGCTTCCTATTATGGGGAGTCTTGTTCCGTTTGTATCGTTACCTTGTACGGCTGACAGAAGCAAGGGGGTGACAGTTCCCCTGTTTCCGCGCTTCAAACGCGCTGCCCTGGTGGTCGCAGGAGCCTCTGCAATTACACCAGGCCCAACACAAGCCTTCCCCTGGGGGAGAAGGTGAAAAATTGTCAGCAGCAATGGACTACCGGACTGCGGTCTCCTCGCGGCATAGCCGCTGTGGCCTACGCTAAAAACATGCCGCTGGCATGTTTTTTAACGCTGCAGGGTGGCACGGCGAAGCCGTGACGGATGAGGGGAACGCCGCCGAAAAGCCTCAGACCAACTCGGAGGGAAAATCAAAAACTAATTTTAACTTTTGGCCGAATGTTGCCTCCGAATGAATGATTTGGGTTCCGATACCCTTCCCCTCATCCGCCTCCTTCGGAGGCACCTTCCCCCAGGGGAAGGCTTTTAGACGAAACAGCCATCGTCTACCCGCCAACGGAGCGCGCCGAAGCGCGGTATCAGGGGGACCATGACACGTCAACGGATCGTCGGAGGCAGCAGGGCCAAAATAGTCAGGGGAGACTGACAGTACACATCAGGACAAGGGAATTCTTAAAACCGCAGGTTTTAAGTCAACTTTTGCCTACTTTTCTTTGACGAGAAAAGTAGGCCGCCGGAGGCATAACACCTGCCGACGTGCGTCGGCCGCCGACAAAACGAACCGCTCCTCGTCAGAGGGCAAAATAGCCCCGCCCGGCCGAGGGCCAATCAGGAAAAATACGCGCTGTTGTCCCGGACAATGAGAATCACCTCCGGCTGAAGCTCCGCAAGGTACGCAGAGATATCGCCGGTAAAATGCCGGGGATCAATGCTGTGGACCTCGTCAAAGGAGGCGTACAAAAGCGTCTCCAGCGCATTGGTGAAGCTCTCGCCGATGACCACCGCCGTGGGCAGATCCTCCCGGTGGGTATCGATCACGGTCTCCCCGATGTCCCCGCCCATGAAGGCGTTGTAGGTCACCGTCTCCTCCTCTGTGGCGGGAAGAGCAAGGAGGGACGCCTCCGAGGGCTTCCCGTTGTCGCTGCGGGTGAAGGGGACGGCCTCCTTGTACTCCGCCACTGTCAGCAGATCCCCCTTGTCCTCCAGGCCGAAGAGCTTCCGGTTCCGGGAGCCTAAGAAGGGATTGGGCAGAGTGGTAAAGGCGAGGTCCTCCTCCTGGGGGATATAAAGAGCATACCCCTGGGTGTCGTTGATGGCGGCGAGGGCCTCCTGACAGGCCCGCAGGGCCCCGTAGATGGTGTAGTGGTGGTCCGTGGCGAAGTAATACTCCCTGGGGCAGTCCTCCTCCCGGTAGCGGGTGTACATGGACAGGAAGGGCACACCCACCTCGCCCATGGCATCCTCCATGGCCTCCTCAATGGGCGGGTAGACAAAGGAGCGGTTCTCCATATAGTCGGGATACCGGTCCTCAAAATAGCTGTACTGCTCGGGAAGGCCCAGGTAGTACACCTGGCCGCCCCAGTCCTCAGCGGCGGCCTGCCACGCCCCCGGCTCCTCCGCCGCCGTCTTGGCGGAATCCGCGGCGTAGTCCATGCTCCAGGTGCCGTAGCCGTGGTAGCCCAGCAGCACGTCGCTGTCGGTGACCACGTCGCTGACCACCGGCTGGTGGAGGATGTGGAGCTGCAGGAAGGTCTGCACCTTCATAAGGTAGGACCGGAGGGCCACATGGTCGGTGAGATACGTCTCCCACTGGCTGAAATACTCCCCGGAGAGAAAGTCCTCCCAGGTGAATTCCGGCGCCTTGGCGAGACTGCGGTTTTCATAGTAGGAGCTGTCGGCCTTGGGCAGCAGCAGCGTCAAAGCCGCCACCCCCGCCAGAAACACACAGAAGCAGCCCACAAAGAGCTTGGGCGCAATGGATTTTTTCATGGCTGCTCCTTTCAAAAGCGGTAGTAGATGAAGGGGTTGAAGGTGGAACTGATGAGCTGGAGGAAGCCAAAACCCAAAAGGATCAGGGCCGCCGCCGGCATGGCCCAGGTCTGTATCTGCTCCGGCAGCTTCGCCTTCAGCCAGTCCCGCACCGGCAGGGAGGCCGCGGCCCCCGCCAGAAGCCAGAAGCCGTACTGCTTGAGGAAATAAATCCCCTGGCCCGCCGCCCCCTCCGAGAAGCCCGCCATGGCGGCGAGATAGCTCCCCACCGCCGAAAGGGACTCACAGCGGAAGAGGACCCAGCCCAGGACAATGAGCACCATGGCGTACACATGGCGCACCGCCCGGGGACTTCTGGTGAGAAAGCCCTTCCAGACAAAGCGCTCCCCTAAGAGGAGAAGGGCAAAGTAGAGGCCCCAGAGGAAAAAGTTCCAGGCGGCCCCGTGCCAGATGCCCGTGAGCATCCACACCACCAGCACATTGCGGACCTGCTTGCCAAGGCCGCAGCGGCTGCCCCCCAGGGGGATATACACATAGTCCCTGAACCAGCCGCTGAGGGACATATGCCAGCGCCGCCAGAACTCAGACACGGACTGGGACAGGTAGGGGTAGTTGAAGTTCTCCTCAAAGTGGAAGCCGAACATCCACCCCAGGCCGATGGCCATGTCGGAGTAGCCGGAGAAATCGAAGTAGATCTGGCCGGTATAGCCCAGCGCCCCCAGCCAGGCGGCCCCGGCGGAAAGGCCGGCGGCGGAGAAAGCCTCGTCGGCCAGCATCCCTAAATTGTTGGCCAGCAGCATCTTCTTGGCAAGGCCGAAGCAAAACCGGACGGCCCCGGCGTAGAAGTCGTCAAAGCGCTCCTGCCGGTGGCCCAGCTCCCAGGCCACCGTGGTGTAGCGGACAATAGGACCTGCCACCAGCTGGGGGAAGAGGGAGATATAGAGGGCCACGCCTAAAATGCTCCGGTCGGCCTTGGCGTCCCCCCGATAGACGTCGATGACGTAGCTCATGCCCTGGAAGGTGAAAAAGGAGATGCCCACCGGCAGGGCGATGGTAGGGACGGACACGGGAAGGCCCAGGGCCTGGAGATTCTCCATGAGGAACATGGCGTATTTGAAATAGCCGAGGAGGGCCAGATTGGCCGCCATGGAGAGGATCAGGGCCGGTTTCCGTCCCCCCTCCACCAAAAGGCCGGAGACGTAGTTGATGAGGATGGAGGCCAGCATCAAAAGAAGGTATTTGGGCCCGCCGCAGAGGTAGAAGAAGAGGCTGAAGAGCAGCAGCGCCAGATTCCGGCCCGTCCGCCACCGGGCGGGCTGGAGGTAGTACAGCACCAGGAGGGCGGGCAGGAACAGAAAGAGAAAAGAAAAGCTGGAAAATACCATAAAAAGTACCTGTTTCTTTCGCTTATTTTGCACAACAGAGCCATTATACGCCAGAAGGCGGCGTATGACAAGAGAAAGTGGCGGCTTCCCGCAAAATCTGTGCCTCCTGCCGCCTTTTCCCCGGAGGCAGCCCTTCGCCCCTCCGAAAAAACAGGCGGGCGGCCGTATGGGACCGCCCGCGCAGAAACGCCGGATAGTTTTTGAAAGGACTCGCCTACTGAGCGGGGTGGAGGAAAATCTCCACGATGCTGCTCTCCCCCTCCGGGGGATAGAAATACACCTCCCAGGGCACATAGCCCTCGGGCAGCTCCGCCGGAGGCGTCTGGGCGGCTTCGCCGGAGTTCTCCCCGGCGTTCTCCCCCTCCCCAAGAGGCGGCACGTCGCTGGTCTCCCCGGTCTCCAGCTCCCACTGGAGCTGGCGGATGTTCTCTAAAAGGCTCTCCCGCTCCTCCGCCAGGTAAGCGTAGCGCACCGTCAGCCGGTCCTTTCCCTCCTGCCAGGCCTGGAGCAGCAGCTCGTAGATGGCCGAGGAGGAGGCGGTCTCCACAATGGCCGCCGCCTCCTCCGCCGTGCGGCGGTAGGTGGGCAGCAGGTCCACCTGATAGTAGCTGTTGCGCAGCTCCTGCATGTCGAAATCCAGAACCTCTAAGGAGTAGGAGCCGATGGCCGTCTCCTGCCGCACCTCCGCGCAGGCGTTGCGGACCATCTCAAAGGCCGCGGCGTAGTCCACGTCGGTGAGGTAGAGACGGATGGTGCCCTCCGTCTCGTGCTGCTCCACCAGGAGCAGCAGGGTATTCACCAGATCCTGATAGCTCTCCGCCCGGAGGATATCCTCGGCGGTGCTCTCCCAGTACTGGTTCTCGTGGGGCTCCACCACGCTGTACTCCCGCTCCAGGGAGCAGCCGCTCAGCAGCAGCAGCGTCAGGGCCGCCGCCAGACACAACGCCCGCAGTTTCATCAGGGGGCGGTCCTCCTCTCGTCAGAGTGTGGGATCAATAGCCCAGCTCCTGGTCCACCAGCACCACTTCCATGTCCATGGAGTTCATCTTCTTGTAGTGGACCACCAGGCCCCGGCAGATCCGCTCGGGGCTGCTGCAGTTGTAGCACTTGTCCCCCTTCACAGCGCAGGGGGTCTTCCGCCCCAGGCGCTGGGCGTTCTTGGGGGCCACCACGTTGCGAAGCCGCCACAGGGCCTTGTCGAAGTCCTCGGACACCTTGTTCTTCCCGGCCACAAAGTACACCTTCCGGTGGCCGAAGAGGGTGGAGCTGACCCGGTTGCCGGTGCCGTCGATGCTGAGGATCTCCCCGGTGCTCTCGGCAATGGCGTTGGCGGAGAGGAGATACACGTCGGCGGTCATGGCCTTCTGCATGGTGCCCTTGGGATCGTCGCTGATACCGTGGTAGTAGAGGGTGTTGTGAGCGGCCAGGGAGTCATAAAGCCCCATTTCCTTCAGGGTCATGGAGCCGCCGCAGCCCACGGTGGCGCCATCGATCTCCCGGTTGAGATAGTCCGCCGCCTCCCGGGCCGTGGCGAACACCGACACCTGAAAGCCGTTTTTCTCCAGCTGCTCCCGGAGTTTTTCAAATGCCATAACAATCATCCTTTCTCATATTCCTGACGGCCCCCACGGGGCCGGCGCATATAGCGTTATAAGCTGTCGGGGTTGTAGGCGCCGAAGCCCTCCCCCATGATCTCATGGGCCTCGCAGACAATGAGGAAGGCCCCAGGGTCCGCCTCGTGGACCGCCCGCTTCACCGCGGCGATCTGACTGCGCTTGAAGGCGCACAGCAGCACGTCCTTCTCCTTACCGGTGTAGGCCCCGCGGCCGGGGAGGATGGTCACTCCCATGTCCCGCTCCAGAAGCTTCCGGGTCATCTCTTTGCAGTCGCTGGTGATGATGTAGGCCATCTTGGCGCTGAGGGAGCCGTAGATCACCGTGTCCATCACAAGACTTGAGATGTACATGGACACAATGCCGTAGAGGGCGTTGTGGAGGTTGTGAAACACCAGGGCGTAGGCACAGATGATCACAAGGTCAATGCCCAGGCACAGCCGCCCGATGGACAGGTGGGGGATGCGGTATTTCAAAAGCCGGGCCCCCAGCTCCGTGCCGCCGGTGGTGGCCCCCACCTGGAGCATCAGCCCCATGCTCAGCCCCAGCACCGCGCCGCCGTAGATGCAGGCCAGCATAGGCTCCATGGGCTGAAAGGTGTGGAGGGCCGCCATCACGTCGATCATGGCGGAGCCCACGGTCATGGCATAGAGGGAGGAGACCAGAAGGCTCCACCCGATTTTCCGAACGCCGATGATAAACAACGGCACGTTCATCACGAACACCAGCACGCCCACCGGCAAAACCGGAATCAGGCGGTTGATGATCTGGCCCGCGCCGGTGAAGCCGCCGAAGGCCAGATTGTTGGGCTGAAAGCACCAGTTGAAGGACAGGGCGTAAAGGGCGCAGCCCAGCGTGATTATGCCGTAGTCCCATAAATATTTCCAAAGGGATCGTTTATTTTGTCTCATGTCAGCCTCGCCTGTTTCAAGTAACGGGGTGAAAGGAATTCCTACAGCAGCTGCATCTGCTTGTCGTCGCCGTCCTCCTCCCGGACCAAAGCCCCGGCGGCGGGGATGGAGCGGCAGCGGTAGCGGCCTAAGTTGGTGATGCCGGTATCCTCCAGGGGCCGGACATCGGCCAAATGGTACTTGGGCTTCAGCGTCATCACCTGGACCCCCTGGGTGGACCGGGTGGCCTTGGGGGAGAGGAGGGCGGTATTGAAAATGAGGGCCCTCGGCTCTGTGGAATATACCGCCAGTTCCAGGTCCTCCCGGAGATCGATCACCTTCACCAGAGGACTCTTGTCGCTGTAGGCCCCGGTGAGCTTCCGGCGGTTGGAGGTGGTCTGATAGGCCGCCGCCTCCACCCGGGCGGCCTTGCCGTTTTCAAAGAAGAAGATCAGGTGTCCGGCGTAGTCCCCGGGGAGGTAGGCGTAGACCACGTGCTCCCCGTCGTCCATGCTGAGCTTGGTGGGGAGATAGTCCCCCATGGCGCTGGCCTTGGTGTCGCCAAAGTCGCTGAGGCGGCACTTGTACACCTGGCAGCGGTCGGTGAAGAACATGATCTCGGCGCGGTTGGTGGTCTCGAAGCTCTGGCTTAGGCCGTCCTCCTCCTTGTACTTCTGCTCGGCGGCCATCCGCAGGGACTGGGGGGTGATCTTCTTGAAATACCCCTCCCGGGAGAGGAACAGGTGGATTGGGTAGTCCGGGGTCTCGTCCTCCTCCCTGTACTCCTCCACCTCGTGGCTGTAGACGATCTCCGTGCGCCGGGGGACGGCGTACTTCTTCTTCACGCTCTCCAGCTCGCCGGTGATGATCTTCTTCACCCGCTGGGGCTTGTCCAGCACATCCTGGAGGTCGTCGATCTCGTCCCGGAGGTTCTCCAGCTCCTCGGTACGTTTGAGGATATACTCCTTGTTGATGTTGCGCAGCTTGATCTCCGCCACATACTCCGCCTGGACCTCGTCGATGCCGAAGCCGATCATCAGATTCGGCACCACCATGGCCTCCTCCTCCGTCTCCCGGATGATCCTGATGGCCTTGTCGATATCCAGCAGAATTTTCCGGAGGCCCTGGAGGAGGTGGAGCTTCTCCTTCTTCTTGTTCATCACGAACCAGACCCGGCGGCGGACGCACTCGGTGCGCCAGGCGCACCACTCCTCCAAAAGCTCCCGAACCCCCATCACCCGGGGCATGCCGGCGATGAGGACGTTGAAGTTGCAGGAGAGGGTGTCCTGGAGGGTGGTGGTCTTGAAGAGCTTCTGCATCAGCTTGTCCGGGTCCGTCCCCCGCTTGAGGTCGATGGTAAGCTTCAGACCGTTCAGGTCCGTCTCGTCCCGCATGTCGGCAATCTCTTTGGCCTTGCCGGTTTTAATAAGCTCCGCCACCTTGTCCAGAATGGCCTCCGTGGTGGTGGTATAGGGGATCTCGTAGATCTCAATGAGGTTCTCCGCCTTCACATAGCGGTACTTGGCCCGGATCTTCACAGTGCCCCGGCCGGTCTCATAGATCTCCCGCAGCACCGCCTCGTCTAAAATCACCTGTCCGCCGGTGGGGAAATCCGGGGCCAGCAGGGTGGCGGTGAGGTCGCACTGGGGATTTTTCAGAAAGGCCGCCGTGGTGTCGCACACCTCCCCCAGATTGAACCCGCACAGCTGGGAGGCCATACCCACGGCGATACCCTGGTTGGCGCTGACAAGAATGTTGGGGAAGGTGGTGGGCAGGAGGGTGGGCTCCTTCCTGGTGTTGTCGTAGTTGTCGATAAAGTCCACCGTGTCCTGGTCGATGTCACGGAAGAGCTCGGCACAGATGGGGCTCAGCTTGGCCTCGGTGTACCGGCTGGCGGCATAGGCCATATCACGGGAATAGACCTTGCCGAAGTTGCCCTTGGAGTCCACAAAGGGATGCAGAAGGGCCTCATAGCCCTTGGAGAGACGGACCATGGTCTCGTAGATGGCGGCGTCGCCGTGGGGGTTGAGGCGCATGGTCTGGCCCACGATGTTGGCGCTCTTGGTCCGGGGCTTGGTGAGAAGGCCCATCTCATACATGGTGTAGAGGAGCTTTCTGTGGCTGGGCTTGAAGCCGTCGATCTCCGGAATGGCCCGGGAGACGATGACAGACATGGCATAGGGCATGTAGTTGGTCTCCAGGGTGTCGGTAATGGGCTGCTCCAGCACCTCGGCCCGAAGCCCCATGACGTTGGGGTTATTTACTTTTTTCGCCCCCTCCTGGGGGGTCTTCTTCTTAGGCATACTGCTGCTGTTCCTTTGCTGTTATGAATGGATGGCCGCCCCAGGGGAAAAATCGCTCCACCGCCCCGGCGGCACCGGGGCGGTGGGGAGCTGTCTTACAGGCTGGAACCGTCCAGAATGGCGGCTCCGGCGGGGGGCTGGGAGGCAGGGGTCTTGGAGGTGGTCTTGCCGCTGTAATCCAGAGACAGCTTGGCGTCCACCATATTCTTGATCTGCAGCCGCATCTCCAGATCGCCGCTGAGGGCACCGGAGGTGCCGGACAGGGTAAAGGTGGCCTCCGCGCCGCTGACAGCGTCGGTAAGGGAGAAGTCCATGCTGACGTCGGCGGAGCCGTCTGTACGGAGGGTCATCTCCATGGAGAGGTCCACGCCCTCCAGGTCGCCGTCCGTAATGGGCATGCCGGTGGTGGCGGTGAGGAAGGCCGCCACGTCCTTCAGATCCATGCTCCACTTGTAGGAGGTGCCGCTCTTGGTAAAGGTATCGTCACCAAGGAGGGAATCCAGCATGGTCTTGGTGGCGCCGAGAGTCTGGGCAAAGTTGAAGTAGCTCATCATGCCGGCCTCGCCCAGCATCTCCATGGACATGAGGCTGCTGTCATAGAGGATGCTGCCCATGGTGGCGTCCTCGGTCATCATAGCGGAGGACATCTCCATCAGCTGGCCCATATCCATGCCCAGCACAGCGCCCACATCCATCCACACATCCTTGCCGGACAGGGTGGGGTCCTGCTGCGCCAGAGCGTAGGTGAGGATGGGCGCGCTGATCCAGTAGCCCTTGCCGGAGAGGATCACGGAGAAATCCATTTCCTTCAGCATGGCCTGCAGCTCCGCGGGAAGCTCGTCGGCGGAGATCTCGCCGCTGTCGATAAAGGCGTCAACGATGCTGCCCAGATCCAAAGAGCCGGTGATCTCATAGTCGGAGCCCTTCCAGAGCATGGTCATATCGCCGCCCAGGTCGTAGCTCTTGTTGCCGTTGATGGTGTCATAGAGGGTGACGGAGCCATCCAGGCTGTAGTCAAACTCGTAGGCCCTGTTGAAGTCGTACTGGGCGTACTGCTTGCGCAGCATGTCGTTGAGGATGGTGAGGTTCTCGTCCAAGGAGGCGATAACGGAGGCCCGGTCCATAATGACGGCGGTGCGGGCCGCGTTGTCCCAGAACACGTCATAGCCGGAGGCCTCGCTGATGAAGCGGATGGGCACATAGGTGCGGCTGTTCTTGATATAGCTGGGGCTGTCCAGGGTGACGGAGGTGGTCTCGCCGTCCCTCTCCACGGTGGCCTCGGCGGCGCCCACGGCGAAGGTGACGGTAGCGCCGCCCAGGGTGCAGATGACGGTGCGGTTCTCGTAGGTCACCTCAGCGCCCAGATCCTCCATGATGGCCCGGATGGGCACCATGGTGCGGTTGTTGGTGATCTCGGGGGCGGCGTCGGAGAAGTCGATGCACTTGCCGTTCCACATGACATTGGGGCGGCCCGGCACGCCGCCGGCGGCGGTGATGGCGTCGTTGACCATCTGCTGGGTCAGCAGGGGGGCGGAGACGCTGTCAAACCAGTAGGACAGCATCTCCTGGGAGAATTCCTCCTCGGTCATCCCGTAGGCGGTCATGTAGTCCTGAGCGATCATGCCCCAGAAGGCCTGCTCGTTATTGATGTAGTAGGTATAGGGATCAAAGCCTGCCGCCTGGGCGGCGATGGTCTCATAGTTCTCGGCGGAGAGGCCGGTGCTGTTTAGCAGCTCCTGCTGGCTGGCGTAGCCCAGCTGCTGCCACAGGGGCTGGTCGGCAGCCATGGCGGGCACTGCCAGAGACAGGACCATTACCAGCGCCAGAATCATGGCGCACAGTTTCTTCATAGAGTTCTTCCTCCTTTACATGCAATCCTTTTTCCTTGTTGGTTCCATCTATATGGTGAACATCCGCCAACTGCGGATGGGGGGCACTTTTTGTCCCTCCGGCCGGGACGGGCCGTTCTTTTCTTTTTTCCTCTGACGAGGGGACTTTTTCGTTTTGTCGGTACCCGACGCGTACTGTCTGGTGTTTGGCCTCCGGCGGCCTACTTTTCTCATCAAAGAAAAGTAGGCAAAAGTTGACTTAGAACCAATGGTTCTAAGGACTCCTTTATTTCCTATTATGGGAGGTCTTGTTCCGTTGGTATCGTTAGCTTGTGCGGCTGACACTGCAAGGGGGTGACAGTTCCCCTGTTTCCGCGCTTTAAGCGCGCTCCCCTGGTGGTGGTAGGGGCCCCTGCAATTACACCATGCCCAACATAAGCCTTCCCCTGGGGGAAGGTGGCAGCCGCAGGCTGACGGATGAGGGGAACGCCACCCAAAAATCTTCCAGCCAGCTCGGAGGAAAAATGAAAAACTCATATTTAATGGAAAACTGCTTCCGAAATAATATGCTGAATGCCGATACCGCTCCCCTCATCCGCCTCCTTCGGAGGCACCTGACCACCGTCGCGGCAAAACGATTCCCGGGCACTATTCGTGCCCGCCAATCGTGCCGCTTCTGCTCACCGTCGGGCCGAGCCGGCTCCCGGTCGCTAATCGCGCCCGCCAGCCGGGGCCCTTTCTCGAAATCCGTTCGCTTCTTC
Organism: uncultured Oscillospiraceae bacterium; assembly: GCA_944386985.1. Lineage (GTDB taxonomy): Bacteria > Bacillota > Clostridia > Oscillospirales > Oscillospiraceae > CAJFPI01. The sequence goes on from CALXDD010000008.1 coordinate 64,365, forward strand.
TGCCGCAGGCAGCGCTTCACGGATTTCCTCGAAAGAGGCTCGCTTCTTCCGCCACTGGCAGCGCTTCGCCTCTTTCCCCCAGGGGAAGGCTTTGGGCCATCGTCTACCCGACAGGGCAGCGCGCTTAAAGCGCGGTAGTAGTCTGTACGGGACACGTCCACGGAGCGTCGGAGGCAACAGGACCAACCATAGACAGGGGGGATTATCGTTCCACGTCAAAACAAGGGAGTTCTTAGAACCGTAGGTTTTAAGCGGACTTTTGGTGACTTTTCTTCCGCGAGAAAAGTCACCCGCCGGAGGCAGAACACCTGCCGACGTGCGTCGGCCATCGACAAAACGAACTAAGTCCTCGTCAGAGGGAAAAATAATCCCAGCCCGTCCCGGCGCTTGAGCGGACAAAAAAGCCCTCCGTCAGGAGATATCCGCCAGGTCCAGGAATTTGTACCCATTCTCGGCGATGTGGTCCTTCCGCCCCTGGAGATTGTCCCCAAGAAGAAGATCAAACATGGCGCTGGTGCGCTCCGCGTCCTCCGGCATCACCTTGATGAGCCGCCGGGTCTCCGGGTTCATGGTGGTCAGCCACATCATATCCGGGTCGTTCTCGCCGAGACCTTTGCTCCGGTCGATCTTGACCTTCTTCCCCTCCAGGGACTTCAAAATCTCCGCCTTCTCCTTCTCAGAGTAGGCAAACCAGGTCTTTTCCCCGCAGTTGATCTCAAAGAGGGGGGACTCCGCGATATACACATACCCCTTCTCAATGAGGGTGGGGCACAGCCGGTAGAGCATGGTCAAAATCAGCGTCCGGATCTGGAAGCCGTCCACATCGGCATCGGTGCAGATGACCACCTTGCTCCACCGGAGATTATTGAGGTCAAAGGAGCTCAGCTCCTTGACATGCTTGTTCTGGACCTCCACGCCGCAGCCCAGCACCTTCATGAGGTCGGTGATGATCTCGCTTTTGAAGATCTTTGTGTAGTCCGCCTTCAGACAGTTGAGGATCTTGCCCCGGACGGGCATGATCCCCTGAAACTCCGCGTCCCGGCTCAGCTTTACGCTGCCGAGGGCGCTGTCGCCCTCCACAATATAGATCTCCCGGCGGGAGACGTCCTTGGTGCGGCAGTCCACAAACTTCTGCACCCGGTTGGCGATGTCGATGCTGCCGGAGAGGTTCTTCTTGATGTTGAGCCTGGTCTGCTCCGCCCGCTCCCGGGACCGCTTGTTGATGAGCACCTGCTCGGCGATCTTCGCCGCGTCGGTGGGGGTCTCGATAAAATACACCGACAGCCGCTCCCGGAGGAACTCCGTCATGGCCTCCTGGATGAACTTGTTGGTGATGGCCTTCTTGGTCTGGTTCTCGTAGCTGGTCTGGGTGGAGAAGTTGTTGCTCACCAGCACCAGGCAGTCCTCCACGTCCGCCCAGGTGATCTTGCTCTCATTCTTCTGATACTTGCTGTTTTGCTTGAGCCAGGCGTCGATGGCCCCCACAAAGGCGGACCGGGCGGCCTTCTCGGGGCTGCCCCCGTGCTCCAGCCAGCTGGAGTTGTGGTAGTGCTCGATGACGTGGACCTTGTTGGAGAAGCAGCAGGCCACGCTGAGCTTCACCTTGTACTCGTCTTTATCGGCCCGGTCCCGACCCTTTCGCTCCGCCTCCCAGAACACCGGCGTGGTGAGGGTCTCCTCCCCCGCCAGCTCCTTCACATAGTCGGCGATGCCGTTTTCATAGAGAAATTCCGTGGTCTCAAACTTCCCCCGGCTCACCTCGTTCTGGAACCGGAAGGTGATCCCGGCGTTCACCACCGCCTGCCGCTTCATCACATCGGTGAAATACTCGGCGGGGATGTCGATATCGGTGAACACGTCTAAATCCGGCAGCCAGTGGGTCCTGGTGCCGGTGCGCTTGCGGGAGAGGGGGGTTTTCTGGAGTTCCTTTCCCTTCTCGCCCACCACCTCGCCCCGCTCAAAGCGGAGGGTATACTCATAGCCGTCCCGCCAGACGGTGACGTCCATATATCGGGAAGCGTACTGGGTGGCGCAGGAGCCGAGGCCGTTTAGTCCTAAGGAGTATTCATAGTTGCCCCCCTGGTTGTTGCCGTACTTGCCGCCGGCGTAGAGCTCGCAGAACACCAGCTCCCAGTTGTATTTCTGCTCCTTCTCGTTCCAGTCCACCGGGCAGCCCCGGCCCTGATCCTCCACCTCCACGCTGTGGTCTAAAAAGCGCTTGACGGTGATGACCTTGCCGTGACCCTCCCGGGCCTCGTCGATGGAGTTGGACAAAATCTCAAATACGGCGTGCTCACAGCCATCCAGCCCGTCGCTGCCGAAAATGACGCCGGGCCGTTTCCGGACCCGGTCGGCCCCTTTCAGGGCGCTGATGGACGTGTTGCCGTAGGTTTTTTTGCTTGCTGCCATGCTGTCCTCCTGCCAATGGTACATAGGGCGGATTCTCCGCCTATCTTATGGTATTATATCAACTTTTTTTCAGAAAGGCAAGGGAGGCCCCCGCCGCCTTTTCCGGGAACGGCAGAGAAAAACCGGGAAGGCTGTCCGATTTGGCAGACGGCTTCCCGGCTTCCTATTGTAAAAAAGGGAGGCGTCTGAAAACAGACGCCTCCCCTCCAAATGAAAAGCAAATTATTCCACTGCCTGCGCCACAAACCGCTCCAGCATGGCCGACACCTCGGCCCGGGTACTGTTGCTCCGGGGACGCAGCAGCTTGTTCTCATCGCCGGTGAGGATGCCCCGCTCACAGGCCCAGGCCACGGCGTCCCGGGCCCAGCCGGACACCTGGGCGCTGTCTCCGAAGGTGTCTATCGTCTGCTTTGCCACCGCAGGGCTTCCGGCATAGCGGTAGAGCATCACCGCCAGCTGCTCCCGGGTAATGGCCCGGCCGGGTTCAAAGGTGTTTCCGGAAGTGCCGCCGGAGATGCCGCTCTCCGCGGCCCACTCCGCCGCCGCGCTGTACCGGGCGTCCTCGTCCACGTCCTGAAAGGCACCGCTGCCGGAGGGGGCAGGGGAGCCCTCCAGCCGGTGGAGGACCGTGACCAGCATGGCCCGGGTCATGGTCCCCCGGGGCGCGAAGGCTCCGCCGCCCACGCCGGAGAACAGCTCCCGGCTGGCGGTGAACCGGACCGCCCCGGCGTACCAGGCGCCGCCGCCCACATCGGAGAAGGTCTTGCTGTTGTCCACCAGCTCAATATGGCCGGAGCTTTCCAGCTGGACGGCCAGCGCGCCGTTTCGGTAGACGGCGTAGGGGAGCACCCGGCGGCTGCCGTCCTCTCCCACCAGCACCGCCACGGTGCCGCTGCCGCCCTTGCAGGGGATGGGCAAAGTTGCCTGGGACACCCCCTGGGGCAATGTCACCTGGGCGGTGACCTTGCCGTCGGAGGAGGTGGTCACCTGGGCGGAGGCGCCGGTTTTTCCGTCGGTGACGGTCACCGTCTCGCCCTGGACGGGCTGCTCCGGCTCCTGGGGCGCGCCGCCTCCACCGCCGCCTGTTCCGCCGCCATTGCCGCCGGAGCCCCCGGTCTCCCCGCCGCCCGCGGGGGGCGCGGGAGGCTCCGTGGCCTCCTGATCTGCGGTGGGCACCCGGCCGATGTGGGTTCAGGCCGCCCGCCGGGCCTCCTGGGACTCCTCCGGGGAGGAGGCGGCGCGGATGGCCGCCAGCCCCTCCTCCAATGCCACGGCCAAAGCCGCCTGGCCCTTGGAGGAGTAGACGCTCAGGTCCAGGCCCTCATAGGCGCTGCAAAGGTCGGCGGCGTCGCTGCGCTTCTGCCCCGCCAGCTGGCAGCGCCGGGAGAGGCTGTCCTCCACGGTGGGGCGCTGAGGAACGCCTTTTGCGCCTCGTCAAGCCCTTCCCAGTGGCCGAGAGCCGCCTGGTAGGCGTCCAGGTCCTCCGCCTGGACATCCGCCATGGGGCGGAGGCTCAGGCCGCCCAGGTCCTCCAGCCACGCTGCCGCCCGCTCCAGGGTCATCAGCTCCCCGGCGGTCTCCTGCAGCCGAAGGGCCGCCTGTCCCACCGCCTGGGCCCGGTCCTCTTCACGGGTGAGACCGCTGTAGGCAGCCAGGGCGGTCTGGTCCAGCCCCTCTATGGCCGCCCGGGCCTGAGCGGCGGCGGCAGTGGCGGTGGTTTCTGTGAGATTTCTGGCGGCCAGCAGCTGCAGCGCTCCGCTGTGGGCGCGCTGCCAGCCGCCGGTGACCTCCCCGATCCGGTCCTCCAGAGTAGGGATCTGGTCCATGGCGGCCTCTGCCGCCGCCGCGGCCCGCTCCATGGCTGCGGTATCCCCGGCGGCCTCAACGGAGCCCACGCCCTCGGCGTAGGCCCCGGACAGGGCCTCCCAGTCCTCCCCGGTGTACCGCTGGGCCTCCCCCGCGGCGCTGCCGAGACTCTGGAACTTTTGCTCCAGCCGCTCCAGGAAGACCTTCCGCTCCCCGGACAGGGAGGTCCGCCACACGGCGTACAGGGTGACCTCTCCGTTTTGCTCGGCGGTGAGGCGCTGCACCGCGGCTCCGTCAGGGTAGCGCACCGGCCCCTCAGGGCTGAGGGCCCACCCGGCAAACTCCAGGTCCTCGTTGGCGGGGCAAAGGAGTTGGTCAGGGTCACCGCCGTGCCGTACCGGGCGGGCTTTGTCTGCCGCTCCCCCTGGCCGCCGTTTGGCTCCAGGTAAATGGTGTAGGCGTTGGCCTCCCAGTTGGCGTAGAGGGTCACCCGGTCGCCGTCGGTGTGCCGCCCCGCCAGGTTGCTGACGGAGGCCTGATCGCCGTAGACAGAGGAGGTGCCGTCGGGGTAGATGCTCCACTTGGAAAAGGTGTAGCCGGTGCGGGTGAAGGCGTTGGCCGGCAGGAACAGGGAGCTGCCCCACTGGGCGCTGACGGCGTCCATGGCGCCGCTCCCGCCGTTGGGGGAGAAGTAGATGGTATAGCGGTTGGGGATGCGCTTGCTGTAGAGCGTCTGGCCCCGGGCCTCCAGCATCTCCGGCGCGGGCTGGGTGCAGTCCTCATCCAGATACCACGCCGCCCGGTCGTGTCCCTCTATGGGGTCCTGCTCGTTGTAGTCGTCCAAATCCACCATGAGGCCGGGCTGATCGGGGAGATAGATTTTCTCCATAAAGTTGTTCCGGGCCACAAAGCCGCCGCTCTCCAGCTTCCGGTTCTGACTCATATCCAGCTCCGTCAGCCGGTTGTTCCCGCAGGAGAGCCGCTCCAGCGCCGGGTTCCCGGAGAGGTCCAGCGCCGTCAGCTGGTTCTTGGAGCAGTCTAAGGTTTTGAGGTTGGGGAAGGCGGAGAGGTTCTCCAGGCTGGTGAGCCCCAGGCCGGACAGGTCCAGCTCCGTCACCGCGTTCCGCTCCTCCTCGGTCAGTACGCCGTCGGCGCCGGCGCCGTTCAGATGGGCGGCAGTCCTCATCCACTCCTGAAGCTTCTGGTCGGAGAATACCTCCGAAATCGTCAAGTCTCCCTCCGGAAGGGCCGGGCGTGACACCGCAAGGGCGGCCGCCGGACGGGCCAGCTGGCCGGACAGCATCAGGGACGCCAGGGCGAGAGACAGCGGCTTGTTATTCGCTTTCATAATGGCTCCAAATATTGTCGGTTCTCCTCTGTTTCACAGGAAAAGAGGGCTGTGTTATTATAAAAATGTTACATTATCTTGTCAATGGTGAAATTTTCCCTTCGGACGCAAAGCGCCCCGGGGGCCGGCCGGGCGCCCGGGGCGCGGGATGGGAGAGAGGCCGATGCTATCCGATCTCCTCAATATAGGAGATGTACTCCAGGGAGCGGAGGGCCTCGATAATTTCGTGGTGCTTTTTATATTTTTTCAGCTCCTGGCTGCTGATGGTGAAGGAGACGGTATACACGCTGAGGCCGGAGCGCAGGTAGGCCGGGTTCAGTTCAATGTCGTCGATGCGCATGCCCAAGCGGCGGATGGTGGCGGTGAAGTAGCCCAGGTCGCTGCGGTTTTTCAGCTCTAAGTGCACCTCAAAGTGGTTGGACTTGTCCTTGAGGTACTTCTCAAAGGCGGGGAAGAAGGACAGGCTGCACAGCAGCGCCACATAGGCGATGAGGGCGGCGGTGTAGAGCCCCAGGCCGATGGCGATGCCGATGATGCCGCAGGCCCACAGTCCGGCGGAGGTGGTGAGGCCCTTGATCTGGCCCTTGGAGCTGAAGAGGATGGAGTAGCCGGAGAGCATGGCGGTGCTGATGACCACCGCCGCCGTGATCCAGGGGGCGGTGCGCCCGCAGTCGAAGAGGTACTCCTCCACCATGGCCGCCGTGGTGGAGGCCAGAGATACAATGATAAAGGTGCGAAGTCCTGCGGAGTGCCGCTTGCTGGACCGCTCGCAGCCCACGATGGAGGCCAGCACCACCGACAGCACGATCCGGAGAAGGATGGACCCGGTGTTCCACTCCGCCGCCCAGGGTCCCAGCAGCGCCGCAATATAGTCCTGTGTCATGATTTACACCCTCCTGTTCCGCACCACGCCGGCACGCATGCTGCTCAGCGCGGCAATCTGATCTTCCGCCGCCTCTAAAAACGCCTGCTCCTCCTCGGAGACGGCGCAGCGCCGGGGCAGCTCCTCCTGAATGGCCTGGATGCGCTGGATCAGCAGCTCCACGGCGCTCTTGGGCTTTCCGTTCTCGTCCACCTCCTGCACCTCCTGAGCGGGGACGATATCCTCCAGCTTGTTGGAGTAGGACTTGGAAAGGTACAGCGACAGCTTGGCGCAGGCGGGCCCGATGAGCTCATAGAGAACGCAGGAGGCCAGGATCACCGTCTCCAGGGCGATGCCCGTCTCGCCGCCGATGGTCCGGGCTCCCAGGGCCGCAAGGCCGATGGCCACCCCCGCCTGGGGGATCAGGGCCAGGCCCAGGTAATTGCGGACCTCCCTGGCCTTCCCGGTGATGAGGCAGCCCAGGAAGGCTCCGGCGTACTTACCTAAGATGCGGACGAAGAAGTACACCACGCCCACCACCAAAAGGGGCGTGGTCCCCACCGCCGCGGATGTGTTCACCAGGGCGTCCAGCTGGAAGGACAGGCCGGACTGGACAAAGAACAGCAGCAGAATGGGGGGCGTGAAGTAGTTGAGCTGCTTGAAGAGCTTCTCATCGTGGGTGATGTTGATGTACACGGTGCCCATGGACATGCAGCCCAGCAGGGGGGACACATCCACCATGGCGCAGACGCCGCAGAAGGCGAAGAGCAGGGACACGGAGATGATGAGCCGGTTATCCTTGGACCGCTTCTTGGGCATCAGCAGCTTGAGGAAGACGCCGAAGCACCCTCCCAGCACCAGCACAGCCACGTTGACGGCAATGGGCTTCAATACGCTGGCGGCGCTGAGTCCGGCGGAGCCCACGCTCACCGCCAGGGCCAGGGAGATGGCTACGCTGTACTCGATGAGGCCCACCACATCGTCCAGGGCCACCACCTGGAGAAGGGTGTCCACAAAGTCCCCCTTTGCGCCGGTCTGGCGGATGGTCATCATGGTGGAGGCGGGGGCGGTGGCGGAGGCCAGGGCGGAGAGGACGATGGAGAACACCAGGTCCACCCCCATAAGGCAATAGGTCACCAGGAACACCACCACCGTGGCGAGGCAGGCCTCAAAGATGGTGATGACCACCACCTTGGGGCCGTTTCGCTTCAGGGTCTCCACGGTGAAGAATTCCCCGGTGCTGAAGGCGATGAAGGCCAGGGCGATGTCCGAGAGGAAGTCCATGCCGTCGATCACCGCCGTGGGGATCAGGTTGAGAAAATAGGGCCCCAGCAGGATGCCGGTGACGATGTAGGCCGTCACGTTGGGCAGCCGCAGCTTCTTGGTGAGCCTTGTCATGGCAAACCCAAGAAACAGCATAAGGGCGATGGAGATGATGACTTCCGCCACGGAGTGGTTCCCCATGGCGTCGAAAAAGATGTGATGCAATTGATTCAGCATACGCTGCCTCCCTTCCCCGCCAACACAGCGAGATTGATAAAAAGAATGAGAACCAACAGGGTGAGAATCCAGGTGAAGCCCCCTAAGATGGCCAGCACCACATAGAGGAGGATCAGAAGGTTGGCCCCCAGCCTCCTCCGGCCGCCGTAGAACTTGTCGGCGCAGCAGAGTCCCGCCAGCAGATTCACCGCCTGGGCGCCTCCCACGCCGCCGGTGCGCCGGAGCACCAGGTCCGCCGCGGCCATGAGGAGAAAGGTGAAGAGGAACAGGGCCAGATTCCCCCAGAAAAGGCCCTCCGCTCCAAAGCCCTCCGCCCAGATCTCCAGCACGTCCTGGCAGCACAGCTCCTCCGGCACCCGGTGAGCGAAGCGCTCCAGCTCTCCGGCGAACCGCCGTCTCCCCTCCGGGTCAAAGCGCAGGAAATTGAAGCGGGCCGTGGCAAGAAAAAAGGAGCGGCTGTCCATCTCTCCGTGTACCTCCCTGTTGAATGGTGGGCTTATCATAGTCTGGAAGATCCGAAAAAACAAATTATATTTTTTTAGATTCTGATAAAATATTTTATGATATCCTTTTCTCCTTCCTGTGATAGAATCAGGAGAAATCCATGTATTGCAACGGGAAGAGGCAGGTCCGGCAAGCAGCTCCCATCCGTTTTATCCCGGAAAAATAATCAAAATCATATTACAATATCTATTTATATCATAAATATTCTTTATAGCAGATTGCTCTCGTCCGTGTGAAAAAGCCGTGCGGGGTATGCTGGGAGATGATTGACGCTCCTCTGCCCCGACGATATAATACAGTTAGTTTTGTGTGTCCCCATTTTTTAGGAAGGAAGGAATTTTTCATGATGAAACAGCGCGCATCCCGCCTCCTGGCACTTCTCCTGACCTGCGCCATGGTCCTGGCCGTCTCGGTGCTGCCTGCCGCCGCCTCCGGCTCCTCGCCGGAGTCCACCGGCCGGGCGGACAAGCTGGCCTCCCTGGGCCTCTTCCAGGGCACCGACCAGGGCTATCAGCTGGACAACACCCCCACCCGCATCCAGGGCCTGGTGATGCTGATCCGTCTGCTGGGCCTGGAGGACGAGGCTCTGGCCCACGACGAGATCACCCCCTTCACCGATCTTGGCTGGGGGAAGAGCTATGTGGCCTACGCCTATGAAAACGGCCTCACCCAGGGCACCGGCGGCGCCACCTTCTCCCCCAACTCCGCCCTCAACGCCAAAAGCTATGTCACATTCCTGCTCCGGGCCCTGGGCTATGACGACGCTGCCGGGGACTTCTCCTGGGGCGACGTCCTGTCCTTTGCCGCCGCCAAGGGGCTGATGACCGCCGACGCCGCCGGTAAGCTAACCTCCGCCACGTTGAACCGGGGCGACATGGTGGATCTGTCCTACGCCGCCCTCACCTGCGAGCTGAAGGACGGCTCCCAGACCCTTGCCGAGCGTCTTGCGGCAGACGGCGTCTTCTCCCAGAGCGCCGGAGAAAGCGCCGGTGTGCTGGGCAGCGGCGCGGGCTGGACCTATACCTACACCCCCTACGACAACTCCACCGTTACCTACGCCAAGAAGACCCTGGCCGGCGTGACGGCCCATGTGCTGACGGTGAACACCGGTAACTCCCGGGTCCATGTGAAAACGGCCCTGGTGAACAACACCGTGGGCGCTACCGCCAGCTTCCAGGATATCGTCAGTTCCTCCGGGGCCCTGGCGGTGATCAACGGCAACTTCTTCGCCTCCTATGACGCCTTCAAGGTCCCCATCGGCCATGTGATGGTGAACGGCGATCTGAAATACGGCAACTCCGGCGTGTCCTCCCTGGGCATCTACGCCGACGGCTCCGTGGCCATCGGGCGGCCCGGCATCTTCACCCGCCTGGACACCACCGGCGGCAGCAGCTGGTCCATCTATGAGGTGAACACCACCAACCAGGGCCCTGATTTCAGCGTGCTCTACACCCCCGCCTTCGGCAAGAGCGTCTCCATTACCGCCGCGGGCAGTGTGATGACCGTATCCGGCGGCGTCATCACCGCCTATCAGTCTGTGGCCCCCGGCGCCGCCGTCTCCATCCCCTCCGACGGCTATGTTGCCTTCATGGGCGCCGGCTTCACCTCCACCAACTACTATGACACCCCGGTGATCGGCGAGGCGGTGACCAAGACCTACTACCTGAAGACCGACAACGGGGAGCCCTTCTCCATGGAGAATCTGGTGGGTATGATCTCCGGCGGCCCCCGTCTGGTACAGGACGGCGCCATCGTCACTACCCTGGAGCCGGGCTTCCAGGAGGACCGGTTCACCACCGCCACCTCCCCCCGCACGGCGGTGGGCATCAACGGCCAGGGTAAGCTCCTGCTGGTGTCCGTCCCCGGCGGAGCCACCACCCAGCAGATGCGGGAGCTGATGCTGGGCCTCGGCTGTGTGGACGCCTTTAACTTAGACGGCGGCGCCTCCTGCGGCATGTACTACAACGGCCAGTATCTGGCCACCCCCGGCCGCAACCTCACCGTCACCCTGCAGGTCAGCGTCTCCTGAGCGCCTGTTCCCTTCAAAGCCGCGGCGGGGCCGGGACCTTTTTAGGTCCCCGGCCCCGCCGTTTTTTTGCGGAAAAGCGTGGAAGTCCCGCCGGATTGACAGATGTGATATGATGATGGTGTTCTTCCGCGGATTTCCGCAAAACCTGGCAGGCCCACTCCGGCAGCCAAACAGAAACAGAGAGGAATTACCATGAAATTAAAGATGCAAACCTTCCGCCGCAGACAGGAGGAGAACCTGTGGCTGCGGCTGTGCTGGCTGCCTTTGTGCTTTTTGAGCCTTCTTCTCAGCGGAGGCTGGTTCTGGCTGATGTACACCGGCGGCAACTACCCCCGCCGCTGGCTGATCCCGGCGGCCCTCTTCACCTTCGGCTGGTCCCTGGCTCTGACGGCTCTGGGGGCCCTGCTGCCCCGGATCGCCCGGCGGTGCTACTTAGTGGTGCTGGGCCTCGCCGTCTTTCTTCTGACATTGACCCACGGCATCTACTTCAATATGTTCCGCAAATTCTTTTCCTTCAGCGACATGGCCTTTGCCGGGGACGGCTTCGCCTTCCTGGACAGCTCCTACCTGGTGGTGCGGAAGCTCTCCGTTCTGCTGGGGCTTGCGGCTCTGGTGCTGATGGCGCTGTCCGCCGCCGCGGTGACAAGGGAGAAGAGCCTTCGAAAGAGGCTTCTCACCGCCCTGGGCGGTCTGGTGCTGTCCGCGCTGTTCATCGGCGGCACCGCCTTTGCCTTCCTCCGGGGCGGGGACACCATGATCTGGGACATGACCTCGGACCCGGCGGTGGTCTATGAGAACTTCAGCGACTCCAAGGCCTCCATGCGCCTTTTAGGGCTCTACCAGTACACCTTCCGGGATCTGCAGCTGGCCCTGTTCCCGGAGGGAACGGAGCTGACCGAGGCGGAGCGGAAGGAGATCGACGCCTATGCCGCCGGACGCACCCACGAGGACAACGAGATGTCCGGCCTCCTGGAGGGGAAGAACCTGATCCTCATTCAGCTGGAGGCCATCGACACCTGGATGCTGGACTACATGCCCGCCCTCCAGGCGGTGAAGGAGGAGAGCATTGTCTTCTCCAACCACTACACCCCCGCTTACATCACCGCCGGCACCTTCAACACGGAGTTCATGGTGAACTCGGGCCTGCTGCCCGCCGCCTCCGGCACCTCCGTCAGCGTCTACACCCGCAACGCCTTCCCCTACTCCCTGGCCAATCTGTTCCGGGATGCCGGCTACACCGCCAACTCCTTCCACGGCAGCGAGGCCAATGTATACGACCGCGGGGCCATCCACGAGAATCTGGGCTATGATGCCTACCACAGCGGCAGCGACATGGGCATGGCGGACTACACCATGGACTCCCAGCTCATCGGCGCCTTTGATGAGATGACGGCGGGGGACCCCTTCTTCACCTTCATCATCACCTACTCCGGCCACGGCCCCTACTCCGACACCAACCCCATCTATCTGGCCCACGCCGAGGAGGCCCAGGCGGCGGCGGAACGGACCGACGGCAACTACGTCTATGCCGTAGCCCATGCCATGGAGACCGACGCCTTCATCGCCGAGCTCATGGAGGCCATTGAGGAGAGCGGGCATGCCGAGGACACGGTGGTGGCCTTCTACGCCGACCACTACAACTACTACATGATGAACGACGCGCTGAACATGGACATCAAGGGCGTGGACAGTCTGGACCTTCTGCAGCACACGGACTTTTTCATCTGGGCCCCCGGCGTGGAGCCCATGACGGTGGAGAAGTACACCTCCAGTCTGGACGTGCTGCCCACCCTGGCCAACCTCTTCTCCCTGGATGCCCCCTATGGTCTTCTCACCGGGGATGACGCCTTCTCCGACGGCGGCGGGTATGTGTTCTTCAACGACAACACCTGGGTGGGGAGCGAGGCGGACCTCTCGGAGGAGATCCTCCAGCGGCGGCGCATCAACGGCCTGATCCTCTCCGGAGATTACTGGGAAGAGTAGGCTCTTCCGGTCTCAGCACATATCCTAACCAGAAGGTCCCCCGGTTCTTTTCGAACCGGGGGACCTGTTTTGTTTTTTGGCGGAGGGCCGGCGGATTTCCTCCAATCCCGGCAGACCACCCGGCGCGGGCCGGTATAAGGGAGCGGTGTTTCCGCTCCCTTTTATGGCTCCGTTTTCCGGCAATTTCTCTTTCAAAACCTTTCGGACCTATGCAGCCAGGATATTGTATTGCCAAAAAATATGCTATAAAATGAAAATAAAAATCAACATTTATTAGAAAATACGAGAGATATTGTCCGGTTTTTACCTTTTGAATCATGTTCAAAAACCGGCAGGCAAGGACCGTCTCCGCGGCGTCAGAGACAAAATCAATTCAGCAGGAAAGGAAATGGAAACGATGGGAATTACGATCAAGGGCCTGAAGTGCGGACACAAAGACATTCAATATGGATTCCAGACCAGCCCCGACTCCGCCGGAGGAGTCAGTGTCGCTGGCACCATTGTCAATAACGGGACGAAAACCATTAAGTACATCGTGCTGCGGTTTGTCCCCTACAACCGGGTACAGGACCCGGTATCGTGTACCATACGGGACACCTCTGAATACGGGCTGCAGTGCACCGGCCCCATTGCCCCCAACGCCTCCTACAGCTTTTTCGGGGAGAATATGTGGTATAATCACTCCATCGTCACCGTCCGGGTCACCCGGGCGGAGATCGAATATATGGACGGCACCAAGGAGACCATCCCCGGCTCCAAAATCCCCCTGGAAGCCGGCGGAGGCGGCTGCTATGTGGCCACCGCAGTGTACGGCTCCTATGACTGCCCCCAGGTGTGGACTCTTCGCCGCTATCGGGACGACACCCTGGCGGAGACCTGGTACGGCCGCCTGTTCATCCGCGTCTATTACGCCGTCAGCCCCACGCTGGTGAAGTGGTTTGGCCGCACAGGGTGGTTCAAAAAGCTCTGGAAGGGCAAGCTGGACCGTATGGTGGCAAACCTGAACGCCGAGGGCGTGGAGGATACGCCCTACGAGGACCGGTTCTGGAAGTAAGCGGACTTCTCAGCTTCCGCAAAACGCCCGGGAGAACCGCGGCGGGCAATGGACAAAACGGCAAGAAGGACGGCGCCGCTGGGAGCCGTCCTCTTTTCCTGCAAGAAGTACCTCCCCGCAAAGAAGGGAGCCGGTTTCCCGGCTCCCTCTTTCACTTATCGGACCGTGTTCAGTCCAGAATCTCCATCAGTCTGCCGCAGCAGAAGGGAATGGGCTGGCCGGCCTTCACATGCTCGGTGCGGTTGCAGATGTAGCAATAGACATCGGTGTCGTAGGGAGCCAGCACCTGGGGGACGGCCTTGGCCTCCTCCTCCGTCAGTCCCTCAATGTGGAAGCGGGCGGACTTGTCGGTGCCCCGGACATATACGCCCATGGGCTCCAGCTGCTTGGTGCCGCCCACGCAGTTTCCCATCTTGATCCACAGAGCCTCCAGCTCCACCGCCTCCGCGGCACTCTCAGGGATAAACTCGGCAATATCCTTATCCATTCTGATCTTCATGACAGCATTCTCCTTTTTATATTCTGTTATATGAAAACGGGTCCCCCAGCATCTTTCCGGAGGACCCGCTCAGGTTTGCTGTGATTATTTGAAGTAACGCTTCAGCAGGCCCTCGAAAGCCTTGCCGTGACGAGCCTCGTCGCGAGCCATCTCGTGGACGGTGTCGTGGATGGCATCCAGGTTGTACTGCTTAGCCAGCTTGGCCAGCTCGAACTTGCCCAGGGTGGCGCCGTTCTCGGCCTCAACACGCATCTCCAGGTTCTTCTTGGAGGAATCGGTCACAACCTCGCCCAGCAGCTCAGCAAACTTGGCGGCGTGCTCAGCCTCCTCCAGACCGGCCTTGTTCCAGTAGTCGCCGATCTCAGGATAACCCTCGCGATAGGCAACACGGGCCATGGCCAGGTACATACCGACCTCGGTGCACTCGCCGGTGAAGTTGGCGCGCAGGCCATCAATGATCTTCTCCTGGACATCGGCGGGCACATCGGCGCCGAAGACCTTGCCAACGCCCACCACATGCTCGGCGGCCCAGCTCATCTCAGCCTTCTGCTCGGTGAACCGGGAACCGGGAACACCGCACTGGGGGCACTTCTCGGGGGGAACATCGCCTTCATGAACATAACCGCAAACAGGGCAAACCCACTTCTTCATAGTTGTTATCTCCTTTTAAAATAAATTTTTTGAATTTTGACTCACTTCATCTATGATATCCGTCCCAAAGGTACGGCTATCCGATTTGTTTTGCCTGCGCCTTCCGGCAGGCGGGACATAGGCCGGTGTATTCCACTGTGTAGCCGGTGACCTCATACCCGGCTGTGTCGCAGGGGTGCGCCACCTCCACCCACGGAATGTCCGCCACGGCGCCGCAGCGGCGGCAGCGGATGTGGTTGTGTCGGATGACGTTTCCGTCGAACCGATCGTCCGAGCCCATCAGACACACCCGCATCACCAGGCCATCCTCTTCCATCTGCCCCAACACACGGTAGACCGTGGAGCGGCTGATGCTGGGATGGAGGCGGTGGATCTCCTCATAGAGCTCTCCGGCGGTGGGATGACTGCGCATCCTGCAAAGGGTATCCAAGATGATCCCCTTCTGTGGTGTGTTTCGCTTCGCAGTCATTTGGGCCTCCTTATTAGGACTGGTTCCTGATAAGAATATACTATACCCCTTTGGATTTGTCAACCCCTTTCTTGTACTTTTTTTGAAAATATGCTATCCTGAAGGAAACTGAGAGAGGAGGCGCTCTATGGAGCCCATCTGCTATACGGTCACTACCATCAATGGCGACTACGCCTACATGATCTCCGACACCGGCGTGGAGAATCAGGTAGCCATGTTCCTTCTGCCGGAGGGAACGGATACAGGCAGCCGCCTGCTGTTTGAGAATTTCGAGTGGACGCTGTTGTCCTGAAGGAGGAAGACCCATGCTGCAAGCCATTGCCGATATTGTTCGGGAGGCGGGAGAGATCGTCCGCTCCGCGGGGAATATCGCCGCCAAAACCCATGAGAAAACCTCCGCTGCCGATTTGGTGACGGAGTACGACGTGGCGGTGGAGGCGTTTTTAAAGGAAAGGCTGTTGGCACTGGTGCCGGACGCAGTGTTTTTTGGAGAGGAGGAGGCGCTGCAGGGGGACCCGGCCAAGGGCTGGACCTTTATTGTGGACCCCATTGACGGCACCACCAACTTTGTCCGGGGCTACCATCAAAGCGGTATCTCCGTGGCGCTGGCAAAAGATGGTGCGGTGGAGTACGGCGTGGTATACGACCCCGCCAAGGAGGAGATGTTCACCGCCCAGCGGGGCAAGGGCGCCTTTCTCAACGGCCAGCCCATTCACGTCAGCGACAAGCCTCTTAGCCAGGGGATCTTTATTATGGGCACCGCTATTTATAACAGAAAATATCTTCAGCCCACCATGTGCCTTACCACACAGCTTTTTGCCCGCAGCTGTGATTTCCGTCGGTTCGGCTCGGCGGCGCTGGACCTGTGCTATGTGGCCTGCGGCCGGGGGGAGCTGTTTTTCGAGTACAGCCTCAGCCCCTGGGACTATGCGGCGGGGAGTTTGATAGTGACGGAGGCTGGAGGGGTAGCCTCCACCCTGGAGGGAGCGCCGCTGCCCATTCTCTCCCGCTGCTCCGTATGGATGTGCAACAAAGTCAACCGGGAAGTTCTGCGGGAGCTGAAGGTGTAAGAGTCATCCGGCGTACAAAGAAAAAAGAGGGGAAGACACCGTATGCCGGCGTCTTCCCCTTTTCCGCACGCGGATGAAATTTCCGCCGCAAGACAGCTTGGGAAACTGGGTGAAAAACCAGTGGAAAGCCCTTGAAAAACATCTGAAATCTGCTTGTAGGCAGCAGAGAAGTGTGATAAAATAGTACGATAGTTCGATTCCCGGCAGAAGGCGGAAGGAGGCGAGGCCGTGGGCATCCACGATGACCACCGGAAACGGCGGCGGGACCTGTACATGAGGAATGGGCTGGAGGTCTTTGCCGACCACGAGGTACTGGAGCTGCTGCTGTTTTACGCCATTCCCCGGAAGGACACCAATCCCATTGCCCACCTGCTGATGGACCACTTCGGCTCTCTGGACCGGGTGCTCTCGGCCACCCAGGAGGAGCTGTGTCAGGTGGAGGGGATCGGTCCCGCCGCCGCGGCCCTCATCACGCTGATCCCCCAGATCTCCCGCCGGGCGGCGCTGCAGCGCATGGAGCGGGAGGTGATCCTCAATTCTGTGGATGCCATGGGAGAATACTGTCTGACGCTGACAGGCGGCGGCCGGAACGAGGTGCTCTATCTGGTCTGCCTGGACGCCAAGGGGAAGGTACTCAGCCACCACCGGTTGGGGGATGGCTCCGCGTCGGTGTCGGTCAATCTCCGGAAGGTGGCGGAGCTGGTGCTCCGGTCCAACGCCTACTCCGTGGTGCTGACCCACAACCACCCCAGCGGTATGGCGCTGCCCTCCCGGGAGGATCTGGTGGCCACCCAGCAGATCGAGCAGCTGCTGCGGAATATGGGGGTGGTCCTGCTGGACCACATCATCACCGCGGATGGAGATTTTGTCTCCATGGCGGAGAATGGAACCATTTCCCGCAGATAGCGGGGGATTTGCCCTCTGGCGAGGGCGGGGGTAATTCTTTTTGCCGGTACCCGACGCGTGCTGATTGGTGTTATGCCTCCAGCGGCCTACTTTTGTTGCCGATGGACTACCGGACTGCGGTCTCCTCGCGGCATAGCCGCTGTGGCCTACGCTAAAAACATGCCACCGGCATGTTTTCTTAACGCTGCGGGGTTCTAAGAACTCCCTTGTCCTGACGTGTACTGTCAGTCCCCCCTGACTGTTGTTGGTCCTGCTGCCTCCGACGCTCCGTCGACGTGTCATGGTACGTCTAATACCGCGCTTCGGCGCGCTGCCCTGGAGGGTAGACGATGGTCGTTTCGTCTAAAAGCCTTCCCCTGGGGGAAGGTGGCGCGGCGCAGCCGTGACGGATGAGGGGAAGGGCATCGGAACCCACATCATTCATTCGGGGGCAATTTCCTATCTAATTAAATTAGTTTTTGATTTTCCTCCGAGTTGGTCTGGAGCTTTTGGGTAGCGTTCCCCTCATCCGCCCCAGTGTGCGCACTGGGGCACCTTCCCCCAGGGGAAGGCTTTCGTGTGGTGTAATTGCAGAGGCCATAACAACTACCAGGGGAGCGCGCTTGAAGCACGGAAACAGGGGGAACTGTCACCCCCTTGCTTCTGTCAGCCGCACAAGGTAACGACACAAACGGAACAAGACTCCCCATAACAGGAAACAAAGGAGTCCTTAGAACCTTGGTTCTAAGCGGACTTTTCACCGAGCACAGCGAGGCGCTTAGCGCGGAGATGGTGACTTTTCTTCCGCGAGAAAAGTAGGCCGCCGGAGGCATGACAAGGTATCGTGACACCGTCGGCTACCGACAAAAAGAACCCCCGCCGTCAGCCGGGCAAAAGCGCCCCCGCCAGAGGAAGCAGAAAAGAACGGCCTGTCCCGGCCGGAGGGACAGCTCTCCTCCGCCTCCTGGTTGAATTTTCCAATTAATGGAGGTATACTGATAAGAATTCCCGTACACAACGCAGTTTTTAGGAAGGAGTTTCCCATGCCACAGCAAAAAGCCGCCGTGTTTCCCCGCCTCCAGGTCCTCATGGGGGCGTCCCTCTGGGGGTTTATCGGTCTCTTCAATCGTCAGCTCACTACCGGCGGATTTACCGCCCAATCAATTGTAGCGGTACGAAACTTAGGAGTTCTTCTGGTTCTTACTCTGGCCCTCCTTCTGACAGACCGGCAAGCGCTGAAGATCCACCCCAGACACCTGCCCTGTTTTTTCGGAACCGGCGTCATCAGTGTGGTGCTCTTTACTCTCTGCTACTTTCGCTGCCAGCAGATCTGCTCCCTGGCGGTGGCGGCAATTTTGGTATATACCGCCCCCGCCTTTGTGGTGATTCTCTCCACTATTATCTGGCGGGAACGAATCACCCGCCGGAAATTGACTGCCCTGATTCTGGCTTTTTTGGGCTGCGCTTTCGTCTCCGGCATATTTCAGGGACAGCTGGCCCTCTCTAAAACGGGCCTGATAATGGGCATGGCCTCCGGCTTCTTCTACGGACTCTATCCGATCTTTGCCCGTCTCGCTTTGGAACATTATCCGCCCCTCACCGTCACCTACTATACCTTCCTCTTCGCAGGGCTCGGTTCTCTGCCCTTGCTGCACCTGAATGAAATCGCCTCCGCTTTTCACAGCATTCCTCTCATGGAGAGCGTGGCGGGGCTGGTGCTCATCGCCACCGTATTGCCCTATCTGCTCTATACGAAGGGTCTTTCAAGAGTAGACAGCGGACGGGCCTCCATTCTGGCCAGCGTAGAGCCGGTGGTGGCCGCTCTGGTGGGCGTGATCGCTTTTGGGGAGCCTCTCGGCTGGGGCGTGGCCCTGGGCCTTGCCTGTATTCTGACCACAGTATATCTTCTGCGGTAAGCAGACCAAAATAGAAAGAAGGCGCTGGTCATGTGGGCAATTTTTGCACTGCTGTCGGCGGTATTCGCCGCGGCTACCTCCCTGCTGGCTAAAGTGGGCGTGGAACATGTCAATTCCAACTTAGCCACCGCCATCCGCACCACCGTGGTGCTGGTGATGGCCTGGGGCATGGTGCTGCTCACCGGAAAAACCGGGGAGATGGCCCAGATCAACAGCCGCAGCTGGCTGTTCCTTATCCTGTCGGGAATCGCCACCGGCCTTTCCTGGCTGTGCTACTACTACGCGCTCCAGAAGGGACCCGCCAGCAAGGTGGTGCCCATCGACAAATTCAGCGTGGTGATCACGGTGGTGCTGGCCTTTCTTCTGCTCCACGAGAAAGCCGACGCCAAGACAGTTTTCGGCTGTCTGCTGATCACCGCCGGAACCTTTGTGATGATTTTGTGAGGAAAATCGCCATGGCAAAGCAAAAAGAAGAAAAAACCAACGTCATGCGGACGCTGGAACAGAAAAAAATCCCCTACACCGCCTACACCTACCCCCACGAGGAGGGGGTGGCCGTGGACGGCGTGTCCGTGGCGGAGAGTCTTGGACAGGACCCCGCCCGGGTGTTCAAGACCCTGGTGACCCGGGGCGCCTCCGGGGGATACTATGTGTTCGACATTCCCGTGGCGGCCACCCTGGACCTCAAGAAGGCCGCCAAGGCCGTGGGGGAGAAGTCCGTGGCCATGCTCCACCAGAAGGAGCTGCTGCCCCTTACCGGCTACGTCCACGGCGGCTGCAGTCCCGTGGGCATGAAGAAGCTGTTTCCCACCGTCTTCCACGAGACGGCCCTGGACGGGGAGATCATCATGGTCTCCGCCGGGAAAATCGGCTATCAGGTGGCCTGCAGGCCGGAGGACCTCATCGCTCTGGTAAGAGGAAAAACGGCGGATGTGGTGGTCTAAGACCGCGGAAAGGGGAACTCTGTCAACAGCTGACGGCAAAACTCCATCCCCAGCGCAAAGGCTGTGATCCCCTCCGCCCGGCACAGGAGGTCCAGCGCGTCCTCCCGATCCAGCGGTTCCCCCTCTCCGGACAGCAGCAGGTCCCGGGCCTCCCGGATCTCGGGAGCGCTCTCCGGACGGAGCAGCTCCGAATCCTTCCGACGGGGCTTGCAGTAGTGGGTATAGAGCCAATCATATAGATCGTTCATAGAAATCTCCTGTCGCGAAATATAGTTTCGCTTTTCTTCAGTGTAGCATAGAGAGAAATTTTTGTCAAGAAGGAGCTTTATTGTGGAAGAGAATTTGCAGGTATTTTCTGTGCGGTTAAAGCAACTGCGGAAAGAAAAAGGAAACACC
The DNA here is from genome assembly GCA_944386985.1 of uncultured Oscillospiraceae bacterium. Lineage (GTDB taxonomy): Bacteria > Bacillota > Clostridia > Oscillospirales > Oscillospiraceae > CAJFPI01. The sequence goes on from CALXDD010000008.1 coordinate 84,690, forward strand.
CAGCGAGAAATGGCTCTGTTCATTGAGAAAACAGAGCGGCACTACCAACACATTGAGGCGGGAAAAATCAACATTTCCTCTATGCTGCTGTTGAAGCTGGCGGACTATTTTAATGTATCAACTGACTATCTTCTGGGCCGTACGGACCGGCGGGAAGTGAATCGGTAGGTGCGGGACGCGGGAAAATGAACGTGATTCTGCCTGACTTCTCCGCACGGCTCAAAGCCCTGCGAAAAGAAAAGCGTCTGACCCAGCGGCAGATGGCGGAACTTTTGGCGTGTACGGAGCGTCATTACCAAAAGATCGAATACGGTGAGGTGAACCTGCCCACACTGGATTTGATGCTGCTGGCAGACTACTTCGAGGTATCCGCCGACTATCTGCTGGGCCGCACCGACCGGCGAGAAGTGAACGGATTATAGCGGAATTTTGGGGGAGAGAAACATGGATGTTATTTTTCCTGTGTTTTCCGAGCGGCTGAAACAGCTTCGGAAGGAAAAAAAGAACACCCAGCGAGAGATGGCCCTGCTGATTGAGAAGACGGAACGACATTACCAAGATATCGAGGCGGGAAAGATCAATATTTCTTCCACAATGCTGTTGAAGCTGGCGGACTATTTCGAAGTATCCGCCGACTATCTGCTGGGCCGCACCGACCGACGGGAAATCTGCCGTTAGTTTAAAACAAATCGCAATGATTTGACAATATTCTACAATAAGGAATCAAAAAGGAACGGAAATCCATGCAGGATAAAATCTATATCAAGGGCGCAAGAGAGAACAACCTGAAAAATATCGACCTGACCATCCCCCGGGACAAGCTGGTGGTGTTCACCGGGCTCAGCGGAAGCGGCAAAAGTTCCCTGGCCTTCGACACCATCTACGCCGAGGGACAGCGGCGGTATGTGGAGAGCCTCAGCTCCTACGCCCGGATGTTTCTGGGCCAGATGGAAAAGCCGGACGTGGACTATATCGACGGCCTCTCTCCCGCTATCTCCATCGACCAGAAGACCACCAGCAAGAACCCCCGGTCCACCGTGGGCACCGTGACGGAGATCTACGACTACCTCCGTCTCCTGTGGGCCCGGGTGGGCGTGCCCCACTGCCCCAAGTGCGGCAAGGAGATCAAGCAGCAGACCATCGACCAGATCATCGACCAGGTGGCGGCGCTGCCCCAGGGCAGCCGCATCCAGATCCTGGCCCCTATGGTCCGGGGCAAGAAGGGCGAGCACCAGAAGATCTTTGAGGACGCCCGCCGCTCCGGCTACGTCCGGGTCCGCTGCGACGGCATCCTCTACGACCTGGGCGAGGAGATCAAGCTGGACAAGAACAAGAAGCACACCGTAGAGGTGGTGGTAGACCGGCTCATCATCCGGGAGGACATGCAAAAGCGCCTCACCGACAGCGTGGAGACCGCCAGCGCCCTGTCCGGGGGCCTGGTGGTGGTGAACCTCCTGGGGGAGCAGGAGCAGGATCTGACCTTTTCCCAGAACTACGCCTGCGAGGACTGCGGCATCTCCATTGAGGAGCTGACGCCCCGGATGTTCTCCTTCAACAATCCCTTCGGCGCCTGCCCCACCTGTACGGGCCTCGGCAGTCAGCTGAAGATCGACCCGGACTTAGTGGTGCCCGACGACAGCCGCTCCATTTTAGAGGGGGCTATCCAGGCCACCGGCTGGAACAATATCCGGGGGGACGGCATCTCCCGGATGTACTTTGACGCCTTGAGCAAGAAATACCGCTTCCAACTCACCACCCCCTGGCGGGAGCTTTCCAAGGAGGCCCGGGACGTGATCCTCTACGGCACCGGCGGGGAGAAGCTGGAGCTCCACTACGACCAGCCCCGAGGCAAGGGGGTGCTCCACCAGGCCTTTGAGGGCATCTGCAACAACCTGGAGCGCCGCTACAAGGAGACCCAGAGCGAGGCCTCCCGCCGGGAGCTGGAGGAGTGCATGAGCGAGTGTCCCTGTCCCACCTGCCAGGGCAAGCGGCTGAAGAAGGAGAGTCTGGCAGTGACGGTGGGGAAACTGAACATCGACCAGTACACCCACCTCAGCGTCACCGAGGCGCTCCGCTATGTGGAGCAGCTGCAGCTTGGTCCCACCCAGGCCATGATTGCCGACCGGATTTTGAAGGAGATTCGGGAGCGGCTGGGGTTCCTCCAGAGCGTGGGGCTGGAGTACCTGACGCTGAACCGCAGCGCCGGGACCCTCTCCGGCGGCGAGAGCCAGCGTATCCGGCTGGCCACCCAGATCGGCTCCTATCTGATGGGGGTTCTGTATATCCTGGACGAGCCCTCCATCGGTCTCCACCAGCGGGACAACGACAAGCTGCTGGATACCCTGCGCCACCTGCGGGACCTTGGCAACACCCTTATCGTGGTGGAGCACGACGAGGACACCATGCGGGCCGCCGACTTCATCGTGGATATCGGCCCCGGGGCTGGCATCCACGGCGGCGAGGTGGTGGCGGCGGGGACGCCGGAGGAGGTCATGAAAAACCCCAAGAGCCTCACCGGTCTCTACCTCAGCGGCAAGAAAAAGATCGCCGTGCCGGAAAAGCGGCGGGAGGGGAACGGCAAGGTCCTCACCGTCCGTGGGGCGGCGGAGAATAATCTCCGCCACATCGACGTATCCATCCCTCTGGGGACCCTCACCTGCGTCACCGGCGTCAGCGGCAGCGGCAAAAGCTCCCTGGTCAATGAGATTTTGTTCAAGCGCCTGGGGGCGGATCTGAACCGGATGAAGGTGCGGCCCGGCAAGCACGACGCCATCGAGGGGGAGGAGTATCTCGATAAGGTCATCAACATTGACCAGAGCCCTATCGGCCGCACGCCCCGCAGCAATCCCGCCACCTACACCAGCATGTTCAACGACATCCGGGATCTCTTCGCCGCCACGGCGGAGGCAAAGGCCCGGGGCTATGGTCCGGGACGGTTCAGCTTCAACGTCCGGGGCGGGCGGTGCGAGGCCTGCCAGGGCGACGGCCTTTTGAAAATTGAGATGCACTTCCTGCCGGACATCTATGTGCCCTGTGAGGTGTGCAAGGGCCGCCGGTACAACCGGGAGACCCTGGAGGTACACTACAAGGGGAAGAATATCTATGAGGTGCTGGAGATGACCGCGGAGGAGGGCGCGGAGTTTTTCTCCGCCATCCCCAAGATCTCCCGGAAGTTAGAGACCCTCTGCGACGTAGGACTTGGATATATCAAGATCGGCCAGCCCTCCACCACCCTCTCCGGCGGCGAGGCCCAGCGGGTGAAGCTGGCCACGGAGCTTTCGAAGCGGTCCACAGGCCAGACCATCTATATTTTGGATGAGCCCACCACCGGCCTCCACACCGACGATGTGGGGAAGCTGCTGCTGGTGCTGCAGCGTCTGGTAGACGCCGGGAACACGGTGGTGGTGATCGAGCACAATTTAGATGTCATCAAGTGCGCTGACCATATCATTGATCTCGGCCCGGAAGGCGGCAGCGGCGGCGGGCAGATCGTCTGCACCGGCACGCCGGAAGAGGTAGCTGCCTGCGAGGGCAGCTACACCGGACAGTATTTGAAAAAAATGCTGGTAAAGTGAGAGAAAAACCCCGCCGGGAGGCCATGGGGGGCTTCTGGGGGGAACTGGTTCCCCCCGGAAAAGCCGGCGCGCGAAGCGCCTGGTTTCCCCGCAGGGAAACCCCGGCTTTAGGGGGAAACCCCGGCTTTAGGAAAACGTTAACAAAGTAAAGGAGATTGGGAGGTTTACCGTGGAACTGCAGCAATGGCTGAATGAAACACCAATAGGAGAATTTTGCTTTACCATTCTGGTATCCATGCTGCCGGTGGTGGAGCTGCGGGGCGGCATTCCCTTTGGCCTGCAGGCGGGATTGACACTGCCCATGGCCTTCGGGGCGGCGTTTATTGGGAATATCCTCCCGGTGCCGTTTCTCATTCTCTTTACCCGGAGGGTTCTGGCGTGGCTGCGGCAGAAGATTCCCCCGGTACGGGGAGCGGTAAACTGGCTGGAGCGGAAGGCGGACAAGAAAAAGGACATCGTTCTGCGCTACAGCGCGCTGGGGCTGTTTATTCTGGTGGCGATCCCCCTGCCGGGGACCGGGGCCTGGACCGGCTGCCTGGTGGCGGCGTTTTTAGACATGCGGCTGAAAAGCGCGGTACCGGCCATTATTGCCGGTGTGCTGGCAGCGGGGTTCATCGTCTCCATCCTCAGCTACGGGTTGTTTTCGCTTTGATGGTCCCTCGCTTGCCGGGATCGGCGCTTTTGTCTTCTGACGAAGGACCTTGTCTTTTTGTCGGTACCCGACGGTATTTCGATACCTTGTCATGCCTCCGGCGGGTGACTTTTTGTACGAGCAAAAAGTCACCATCTCCGCGCCAAGAGCCTCGCTGCGCTCGGTTGCGCTCCGAAACACCTCGCTGCGGCTCGGCGAAAACTCGCTTAGAACCTACGGTTCTAAGAATTCCCTTGTCCTGACGTATACTGTCAGTCCCCCTGACTATTTTGGTCCTGCTGCCTCCGACGCTCCGTTGACGTGTCCGGTACAGACTATTTTTGCGCTTCAGCGTGCTCCACTGGCGGGTTGACGATGGCTGTTTCGTCTAAAAGCAGTATCTCCAAGCCTTCCCCTGGGGGGAAGGTGGCACGGCGCAGCCGTGACGGATGAGGGGAACGCCAATGAAAAGCTCCAAGCTAACTCGGAGGAAAAATCGAAACTAACTTTGACTTTTTGATAGAAAGCCTCCTCCGAATTGATCTGCTAAATTTCGATACCGCTCCCCTCATCCGCCCCCTTCGGGGGCACCTTCCCCCAGGGGAAGGCTTTTAGACGCAGCAGCCATCGTCTGCCAAACAGATGAGCGCGCTGAAGCGCGGTAGTAGACGGAGCGAGACACGTCAACCGGCGTCACTCGTAAAAACCAGCAAATAAAAGCATCCCTGACCTTCCGGTTTTGGTAATAAACAAGGGAGTCCTTAGAACCGTAGGTTCTAAGTCAACTTTTGCCTACTTTTCTTTGACGAGAAAAGTAGGCCGCCGGAGGCATAACACTATTCGAAAAATCGTCGGGTACCGACAAAAAAGAACCACCTCCGTCAGCAGGACAAAAGCGCAGCCCCGCCCCCGGCAAGGGACAAAAAGCCCCGAGGCGGCCAGAGCCTCACCAATCCCCGCCCCCTGCATAGGATAGGGGCGAGGTGAGACGATGAAGCTATTGCAGGACGGCGTGATCGCCATGCTGGCCGCCATCGGCCTTGCCACTTTGCTGTGGCTGGCGGTCAGCGTATTCCTCCGCCTGCGCGGGCGGACCACCATCTACCACGCCGTGGCCATGATCCCCTCCCGGGGCGGCGCCAACGGCCTGGAGCACACCATCCACGCCCTGGAACAGCTGCGCTGCGACGGCGGCTGCTTTGGCGCCATCGTGATCGTGGACTGCGGTCTCAGCGCGGAGGGACAGCAGGTGGCGGCCCTTCTGGCCCGGCAGGAGCGGGACATTTTCCTCTGCAAACGGGAGGAGCTCCCAAACTTTTTACAGTGAGAGGTACATACCATGAACCAGCAGCAGGTCACCCTGGACGGCACCATCCTCAGCACCATTTTCCAGAACGAGGAAAATGGCTATACCGTGCTGCGCCTGGTCACCGGCGACGGGGAGATCGTCACCGTGGTGGGCTGCATTCCCTGCGCCGCCCCGGGGGAGGAGCTGATCCTCACCGGCAGCTGGATGGTCCACCCCCAGCACGGGGAGCAGTTCAAGGCCGATGAGGTGGAGCGGCACCTGCCCACCGATGAGACGGAGATCCTCAACTATCTGGCCTCCGGCGTCATCAAGGGGGTAGGCCCCGCCACCGCCCAGCGGCTGGTGGACCGCTTCGGGGACGACACCCTCCGTGTGCTGGAGGAGGAGCCGGAGCGGCTGAAGGATATCCGGGGCATTACCGCCAAGAAGGCCCAGGAGATCGTCACCGGCTTCCGCTACCAGACCGGTATGCGCCGCCTGCTGGAGTTTCTGGCCCGCCATGACCTGCCCCTGGCCCTCGCCATGCGGCTCTACCGCCGCTACGGCATGGAATCCATGGAGGCCCTGCGGGAAAATCCCTACCTCCTGGTGGACGACTTCTACGGCGTGGACTTCTCCGTCATGGACGCCATCGCCCTGTCCATGGGCTTTGACGGGGGCAGCCGCCGCCGGACCGAGGCCGCTGTCCTCTTCGAGCTGTCCCACAACATGGGCAACGGCCACGTCTTCCTTCCCCGGGAGAAGCTGATCGCCGCCACCGCCCAGCTGCTGGACCTGGCCCCCGCTGAGGTGGAGACCGCCCTGGACGATCTCATCGGGCGAAAGAGCGTGGTTCAGGAGATGGTGGGGAAGGTGGATGCCTGCTACCTCTGGCGGCTTCATGAGGCGGAGGTCTATGTGGCGGACAAGCTGGCCCTTATGCGGTCCTACCGGGCGGATATGGGCAGGAACATCAACCACCTCATCGACCGTATCCAAAACCAGCAGGGCATTACATACGCCGCCGCCCAGCGTCGGGTGGTGGAGCTGGCCGCCACCGAGGGCATGGTCCTCCTCACCGGCGGCCCCGGCACCGGCAAGACCACCTGCGTCCGGGCCTTAGTGGCCCTCTTTGACAGTCTGGGGCTGGACATGGCCCTGCTGGCCCCCACGGGCCGGGCGGCCCAGCGCCTCAGCGAGCTTACCGGGAGGGAGGCCCAGACCATCCACCGGTGCCTCGGCATGGTGTACAACGAGCAGACCGGGGATCTCACCTTCTCCAAAAACGAGAAGGAACCCTTAGAGGTCCACGCCGTCATTGTGGACGAGATGAGCATGGTGGACCTGCCCCTGATGCGGGCGCTGCTGGCGGCTCTCCGCCCCAACTGCCGCCTGGTGCTGGTAGGGGACCCGGACCAGCTGCCCTCTGTGGGGCCGGGAAACGTGTTCGGGGACCTGATCCGCAGCGAGGTGATCCCCGAGGTGCCTCTCACGGAGATCTTCCGTCAGGCCCGGCAGAGCGCCATCGTCCGCAACGCCCACGCCATCAACCTGGGCCAGGCCCCCTGTCTCGACAACAATCAGGGGGACTTTTTCTTCCTCTGCCGCCGGGACCCCCAGCGGCTGGTGGACACGGTGGTGGGCCTGTGCCAGACCCGGCTGCCCGACAACATGGGCATGGAGCCGGGACAGATCCAGGTCCTCTGTCCCACCCGGAAGGGGCCATGGGGCACCGAGGCGCTGAACCGGGCCCTCCAGGCGGCCCTCAATCCCCCCGGCCCCGGCAAGCGGGAGCGGACCTTCGGGGACCTCACCTTCCGCACCGGCGACCGGGTCATGCAGATCCGCAACGACTACGACGTGCTGTGGGAGCGGGAGGACGGCACCGCCGGCAGCGGCATCTTCAACGGCGACGTGGGGCAGATCGTGGATGTGGACCCCAGCGGGGAGCTGGTGACCATCCTCTTCGACGACCGGAAGGCCACCTACACCCTGGAGATGCTGGGGGAGCTGGACATGGCCTACGCTACCACCGTCCACAAGGCCCAGGGCAGCGAATACCGCTGCGTGGTGCTGGCGGTGATGCGCTGCGCCCCGTCTCTCATGGTCCGCGGGGTGCTGTACACCGCCATCACCCGGGCAAGGGAGCTGCTGGTGGCGGTGGGGGACGACTCCGCCATCCGCCAGATGGCCGCCAACGACCGCCAGCAGCGCCGCTACAGCGGCCTTCGCCGGCGGCTGAAGCACGCCGGAGAAGAGCGCTGAAAAACAGGAGAGAGCAGACACGGCTTTTGCCGCACCTGCTCTCTCCTTTGTCATGTTATCCGCCGAAGGGCTCCATGAGGAAGGAGCAGCGGAGCATCCGCAGCAGCACCTGACCATAGGTGAGCCGGGGGACGGACTCCGCCGCCACCAGCGGGATCTCCGCCACTACTTCCTCCCCGGCGGTATACCGCAGGGTGCCCAGCTGCTGTCCCCGCTCCACCGGAGCCTTCACCGACGGCTCCACCACAACTTTCTGCTGCAGGTTGGGGGCCACGGTCTTCTCCAGCAGCAGGGCCGTGTCCTCCCCCAAGGTCAGGGACACCTGACCGGCGGTGCCCATGGACACCGGCACAGAGGGCAGAGGCTCCTCAGGGGAGGCGTGGGTGAGGGAGTAGGCAGCGAAGCCGTAGTTGAGGAGGGTCTTGGCCCCCTCAAAGCGCTTATCGCTGGTGGGGGACTTCAAAATGACGGCGATAAGCTCCATGCCCTCCCGCTCCGCCGTGGCGGAGAGGCAGTAGAGAGCGCTGTCGGTGCTGCCGGTTTTCAGCCCGGTGGCCCCCTCGTAATAGCGGATGAGCCGGTTGGTATTGGAGAGGGTAAAGGCCCCGTTTCGGAGGGAGTCCATCCAGATGGTGGTGAAGCGGCGGATATCCGGGTGGCGCAAAATCAGCTCCCGGGACATGAGGGCGATATCATAGGCGCTGGTGACATGGCCCTCGGCGGGAAGACCGGTGCAGTTGACGAAGTGGGTATCCTCCATGCCCAGCTCCGCCGCCCGCTGGTTCATCTGGGCCACAAAGGCGTCGGCGCTGCCCGCCAGGTGTTCCCCCAGGGCCACGGCGGCGTCGTTGCCGGAGGCCACGCACACGGCCTTCAGAAGGTCCTCCACGCTCATCTGCTCATTTTCCTTCAGATAGACCTGGGAGCCGCCCATGGAGGCGGCATAGGCGCTGGTGGTGACCAGATCCTCATAGGAGAGGCGGCCTTCGTCAATGGCCTCCATCACCAGCAGGATGGTCATGATTTTGGTGACGCTGGCAGGCTCCAGCTGCTGGTGCTCATTGACAGCGTAGAGCACCTGGCCGGTCTCCTTTTCCATCAGGATGCAGCTGGCCGCGTCTACGGTCAGCGCCTCCGCCCGGACGGGCACAGCGGCCAGCAGGCACAGCAGCACCGCCAGCACCGCGGCAATTCGTTTCATCCCCATCGCTCCTTTCCTTGTTGATACCAATCTATGAGGCGGTGGAAAATTTCATACGCCATCGGCAAAATTCTCATTGCAAACCGGGAAAAGGTATGCTATAATTCTTACTGTTCTATGCGGGCGTAGTTCATCGGTAGAATGAAAGCTTCCCAAGCTTTAGAGGTGGGTTCGACTCCCATCGCCCGCTCCAGAAAAAGAGAGACACGACAAAAGTCGTGTCTCTTTTTTTGGGATTCTGTGGGATTTTAATGTGCTCGCTGGAATTCATTTCCGCCGAGCATTTCAAATTTTTACGGAATTCAAAAAGAGGGGCATCCATTTGGATGTCCTCCGGCGGCGTAAGCCGCTGCGCCGCGAGTGCGGCGTCACGAGTGTTTTGGGCCGCGGGTCCAAAACCTCGGCGCAGGCGGAATTCATTTCCGCCGAGCATTTTAATGTCTCACGGAATCCAAAAAAGAAGGACATCCTTTTGGATGTCCTTCTTTTTTGGAGCGGGCGACGAGGCTCGAACTCGCCACCGGCATCCCACGAATGGCCTCCCGGCCATTCGCAGGAGCCCTGCCGGACCTCAGATTTGACGTGCCTTCGGCACAGGTGGAGGCAGCGAGTTCGTCCTTCTACAGACAAAAAGAGGACACCCAAGCTTGGATGTCCTCTTAAAAATGGAGCGGGCGACGGGGCCCGACCTCGCTAC
>CALXDD010000009.1 GCA_944386985.1 uncultured Oscillospiraceae bacterium
AGGTCCTCCAGCTCCGCCTCCAACTGCCGCACCTGGTCGTCGGCCCGCTCCCGCTCCTGCCGAGCGTCCTCCAGGGAGGCGTTGACCACCGCCATGTCCTCCGCCATCTTGGCCCGGGCCTCCTCGGCGGCGGCAGCGTCCGCCTTGGCCGCCTGGGCGGCCTTCAGCGCCTCGTCCCGCTCCCGGATAGCCTGCTTCAGTTCCTTGGTAGTCATCTCGGAAACCGACTTTTCCACCCCGTCCACGGCGTGCTTTTCCGCCGTGAACCGCTCCCGCTCAGAAGCCGGCAAACCCAGCAGCGCCAAGGCTTTGGAGGCTCCCAAATCCGCAATTTCTGCGGATTTGGAATACTCCCTTGCAAGGCGCATCAGGTCCTGGGCAGACCGCTCCGAAATGTCCACTTTTTCCCGCAGCCAGGGCAGCCACTCCCCGTGGCTTAGCTGCCGTTTTGCCTCGTTGAGCCGCTTCCCGATCTCGAGAAACGCCCCTCCCGCCTGCCGCTTGTAAAAGAGGATCTCCCCCTCGATGAGGAGAAGATCCCGCTCCTCTTCCAGCCCTGTCAGCCCCATGGCCTCCGCCAGAAACGGACCGTCAGGATCTTCCCGGCCTCTGTCCGATTCCTGTTGGAGCTGTTCTCTTTCCAATTCATTCAGACTCATAATTTTCGGATCCTCCGTTGTTCAGATTTCAAAGTGCATATATCATCGTGGCGGCGCTTTCCCACGTTGCCGACGGGTTCCCGTGACGGCGTCGTCGCAAGCTCCATATCCCTCGCCCCGCCGCCGGCGGCAGGTCTCAGTCATTTTGCTGCTCCTCCTTTCCCCACCAGGCCGCACGCCTGGTGGGGACCCCATAATGGACTGTTTCGGCCTGTACCCTCCAGGCCATCGTCAGACGGGTTCATTTTTCTCTGTCTCTGGAATTGCCCATACCTCTGCGTCGTGGATGTCCAGGAACTTGCATCCCCACTGTTCCGCAGCGCACAAAATAGCGGCGTACTTGGACGCCCCCGGCACCTGGATCTCCCCGTATTTTGGGTGCCGCACCAGCGCCTTCACCGGAAAGGCCCATCGCTCCTTCTTCCCCCGCCGGTACCCGCCCAAATACCGCCTCCATGTCCGCTGCCATCGCTCCGCATAGACGGTGTCCAACTCCTCCTCCGAGCGTGGATTATCCGTCCCCCTGTCCGGAAGATTCGGCCATTCCCGTCGCCGATCCCTCCTGGCCAGGTCACTGCCGGCCATCACCCCTCCTCCCAGAATACCGTCACCGTCCCAACGCCCAGGGCCAGGGCCTCCTCATGGCTCCGGACGCCCAGGTCCACGTGGTTCCCGGTCACTCCTGTATCGACAGCCCGACACCACAGTTCCCGGCCATCCTCCCACAGGAGGCACACCCGGCTTCCCAGCGGGATCACCTCCGGGTCCACCGCCAGGGTCTCCCATGGTCGAAAAGGCTCCCCAGTGGCGGTGATCCCGTCTGCCCACTGTCCGCAGCACTGCACACAGGGGCAGTAATACGTAATGCGGCAGTCCTCCACCACCCGCACCCGTCCGACCAGCTCCGCCGTGGAAACCGGCTCCTCCGGCTCCAGCACCTGCGCCGTCAGGGGCTTGTCCGCCGCTTCACCGCCCGGCGTCTCTCCCCTGCTCTCCGCCGGCGTGCTCAGCGCCCAGGCCATCGCCACCGCCGCCATACAGAGCACCAGGAGCCATACCGCAGCCCGCCACCGTCTTCCGCTTGCGGCGGCGGCCCGGGCCCTCCGTCTGGCGGCCTCCGCCGCCTTTTCCCCGGCTGCTGCCCGCTGATCTGACATCGCGCAGAGAATCTGGTAAAACTGGTCGCTCTCCATCTGGTCCCGCCGCAGTTCCAAAACATCCCGCTCCAGCTTGTCCACCCGCCGCTCTATGGTCCGGGCGTATTTTTCTCCCTTCTGGCTCATATGTAACTCCTTCTCCGGGGCATGTCCCCTTTTGTATTTGCAAGGTAAAGGGGGCGGCGTCAGCAGCCCTCGAAACCGTCGGTCTCTCCCCTTGCGGCCGCCCGGGCCTGGTCCTGGAGATACTGCTGCTGTTCGTAGTCCAGCAGCCCCAGCATCCGCATGGAGGCGGCCACGCCGCAGATCTCACCGCACAGTGTCATGGCGGACACCTGGCTACCGCCCTCCACGGCTCTCTTCAGCAGTTCCTTCCGGGTGTCCAGCAACACCCGGAACTTCCGTTCCATCTCCGATTTGTTCATGGTTCCCTCCTATCGCATCATCCCCCGGCGGATCAGGTCCTGGCACTTGCGCACAATGGCCTCCCGCCGCTTTTCCTGTGACTCTTCGCTGATACAGGGGTCCAGCACCGTCACATGGGCGGTGCCGTTCTTCTCCCCGAAGTCCACGGAATAGGTGGTCACCCGGTAGGGCTTCCCATTTTCCACAATGATCTTGTCCTCCAGGCCCCTCACCTCCTCCGTTTACCCTATGGCCGCCTCTGGTTGTCCTATTCGTTTATATTGGTGCGTATTACGCACCAAATTTAGCAAAAAAAATCTCCATAGGATTCTGAATATCCAACAACTCAATCATTTGTTGGATCTCATCACTGTCAAAAATTCCACGTTTCATTTTACAATAAAAGGTTTTTTCTGTTACTCCAATGGACTGTGCTACTTTTCTCTGTGACAATCCTCTTTCGGAAATGATCCCCCGGAGCTTCATCGTGTCTACCATTTTTGTGCCTCCTTTCCGTTTGGTACTTTCTACGCACCAAACATATCATTATTGTGAGTGCATGTCAAGTAATTTTCCTCTGTTTTCTTCTTTTTCTTGTTGCATCTTATGTAATTTATGTTATACTCGAAGTAAGCTACACTGCAGCAGAAAGGATGAAAAGTGATGAACATCGGCCAAAATATTAAAAAATACCGCCTATTGCGTGGGTATACCTTGGATGAAGTGGCAAAGAGCATCGGCGTCAGCCGCCAGACTATGAGCCGGTATGAGACCGGCGTGATTGCGAACATCCCATCTGACAAGATAGAGGCCATCGCCCGTTTTCTAAGCATCAGCCCTTCCCTCCTCATGGACTGGTCCACGAAGTGGGAGGAGGACAACTATGAGGTCTTCCGCCGTGCCAAAACTGACGATGAGAGAAGAGAGATCTTCAGGCGAGCCGGAATTCCTTCGGATCTTCGTCAAATCGCGGAGCAGCTGCTCGTCCAGGCTCCTGCCGTCCCCTCCAACGCAATTCCCTACACATCCAAACATCTCGCCCCCATCTTGGGCCGCATCCCGGCGGGATATCCTGTATTTGCCGCCAGTGAGATTGAAGGATACTCCCCTATTGATTACGCAGATACCGAAAACTACTTCTGGCTGCGAGTCTCGGGTGACAGTATGGTGAACGCCGATATCCGGGACGGGGACCTGGTGCTGATCCGCCGGCAGCCCTGCGCTAACGACGGCCAGATCGTAGCGGCCCGGGTCAACGGAGACGAGGCTACCCTGAAGCGGTTCCGCCAGTCCGGCAAGACGGTCATGCTGATGCCGGAGAACCCAGAGTATATGCCCATCGCCGTCCCTGCCACCGCCTTCGACACTGGGGACGCCTCTATCATCGGCATCGTAGTGGAATTGAAACGTAAATTTGTATAGTACACATACGCAGGCCACACCGACCCGCAAGTGCAGCCTGCGGAGCAGAGAGGAGGTATGATTCTTTGACGACGGATGAATTCCGAAGCTATGCGATCCAAAGCGCAAGGATCTACTACCGCCACCTGGATGAACAGGGAAAAGGCGTCATCAAAACCGCGGTCCGGTCGATTCGCCGTGAAGGCGCTTTCTTCGTCGTGCATCTCCAGACGAAGCTGTCACCCTCCGCGGACCCCGCCTCCCTCCTTTTCGATTTTGATGGACAGCGATACTCCTCCTTTGAGATCCGGCCAATCGAGCTCTCACACACCCGTGACCAGCTGTGGGTCCGGCCAGCGGACGCCCTCACAGAGCGGTTCTCCCAATTGAAGGCAGAGGAACTGACTCTCCTGTCTGATTTGAAATTTTTGGTCAAGAACGTGGAGGCCTGGTACGAAACTTACGGCGACAGAATCTGTCTCCACGCAGCACCACCTTCCGTCACCCCTGTCTATCTTTCCCAGGCGGACTCTCTGTCTCAGGAGCAGCGGGCGGCCATCGACGGCGCTCTGTCCCATACGCTCTCCTATGTATGGGGCGCACCAGGCACTGGAAAGACCCGCTGCGTCCTTGCCAACTGCGTCCTTTCTTACCTGCTCTCCACGCCTGACGGGAAGGTCCTTCTCCTGGCTCCCACCAATAACGCCGTGGAGCAGATGCTCTACGGAACGCTTCCCGCTCTTGCTGCTCAGGGCATTCCTTTGGATACGGTGCTGCGTCTCGGCACGCCGTCCGCCCGGTTCTCCTCAGAATATCCCTCGGTCTGTGAGGTCGCAAACGCCAATCACACGCTGTCCGCCCTCCAGGAAAAGCGGGATCTTCTTCAAAAATGCCTCACTTTCCGGCAGTATGCCGCGTCGTTCTCCGCTGCCATGGAAACCATCCCTTCTTGCGTGGAGGCCATCTTTTCCCGAAAGGAACAGATCCGACAATGGGAGACCGATAGGGAAGCACTCCGTCTGGACTCCGCCGTCTCACGTGGAAAACTTACGCTGGTGCAGGAAGAGATCTGCCGCCTTCTGGATGTTGTCGCCAAACGCAGGGAGAGAAACACCCATTCCATTACCCTCCGCCTGAAAAAACGGATCTTTCCCTCGGCCGCCCAAAAGGAGCGCCAGCTCCTTCAGGAGGAGGAAGCCGCGCTGCAGATGCAGGTGGCCAATGCGGAGCAGCTGGAGACCACCGTGCAGGAGGCCCAGCGGTCCGCCGCCCTTCTCGCCTCCCAAACAGAGACGGCCCGCGCTGAGATCGAAGACTTCCGGGGTAAGATCCTGACATGCTGCGCCTTCTGGCCATCCCTCCGCGCCGCTGCCCTTCAGGCGGACTTTTCCGACAAGAGCACCTGCCTCACCTACTTTCATGATATCTTTTCCCGATTCCAGGAGCAGCTACAGGCCCGAGGAGGGCCTTACGTTGCCTTGGAAAGCTTGGACGATGAGACTATCCGGCAGCAAATCACCACCTGCGTCCAGCAGATCTCAGAGGCCGAACAGGATACCACCCCTGCCAGGCTGGGGGCCGTGCGGGTCCTGGCCGCCACCATCGATCGCTTTCTCTCCTCCGCCTCTCCCAACGGCTTCGGCAGCTTTGTCCCGGATCATATCTTTATGGATGAGGCGGGCTATGCAGCTCTTATCAAAACTGCGCCCATTTTTTCCATGCAGGTCCCGGTAACGCTGATAGGCGATCACATGCAGCTGCCGCCGGTCTGTGAGATGGACGATCAACTCTTTTCCCGGGATGATCTGGCACCGGCGTTCCTCTGGTCCCAGTCGGCCCTACATGGGGAATCCATATTCACTGACGGATTCCACCAGATGCTGGAGCGTTACCAGCACGCCGGTCCACCGGCTTTCCTGCTCATGGAGAAATTTGACCTGACTGCTACTTACCGCTTCGGCGACGCCCTGGCAGACATTTTGGCCTCCTATGTCTACTCCTCCCTTTTCCACAGTGCCATTGGTTCCGGAACGGATCTCTATTATCTGGACGCGCCCGGCAGCCCAGGCGAAACAAACCGGACCCGCCCCTCCGAGGTCCGTGCGATCCAGGACGCTCTCCGCAGGCTGGATCATCTTGACTATGCGGTCCTATCCCCCTATCGGAATCAAGTCTCTCTCCTGTCCGCCGCCCTCCCTCAGGCCAGGAAGGAGGATCGGGTCCTCACCGTCCACGCCTCCCAGGGGCGGGAGTGGGATATTCTCTTTTTCAGCGTAGTTGATACAGACCGCAAGTGGTTTACCGATACCGTCCGCTCGCTCACTCAGGGGAAAATGGTCGTCAACACCGCCCTGAGCCGGGCGCGCCGGGCTGTTATTCTGGTATGCGACGTATTCTATTGGTCCGGCCACACAGATCAGCTGATCGGACAACTGTGCAAAAACTCCAGTTCCCTGCTCTCCAGCCCCTTCTATCGTGACCGTGCCTTTCCCGCCAATCAAGATGAACCAGGAGGTGAACCCCATGCGCCGGGAACAGTTAGATGAATACACCCGCCTGGGTCGGTGGGTGCGCAGCTCCATGTACCTGCGGAAGTCCCGCGCAGAGGAGCACATGGGACTCCAGGAGACCCTCCAGCGGCACAAGGCCGCTCTCACCGCCTACGCCGAGCGGTACGGGTATCTGGTGGAACCGGAGGACATCTACGAGGAGGTGGTCTCCGGTGAGAGTCTCTTTGCCCGGCCCCAGATGCTCCGGCTCATGGAGGCCGTCAGCGCCGGACGCTATGAAGCGGTGCTCTGTATGGATATGCAGCGTCTGGGCCGTGGCGGCATGTACGATCAGGGCTTCATCCTGGACACCTTCAAGGCCTCCGAGACGCTGATCGTCACCCCGGACCGGATCTACGACCTCACCAAAGAGTTGGACGAAGAGGCCGCTGAGATGCAGACCTTCCTCTCCCGCAGCGAGTACCGGATGATCACCAAGCGGCTCCGCCGAGGTACCATGCAATCCGTCCAGAACGGGGCCTACATGGCCAATGCGCCCTTCGGGTACCGGAAGATCCGCCAGGGCCGCCTTCCCACCCTGGAGATCGTGCCGGAGGAGGCGGAGTGCGTCCGACAGATCTTCCAGCTCTACGCCTCTGGCAGCGGCTGCACCCAGATTGAGCAGACGGTCAACGCCATGGGCTTCCACGGCCGCCGGGGCAGCCGCTTCAACCGCAGCACCATCCGGCTGATTCTGGAGAACCCGGTGTACATCGGAAAGATCCGCTGGGAGAAGACCAGCACTGTCAAAACCGGCATCGGCGCCGACCGGAAAAAGAAAGTGGTCTACAACGCCCCGGACCAGTGGAAGATCATCGACGGCCACCACCCTGCCATCATCTCCCAGGAGCTGTGGGACGCGGTCCAGGAGCGGCGCCGTGCCCGATACTTCTATGTGGACAACAAGCACGTGGCGAGTCCCCTGGCAGGTCTGGTGCGCTGCAGCAAGTGCGGTCATCTTATGAACCTCCAGGGGAAGAATAAGGGAGTCCCCTACCTCCTCTGTCCCACCAAGGGCTGCACTGCCGGGGCCAAATACGCTTTTGTGGAGCAGGCAGTCCTCCGCCATCTGGAAGAGCTGGCAGGCAGCATAGAGGTGGAGATCTCCCAGGCCGCGCCGCCGGACGTCTCCCATCTGGAGCAAACTCTTATCGCCATGCGGGCGCAGCAGGTGAAGCTGGAGTCCCGCCGCAGCAGGCTATACACACTTCTGGAAGACGGTACATACACCCGAGCCCTTTTTTCCCAGCGGATGGAGATCCTGGCGCAGGAGGAATCCACCCTGCTGGACTCCATCGCCTCTGTGGAGGGACAGATCCAACGGGAGCTGAGCCGCAACAAAGAAGAACAGCTCACCCGTTTGCGGACGGTCCTGGACCGCTATCAAGCCTCGGACCTCCCCGCCCGGAAGGAGCTTCTCCACTCCATCGTGGAGGAGATCCGCTACACAAAAGAAAAGAAGACGAAGCCCGCAGACTTCGCCCTCTCCATCAAGCTGAAAGATTTTGTATAATCCATTTCCTCTAAAATGTATCTTGCTATTCCCGGCAGGAATCATAGATCTTTTTGGTATGGATACAAACGGCCTCACGCTCTTCGCTGCAGCACTTGCTGCTCATGGGGCCGGGAACAACCTTTTCGGGCATGGGATAAACCTCCTATAAGTAGCTTGAAAGGAAGCCCTTTCACCACAGTGTATGCGCCGGACGCCAGGAGGTGAAAATGGGACTATACAAACCTTTCAAAAGAGGGTATAATAAGTTAGAATATACAAATTCCTACGATTGGAGGCCCTTCTATGAGCGAATTTGCCGGATTTATCAGCGATAAGCTGGAGATCAAGCTGCTGATCCTCTATATCGCCGACCGCCTGGTGGAGGCGGCCCCCTTCGAAGTACTGCAAGAATTGTCCATGTGCGACCAGGGCGTGGACTATTTCGCCTTCTCTGACTGTCTGGCGGACCTGGTCCGTACGGAGCACCTGACGCTGAAGGACGACAAGTACCTCATCACCCGGAAGGGACGAGACAACATCCGGGCCTGTGAGTCCGGCCTGCCCTACTCCGTCCGCACCCAGGTGGACAAGGCGGTGGTGGCCTTCAACCATAAGCTGCGCCGCAGTTCCTTGGTCACAAGTCAGGTCTCTCCCCGGCCCAAGGGCGGGTTTACTGTATCCCTCTCCCTCAGCGACGAACTGGACAATATTATGAAGATGGAGCTGATGGTCACCCAGGAGCGGATGGCCAGGAAGATTGAACGCAACTTTCAGAGCTGGGCAGAGGACATCTACTCGAAGATCATTGAGATCCTCTATGAGGACGGTACAAAAGGCAAAGGAAACAACGAATAGGTGTTTTACCCCCCCGCGGAGGCTTCCCTCTCCGCGGGGGCGGTTTTTTCTATCTGACAAAGGCAAAAAGCCAAGCGCCCCCGCAGAACGTAGATTCTGCAGGGGCGCCTCTTTCCTGTCGCAGAGGAAATTACAAGGAGAAGTCCTCTTTGGTCAGCTTGTCCGTATTCAGTTTGACCGGTCGGGGCGGCACCCGCTTGAGGGGGTCGTACCGAAAGGCCCGGCAGCTGCTGCCGGCGGCCACAATTCCCTTACGGCTGCATACCACCTCGCTGTCGCTGAGGGGGTTGCCCCGCTTGCAGTAAGAACAGCTGGGCTCGATATCCTTACGAAACAACATGGTTCTCTCTCCTCTCCCCGCTTGCCTTACAGTGTCTGCAGCACCACCTGATCCCCCTCCGCCGTGGCGCGGATCTGGGTGACGGGGGCGTCGTAGCTGTCGATGATCGCGGTGGCGATCCGGTCCTCCAGCTCCTTCTGAATGGTCCGGCGCAGATTCCGGGCGCCGTAAGCCATGGAGTAGGACTTCTTCACCAGATACTCCACCAATGCGTCGTCATAGTTGAAGGTGAGTCCCTTCTCCTTCAGGGAATCCCGCAGCTCGTCCAGCATGATCCGGGCAATGCCGCGGAAGTTCTCCTCCGTCAGCTTGTTGAAGTAGACAATCTCGTCCACCCGGTTGATGAACTCCGGGCGGAGGAAGGACTGCAGCGCCTTCATGGCCCGCTCCTTCCCCTGCTCGTTCACCGTCCGGTTGAAGCCCACGCTTCCCTCCTTCCGGTCACTGCCGGCGTTGGAGGTCATGACGATCACCGTGTTCTCAAAATTCACCTTCCGGCCATGAGCGTCGGTGATCTGGCCATCATCCAGAATCTGGAGCAGCACATTCAGAACATCCGGATGGGCCTTCTCGATCTCGTCGAAGAGAATCACGCTGTAGGGCTTACGGCGGATCTTCTCGGTGAGCTGCCCTGCCTCGTCATAGCCCACATACCCCGGAGGCGAACCGATGATCCGGGAAACGGAGTGCTTCTCCATAAACTCGGACATGTCCAGACGGATGAGGCTCTCCGGGGCGTTGAAGAGGTCGTCCGCCAGCTGCTTGACCAGCTCCGTCTTGCCAACGCCCGTGCTGCCCACAAAGATAAAGCTCACCGGCTTGTGCTTGGGGCTGATGCCCACCCGGCTCCTCCGGATGGCAGCAGCCACCGCATCGATGGCCTCGTCCTGGCCCACGATCTTCCGCTTCAGCCGCTGATCCAACTCGCTGAGCCGCTTGAACTCCTCCTCCCGGATCTTGCTGGCCGGGATTTTGGTCCAAAGCTCAATGACCCGGGCCAGATTGTCCATGGTCAGCTGAGGATCCCCGTGGGACTTGATCTCATCCAGCTCCTTCTGCAGCTGGATCTCCTTCACCTTAATCTCCGCCAGACGTTCAAAGTTGGGCTCCCCCTCCGTCTGGTTTTCGATCATGTCTTTCTCTTTGTAGTAATCCGCCAGTTCCCGCTCGATCTCCATTCGGCGGGAAATGCTGGGGTCCTTCAGATTGAGGTCTGAGCATGCCTCGTCGATAAGGTCGATGGCCTTGTCGGGCAGGAAACGGTCGGTGATATAACGCTCGCTGAGCAGCACTGCCTGGCGAAGGATACCGTCAGGGATCTTCACCCCGTGGTGCTCCTCATAGTAGTGGGCGATGCCCTTGAGGATTTTCAGGGTATCCTCCATATTGGGCTCGCTGACCACCACCGGCTGGAAGCGCCGCTCCAAGGCCGTGTCCTTCTCAATGTGCTTGCGGTACTCGGCAAAGGTGGTAGCGCCGATGACCTGGATCTCTCCCCGGCTGAGAGCAGGCTTCAGGATGTTGGCGGCATTCATGCTGCCCTCAGCGTCGCCGGCGCCCACAATGTTGTGGACCTCGTCAATGACCAAAATCACGTTGCCGCACTTGCGGATCTCCTCAATGAGTCCCTTCATCCGGCTCTCAAACTGCCCCCGGAACTGGGTCCCCGCCACCAGGGCGGTGAGATCCAGGAGGAACACCTCCTTGTCCCGCAGTTTGAAGGGCACGTCCTTGGCGGCGATCCGCTGGGCCAGGCCCTCGGCAATAGCAGTCTTGCCCACGCCGGGCTCGCCGATGAGGCAGGGGTTATTCTTCTGCCGGCGGTTGAGAATCTGGATCACCCGCTCAATCTCCTCTTCCCGACCGACGACCTGGTCCAGCTTGCCCTGGCGGGCCCGCTCGGTGAGGTTGATGCAGTAGTTGTCCAAAAACTTCCGCTTGGGCTTCTCGTTTTTCCGCTCCTTCTCCCGGGAACGGCTCTGCTCGCCGGGAGCAGTGGGAGCGGGAGAGTTGCCGCTGTTGTCAAAAAGGCGGTTCAGGAAGGGGAAGGTTGCGGTCTTGCCCTCCTCGTCGTCATCCTCCTCCCCATCGGCGGGGGGCATAAGGCCCTCCATACTCTCCGCACCGCCGAAGGCCTGCATCATCTCGTTGGTGATGGTATCCAGATCCTCGTCGGTGATGCCCATGCGGTTCATCATCTCGCTGACCTGGGGCAGTCCCATCTCCTTGGCGCACTTGAGGCACAGCCCCTCATTGACGGTCTTGCCGTTCTCCAGCCGGGAAATGAACACCACCGCCACGTTTTTCTTACATCTGGTACATAAAGTCGGTTGCATAATTCCTTAAACCTCCGGGAATCACCGGTCTCACACCGGCAGCAATTGTAATAGAATGGGGGCCGCTACAGACGCTTCCAGCGCCTGCGGGGTCACCAGCAATCCTGTCTGTTCGTTGAGCCACAGCACCAGCAGCACCAGCAGCACGCCCTTCAGGGCCCCTGCCAGCACGCCGCCCAACGTGTTCATCTGGTGCAGCACCGGCAGCTTCAGCGCCGAATCCACTATGCGGATCACCAGCTTCAGCACCACCACCAGCAGCACAAAGGCCACCACAAACAGCAGCATATAGGCCATGTTGTGCAAAACCGTATCCGCCAGCACATCCACCGCCACATTGGCGATGTCGTCGATGGTATCCCCCGCCGTCAGGGTGTCCAGCAATCCCTTCAGGATGCCGGAATAGCCGGAGTTCTCTGTCAGTGCGGTGAGATAGTCGGTGATGGACTGGCTCACCTGGCTCTCCAGCACCGGCCGCAGGTGCTCCATCACCTGGGCTGTGAAGACATTGGCCAGCCAGGATGCTCCGATAAGGGCCACCAGATAGGCCGCCAGATCCGCAAGGGTCCGAAACAGCCCCCGCTTCGCTCCGAAAAACACACACACCGCCACAATAGCGATCAATACAAGATCCAATATAACAGATGATGTGATCATTTGCTACCACCTTTCCATGGAATCTTCCACAAATTTTGCCGCCGTCGCCAGCCCCTGGCCCTCACGGCAGATATCGGAAGGCCCGGCTGCCACCGATGACCAGCGCAGAGCCGTCGGTCTCCATCAGCACCCGATTGGCATAGTCAGTGTCCTCCAGACGGCCATACTCCTTGAGTTCCCTGTCGTAGATCACCAGGGAGTTGCTCATGAGCACCGCCAAATAGTTCCCGGCGGCAGACACATCCAGCACCTCCTGGGTCACATCCATGGAGGCGATGACCTCTCCAGCCTCGTCCACCGTCACCAGCGTGCCGATGCTGCCCGCCTGATAGCGGTTGAGCAGCAGCGCAATAAATCCGCTGCCCCCCAGACTGTACTGCCGGAGATAGAGGCCGCCGTAGGCATACTCCCCCATCTGCGTGCCCATTCCATCTGTGAAGGCAATATCATTGTCAGAGATTGATACCCACGCGCTTTCCATTTGCTGGAGATCCATGGACAGGTGGTCCATCAGCAGCATCTCCCCACTGGGCTCCGTCTTATCCAGTTCATAGGTAATCTGCTGGGTGCAAAAGCTGCCGCCCTCCTGCCCCAGCGCCTCCACCAGAACGGTACGGCAGTCGGCGCTGGTCTGGGCGTCCATCAGGAAGCGTGAGGAGGAGTTGTAGGTAAAGACAGGCTGCTGCTGATCATTATACACCGTCACTGTCCCCTTATACCCGCTCTTCTCCGATACCACTGTCAACCAGCCCTTCTCATTGAGCCGGGCGGAGATCCAGCCGTAGCCGTCCTCCAGCGTCAGTTCCAGTACCACCGCCTCCTTGGAGGTGACCACCAAGTTTCTTCCGCCGATGTCATAAGCCACCGCGAAATCACCCCCCACATCCAAGGCCGGCTGGCTCAGCTGGACTTGGTGAGAAAAAAAGGCGGTGCCGTCCTGCTCGAGAAACTGCAGGCTGTTCTGGCTGGCCACCACCAGCAGTTCCCCCAGCTGATTGAAGCAGTTGGTAGGATCAGAGGCAAAGGCGTAGCCCTCTTCGCCGCCATCGCCATAGGCCAGCCAGCGGCGGGCGCGGTCCAGATAGGTGCTGTTCTGCAGCAGCACCACCGCCACCACTCCCAGCACCACCGCTGCTGTCAGCAAAAGGCCCCACAGCCGCCGCAGAAAGGCCCGGCCCCAGCGGCGCTTGGGGGCCTCCTCCTCTTCTCTCTCCTCTTGCTCTCGAAATTCATCCATTGAGCCGCTCATCCTCATACCATAGTCTTGTGAGATACAGTCCCCCCGGCGGCACCGTAGGCCCCGCCAGGGTCCGGTTGCCGGAGGCCAGGATCTGGGGAATATCCTCCGGCGTCAGCTTCCCCTCCGCCGCATACAGAACGGTGCCGGTGATGGCCCGTACCATATTATACAAAAATCCGTTGGCGCAGACCTTCAGCTCTAAAAGATCCCCCCGGCGCTCCACCCGGCAGTAGTAGACGGTCCGCACTGTGGTTTTGGTCTCCGTCCCCACTGAGCGCACCGCCCGGAAATCGTGGGTTCCCTCAAAGGCCCGGGCCGCCCGGTCCAGCAGCGCCTCATCCAGGTGCTTGGGGTAGAAATAGGCTCGGTTGACATAAAAAGGATTTTTGATCCGGGAGTTGTAGATGCGGTAAGTATACTCTTTCTTCAAACAGGAGCCGATGGCATTGAAGTCGTCGGCCACCTCGTAGGCAGCCTGGACCACAATATCTTCGGGGGTGTGGGTATTCACCGCAAAGGGAAGCCGGTCCACGGGAATCCGGGAGTCCGTACGGAAATTGGCAATATAGGCCTCCGCATGGACCCCGGCGTCAGTGCGGCCGCAGCCGGTAATGTGAACCTTGTGGCCGCAGACCATGCCCACGGCCCGCTCCAGAGTTTCCCCCACGGTAACCTGGGTCTTCTGGACCTGCCACCCATGGTAGGCTGTCCCATTATACATCAGTTTCATGGCAAGATTCCGCATATGACCTACCATCTTCTCCCTTAATACGTCTACTAAAGTGCCTCTCCTCGCGGCATAGCCGCTGCGGCCTACGCTACAAACAGGCCACCGGCCTGTTTGCTTTACGCTGCGGCATTATACATCAGCTTTATGGCGAGATTCCGCATAGGCAGCCTCCCCTCTCTTTCGTCATTCCTCCGGCACAAGCTCCAGCAGAACCAGCTCCGGCGGGTTGAAAATTCTCGGCACCCGGGTGGACTCCCGGGCAAGGCCACGGCTCACCACAAAGGCTGTGTCCTCCACCTGATAAAGCCCTCCGGCGTAATTGGGAAACCATCCCTGGTGAGGGGCATAAAGACCGTTGATCAGTCCCGGCAGCCGCCACTGGCCGCCGTGGGCATGACCGGACACCACCACCGTAAAGCCATAGGAAGCATAGAGATTGATCTCCTCCGGCCGGTGGGCCAGAAGAACGGAAGTCTCACCCTCCGCAGAAACAAAGGCAGACAGCTGCTCCTCCAGCTTCCCGGAATCGGCGTCATCCACCCCGTAGATGGTAATCTCCTGGCCCCGGAGGGTCCAGGTCACCTGTTCCCCCCGGAGCACAGCAATACCGAGAGCAGCAATCTTCTCACAGATCTCATCTACCCGACCAGTCCAGTATTCGTGGTTCCCGGTGACATACACGCAAGGATATTCCCTTGCCAGTGCTTCCAGTACAAGGAAAGCGTTCTCCTCCGGCAGTACATCGTCCACAATATCCCCCACCAAAAGGACGCCGTCGGGCGCAATTGCCGCCACCGCCCGGAGAAGATCCTCCTGACCCTCTCCGTACGCACAGCTGTGGAGATCCGTCAGCACCGCCAGGCGCACTGTCGCCTCTACCGGCGCTTCAATCTGATAGTTCCTGGTGACCAGCCGGGTATCAAAGGCCCAAAAGAGAAGAACCGCCAAAACCGCCGCCGCAAAAATCCAGCGGAGATATCTGCAAAGTTTCTTTGCTTTACACATTCAGGAATCGCAGGGTATAAATCACAGCCAGCACCACGATGGCCAGGGCAAATGCGGCATAGTCGATCCCCTGATACCGCAACACCCGCAGCTTGGTACGGCCTTCGCCGCCGTGGTAGCAGCGGCACTCCATGGCCACTGCCAGCTCGTCGGCCCGACGGAAAGCGGAGATGAAGAGGGGCACCAGCAGGGGCACCATGGCCTTGGCCCGCTGGAGAACGCTGCCGGACTCGAAGTCCGCCCCTCTGGCCTTCTGGGCAGACATGATCTTATCCGTCTCCTCAATGAGGGTGGGGATAAAGCGCAGAGCAATGGACATCATCATGCTCAGCTCATGGATGGGCAGATGGAGTTTCTTCAGAGGACCCAGCAGGGTCTCCAGCCCGTCCGTGAGGGTGATGGGGCTGGTGGTGTAGGTCAGAAGGAAGGTGCCCATAATGAGCATCACAATACGGATGACCATGAAGAACGCCCGGTAGACTCCCTCCAAATTGATCGTAAAGATCCACCAGGAGAAGAGCACCGTGTCGCCCGGGGTCCAGAAAAGATTGATAACGCCGGTAAAGCAGACGATAATCACCACCGGCTTCAGGCCCCGCACCAGGGATTTGAGGGGTACATGGGACACGGCGATGGCACTTCCCAGCACCAGAGCCAGGAAGGCGTAACTCACAAACCAGTCGTTGGCGGAGAAGAGAGCCACAATATAGAGGATCTCTAAAATCAGCTTGGTACGGGGGTCTAAGCGGTGGGCCACACTGTTTCCTGGAAAATACTGGCCCAGGGTGATGTCCTTCAACATCCGCTCCGCCCCCCTTTCAGCGCCAGAAGCGCCTTCTTCAGCTCCGCTACGGTGTACACGGCGGGATCAATGGGCAGTCCCCGGCGGTGAAGTTCCATGGCCACCTTGGTGACCTGAGGCACCGTGAGCCCCACGGCCTCCAGCTCCGCCCCGCGGCTGAATACCTCGTGTGGGGTGCCGGTCATCACCACTCCGGCATCCGCCAGCACAGCGATGCGGTCAGCGTTTTCAGCAATCTCGTCCATGCTGTGGCTTACCACCACCACCGTGCTGCCGGTGGCCTGGTGGTAGCTTCGGATCTTCCCCATGAGGCTGTCTCGCCCGGCGGGGTCCAGCCCTGCGGAGGGCTCATCCAAAATCAGCACCTCCGGCATCATGGCGATGACCCCGGCGATGGCCACCCGGCGCTTCTGACCGCCGGAGAGCTCAAAGGGCGATTTCTCCATCAGCTCCGGAGAGAGGCCCACAAAACCCGCCGCCTCCTCGATCCGCTCCTGCAGGGCGGCGCCGGTGAGGCCCATATTCCTGGGGCCGAAGGCGATGTCCTTGCCAACCGTCTCCTCAAAGAGCTGATACTCCGGGTACTGGAACACCAGCCCTACCCGGAAGCGGACATCCCGGATCTTCTTGGGGTCGGCCCAGATATCCTGCCCGTGGAAGAGGATCTTTCCGGAGGTAGGCTGCAGAAGGCCGTTGAGATGCTGGATCAAAGTGGATTTTCCCGACCCGGTATGGCCGATGATTCCCAGGAACTCCCCGGGAAAAATGTCCAGGCTCATGTCCCGGACGGCGCTGCGGCAAAAAGGGGTCCCCTCGCCGTAGGTGTGGGTCAGATGATCCACGCGGATGATCGGTTCCAATGGTCTATCCCTCATTTTCCTAAGCTCAGGCCAACGCCTGGCAGATGTGATCGGCGCAGTCCTCCACCGTCAGCGCCTCCAGGGACACATCCCAGCCCTCCCGGCGCAGGGCGTACAGCAGCTGCACCGTGGGCGGGGCGCTGAGCCCCAGGGCGTGGAGCCGCTCCACCTGGGTGAGGATCTCCATGGGTGCGCCGTCCATGGCCACCTTGCCGTGGTCCATCACCACCACCCGGTCTGCGTATACCGCCTCGTTCATATGGTGGGTAATGAGGATCACCGTGATCCCCCGCTCCCGGTTGAGGTAACTCACTGTGTCCAGCACCTCCTGCCGGCCAGCCGGGTCCAGCATAGCGGTGGACTCGTCCAACACGATACACTCCGGGGTCATGGCGATGACTCCGGCAATGGCGATGCGCTGCTTCTGACCGCCGGAGAGCATGTGGGGGGCGTGGTCGGCAAACTGCTCCATACCCACCGCCTTCAGCGCGGCATCCACCCGCTTTCGGATCTCCGCCGTGGGGACGCCTAAATTCTCCGGGCCGAAGGCCACATCTTCCTCCACCACATTGGCCACGATCTGGTTGTCCGGGTTCTGGAACACCATGCCCACCCGCCGCCGGACCTCCAGCAGATTTTCCTCCTCCGACGTATCCAGCCCGTCCACCAGCACCTTGCCGGAGGAGGGCGTCAGAACTCCATTCATATGTTTGGCCAAGGTGGATTTTCCTGAGCCGTTGTGGCCCAGCACCACTACAAAGGAGCCTTTTTTAATGGTAAGGTCCACCCCGTCCAGAGCATTTTCGGGAGTCTCCCCCTCCTCCACCGGATAGCGGTAGACCAATTCGCTTGTTTTGATGATCTCCATCGTCTTCTCACTCACATTTCATTGGTTTCCCGGCACCAGAGACGGCAGGCCCAGTCGGAGGCCAGACGCCGCCAGAGACGCCAGATCCCGTAGCCCGCCAGCACCCCCAGGGCGTTGAGCATCAGATCGTCCACATCGAAAGCCCGCCCCACCAAAAGCTGGCAGCTCTCCACAAAAAAAGTGATGCACACCCCTAAAAGCAGGGCACTGCCCCAGCCTGTGCGCCGCCACAAAAGGGGGACCAAAAAGCCGAAGGGCAGGAACATCACCACATTTCCCAGGAAAATAAAGGGATCATACAGGGTGCCGAAGGGCGTCAGGCTGACGGTCCCCATGGTGAAAAAGGGGTACTCCCCCGCGTTCCAGCGGTAACCGTTCCATACATCCACAAGGGAGGGCACCACCCACCGGGGAAACAGCGTCAAAAGGGCCATGGCTCCACAGAACATCCAGAAGAGAAGCAGCATCCCCTCCCGAACAGGACTGCTCACAAGGCCCAGCCGGTGAAGCCGCCTCTGCCGCCAGGGCAGAAGCGCCAGGCAGAGGACCAGGGCGGGCAGCGCCCCCCAGGCCATGGCAAAAAGGTATCGGAAAAGGCGCTCCGCGCTCATTCCGCCATCCACCGGCCCGTGGCGCCGCAGGGCAGCGCCAGGCCCGTCTCCGTCACGGGAAGGCCGATCTCGTCCCACTCACACTTCCCGCCGTATTTCTGCCCCACCAGAAGCTGGAGCAAATACCCCAGCACCCCGGGGGCGAGGCCGGTGGTGTAGGAGTTGATGATCACGAAGAGAGGCTTGTCCGACAGCACCTTGCTGCACAGCTCCACAAAGGGATAGAGGCTGTCCTCCAGCTTCCACACCTCTCCGGTAGGGCCCCGCCCGTAGCTCGGCGGGTCCATAATAATGGCGTCGTACCGCCGTCCCCGGCGGATCTCCCGCTCCACAAACTTGGCGCAGTCGTCCACGATCCAGCGGATTGGGGCTTCACCAAGGCCGCTGGCCTTGGCGTTCTCCTTGGCCCAGGCCACCATGCCCTTGGCCGCGTCCACATGGCAGACACTGGCTCCGGCGGCGGCGCAGGCCACGCTGGCGGCGCCGGTGTAGGCGAAGAGGTTCAGGACGTTGATATGCCGTCCGGCCCCCCGGATTTTCTCCATAGCAAAGTCCCAGTTCACCGCCTGCTCCGGAAAGAGACCGGTATGCTTGAAATTCATGGGCTTGACCTGAAACGTCAGATCCCCGTAACGCACCTGCCACTGCTGGGGCAGCTTCCCCTTCTCCCAGTGGCCGCCGCCGGTGCTGGAACGGTAGTACCGCCCCGCCGGATGCCGCCAGCCCTCATTGCGCCGGGGCGTGGCCCAGATGGCCTGGGGATCCGGCCGGACCAGGATCTGGTCCTTCCACCGCTCCAGCTTCTCGCCGCCGCCGCAGTCCAATATTTCATAGTCCCGCCACTTGTCCGCAATCCACATAGCGACTTCTCCTCACAAAAATTCATGTTATTATACTATACCCCTCCCCTGCCGTCAACGGTGAAACCGCCGATTTCACATTATTAAAAAAGAAAATTCACACTTTGTTCACTGTCTCCATTCCCCTCCTCCCCATGTGGAAACTGACCAATTTTTCCATGGACCGTCCGCTGGCAGGAGATTCTTTCTCAAGCACCGTGTTTGTACCATGGACATTTTTGCAATTTCATGTCCGTATTTTAGGCGGTTCCGACAAACTCAAAAATATTTATTTGTGATTCTGCCTATTTTTTAGTTGAAATTTATCGCCGTTTCCTGTAGAATACAGACAATGGTAAGCAATTGCCAAAAATTTTAAGGAGGATACCGACATGAAGAAGTTATTCGCACTGGTGCTGTCTCTTGCCATGATCTTTGCACTGGTGGCATGCGGCACCAACAACAGTGGCGGCAGCACCAATAACGGCGCTGCCAACGACGGCGGCGAAGGGGGAGAGACCTCTGCCTTTGCCGATCTGAAGGTGGGCTTCATTTTCCTGCACGATGAAAACTCCACTTACGATCTCAACTTCATCAATGCAGCCAAGGCCGCCTGTGAAAACCTGGGCGTCACCGACTACGTCCTCAAGACCAATGTGCCTGAGGGCCAGGAGTGCTACGATGCGGCCGCTGAGCTGGCGGACGACGGCTGCGACATCATCTTTGCCGACAGCTTCGGCCATGAGGATTTCATGATCCAGGCCGCCAAGGACTTCCCCGACGTTCAGTTCTGCCACTCCACCGGCACCAAGGCCCACACCGAGGGTCTCGACAACTACCACAACGCCTTCGCTTCCATTTATGAGGGCCGCTACCTGGCCGGTATCGTGGCCGGCATGAAGCTCAATGCCATGATCGACGCCGGTGAGATCACCGCTGACCAGGCCAAGATCGGCTATGTGGGCGCTTTCACCTACGCCGAAGTGGTTTCCGGCTACACCTCCTTCTTCCTGGGCGCCCGCTCTGTCTGCCCCAGCGCCACCATGGAAGTGACCTTCACCGGTTCCTGGTATGATGAGACCGCCGAGAAGGAAGGCGCTCAGAAGCTGATCGACAACGGCTGCGTTCTGATCAGCCAGCACGCCGACTCCATGGGCGCTCCCACCGCCTGCGAGACCGCCGGTGTGCCCAACGTGTCCTACAACGGCTCCACCATCAGCGCCTGCCCCAACACCTATCTGATTTCTTCCCGCATCGACTGGACTCCTTACTATGAGTACGCCATCACCGCCGTTGCCGAGGGCACTGCCATCGACGCCGACTGGACCGGCACCCTGGCCACCGGTTCTGTGGTCCTCACCGACCTGAACACCGATGTGGCTGCCGAGGGTACTCAGGAGGCCATCGACACCGCTATCGCCGCTCTGGAGGATGGGTCCCTGCATGTGTTCGACACCTCCACCTTCACCGTGAACGGCGAGACCCTGACCAGCTACATGGCTGACGTGGATACCGACCCCGACTACACCCCCGACACCGAGGCCATTGCCGACGGTTACTTCCACGAGTCCGAGTATCGCTCCGCTCCTTATTTTGACCTGCGGATCGATGGGATCACCCTGCTGGATGAGGCATATTAATCGCGTATTGATCGTCTGATTCCCTGACCCGGTTTCCTACGGTCTATTGGCCCCTGTCCGGTCATCTCTGCCGGACAGGGGCTTTCTTCCATTCTTTTGGAATTTGAAGGAAAAAGGGGCTGCGGGATGCGGGAAATTAATTTACATTATTTGATGGATGTGCTAAAATAAATCAATACGACTGGCGTACATAACCGGGGAGAGAAAGGTGCCCCGCTCTCTCCCCCACAGAAAGGATGACAGCCTTGGAAACGGTAAAGAATGCCATCAGAATGGAGCATATCACCAAGCGTTTCGGCAAAGTGGTAGCCAACCACGATATCAATCTTGCGCTGCACAAGGGAGAGATTCTCTCCCTTCTGGGAGAGAATGGCAGCGGTAAGACCACGCTGATGAACATGCTCTCCGGAATCTACCAGGCCGACGAGGGCCAGATCTATGTTAATGACAAGCCGGTAACCATCTCCTCCCCTAAGGATGCCTTTGATCTCGGCATCGGCATGATCCACCAGCACTTCAAACTGGTGGACGTGTTTACTGCCACGGAAAACATTGTGCTGGGTCTGAAGGATGAAGGGCGTCTGGATCTGAAGAAGGCCGGGCAGCGGATTCGGGAGATCTGCGACAAGTATGGCTTTGAGATCGATCTCAGCCAGAAGGTCTATGAGATGTCTGTCTCCCAGAAGCAGACGGTGGAGATCGTGAAGGTGCTCTACCGGGGTGCGGAAATCCTGATCCTGGACGAGCCCACCGCCGTCCTCACCCCTCAGGAGACCGACAAACTCTTCACGGTGATGCGCAATATGCGTGCCGACGGGAAATCCCTCATCATCATCACACACAAGCTCCACGAGGTACTGGAGGTCTCCGACCGGGTGGCGGTACTGCGCAAGGGCGAGTATGTGGGAGATATCCCCACCAGCGAGGCAAGCCAGCAGTCTTTGACGGACATGATGGTGGGCCACGCAGTGAGCCTCAACATCAACCGCCCCCAGCCCGTCAACCCCCACAAGCGTCTGGAAGTCAAGGGCCTCACGGTTTTCGACAATCTGGGCGTCAAGCGGCTGGACAATGTGACCTTCACCGCCATGAGCGGGGAGATCTTAGGCATTGCTGGTATCTCCGGCTCCGGCCAGCGGGAGCTGCTGGAGGCCATCTCCGGCCTCTACCCTGTGGCCCAGGGCAGCGTCACCTTCTATCCCCCGGAGGAGGACGACTCCCAGGCGCCCAAGAGCCGGGAGCTGGTGGGACTCGACCCCATGGCTATCCGCAAATGCGGTGTGTCCATGGCCTTTGTCCCTGAGGACCGGCTGGGCATGGGCCTGGTGGGCTCCATGGGCATGACCGGCAACATGATGCTGCGCTCCTGGAACAAGGGGCGGGGTGTCTTTCTGGATCGGAAGGACCCCGAAAATCTGGCCAACCGGATCTGGAAAGATTTGGATGTGGTGACGCCCAGCACCTCCTTCCCCGTGCGCCGTCTGTCCGGCGGCAACGTGCAGAAGGTGCTGGTGGGCCGTGAGATCGCCCAGCAGCCCGCTGTGCTGATGACCGCCTACGCCGTTCGGGGCCTGGACATCAATACATCCTATACCATCTACAATCTGCTGACCGAAGAGAAAACAAAGGGAGTGGCCGTGGTGTATGTGGGCGAGGATCTGGATGTGCTCTTGGAGCTGTGCGACCGGATTCTGGTACTCTGCGGCGGACAGGTCAGCGGTATTCTCGACGCCCGCACCGCCAACAAGCGGCAGGTGGGTGCTCTTATGACCCATGTGGGAGGAGGCAGTGCGGATGAATAAGCAGCAAAAACGGTTTTATATTTCCAAACGGACGGATCTGCCCTGGTATGCGGCCTGGGGCATCCGGGGCGCCGCCATTCTGCTGGCCCTCATCGTCTGCGCGGTGGTGACCATGCTGATGACCGGCGAGAACCCCATCAGCATCTACGCCACCATTTTCTACGGTGCCTTCGGTACCGCCCGCCGCACCTGGATCACTGCCCAGGAGCTGGCCATCCTGCTGGGCATCTCCCTGGCGGTGACACCGGCGTTCAAGATGCGCTTTTGGAACATCGGCGCCGAGGGTCAGGTGCTCATCGGCGGCCTTGCCACCACTGCGTGCATGATTTGCCTTGCGGACAAGCTCTCCAACGGTATGGTGATCCTCTGCATGATCGTAGCCAGTATTCTGGCCGGAGCCCTGTGGGGTTTCCTCCCCGCCTTCTTCAAGGCCAAATGGAATACCAACGAGACGCTGTTCACGCTGATGATGAACTACATCGCCACCCAGCTGGCCGCCTACTACATCATTGTGTGGGAGGTGCCCAAGGGGGCCGGTAAAATCGGCATCATCAACCAGAGCACCGAGATCGGCTGGCTGCCGGAGATCGTGAACCAGTACCTTCTCAGCATTGTGGTGGTGGCGGTACTCACCGGCGCTATGTACATCTACCTCAGCAAGAGCAAGCACGGCTATGAGATCGCCGTGGTGGGCGAGAGCCAGCGCACCGCCAGCTACGCCGGCATCAAGGTGGAGCGGGTCATTATCCGCACCATGGTCATCTCCGGCGCGGTATGCGGTCTGATGGGTCTTCTGCTGGTGGGCGGCATCAACCACACCCTCACCACCACCGTGGTGGATGGCCGGGGCTTTACCGCCGTCATGGTTTCCTGGCTTGCCAAGTTCAACCCCATCGCCATGATCTTCACCAGCCTTCTGCTGGTGTTCCTCAGCCGTGGCGCCAGCGAAATTTCCAGCGACTTCGGCCTCAACCACTCGTTTTCCGATATTCTCACCGGCATCATCCTCTTCTTCATCATCGGCTGCGAGTTCTTTATCACCTACAAAATCAACCTGCGGAAATCCGCGGAAAAGGAGGCGTGAGGAATGTTTGATCTGGTATCCTTTATCCCCAGAGCGGTCATGCAGGGCATTCCTCTGCTGTATGGCAGTACCGGCGAAATTCTGACGGAAAAGTCCGGCAACCTGAATCTGGGTATCCCCGGCGTCATGTATGTGGGCGGCATCTGCGGTGTCATCGGCTCCTTCTTCTATGAGCAGGCCGTGACGCCGGAGGAGATGAACGCCTTTCTCGCTATCGGCATTCCCATGGTCTGCTCCCTGCTGGGGTCGCTTCTTATGGGTCTCATTTATTGTGTGCTGACCGTTACACTGCGGGCTAACCAGAACGTTACCGGTCTGGCCCTCACCACCTTCGGCGTGGGCGTCGGCAACTTCTTCGGCGGCTCTCTCATCAAGCTCACCGGCAGCGAGGTGCCCTCCATCGCACTCTCCGCCACAAGCGCCTATTTCAGCAAATCTCTCCCCTTTGCCGGGGATCTGGGTTGGTTCGGTCAGGTGTTCCTGTCCTACGGCTTCCTGGCCTACCTTGCGGTGATCATCGCCATCGTGTCCTCCTATGTGCTCAAACGCACCCGGATGGGCCTGCAGCTGCGGGCGGTAGGCGAAAGCCCTGCTACCGCCGACGCCGCCGGTATCAACGTCTCCCGGTACAAGTATGTGGCCACCTGCGTGGGCAGCATGGTGGCGGGCCTGGGCGGTCTCTACTATGTGATGGATTACGCCTGCGGCGTCTGGTCCAACAACGCCTTCGGCGACCGCGGCTGGCTGGCCATCGCTCTGGTGATCTTCACCATCTGGCGGCCCAGCATCAGCATCCTGGCCTCCATCCTTTTCGGTGGATTCTACATTCTGTACCTCTACATTCCCTCAGGTCTGGACCTGTCGGTGAAGGAGCTGTACAAGATGATCCCCTATCTGGTGACTCTGGTGGTGCTGATCGTCGTCTCCATGCGGAAAAAGCGGGAGGATCAGCCCCCCGCCAGCCTGGGTCTCCCCTACTTCCGGGAGGACCGGTAGCCGATTTGTTCCAACTTGTCAAAAAAGCCGCCGCAGAATGCACTGCGGCGGCTTTTTTGGAAACCCCCGGTTCCTCCCTCGCGGTCTTTCCGGAGGGCCGCTATACTGAGAGCGGTATAAAAGAACAGAAAGGAAATCCCCTATGGAATTCGTGGTATCCTCCCGGCAGGCGGGGTGGACGGTGGGCGTCCTCCTCAAACGGGAACTGGGCATCAGCACCACCCTTCTCAATCAAATCAAGCGCCGTCCCGGAGCACTGCTGCGAAACGGTCTCCCGGTTTTTACCAACGCCGTCACGATCGCTGGAGATCGCATTACCGTGGATCTCTCCGATCCTCCTGCCCAGATCCCCACAATCCCTATCCCCATGGACTTGGATATCATTTATGAGGACGAGTTTATGCTGGTGGTAAACAAGAATGCTCCCCTGGCAGTCCACGCCTCCTCCTTCTCCCCGGAGGAACCCACTCTGGCCAACGGCCTGGCCGCCCATCTGGGTCCCAGCTTCACCCTCCACCCGGTAAACCGGCTGGACCGGGGCACTACCGGCTTGATGACGGTAGCCAAAAATCAATACATCCACAACCTTCTGCGGCAGCAGTTCCATACAGCGGACTTTTATCGGGAGTACCGAGGCGTGGCCCTGGGGATCGTCTCCCCTGCTGCCGGAGAGATCCGCTTGCCCATCGGTCGGTGTGCGGACTCCCCCATCAAGCGGTGCATCCGCGCCGAGGGTGCGGCGTCCTGGACCGGCTACGAGACCCTCCGTCAGGCAAACGGCCTCACTCTCCTGCGGCTCATCCCCCACACCGGCCGAACCCACCAGCTTCGGCTCCATATGGCCGCCATTGGCTTTCCCCTGGCCGGAGACTGGCTCTACGGCACCGAAGACAAGGCACTGATCCCCCGGCCCGCCCTCCATGCCGCCCTGCTGCGGCTGCGCCACCCGGTCACCGGCGCGCTGCTGGATCTGGAGGCCCCTCTGCCCGCCGACATGGATGCCCTGCTGGCCCCGCCCCGCCGATAAACCTCCCATCAGGGCGCTCCTTCTCCATTGTTCCATTGCAGAAAAGCATGCGCCGCTGAATGCGCGGCGCATGCTTTTTCTATTGCGCTGCAGCAATAGGTGACAAGCTGTTTTCCTTTATAGTAAAACCGGCACTGGAGCGTCCATCCTCAGACTCTCCGGGGTAACAACACAGTCGTAAGCCAGTACCTGCACTCCCACCGACGCAGCTTCCCGCAGGGCCTGACCGAAGGCGGGGTGTGTAAGGTCGTTGGGCCGGAAGTGGGTGACTCCCTTCATCTGGACCACGAAGCAGACCGCCGCGCCGCAGCCCTGCTCCACTGCCCGCCGGAGTCCGTGGAGATGCTTCACCCCCCGCTCCGTAGGAGCATCGGGGAATCGGACCTCCCCGTTCTCCTCCAAGGTGACCCCCTTCACCTCCACAAAGGTAATCCCCCTCTCCGTCTCCAGGCGAAAGTCAAACCGGGAGTCCTCCCAGGTGAACTCCGGCCGCAGGGCGAGAAGCCCCGGCCAGTTTTCTGCCGCCCACTCCCCGAACACCCGGTTGGGCGCCTGGGCATCCATGTTGATGAGCAGGTCCCCCTTTTCCACCGCGATAAGATCATATTGTGTCTTCCGCTTGGGGTTGTCCGATCTCTCCAGATACACCGCCGCCCCCGGTGTCAAAAGCTCCCGGCACCTCCCTGTATTTTTCACATGACAGACCTCTGTCCGCCCATCCACCGCCACATGGGCGATAAACCGGTTGGGCCGGGTGAGAAAATTCCCCCGGCACACCTGCCCGTACGTCATCTTCTGCGCTCCTTCCCCGCCACCGTCTGATTTCTTCAAACTGGAGACAAAAAATTTCAACTTGCAGTATAACATACATTGTTTTTTTGTAAAAGAGTACGTTAATTTTTTGTCAGCGTTTTGGGAAATGGTATTGAATTTCCCAATGTCTTCTGCTATAATACTTGCATCTATGCGTTAGTTGAAATTCAAAAGATTTCAACAGCTGATTTGTCCTGTTTTTTTCAAAAACAGGACAACTATCTGTGAAGGAGGAAGCATCTATGACCGACATGTCTAACTGGTTCGTCGTGTTGATGGGCATCGGTACTGTCTTCGTTGGCCTGATCTGCATCATCGCACTCAGCTATGTCATGAGCGCTGTCTGCCGTACCGGCAGCAAGCAGCCCGTGGCCGCTGAGTCCGTTGCTGCAGCGCCCGCCAAGGCGGAGAGTATCCCCAATCGACAGGCTATGATCGCCGCCATTTCCGCCGCAGTTGCGGAGGATTTAGGTACTGATCTGGCCGGTATCCGTATCCTGTCCGTAAAAAAACTTTAAGAGGAAGAGGTAAAGAAACATGAAAAAGTACAAGGTTAATGTGAACGGCAGCGTCTACGAGATCACCCTTGAGGTAATGGACGGTGCTCCCGCTGCTGCCCCCGCCGCCCCCGCTGCCGCTCCCGCCGCTCCTGCCGCTGCTGCTCCCGCCGGCGGTGAGAAGGTCTGCTCCCCCATGCCCGGCACCATTCTGTCCGTCAACGTGCAGAACGGCTCCGCCGTCAAGAAGGGCGACGTGCTGATGGTTCTGGAGGCCATGAAGATGGAGAACGAGATCATGGCTCCCTGCGACGGCACCATCACTTCCGTCAACACCTCCAAGGGTTCTTCCGTTGAGTCCGGTACTCTGCTGTGCGTGATCGGCTGATCGCGTAGGGAGGGTAATGTGTTATGCAACCGATTATCAATTTTATTCATGATACCGGCTTCTACATGATCGGTGCCAACGGCGACTGGAAGACGATCGTGATGATCCTCATTTCCTTCGTCCTCATGTACCTCGCCATCGTGAAGAAGTTCGAACCCCTGCTGCTGCTGCCGATCTCCTTCGGCATGCTGGCCACCAACCTGCCCGGCGCTGAGATGTACCACGAGATCCTCTTCGCCGGCGGCCACATCCACTGGGAGCTGTTCGGCGGCTCCCCCATGACGGCAGAGCTGCTGAGCGAGCTGCAGGCCGCCGGCGTCAGCGACGCCATTTTGAATGCCTATCCCGTGGGAACCACCGTTTCCACCGGCCTCATTGACGTTTTGTACTTAGGCGTGAAGCTGGGCATCTACCCCTGCCTCATCTTCATGGGCGTGGGTTCCATGACCGACTTCGGTCCCCTGATCGCCAACCCCAAGAGCCTGCTGCTGGGCGCCGCTGCCCAGCTGGGTATCTTCATAACCTATGTGGGCTGCCGCCTGTCCGGCCTGTTCAATGCCGCGGAGGCCTCCTCCATCGGTATCATCGGCGGCGCTGATGGTCCTACGGCTATCTTCGTCACCAGCCGTCTGGCTCCCCACCTGCTGGGGCCCATCGCCGTAGCCGCTTACAGCTATATGGCTCTGGTGCCTGTGATCCAGCCCCCCATCATGCGTCTGCTCACCACCAAGGCCGAGCGTCAGATCGTCATGAAGCCTCTGCGCGAGGTGTCCAAGCGTGAGAAGATCATCTTCCCCATCATGGTTACCGTGTTTGTGGCCCTGCTGGTGCCCTCCGCCGCTCCTCTGATTGCCTGCCTGATGCTGGGTAACCTGT
The DNA here is from genome assembly GCA_944386985.1 of uncultured Oscillospiraceae bacterium. Taxonomy (GTDB): domain Bacteria; phylum Bacillota; class Clostridia; order Oscillospirales; family Oscillospiraceae; genus CAJFPI01. The sequence continues at coordinate 27,933 of CALXDD010000009.1, forward strand.
TCAAGGAGAGCGGTGTCGTGGAGCGTCTGACCAAGACCGCCGGCAACGAGCTGATGAACATCGTCACCATCTTCCTGGGTCTGTCTGTCGGTTCCACCGCCACTGCCACTACCTTCCTGTCCGGTCAGACCATCGCCATCATGTGCATGGGCGTTGTGGCCTTCGGCTTCGGTACCGCCGGCGGCGTGCTTCTGGCCAAGGTCATGAACCTGTTCCTGAAGGAAAAGATCAATCCCCTCATCGGCTCCGCCGGCGTGTCCGCTGTGCCTATGGCCGCCCGTGTCTCCCAGGTGGAGGGCCAGAAGGCCAACCCCGGCAACTTCCTGCTCATGCACGCCATGGGCCCCAATGTGGCCGGCGTGATCGGCTCTGCCATCGCCGCTGGCGTGCTGATGGCACTGTTCGGTTAATTGAGAAGGAGGTTCACTATGGAAACTATGGAATTTCTGTCTAAAAAGCCCCTGCTGATCACCGATACCATCCTCCGTGACGCCCACCAGTCTCAGGCCGCCACCCGGATGACCATCGACGATATGCTCCCCGCCTGTGAAATCTTGGACTCCATTGGCTACTACTCCCTGGAGTGCTGGGGCGGCGCAACCTTTGATGTGTGCATGCGCTTCCTCAACGAAGACCCCTGGGAGCGCCTGCGGACCCTCCGCAAGCATCTGCCCCACACCAAGCTGCAGATGCTCTTCCGCGGCCAGAACATCCTGGGCTACAAGCACTACGCCGACGATGTGGTGGACGCCTTCTGCCGCAAGAGTGTGGAGAACGGCATCGACATCATCCGTATCTTCGACGCCCTCAATGATGTGCGCAATCTGGAGCAGGCCATCAAGTCCACCAAGAAGTACGGCGGCCAGGTGGAGGCCACCCTCTCCTACACCATCTCCCCCATCCATAACGAGGACTACTTCGTGAAGCTGGGCAAGGAGCTGGAGCAGATGGGCGCCGACACCCTGTGCATCAAGGACATGGCAAACCTGCTGCTGCCTATGGATGCCTACTCCCTGGTCAAGCGCCTGAAGGAGAATGTGAGCATTCCCATCCATCTGCACACCCACAACACCACCGGCACCGGCGACATGGTCTATCTCATGGCGGCCTACGCCGGCGTGGACATTGTGGACTGCGCCCTGAGTCCCCTGGCCAACGGCACCTCCCAGCCCGCCACCGAGTCCCTGGTGGCCACCCTGAAGGGTACCGTCCGTGACACTGGTCTGGACCTTGGAAAGATGAGCGACGCCGCCGTCCACTTCCGGAAGGTGGCCCAGCGTCTGAAGGACACCGGCTCTCTGGACCCCAAGGTGCTGAACGTGGATACCAACACCCTGCTCTATCAGGTGCCCGGCGGCATGCTGTCTAACCTCATCAGCCAGCTCAAGCAGGCCGGCAAGGAGGATAAGTACTATGACGTGCTGGCGGAGATTCCCCGTGTCCGTGAGGACTACGGCTATCCCCCGCTGGTTACCCCTTCCTCCCAGATCGTGGGCACCCAGGCCGTCATGAACGTGATTCTGGGCGAGCGGTACAAGACCTTCACCAAGGAGTCCCGTGCGGTGCTGAAGGGCGAGTACGGCGCTCTGCCCGGCAAGGTCAACGAGGAGGTCCGGGCCAAGGCCGGCATCAAGCCGGAGGAGGTCATTACCTGCCGTCCCGCCGATCTGTTGGAGCCTGAGCTGGAGAAGTACAAGGAGGAGTTCAAGGACATCGCCAAGAGCGAGGAGGACGTGCTGAGCCTGGCTCTGTTCCCCCAGGTGGCCCCCAAGTTCCTGGCATGGCGCGACGGTCCTCACGACGAGCCCGCCGCTGCTCCTGCCGCCCCCGCTGCCAAGCCCGCCGCCGATCCCAACGCGGTCCGCGAGCTGTATGTGGAGGACAAGTCCATCTGAGGACTGCAGTCTAATGCAATGAACACGGCGTGACGAAAGTCACGCCGTGTTTTTTCAATGAAAAGGAGGAATTGCCATGCGGCAGGAGACCATCGAAAAGGTGTTGGCCTTCCGGGACCAGCGGGACTGGAGGCAGTACCACAACCCCAAGGATCTTGCCATCTCCCTGAGTCTGGAGGCGGCAGAACTGCTGGAGGTATTTCAGTGGAGCGGCGGGGACGTAGAGTGCCGGAAGAAGCTGCCGGAGATGCGTGAAGAGTTGGCGGACGTACTGATGTACGCCATTTTGCTCTCAGACCGGCTGGGTTTCGATTTAGATGAGATCATCCTGGAAAAGCTCCGGCGCAACGAGGAGAAGTACCCAGTGGAAAAGTCTCGGGGCCGGAAGGAGAAGTATACAGAGCTGTAAGACCGGAAAGGAGACGCCATGCGCTACCCTATTTTGCTCTTTGATGCGGACAACACCCTCTTCGACTTCGTGGCCGCCGAGCGGGATGCTTTTCTGGCAGTGTGCCGGGAGACGGGTCTCCCCTTCACCGAGACGCTTTATGATCTCTATCACCGGTGCAATGAGGAACTGTGGGAGGACTTCAATGCCGGAAAATACACCAAGGACTTTCTGCTGGTAGAGCGATTTCGCAGGTACCTCTGCCGGTCCGGCCTCACCGGCGACCCGGAGGCCATGAATCAAATCCACCTTCGGGCTCTGGCGGAAAGCGCCGTCCTCTTCCCCGACGCCCTGAAGGTGTGTCAATCCCTTGCCGCGCACCGGCGGCTCTATATCATCACCAATGCCGTTGCATCTGTCCAGGAGGCCCGGTTTGCCAGCTCTCCTATTACCCCCTGCTTCCAGGGGTTCTTCATCTCTGAGACTGTGGGCTGCGGCAAGCCGGAGAGGGCCTATTTCGACTACGTCTTGGCCCACATTCCCGGCGCGAAACCGGAGGACTGCCTTGTCATAGGGGATTCCCTTACCAGCGACATACAGGGAGCCAACAACGCCTCCCTCCCCTGCTGCTGGCTGAACCGCAGCGGAAAGCCCCGGCCTGAAGGGCTTCGGATCAATTATGAGATCCGCTCCCTCACGGAGCTGCCGTCTCTGCTGGAGGAATAGTCCCCGGCCCACAATGTATACGCCCCCAGCCGCAGCAGCGGCTGGGGGCGCTCATTTTTATCGTTCTTCCTCTTCCAGTCCAAATCCCCTCCGCTTCTCTCCGTTATCCCACAGCTCTGACGAAGGAGCCTTCGAACATAAGGAGCGCTGCTGCAGGGATACTGGCTTCATACTGACGGTCTGCGTGAAAACGGCGGAGGCCCCTTGGCAGGAGCATTACGATCCAAAGGTAAGGTGCCTTAGCCACAGAAATTGCCGGGAGCAGGCGGACAGTGGCCAGTATATAGCGGCAATTGGACAGAAGGATCCTTTGACAAATTACGGCACTTCCACCGTGACAATAGCGTATCCTACTGCATGGACACTCTCATCCACCCCGATGAGCAGCACATCCAAGGAAGAATTCCTGCTCTGGGCAAACACAGGGAAATTTCCATTTCCGCTAAAGGGTACCTTCTGGCCTCCTGCCATCGGCCCTCCGCCGCTCTGCCAGATCTTCTCCGCAGAGGAAATCAGTTCAGGCAGCTCACTCTCCGCAAATCCGTCGGCAGACCAGTTCCACACCAGCACATTCGTCACGTTCTCCGGACCGTCTACCGTAAATCGAAGGTTCATGCTGCCCACCGCGTCCGGGTTCTGCTCTGTCATGTATCCGCCATCCTGATAAGTGTACTGGATATTGCTCAGGGACAACAGGTGCAGATCCCCCTGGCCTTCCACAGGCTGAGAGTCCTCTGTTTCATCCTTCTCCGGACCGGTATTTCCATCATCCGCACCGGTTCCGTCCTCACCGGAGGCAGTCCCCTCTGTGCCGCCGTTCTCCCCTTCAGCATCACCAGCGCCTCCGGTTCCTGTACCCGCCTGAGCACCCTGCAGCAAGCCTTCGTTCCCTGTCGCTTCCGTTCCTTGATTCAAAACCTCTTCCGCTGACTCCAAATCTCCCATGGTCGTATAGGTCACAGCAGCTTTCTCATACGCCTCGGCCACCTGATCATCCAGGGCGATGACCTCTAAGAAATCCTCTAATGCTTTGTCATACGTCTCGGCGGCTTCCGACTCCTCCGACAAGCCCTGTTTTGCAATTTCCAGGTAGCCTTCGCCCCGGCTCAGATACGCCTCATACCGCTTGGGGTCGATCTCAATGGCCGCTGCAAAGGCTAAAATAGCTTCCTCGTAATTGCCCTCATCCAGATATTTTATACCCAAATCGTACTGCTCCTGCCAGCTTCCCCGGGACGTTTTGCTGCAGGCGGTCAGCAGGAGAAGCACCGCCAGCAGAAATACCAATAATGATCCTGTTTTTTTCATCGTTTTCTCCTTATGGATAAAGCCCGGCGAACAGTGGAGCTGCCCGCCGGGCTCTTTATTTTGCTCTGATTCAAATCAATACCTGCGCCGTAGACGTGTCTTCGCCCCAATAGCGGGCCGTGCCGTCGTCATATTCGACCACCACGACCTCCCCCTGGGGATAGAGGGTGGTCACCGCCGCCCCGGACTCCACCTCCTGGATGTCGCCGCCGGAGCGGAAGGTGCACAGCTGTCCGTCCGCCGTGGTGAAGAGGATACGGCTGCCCGCGTTGGCAATGGCCGTCACCACACAGTCTGGCTGCAGAGCGCCGTCCTCCGGGCTGACCGTCCAGCCTAAAGGCGCATCGGAATAGTAGGAATCGGAGGTGGTCCGCCCCTCGGTTGTGATGACAAAGAGACTGGTATCCGAGAGGGTAAACGCAGCTGCATCTCTCCGATAGAGACTCCACTGGTCCGGCGTACCGCTGCTGCTGGTGTACAGCGCGCCGTCCGCTGTCAGAACTGCAGCCTTATCTCCATTGGACGCAATCTGGATCACCACCGGGAACCGGGTCAGCGGCGTTAGCGTCTGGCCGCTGCCGGCGCCGACGGTCCAGAGGGAGCCATCAGTAAGCAGTACCAGCAGCCGTCCGGTGGTACCGGCCACATCCGCCACCGGTCCCGGGCAATCCACCTGGACCCAACCGCCCTCCGGTGCAGTGACGGCATATCCGCCGCCCATCTGTCCCCACCGGTTCTCACCGGCAGCCCACAGAGCACCGCTGTCATCCACCACAAAGGAAGTCCGGCCCACACAGATCACCTTTCGGGCCGTGCCGGGGAAACCGGCGCTCTGATAGTTCTCCGACGCTGCCACCAGGGCGGGGTCCGTTCCCAGCTGCCCCAGCGTATTGCTGCCAAGACTTTGGACCTGGCCGTTTGTAATAACCAGCTGCTGGTCCGTCCCCACCGCATAGGACCGGGGTGCGGCATACAGCTGCGTCAGGATCTCATCCCGCTTCGCGTAGTATGCATCCTTGTCTGTGGTGGTAATCAAGGTCTGCGTCAGCTGCGCCGCCTGGGACAGCTGTCCCGTCTGCTGTAGGATCTCCACCATGGCATTCACGGCCTCCTCGTTAGGACGCTGGGTGTAAACCAGATCCTCCAGCACCTGGCGGGCCACATCGTAATCCTCTGTTCCGGCGTAGGCCTGGGCCAGGCCGATCCGGGCCTCGCTGCTGCCCGGGTCCAACTCAATGGCCTGGGTGAAGGCGGCAATGGCGCCGCCGTAGTTGAGGTCGTTGAGATACTGCTGCCCCAGAGTCAGGCTGCTTGCGGCGGACACTCCTCTGAACTGCAGGAAGGTGTATCCCCCCAGCACCAGAATCAGCACCGCCAGAGGCACCAGAATGGGCGTTTTTCTGATCTGCAGCGCTTTCAATTTCAATTTTTCCATACTCAGTTGCCTCCTTCCTGTCCTTGGATCAGCTGGGACTGCTCCGGGGCGCACTCCAATGTCAGCTGCCCCTCGGCCACCACTGAGGGCGCGCCGTTGGCATAGGCACTGTCATTCCGGTTGAGGGTGACAACACCCCATCCGGTAACGGTCCCCCGGTCCCCCAGGTTGAGATCGGAGGTAGGAGCCGTCTCCCCGTCCGCTGCCGTCCCCTGCTGCCAGGGCAGAATCAACACACCGCTGACCGACAGCTCCAGAGAGGAGTTCTCCGCCGACACGTTCTCCTCCAGGCGGATGCCGCTGCCCGCCAGCACCAGGGTGCCGTCGCCGGGCAAGACGCCCTGGGTGGCTGCGATCTGGATGCTGCCAAGGCGCAGATTGCGGTAATATTGGCTCTCCCCCACCAGGATCAGGCGGTCAAAAGAGAATGTCTCTCCGCTCTCCATAGTAAGGGTCACCGTCTGCCACCCAGCGGCAAACTGGGGTACAACGGACACCCGCAGCGTATCGCTGCGCTGGTCCAGAATATCCGCGCGCTGTCCCCCCACCTCCACTGAGGCTACTCCCAGAAGATTCTTTCCGCTGAGAGAGAAGGTCATTGTGCTTTCCCGCTGGAGCATCTGCTCCACACTGCCGGGGGAGAGCAGGGCGGGGCTGCTGGTGTACAGCACCGGGGCGGTGTCCTCCTCCTGGCCCAGATAGTACACGCGATATACGCTGGAATTGTTCACCTTCAGGAAGAAGTAGCGGGAGAGGATGTCCATATCCTCCGCCGTGTAGGTAAGGGTGACCACGTTGCCGATGACCTGCTGGAGGCTGGCATAGACATTGCTCAGCTCCGAGGAAGAATCGGCCCGGATATACTGCCCGCCGGTCCCCTGGGCGATCTGCTCCAGGAGCTGGTCGTTGACAGAGCCAAAGCCGATGGTATGGATGGTGATCCCCGCCGCGGCGGCCTCCTCCACTGCCGCCATATTGATGTCGCTCTGGCCGTCGGTCATCAACAGCATCACGCGGCTTCCGGGGGCCTGGGAGAGGACCTCGGTACCAGCCTGGATGCCGGAGGTAATATTAGTCCCGCCATTTCCATAAAGGTCGGACACGGTGGACAGCAGCAGGGCCTGATCCTGGGTCAGATCCGTCAGCTTGCTGGCACTGTCTTCAAAGGCCACCAGAGAGACGCTGGTGTTTTCCGACATGTTGCGGACAAAGTCCCCCAGTGCGGTCTTCAGGTTCTCAATGGGAGCCCCGTCCATACTGCCGCTGCAGTCCACCACCACGCAGATATTGGCAAACTGTCCCTCTGTCACTTCCGCTGTATAGGAGATTTCCTTGCGGGTATCCCGGGCGGTAACATTGCTGTGCTCCACCACCTGCTCCAAAAGCTCCTCCCTGCCGGACAGGGTAACGCGGACGGTGGGGAAATCCTCCAGGTCCAGAGAGGAGAGGAACAAGTCCTGACCGTACTCCTTCTGGTCGCTGATGATCTGCTGGGTAAAATCCTGGGTCAGCGGGGACTGACTGACATACATGAGGTCGGAGAAGGGGGCCGTCAGCAGCTGGGTGACGGCATCGCGGAACTCCTGGGTCTCATAGAACACGGTGTCCGTCTCATAGGCATTTTCCACAATCTGAAGGGCGTTGGCCATCTCCCGGTCCGTGGTAAGCTTGGCCCGCAGGGAACCGGCGGAGTCCCGCAAAGTATCCACCGCCTCGTCATACTGCTGCAGGGCAAAGTACAGCCGTGCCCGCACCAAATCCGCCTCCAGGGAGCGAAGGTCCGCAATGGCACTGAAGGCCCGGTAGATATACAGCTTGTCCGAGCGGTTCTGGAGCTCCTGGATCTCCTCCGTCAGCTCCACCTTCTCCGCATTGAGGGGACCGAGGGCCTCCTGGTCCTCCATCCCCTGGGTCTGGATCTCCAGCTCCATCAGCCGGGTCTCCAGCTTCGTCCGCTCCTCGCTGAGCGCCTGGCGCTCCTCCTGGGCGGACTGATCCATCTCCTCCATGTCCTCCCCATCAAAAAAGGTCCCCTCGGAGAGCACGATCCCCTGGTAGGCGCTTTCCGCCACGGCCTCCGCCAGCAGCAGACGGTTGTCCTCAGAGGGATCCTCATCCGCCAGCCGGGCCGCCATGCTCACTGCCGCCTCCCAGGAGCCGCTGTTGAGCATAGCCCCCACCTGCAGGCGCATCCCTGCTGTCTCGTCCAGGCCAAGATCGTCCATCTCTTCAAAGGAGAAGCCGTAGCTTCCGGAGGCTACGTCCAGATAGCGGTTCAATTCCTCCTGCCGCTGGGCGGACAGGTCTAAAAATCCCGCCAGCCGCTCCGCGGCCAAGGAGATGTGTTCGCTGCTGGTGACGTCCAGCACCCGCAGGGTATCCAGAAATGCGGTCTCCTCCTCGGAACCCGCCGCTGAAGCTGCGGCATCCAGATTCAGGCGGGCCACCAGATCGTTGCCCCGCATTCGCTCCAGAAGGCCCGTGGCTGCCGAAGCCGCATAGTTCTCTCCGTCCTCCGCCTGGCGGAGGTAAAAGGCAGCCGCCTCCGTATCATAGCGCTCCAGGCACTGAAGGCCCAGATAGACCGCCTCCCGGCTCTCCTGCGCCTGGGCCAACTGCCCCCGCAGAAACCATCCGCCAAGGACCGCCAGCACCACCCCCAGAGCCATCCCGGAGATCATCCAGCTTTTGCCCAGCTTTTTCCGCAGCACCACAGCCAGCACCGCCAGCAGCAGTCCTATTGCCAAGATCACACCGGACCAAATCATGCCTTTCCCCCTCCTCTCACAGGCGTTCCGCATTTGGAACAAAATCGCTGCCCCGGCCCAATGGGTGCGCCGCAGGCCGTACAGAAACGGGGTACCGGCGGCTCCTCCGCCGTGGGGGCGGACCTCTCGGGTTCAGAGACCGGAACACCTGCCGGAGGCATTTTTTGCTCCGGCACAGACTCTGTAGCCCTTACGGGAGGAACCTTCTCCGTCACGGGCGCTGCCGCTTCCGCTTCAGGCATCTTTTCTGTTGACGGGATGATCTCTTCCATCTCCGGTATTTTCTCTGTCTCCCGGGCAGACTCTTCCACCTCGGGCATCTTCTCTGTCCCCCGGGCGGACTCGTCCACCTCGGGCATCTTCTCTGTCTCCCAAGCAGCCTCTTCCATCTCGGGCATCTTTTCCGTCTCCCGGGCGGCTCCTTCCACTTCGGGTATCTTCTCCGCCATGGGTGCAGTCCACTCGGCGGGCAGGATCTTCTCCGTCATCGCTTCAGTCCCTCCGGCGGGCGGGATCTGCTCCCCCTGTCCGGCGGTACCCGGCCCCACAGGGGCCGTCTTCTCCTTTTTCTTTTTCCATGGAAGCTCCGCGCCGGAAGCAATCCGCTTTCGGCTGTATCCAATCCCCACCGCTCCCAGCGCCACCAGCAAAATCCAGAACACCAGAGCGGTATAAGGGCGGCTCTGGGCCAGCACAGAGCCCAGAGACGTCCCCATCCGGTAAGCACCCGCACCCCGCAGCAGCCGTCCGGCTGCCAGGGAGTAGATCCCCAGTACCGCCATCACCGCAAGGCCCACAACATACAGCTTTCGTTTCATTTCTCTCTCTCCCGCTTTTCTGATAGGCTATAAGAACTTATTGGTATTCCTCTTCAATGGTCCGCAGCAGCGTCCGTCGTTTTTTCCGCAGCACTGCCCAGCACACTACACCGATCAGCAAAAACACTGCAAATCCGATCCCGCCGCCAAGCAGCAGCATCTCTCCCGTGGAAAGTTCCATTCTCCTCTCCCCCCTCTTATCCCGGCAGCTGTGCCATCAGCTCCCGCAGCCGGATCATATCGCTGTCCTGAGCAGCGACAGCCACATACAAAGTCTCCGCCTCATCATACTGCTGTCGGGCCTTGTCGTAGCTGCGCTGTCCAACCTCCTTCTCCCCCTCCTCGTCCAGGTAGAGAAGCGCCAGACGCATGGCCGGGCGGTAGTCCTGGGGGAAGTCCTGCCGCAGCTGCAGCAGCACCTCCTCCGCCTCGTCAAAGCGGCTGAGATATTCCAGCGTCAGCGCCGCATTCTGCCGCACGGCAAAGGTGGCCTGTCCCCGGACCATCAACTCCTGGAGGCAGGCAAGCGCCTCCTCCCAGCAGCTTGTCTGCTGAGCCGGGTCCGCCGCCGCCTTGCGCAGCCATGCCTCCGCCAGCACCTGGAGCTGCGCGCCGTTGTCCGACACCCCCAGCCGCCCCACGGCGCTCTGGAGCACCCCGATCTCCCGGTCCAGCCAGTCCGCTCCCAGCTGCTGGCAGCACTGGGCCGCCTGGAGACTGGCCCGGCTGATCACCGACACATCCTCCGACTGACGGGCAGCTTCCTCTAAATGGGCATATGCCTCCTCATAACGGCCGTCAAAATAGGCAATTTCTCCCGCCGCCAGATCCCCGTCTCCGCTGCCGGGAGCCAGCTGCTCCAACCGGGTGAGGGCCTCCTGGGCCTGATCGCTGTACCCCAGCCGGGCGCAGCACACCGCCAGATCCCGGCAGTAGGCCGGTTCCTCTGGACAGAGGGCCGAGGCCAGCTGATAGGCCTGGAGTGCCTTGGCAAAGTCCTCCAGCTGGTAGTAGCAGCCTCCCAACACATACTGAATCTGTCCGTAGGCCGCCGCGGCCTGGTCGCCCTCCAGAGTTCCCGTGTCCTCCACGTCCACTTGGCTCAAAAGCTCCACTGCCTGATCATAATCCCCCTGTCGGTAGAGAAGGGCCCCTAAATTAGCGTATGCCTCCGGGCGGTCCCGCTCCAGCCCAATGGCCTGGAGCAGCACCTCCTGCTGCCCGGCGTAGTCCATCTGCGCCTCCAACTGCCGGGCCTCCTGGATCAACTGGTTATAGGACTGCCCGGTCTCCTGTCCAAGGAGCATCCAGCCCCACACCATGGCGAAGGCAGAGAGAATCAGTCCCGCCCCCACCACCAGGGCTGCCGCCTGGCTGGTGCGCCGCCATGCCTTGTAGCGGCCGTCCAGCTTGGCCATGCCGTCGAGGGCCCGCAGCACCTCTCCGGCACTGGAAAACCGGCGGCCGGGCTCCAGGGCCATACACCGCTCGATGACCTGCAAAAAAGGGTCTGAGAGCTGGATTGCGAACCGGGTCAAGGGCACCGGAGGCTGGTTCCAGCAGGGGGGATCATAGCCGGTGAGCATGAAGTAGGTCACCGCCCCAATGGCGTAAAGATCTGTGCGGACGGTCACCTTTCCCATACTCTGAGCGGCGGTGGCCATGTCGTACACCGTTCGCCGCTCCGGGGCCAGCTGCTGAACCGGACCGAAGCGCTCCAGTGGAATGTTGTACTGCTCCGGCGCGGCGTAGCCCATGGTGGCCCCCACCGCCTCCACACCGTCATCCCGCAGCTCCAGCGCCACATTAAAGTCAATCAGGCAGAGATTTCCCTCCGGCGTCACCATAATGTTCTCCGGCTTGATGTCGCTGTGGATGATGGGAGGGTGCTGGCTGTGCATGTACTCCGCCGCCTGACACATCTGCCGCATCCAGAAAAGAGCCTGTTTCTGCCCCAGAGCTCCCTGGCGCCGGACATACTGCCGGAGGGTGCAGCCGGGAATCAGCTCCATAATAGTGTAGCAATAGCCCGCCCCATCGGTCTTAAAATCAAAAATCCGAGGCAGGAACTGGTGGCGCAGACTGGTCATCACCTTGGCCTCCCGGCGCACATCCGCGGGGCGGGAGGGGTCCATCCGCATCCGTTTGATCACCACATCCAGATCGAGGCTCCGCTTGTGGGCGCGGAACAGGCGGCTCATGCCGCCGTCCTCCCCCAGGGGCCTCACGTCGTCAAAATCCTCGCCCAGCAGCTCTCTGAGCTGGTCCAGCGATGCTGTAGCCATATGTATAAACGCTCCTTACAACAATTGATCCGTGTGAATCTGCAGGTTTGGGAAAACGCGGACCGGATCTGCCGGCAGTACAATCCGCCGCCCGCACAGATTTTTATGCAATCGACTTATTTATTATAAATATGAATACGTCACCGTTCGACATTTGTGTAATAACCGGCGTATAACTCGTAATATTTGGCACTTATTATCTGATTTACTATTTTTTTACAAATTTCTGCTGGATAAATCCGCATTTTCTCTTTCTTACCCGCATCTTTCATGGTAGAATACATACGATATCTTTCGACGGGAGGGGACAGAATGCCCTACTGGATGCTGGATACTCTGCTGACCGCTCCGCAGTCGCTGATTTTTGCCGCCGCGGCACTCTTCGCCCTGCGGCCCCAGCGGCCCGTTTTGACCGGTCTTTGCATCAGTGTACCGCAGCCAGTGCTGTATCTTCTGCTGCGCCACCTCCTTCCCCTGCCCTACTGGCTGAGTTCCCTGCTTCTCTTCTCCTCGCTGCTGGCCACGCTGCTGCTCTTCTGCAGGGGAAAACGGAGGCTTGCCGCCGCCTTTTTTCTTCTCTTCACCTCTGTGCTGCTCTTTGCCGAGTTCCTCACAGGGCTCTTTTCCTTCGCTTTTCTCCCTCCCACGCTGCACTACTCCTCTCAAACGGTGCAGGCGCATCCCCTTCTTTTCAAATCCCTCTATCTGATCCTCCTTCTGCCTCTGACAGCCATCTTTCTCTGGCTGTGGGCGAAGCTGCTCAGGGAACAACTCCGATACGACCCCTCGCTCAGATATCTCCTGATTCCCTTCTTTCTCAGTCAGTCCGGGTTCCTGCTGGTTTTGATGTATCTCCTGATCACCGAGCAGATGCTGCGGACGGAAGCCTTCGCTCTGGCGCTGCTTTCCGGTCTTTTCTTTCTCCTCTCCAATGCCGCGCTCTACGCCGCCCTGACCGGTACGGTGCGCCAGCAGAACGCCCGGCAGAAGCAGGACGCGCTTCTCCGGGCCATGGAAAGCCAGTTTGACGCCTTCCAGCAGCTGCTGCACCAGGAGGAGCGGCGCAGCAAGCTGCAGCACGACCTCAATAACCAGCTGCAGACCGCCTATGCCCTCTTTGCCGGCGGACAGCCGGAGAAGGCTGCCAGCCACATCCGGCAGCTGACGGCGCTGACTTTGGGAGAGACACCCCCCCACTACTGCGCCGAACCCACCATCAATGCCCTTTTGTGGCAGAAGGCCAGCCTCTGTCGGGAGGCAGACATTCAGTTAGACGTATCCTCCGCCCTGCCGCCCGGCTTCGTCATGGACCCGCTGGTGCTGTGCAGTCTATTTGGCAATCTGTTGGACAACGCCATTCAGGCCTGCCGTCTCCACCCGCCGGAGACACCGGGCCGTATTCGGCTGCGGATGAGTCAGGAGGCGGGTTTTTTGCTGGTCAGCTGTGAAAATACCGTCTTCCCCGGCCAGCGCGCTGGAGAGGATCGGCGGCACTGGGGCCTGCAGATTCTGGAGGATATCGCCGGAACCTACAGCGGGACTATGCAGGTGCGGCAGGAAGCGGACTGCTTCCAGGTCCGGATCAGCCTGCAGATTCAAGAAGAACCGAGGTGTATCCGTGGGGACCATCATCATTTGTGAAGACGATGCCGTTCAGAGCGCCTACCTGCGCAGCCTGATTTCCAAGTTTGAACCCTGGTGCAACTGGACCGTGGAGCAAATTGCCTCCGCCGGAGAGCTGCTGGCGGCAGAGCATTTACTGCAGGAGGCGGACATTCTTCTGATGGACATCTGCCTTGGGGCAGAAAATGGGATTCAAATCGTGGGAACATTGCAGCAGCAGTATCCGGAGCTGCGGATCATTTACGTCACCGGCGAGGTAGGGTACTGCAGTGATGTGTATGACACGCGGCACTGCGGATTTCTCCTCAAGCCGGTGGATCCGGAAAAGCTGTGCGACGCGCTGCGGCGTACAGAGTCCCCCTCCCGCCAGGCTCAGCGGTTCCTGACGGTAAAGCTGGGGGGCCGGGTGTGCCGCTACTCCCTGGATCAGGTCCTTTACATGGAAAAGCAGCTGCGGAAGATCATGCTGGTAACCTCCGGGGAGACGGTCTGCTTCTACGGGAAGTTTTCCGACATCCAGCCGCAGCTTGACCGGCGGTTCATTCGCTGTCACGGAAGCTATCTGGCCAACATGGACCATGTGGCGGAGCTGCGGGAGGGCGAGTTTTTGATGCAGGAGGGGCAAAAGGTGCCCATCAGCCGCCGGAGCCTGTCCCAGGTACGGGAGTCGTTTCTCAACTATCTCCTGGAGAAAAACACCAGGATGTGAAATTTTCCCATCCCAGGCATCTTCGTACCTTTACCGCACCTGCTGAAAAATGAAAAATTCCCCGGCAAGGCAAAGGGTCCATCCTGCTGTCTCGCCGGGGAATTTTCATACATGCTCCATTGCTTTTTTATTTTGTGCCGAAGATCCGGTCGCCGGCATCACCAAGGCCGGGGACAATGTACCCCTTCTCATTGAGGTGGTCGTCCAGCGCCCCGCAGTAGATCTCCACATCCGGGTGCTCCCGCTGAATCCGCTCCACTCCCTCCGGAGCGGCCAGCAGCACCATCAGCTTGATGTTCTTACAGCCGTACTCCTTCATAAACCCGATGGCCGCCGCGGCGCTGCCGCCGGTGGCCAGCATGGGGTCCACGATGAGCACATCCCGCTCCGCCACGTCCTTGGGCATCTTGCAGAAATACTTCACCGGCTCCAGGGTCTCCTCATTGCGGTACAGGCCGATGTGGCCCACCCGGGCAGAGGGCACCATCCGCAGCACGCCGTCCACCAGGCCGAGGCCTGCCCGCAAAATAGGCACCACGGCAAACTTCTTGCCCTTCAGGGTGGGGGCGGTGGTCTTGCAGATGGGGGTCTCCACCTCCTTCTCTGTCAAGGGCAGATCCCGGGTGGCCTCATAGGTGATGAGCATGCCGATCTCGCTGACCAGCTCCCGGAAATCCTTGGTGGATGTGTTCTTGTCCCGCAGAATGGTCAGCTTGTGGGCCACCAGGGGGTGGTCTACCACATGAAAGGTATTGGTGTTCATACCGGTTGTCCTCCTCATTTGTTCTATTGTGTCATATGATCCATATCGTATCAGTCCCGCTGCTCCAGATCCGCACCGGAAAAGGGACAGCAGACGGTGCTGAAGGAAAGGCGCCGCCAGTCCGGGCTATCCCTGCGCTCCCAGCCGTGCCAGCCGCTCCCGCTCTGCCTGGCTGAGACGGAGGTAGGCGGGGGTCAGCTCCTGAGCAGTGCAGGTCCGGCCCTCCCGGGCCATCCGCTCCCCAACAAGCCCCACTCCCACAGCGCTCTGCAGCAGCAGATGGCTGGGGGCCAGGGCACAGGTAAATCCCCTGGCAGCGAGAGCGTCGGCGCACAGCTTCGCCCCATCGCCCACCACGGTGTAGGCCGTTCCTGCGTCCAGCTCCGCCGCCAGATCCTCCAGGGAAATGGCCCGGTCGGGAGAGAGGCGGGTAAGACCGCCTCCGCTGCGGAACACCGCGTTGTACACCTGCTGCCGCCGGGCGTCCATGGCACAAATCAGGGTGCCGGGGAAAAAGGCCAGCGGAGCGGCCATAGCCTCCAGAGTGGATACAGCCACGCAGGGCTTGCCGGCGGCCCAGGCCAGACCTTTCACCGCCGCCACACCGATGCGAAGGCCGGTAAAGGAGCCGGGCCCCGCCGCCACGGCGACGGCGTCCATATCTTGGAGAGCCATCTCACTATTTTGGAGCATAGCCTCCACCATGGGCATCAGGGTACGGCTGTGGGTGAGACCGGTGGCTTGAAAGGCGGAAGCGACAGGAGCGCCGTCCCGGATAACGGCGCAGGAGGCGGCCTTGGCGGACGTCTCCAGAGCGAGTATGGTCATAGGGTACCTCCTGTGGTAATAATCCGCCAGTCGTCGTGTTCGCCGTGGCGGCGGATGTCCACCCGGATGGTCTCCGGGGGCAGTGCATCAGCGATGCGCTCGCTCCACTCTACCAGACACACCCCTTGGCGGGCGAGGTAGTCCTCCCAGCCGATGTCGAAGAGGTCGTCCTCCCCAGAGAGGCGGTACATATCAAAGTGGAACAGCGGCAGGGGGCCGTCGTACTCGTTGACGATAGTAAAGGTGGGGCTGGTAACCCTGCCTTTACAGCCGAGACCGGCGGCCACGCCCCGGGTGAAAGCGGTCTTCCCCACCCCCAGGTCCCCAAAGCAGGCCACTACGTCGCCGCTGTGGAGCGTCCTGGCAAAGGCGCGGCCCGCCTCCTCTGTCTCCGCGGCAGAATGGGTAATATATTCCATAGGCAATCCTCTTTGCTGTTTTCTGACAAAATAGTATACCACAGTTCCCCATGGGAAGGAAGGGGCGGAGGGAGAAAAATCCCGAGAAATTCCTGAAAGTGCCGCCAGCGGTTTACAGAACATGGTTTGTGTGATATAATCAATCCAATTTCTCAAAAGGAGCACAAGGTGTGAATTCTTTATCTGACACCATCAAATATGTCTGGCGCAAGGCGGATCTGGTACTGCTGGGGATCATCGGCGTAACCACCCTGTACGGTCTGGTGCTGGTGGCCACCGCCACCAACTATACGGGGGAGCACCGGGACGTGATCGTCCAGGCCGCGGCGGCAGGACTGGGACTTGTGGCCTATTTTTTCTTCTCCGTTGTGGATGTGGAGCACTTCTCGGAAAAGTGGAAGTGGTTTTTCCTGTTTAATGTGGGATTTATTCTCCTGCTGCTGACCCCTCTGGGGATAGAGAAATACGGCAACCGGTCCTGGCTATACGCCTCATGGATGCCCACCAGCATCCAGCCGGCGGAGATCGTGAAGCTGACCTACACGGTGCTGCTGGCCAAGCAGGTGGCCTGGTTCCAGGAAAACCGGAAAATGCGAGGGCTGGATTCCCTGTTCTGGCCGGCGGCCCATGCGGGATTTATGTTTGTGTTGATCGTAGTAGTGTCCTCCGACGCAGGCAGCGCCCTGGTGTATCTGGTGATCTACGCGGGAATGGCCTTCGCGGCAGGACTGCGCTGGTACTGGTTTGCGGCGGGCTTCGGCACAGCAGGCGTGGGAATTACTGCTCTGGTGGTACTGGACAAGGTACCCAGCCACATGATGGAACGGTTCAAGGTGCTGCTGGACCACAGCTACGACCCCAAGGGGGTAGGCTGGCAGCAAACCCAGGGTCTTATGGCTCTCGGCAGCGGCGGTGTGTTCGGCCAGGGACTTTTCAATGGAGTACAGACTCAGTCAACAAACCCTTCCTCCCTGCCGGAACGGCAGACGGATTTCATCTTCTGTGTGGCGGGAGAGGAATTGGGGCTGGTGGGATGTGTCGCCATCATCATTCTGGAGGCACTGATCATCTATCGATGCTTCCGCACAGCACGGATGGCCCGCAGCCCTATGGAATCTCTGGTCTGTGTGGGCTTTGCCACCATGCTCATGTTCCAGACCATTGAAAACATCGGCATGTGCCTCTTTGTTATGCCGGTCATCGGACTGACACTGCCCTTCTTCAGCAGCGGCGGCAGTTCTGTGCTGACGCTGTACGCGGCCATGGGGATCGTCAGCGGCATCCGAAAGCGGATGCTGCCGGAGTGGCTGCGCAACTGAATCTTCTTTTTTCCTCCGGCGGGGTATCCCGCCGGAGGCGTTTTTTCCGTTCCCTCTGTCCGTCGAAGGGAATCCTTTCTTCCGATGCAGGCATGGTGTTCCTTCTGACGGAACGGTTTTGCTTCTTGTCGATACCCGACAAAAACAGGCCCTCCCGTCAGCGGCAGGCCCCATCCAGCCTAAGGACAAAAAATCAACTCTGTCCGGCCCGAGGGCGGGATCCCCCCCATTTCCTCCCCATTTCGATGGCCCGGACCGGGCACATCTCATGGCAGCAGAAGCAGGAGATGCACCGGCTGTAGTCGATGGCCGCCTTCCCCTCCTTCACCTGGATGGTACGGGCGGGACAGCTCTCCGCACATTTCCCGCACCCCACGCACCGTTCTGTGTGGATGACCGGCCGGGGCGTCACCCGCCGCCGCAGCCACCGCACAAAGGGCCGCACCGGAGCGGGCATATGGTCGCTGAAATCCAGGGCCTTGGAGTCCGGCATCCGGAAGTCCGGGATCTTTTCATATTGGTCCCCGTCTATATCAATCTCCGAAATGTCCGCCGGGATCAGCTCACGCCGCAGGCTGTGGCGCAGGGTGGCCACATCCCCGATCTTCAGCCCGATAAGGTCCGCCAACACCAGATCCAGCACAAAGGGCGACATGCTCCCCGCCAGAAGCCCCACCTGCCGGGGGCTCCCTCCGGAGGGGCCGTTGCCCTCCATGGCCGTCACTGCGTCCACAATGGTCAGCGCCGGCACCACTGTTTCCGCTAAATCCACCAGCATCTGACTGAAAGCATCTAAGGTGGGATATCGGTAGTGGAGCTCCGGCTTCTGGAGTCCCGGCACACAGCCGAAGAGATTCTTCACTCCGCCGCTGAGCGTGGTCATGCCATGGGTCTTCAGCTTTCCCACTGAGATCACCACATCCGCATCCAGAATGGGCCGGATCAGATGAAACTCCTCCGCAAGGCCCCCCTTCTTCGCCTTCCGGCTGCCCCAGGTGGTGTCCGTGTTCAGCATCACCCCCTCCACATCTGTCATGCCGCAGGCGCGGTAGATCCGCCCCAGAGCCGCCGCTGTGTAGGGTCCGCCGGGGGAATCGGCCACAGTGATCTTCTCCACTCCCCGCCGCCGGAGGGCCGCCGCCACCGCTCCCACCACCGCAGGGTGGGTGGTAGTGGCCTGGTCCGGAGCACGGGCCATCAAGAGATTTGGCTTGATGGTCACCCGGGTCTCCCGAGTGAGAGCCGCCGCCCCTGGCCAGGCAGTGAAAATCCGCTCCACCGCCTCCTCCACCTTTCTTTGGCCGTAGTCCTCCAGGCGCAGCACCGTCACCGACGGCCATCTGCTTCGCTCCATTCCATTCGCCCCTTTCCGCTTTCTTTCCCCCATAGTATACCCGCCCGCCCCCTGCCGTGCAACGGCCTTTTTCCCTGCGTTGTACAGATTTCTCCAGTTTTTTCCTCCCTTCTTTTTGCCTCTCGCTAACTTGCACAAAAAGCTTGCTAAAAATTTGTCAGGCTTCCTTACCGTTTCTTTGCCCAACCCCGTTGCATTTTGACGGCCGTTGATTTATAATAAAATCACAATCTAAGAATGGTAGCTGTAACGAAGTGCTGTGCGCACGGGCTGCAACTATCACTCCTGCTGCTGCTCGAGTGTTTCAAATCCGATTTGGGGATTTGAAACATTTTTTCTTATCCGGGAAACAGTAGGAGAACAGGCAGCCACCGACTTTATAAAACAGGAGGAACCGACATGTATATTCTGGCAAACGGCAGGCTCATCACCCGCGACAGTGCCCTCCCCTATCTCTCCGACGGCGGCGTGGTCATCGACGGCACCAAGATTCTGGAGGTGGGCGCCACCGCTGATCTGAAGGCCAAGTATCCCCAGGCGGAGTTTATTGACGCCAAGGGCGGCGTGATTATGCCCGGCCTTGTCAATGCCCACACCCACATCTATTCCGCCCTGGCCCGCGGTCTCTCCATTGTGGGCAACAACCCCACCAACTTCTTAGAGGTGCTGGAGGGCACCTGGTGGAACATCGACCGCCACCTGACTCTGAAGGGCACCCGGGCCAGCGCCGACGCGCTGTACCTCGACTGCATCAAGCAGGGCGTCACCACCATCTTCGACCACCACGCCTCCTTCTGCGAGATCCCCGGCTCCCTCATGGAGATCGCCGAGAGCGCCAAGAAGTTCGGCATCCGCTCCTGTCTGTGCTATGAGGTCAGCGACCGTGACGGCGAGGAGAAGTGCCTCCAGGCCATTCAGGAGAACGCCGACTTCATCACCTATTGCGAGAAGAACCCCAGCGACATGCTGGCCGCTATGTTCGGCGGACACGCCCTCTTCACTATCTCCGACAAGACCTTTGAGCGGATGGTGGAGGCCAACAACGGCCGCACCGGCTTCCACATCCATGTCTCTGAGGGCATGAACGATGTGTATGACAGCCTCCAGAACTATGGCCGCCGCCCGGTTCAGCGGCTTCAGGACCACGGGATCCTCGGCCCCAAGACCATCCTGGGCCACTGCATCCATGTGAATACCGCTGAGATGGAGATCATCCAGGCCACCGGCACCATGACGGTGAACAACCCCGAGAGCAACATGGGCAATGCCGTAGGCTGCTCCCCCATCCTGCAGCTGATGAAGCGGGGCATCACCGTGGGTCTCGGCACCGACGCCTACACCAATGACATGCTGGAGAGCCTGAAGGTAGCCCTGGCCATTCAGCGCCACAACGCCTGCCTGCCCAACGTGGCCTGGTGCGAGGTCACCGATATGCTCTTCAAGAACAACCCCATCATCGGTGAGAAGTACTTCGGAGTACCTCTGGGGAAGCTGGCTCCCGGCGCCGCCGCCGATGTGATCGTCATGGATTACAAGCCCTACACCCCCTTCTCCGACGCCAACATCGACGGCCACATGATCTTCGGCATGACCGGCCGCCAGTGCCAGACCACCATTGCCAATGGCAAGCTCCTGATGAAGGACCGTGAGCTGGTGGGCATCGACGAGGAGGCTGAGAACGCCCACATCCTGGAGGAGTCCAAGAAGCTGTGGGGCGAGCTGAACCACTGCGAGTATTAAGGAAACGCCATGACGCTGGATGAGCAATTTATGAAAGACCATCCGCCTCTCTGCTCTGGCTGTGGAGCACGGCAACGAGCCCTTCGGGGCAGTGCTGGTGAAGGACGGCAAGATCGTCTATACCAATGAAAACCAGATCTACACCGCCGGGGACCCCACCTTTCACGCGGAGGCCGGACTTCTGCGCCGCTTTTTTGCCGAGACCCATATCACCGATCTGCGGGAGTATACCCTGTATTCCAGCTGCGAGCCCTGCTTCATGTGCAGCGGCGCTCTGGTATGGGCCAAGCTGGGCCGGCTGGTCTTCGGCGCCAGCGATATGGACCTGTGCGCCCTGCTGGGTGAAACCGGCAGTCAGTGCACCGATCTGGTATTCCGCAACTCCCCCCACCACCCCAACGTCACTGCCGGGGTGCTGCGGGAGGAGAGCCTGGAGATTCTCCGGGCCTATTTCCAGAACCACCAAAAAGGATAAACGATTGTATAGGATTTGAGGAGGAAAATCGTATGTCTGAACTGATGATTCCCATTCCCTTCCGGGAACTGATGACCTGGATCACCACAGAATATAACAAAGAGGGCTCCGTCTTCGGCGTCCATCGTCCCTATATTGCCGGGGAGAAAAAGCTGCCCATCTTCAACAATGAGACCATCGAAACCCCCTTCGGCCCCGCCGCCGGACCCAACACCCAGCTGGCTCAGAACATCATCGCCTCCTACTTCGGCGGCGCCCGGTTCTTTGAGCTGAAAACCGTCCAGAAGATGGACGGCGCGGATCTTGCCGCCTGCGTCAACCGACCCTGCATTCTGGCGGAGGACGAGTGCTACAACTGCGAGTGGTCCACCGAGCTGTATGTCCCCCAGGCCTACGAGGAGTATGTGAAGGCCTGGTGCGCCTGCAAGATCCTGGCCAAGGTCTACCACCTGGGCGACCCCAACGGCTTCATCTTCAACATGTCCGTGGGCTACGACCTGGAGGGCATCAAGGGAGAAAAGGTCGACAAGTACCTCACCGAGATGAAGGATGCCTCCAGAACCCCCATCTTCCAGGAGTGCATCAAGGTCCTCAAGGAGTTCTTCCCCCAGGAGGCCGCCTTCATCGATACCATCACCCCCTGCGTATCCGACAGCGTCACCGTCTCCACCCTCCACGGGTGTCCTCCCGATGAGATCGAGCGCATTGCCTCTTACCTCATCACCGAGAAGCATCTGCACACCTTCGTCAAGTGCAACCCCACCATTCTGGGCTACCAGTCCGCCCGAGGCATTCTCGACTCCATGGGCTACGACTATATCGCCTTCGATGAGCACCACTTCAACGAGGACCTGCAGTATGCCGATGCCATTCCCATGTTCCGCCGCCTTCTGAAGCTGGCTGGGGACAACGGTCTGGAGTTTGGTCTGAAGCTCTCCAACACCTTCCCGGTGGATGTGAAGAACCACGAGCTGCCCAGCGAGGAGATGTATATGGCGGGCAAGAGCCTCTTCCCCCTGACCATCGAGATGGCCCGGCGGATCAGCAAGGAGTTCGGCGGAAAGCTGCGCCTGAGCTACTCCGGCGGCGCCGATTTCTTCAACATTGACCGCCTCTTCGCCTGCAACATCTGGCCCATCACCATGGCCACCACCGAACTGAAGCCCGGCGGCTACCAGCGCTTTAAGCAGATCGGCGAGAAGCTGGAGATGATGCCCTTCCACCCCTTCACCGGCGTGGACGTGGGCAAGGTGGAGGCGCTGGCTGAGGCCATCCGTACTGACAAGCACCATGTGAAGGCCATCAAGCCTCTGCCCCGGCGGAAGCTCTACACCAAGGTGCCCCTCATCGACTGCTTCACCGCCCCCTGCAAGGGCGGCTGCCCCATCGGCCAGGACATCCCCGAGTATATCGAGCTGTGCCGCAAGCACAAGTATGCCAAGGCCCTGGAGGTCATTCTGGAGAAGAACCCCCTGCCCTTCATCACCGGCACCATCTGCGCCCACCACTGCATGGACAAGTGCACCCGGAATTTCTACGATAACTCTGTCCAGATCCGGGCCACCAAGCTGGTGGCAGCGGAGCGGGGCTACGACAAGGTGCTGCCCACGCTGAAACCCGCCCTCCCCGTCACCGACGGGAGGAAGGTGGCCATCATCGGCGGCGGCCCCACCGGCATGGCGGCAGCCTACTTCTGCGGCCGGGCCGGCATCCCCACCACGATCTTTGAGCGTGAGGCCACTCTGGGCGGCATCGTCCGCCAGGTGATCCCCTCCTTCCGCATCAGCGACGAAGCCATTGAGAAGGATGTCGCCCTCATGAAAAAGATGGGCGTGGAGGTGAAGACCAACACGGTGGCTCCCTCTGTGGAGGACCTGAAGGCCCAGGGCTACACCCATATCCTCTTCGCCATCGGCGCGTGGAAGCCCGGCCGTCTTGACATCCCCGGCAATGTGAAGGGCGTCATCAGCTGGATGAAGGACGTGAAGAGCGGCAAGGTGGAGGAGCTTGGCCATGTGGCCGTCATCGGCGGCGGCAACACCGCTATGGACGCTGCCCGTCTGGCCCTCCGGGCCGGGGCCAAGAGCAGCACCCTGGTCTACCGCCGCACCAAGAAGTATATGCCCGCCGACGCAGAGGAGCTGGAGCTGGCCATTGCCGATGGCGTGCAGTTCCTGGAGCTGGTGAGTCCCGTGGAGCAGAAGGATGGCAAGCTCCTGTGCAAGAAGATGGTTTTGGGCGAGCCCGACGCCTCCGGCCGCCGCAGCCCCGTGGAGACCGATGAGACCGTCACCATCGACTGCGACACGGTAATCTCCGCCGTGGGTGAGAAGGTAGACAGCGAGATGCTGGTCTCCTACGGCGTGGAGGTGGACGCCAAGGGCCGTCCCGGCTTTGCCACCAACATCCCCGGCGTCTACGCCGCGGGCGACGCCCTCCGGGGTCCCGCCACGGTGGTGGAGGGCATCTCCGATGCCGCCGGCTTTGCCGAGGCGGTGATCGGTAGCGCTCATGAGGTCAAGATTCCCCATGTCGCCCACGCTACCCGGGAGGATGCCATCGCCAAGAAGGGCATCCTCTGCGAGAGCGCCAAGTGCGAGGGCGACCGCTGCCTCACCTGCAACGTGGTGTGTGAGTGCTGCGCCGATGTGTGCCCCAACCGTGCCAACGTGGTCATCAAGCTGCCGGATGGGCGGCCCCAGATCCTCCATGTGGACCGGATGTGCAACGAGTGCGGCAACTGCACCGTGTTCTGCCCCTATGACAGCTCCCCCTACCGGGATAAGTTCACCCTCTTCCACGACCGGGCAGGCTTTGATGAGAGCAAGGAGAACAATGGTTTCCTGCCCCTCGGCGGCCAGAAGGTGCTGGTACGCCTGAACGGCAATGTGATGGAGGCCGACCTGGATGAGACCAACGACCTGCCCGCTGAGATCGAGGTGTTCATTTACACCGTTCTCACCGGCTACCGCTATCTGCTTGGATAAGAGATGATGGATCAGCGAGAGCGTGTTCGCCGCTATCTTCTGTTTCTTATCGGGCTGGCGGTGAACGCCCTGGGCGTCGCCTTTATCTCTCGGGCGGCCCTGGGGACCTCTCCCCTGTCCAGTCTCGCCTTTGTACTCAGTCTCAGTACGCCGCTGACTCTGGGGACATATACGGTCCTTTTCAACACCGTGTTCCTCATCGGAGAGGCCTTGGTACGCCGGACCTTCACGCTGAGCCAGGCCATCCAGCTGCCCTTCACGGTGCTCTTCAGCGGCTGCATTGACCTTTTCATGTGGCTCATTCCCACTCAGCTCAACGGCCCCTACCCTATGAAGGTGCTGTATCTGGTGGTGGGCTGCCTGCTGTTGAGCCTTGGCATCTCTTTTGAGGTGTTCGGCGGAGTGGTAATGCTCCCCGGCGAGGCGCTGGTCCGGGCCGTATCCCAGCGGTGGAACATCCCCTTCCACCGGGTGAAGGTGGTATTTGACAGCGCCATCACCGTGCTGGCGGCGCTGCTGGCCCTGAAGGTCTTCGGCCGTCTCAACGGCGTGAAGGAGGGCACTGTGGTGGCCGCCCTGGTGGTTGGCCAGCTGGTAAAGATGTACTCCAGGCTTCTGGGGCCCTCCATGGAGCGCTTTTGTACGGTTGGCGCCTCCCATACTGTTTGATTTCCTGTATAAGAGATGCCGCCGCGGAAGTGTTTTCTACGGCGGCATCTTTTCTTCTTTCTGTTCTCTCTGATCTGGGAATAGATCTTTATTTCCGCTGACGATAGGTTCTTCTTCTCCTTTGGCCGACGGTGTATTGTCCGGTGTCATGCCTCCGGCGGGTGACTTTTCTCACCAAAGAAAAGTCACCAAAAGTTGGCTTAGAACCTATGGTTCTAAGAATTCCTCTCCTGACGTGGAACGATAGTCCCCCTGACTATCGTTGCTTCTGTTGCCTCCGACGCTCCGTTGACGGGTCCGGTGCAGTCTAATACCGCGCTTCGGCGCGCTCCCCTGTTGGGTAGACGATGGCACTTTCGGCTACCGCTTCTTCTACATCTGAATCGTTGCGGCGTTGGTAAGTCTTACAGTATCGGAGGTTGCAGAGACCTCAACAACCGCCAGGGCAGCGCGCCGAAGCGCGGAAACAGGGGAACCCGCTCACCCCGCTGCTGCGTCAGAGGCACCAAGCCCCCAATAGAGCACCAGGACAAACAGTACACGTCAGGAGAGGAGTCCTTAGAACCATAGGTTCTAAGCTGATTTTTGCCTACTTTTGTTCAGCGACAAAAGTAGGCCGCCGGAGGCTCATACACCAAACGGTACACCGTCGGGCGCCGACAAAACCAACCAGGCCAACGTCAGCAAACCAACAGGCCCCATCCCAGCCAGATGGACAAAAAACATCTCCCCTATGGATATCTGATTTTGGCTATGCTATAATGATTTTAATCAAAACAAATAACGACCGCCGGGGAGACGGCAGCTGTTTCCCCGCTCCACACTTGTGATACAAGGAGGCAATCCATGAAAACATTGCTCAAAGGCGGCCGGGTAGTTTCCGGCCACGGGGCTATCCAGGCCGATGTCCTTTTGGATGGCGAGAAGATCCTGGCTGTAGGCGGCGGCCTGGAGGGTGACCGGGTGGTGGACTGCACCGGCAAGCTTCTCTTCCCTGGCTTCATCGACGCCCACACGCATTTCGATTTGGAAGTAGCCAACACCATCACTGCCGACGACTTCGCCACCGGCAGCCGCGCAGCCCTTCGGGGCGGCACCACCATGGTGGTGGACTTCTCCGCACCCGACAAAGGCGACACCCTCCACGACGGTCTCGCCCGCTGGCACCAAAAGGCCGACGGCAAAACCTCCTGCGACTATGGCTTCCACATGACCATCGACGACTGGAACCCCACCATCTCCCGGGAAATTGGTGAGATGATGGAGGAGGGCGTTTCCTCCTTCAAGATGTATATGACCTACCCTGCCATGATGATCCCCGAGGACCAGATGTATGAGGCTCTCCTCCGGCTGAAAGAGGTGGGCGGCATCGCAGGCGTCCACTGCGAAAACCACGGCGTCATCAATGCTCTCATTGCCAAGGCCAAAGCAAAAGGCGCCATAGGCCCCTCCTCCCACCCCCGTACCCGGCCCAATCCCCTGGAGGCTGAGGCAGTAAGCCACCTCCTCCGGATGGCCCAGGTAGCCGACTGCCCGGTGATCATCGTCCACCTCTCCACAAAGGAAGCCATGGAGGAGGTTCGGGCCGCCCGGAAGCGTGGCCAGACCGTCTATGTGGAGACCTGCCCCCATTACCTCCTCTTAGAGGACAGTGTCTACGACGACCCGGACTACCTAAATGCCGCCAAATTTGTCTGTGCGCCCCCCATCCGGAAGAAGGCGGATCAGGAAGCCCTGTGGGAGGCCCTCCGTACCGGCGAGATCCAGACCGTCTCCACTGACCACTGCTCCTTTACTCTCAAGCAGAAGGAGATGGGCCGGGAGGACTTCACCAAAATCCCAGGCGGCCTCCCCGGTGTGGAAACCCGGGGCCTCCTCCTCTACTCCGCCGGCGTGGCGGAGGGCCGGATCACCCTGGGGGATATGTGCCGTGTCCTCAGTGAGAATCCCGCCAAGCTCTACGGCTGTTGGCCCCGGAAGGGCGTTATCGCCCCCGGCAGTGACGCAGACATTGTGGTCTATGACCCGGAGGGCGAAACCCTCCTCACCGCCGCGGACCAGGCCATGAACGTGGACTACAGCCCCTACGAGGGCTATCGCTGCGCCGGACGGATCGACAAGGTATTTCTCCGGGGCACTCTGGCAGTGAACGGCGGTCAGGTGGTTCTGGAGAATGCCGGTCAGTTCATTCCCCGAGGCAGAAATCAGCTCTAATCCCATCACTTCAACAACAAAAGGAGGGGCTTCATGCCAATCCCTCAGCAAGAGAACCCGGTGAACCGTCAGTCCACCCGGGA
This sequence comes from uncultured Oscillospiraceae bacterium, assembly GCA_944386985.1. GTDB lineage: Bacteria > Bacillota > Clostridia > Oscillospirales > Oscillospiraceae > CAJFPI01. The sequence continues at coordinate 54,739 of CALXDD010000009.1, forward strand.
CGTCATCTATCAGGCCCTGCGGGACTGGATCATCCAGGGTGAACTGCAGCCCGGAGAGAAAATCAACGATGCTGAACTGGCCCGCCATTTTCACGTCAGCCGCACGCCGGTGCGGGAGGCCTTCCAGCTGCTGGAGAGTCAGAAACTGATCCGTGTGGTCCCTGGCCGCAGCACCACTGTCACCGAGATCGACAAGGTGGACTTAGAGAAGTGCTATCGCCCCCTGGCGGAGATCCAGGCTCTGGGCGCAAAAATAGCGGTGGAATTTCTGACTGAGGAGCAGCTCTCGCAGCTGCAGGCCATCCTGGACCGGTCCGACAGAGCCTGTGCCGAAAACGACGCGCAGACTGCTATTTCCTGCGATGCGGATTTCCACGCCATTATCATGGCCGCCGCCGGCAACGAGTATCTGATCGATTTCTCCGATCTCATGCTGCTGCACATCCAGCGCATCAAATACCACTTCTTCCACTGTGACCGGATGCGCCGTGCCTCCGTCCAGCAGCACAAGGAAGTACTGGCCGCACTCCGCTCCCGGGACGGCGAGGCCGCCGCCCAGCGGATGCGCAGCCACTGGCTCAGCGCCATGGAGAGCAGTATCCGGGATGTGGCCGACAGTACCCGGGCAACTTCACCAGTAGAAAGCACTGAAATTTAGTAGTTCCTACAATATTGTATGGAAAAAGCGCCCCTGTCTTTGGAGATTCTTGACAGGGGCGCCTTTTTGCACTATGATAGCGATATGCAATATATCGCGTATCGGATATCGTCAAAAGTCCTATAAAGCCGCCGGTCCCTCCCTTTGTCTTCTGCCATTTCGCACATTGACGTGGGAAGAAAATCCGTGTATCGTATTGGCATCGAAAGACGACGGTGCCTTGGACCTGGTGGTTGGGCGCCGTCGCCTTTTTGTTGCTTTTGGGGAGGAATTCTCTCCCCAAGATAAGAAAACCAGCGTGTGAAGGAGGCTCATCAACATGAACAGAGAGGAACGCTTGGTACAGTTTTGCCGGCAGCTGCTGCAGCTGCCCAGCCTTTCCGGCCAGGAGGAGCAGGTGGTCCGCTGCATTGAAAAAACCATGAAGGAATATGGTTTTGACAAGGTAGAGATCGACCGCTACGGCAGCATTGTAGGCACCATACAGGGCAAGCGCCCCGGTAAGACCGTGGTGATGGATGGCCATATCGATACCGTCCCCATTTCCGATCCCTCCCAGTGGACCCACGACCCCTACGGTGCGGAGGTAGTAGATGGGAAAATCTACGGCCGCGGAGCCTCCGACATGAAGGGCAGCGTGGCCGCCATGATTTCCGCCGCCGCCCATTTCGCCGAGGACACCGGTAAGGATTTCGCCGGCAAAGTCTGTGTCAGCTGCACCGTTCATGAGGAATGCTTTGAGGGAATCTCTGCCCGCGAGGTAGTGAAGAACACCCACCCCGACTTCGTCATCATCGGCGAGGCCACCTCCACCACCCTGAAAATCGGCCAGCGCGGCCGTGCGGAGGTGGTTGTGGAAACCGATGGCGTCACCTGCCACTCCTCCAACCCGGAGAAGGGCGTCAATGCCGTCTACCACATGTGCGCCGTCATCGACGAGATTCGAAAGATCGAACCCAGCACCCATCCCATGCTGGGTAAGGGTATCCTGGAACTGACAGACATCATCTCCTCCCCCTACCCCGGGGCCTCCGTGGTGCCGGGCCTCTGCCGGGCCACCTTCGACCGCCGCACCCTGGTGGGCGAGACAGAGGAGTCCGTACTGGCCCCCGTTCAGGCGGCCATTGACCGGGTGAAGGAGCGCATCCCCAACCTGAAGGCCCGGGTTTATCTGGCAAAGGGCAGCGAGAAGTGCTGGACCGGCGACACCATCGAGGCCAAGCGGTTCTTCCCCGCCTGGGCTCTGAAGGAGGACGATGAGCTGGTGGTGAAGGCCCTGGCGGGCCTCAAGGAGGCCGGCATCGACGCGCCCCTTTCCCACTTTGCCTTCTGCACCAACGGCAGCTCCTTCTGCGGTGAAGCGGGCATCCCCACGGTGGGCTTCGGTCCCTCTTTGGAGAGCCTGGCGCATGTGGTGGACGAGTACATTGAGATCGATCAGCTCACCCGGGCCTGCAAGGGCTTTGAGGGCATTTTAAGAAACCTCTGCAAGTAATCTTACCTCTTTCCCAGCGAATTCCTGCAAAGTTGAGAAGTGTTGGGTCGTGTTTGACTCAAAGCGAAAGGAGTATCGTATGGAACAATTCTTGACATCCTTTGCCAACATTCTGTGGGGCGCACCGGTGCTGATTCTGCTGGCCGCCGTAGGTATTGTGTTCGGGATTCGTACCCGATTCTTCCAGCTGCGTAAATTCGGTCACATTATGAAAAACACCGCCGGCGAGATGTTCAAAAAAGGCGGCGGCGCCACCGGCCAGCACGGTACCCTGACGCCGCTGCAGGCAGTCTCCTCCGCGCTTGCCGGGTGCGTCGGCACCGCCAACATCTCCGGCGTGGCCACTGCCATGGTGGTGGGCGGCCCCGGTGCCGTGTTCTGGATGTGGGTCATCGCCATCTTCGGCATGCTCACCAAGTGCGTGGAGGTCACCCTGGCCCAGTATTACCGCATCAAGGGCGAGGATGGTGTCTACTACGGCGGACCCATGTACTACATTGAGCGGGGTATGGGCAAAAAATGGAAGCCCCTGGCCCTTTTCTTCGCCTTCACCATCATCATCGGCGGTCTCGGCACTGCTGCCTTTGCCCAGCCCTTCGCCATGAGCAACGCCATCAAGAACGCCTTTGGTGTGCCCCTGTGGGCTACCACTGTGGTGGCTGTGGCCATCTGCGGTCTGGTGCTCATCGGCGGCGTCAAGGGCATCGGCAAATTCTGTGAGAAGATCACCCCCACTATGTGCGTGATCTATGTGGTCACCGCCCTGGGCGTTATCTTCGTCAACTACCAGAATATCCCCGCTGCTTTCGGCGTCATCTTCAAGTACGCCTTTACCCCCATGGCCGCTGTGGGCGGTCTGGCGGGCTCCACTCTGGCCCTGGCTCTGCGGCAGGGCGCCGCCCGGGGCACCTTCTCCAATGAGGCCGGCTGCGGCTCCTCCCCCATCACCCACGCCACCGCTATCACTGAGCACCCCTTCAAGGAGGGCCTCTACGGCTCCTTCGAGGTGTTCGTGGACACCATCGTGGTTTGCTCCATGACCTCCCTGGCCATCCTCTGCAGCGGTACGGAGATCTGGCAGTCCGGTACCAAGGATGTGGCCCTGACCCAAATGGCTTTCTCCTCCGTGTACGGCGACATCGGTCCCATCATCATTGCCATCTGCCTCAGCCTCTTCGCATTCTCCACCATGGTAGGCTGGGAGATCAACTACGAATCCGCCTTCTTCTATATCTTCCCCAAGGGGGAGCGGTCCAAGATCGCCAAGTTCCTCATCCGTGTGGTATGGCTGGTACCCAGCTTCATCGCCCTGGGCAAAACCCCCGATCTGGTGTGGACGGTGGTGGATATCGCCTCCGGCCTCTGGTGCATCCCCAACGCCATCGCTATGCTGGCCCTGTCCGGTGTGTTCATGAAGATCTATCAGGACTACAATGAGAAGTATATTCTGAAAACCCGCAGTAAGGATGAGATTCTGGAAGTGATCGAAAAGAAATAATCTCTCTCCTCCTTATTAAAATGGGACGCTGCAGCAAGGAATCTGCAGCGTCCCTTTTTCTACGGTAAAAACAGAAAAGCAGGTTGGCGATAAAAAACAAAACGGATCAGAGGCGAAATAGGCGGGACAAATCGTCTGCCAGCAGAACAGGTGCATTCTCCGGCCTCATCTTTCCCTGACTCGGCACATACTCCGGCCAGCCTCCGTATTCATGCACATAAATACAAAAGACAGGGTGAACAGCCCGGAGGCTGTCCACCCTGTCTTTTTATTGAGCCGCATCTTACAGCATCTTCCTTTTTCGCTGTTTGCCGCAGAAAGTCACTTGTGGGTGGGAAAACGATTTCCGGTGAGATCCCGCCAGATATTCCCCAGTTCCTCCTCCGGGAGTGGTACGGCCGGAGCGTTTTCCATCAGGTCCAGATTCTGCTCCAACTGGCCGATACGGCTGAAGCCCAGGATCACCGAGGTAACCTTCGGCTGCGCCCAAAGCCACTGGAGAGACAGGCCCAGCACCGTCTGGCCCCGCTGCTCCGCCAAGGCCTGGATCCGCTCCACCGCCTCCAGATTCCGGTCGGACAAATAGCGGTCCGCATAGCCCTTGTCCAGAGAGAGCCGACCGTCCGCCGGCCTTCTGCCAGCCTGGTACTTCCCGCTGAGAAGCCCGCCGGCCAGAGGGTTGTAGGTGGTGAGTCCCATAGGGTATTTGCCGAGCAGAGGCAGCAGCTCCGTTTCGATTCCCCTCGTCAGAAGGTTATAAACGTTCTCCGTAGCCACCGGGGGCTGAAGACCCATCTCCCAGGCTTTTAAGATCATCTCGCAGATCTGCCAGGCAGAAAAATTGCTGATGCCGTAATAACGGATCTTCCCCTCCCGGATGAGGTCATTCATGGCCTCAATCAGTGCCTCCGGGGACACATTCTTGTCGGGAAAGTGGGCGTAGTAGAGGTCGATGCAGTCCGTCTGCAGCCGCCGGAGGCTTGCCTCTGCCGCCGCCAACAGGTGGGTCCTTCCAAGCCCACGGTCATCGGGGCCGGGACCGGTGGCGCCGCCCGCCTTAGTGGCCAGGACTATCTTCTGCCGCCAGGGCTTCAGAACATTGCCCAAAATCTCCTCGGTGGCGGTGGGAGAAACCCGCGGATAGATATCCGCCGTATCGACGAAGTTGACGCCCCGCTCTACGCCCAGAGCCACAGCGGACCGGGCAGTTGTCTCGTCCATCTGGTCCCCGAACGTCATGGTGCCGAGACAGGCCCGTGAGACAGTAAGGTCCGTACCGGGGATCTTTGTATAGTCCATAGCACGCCTCCGTTCTATGTTATCTCCGGCATATTCGCCCGAATTCATTATACCATGCAGGAAGGGTCCGTCAAGGCCCGGCGGCGGACGGCAACGTTTTCTCCTTTCTTCTCCAGCCTCTCTCTGCCTGGGGATAAGTTCTCGCTTCTCCCTTGTAGAATTTTCAGAAATCTGCAACAATTCGGGAACCTCATATGTGCAATAACGGAACGGAAACGAGACCATGGGCCACTCCCACCGTCTGGGAACACTCAAGGAGCGCAGCTGCCGCAGAGATTCTTGGTCCCGCTTTTCCCCTCTGCTTGTTCAATCTTCTGTCTGATACGAGCGCACAGATGGCAGCTCTGCTTGCATAAATCAAATGTTGTGAATGCGAAAGGCGGCTCCGCCGCAAATCCAAGGCAGAAAACCGCTGCCAATAAAGTTTTTCCTCAGAACACCTGAAACATAATAATCCCTGAAACGCATAAAATTCCGCCCGCAAGATTGAGTTTTGAGGTCTCTTCCCGCCGGATCAGCTGAATCACAAACAATGCCGCAAGGATGATGGGCTGAATAAAGGAATAATTTGTGATGCTCTTTGCAGCAGTAAGATTTTCACATACAAGACCTACCGTATTCGGTATTTTGGCCGCCAGGACGATGCCGGTGCCCTTGGGCTTTTCTTTCAGAAGTCTTACAAACTTTACGCTTGGCGCAAGTAGGACAGTCAGTATGATAAAGGCCCAAAACAGAGAAAAGGTTGGCGAAATATATGTCTGAGAGACGTTAACCAACAGACCATAACAGAATTTTTCGGCCAGATAGAAGATCAGGGGAAGCAAGATTTTTTTGTAATGAATGGTTTTGCTTTCTGACTTTGCAATCAGAAAAAGTCCAATGGATGTAACAGCAATCGCGGCAAATTTATAGGCTGTTTGTATTTCCAGCGGTTCATTGCCTGTCATCAAGTCAAGCGTGTATGACAAAAAGAGAGAGATGCCAAGCCACGCTTTCAGTTCAAAGGCGGACATTTCCCGAAGGATTCTTACGGAAAGTTCGATTTCCACGAATTTCAAGAACGTCATCGTGATAACAGCAGCAAAGCTCTGCCATGACACAGTGAAAAAACGATCCGCAAACGGGAGATAAAACAGCATAAAAAACGATGTGCCCAAGGCCATCAAAAATGTTGTTTCGTTTCCACTGAGCTTCAGTTTTGCAGACGCATACTTGTCATTCAAAGAGGTGATCGTAAAGCATGCCGCAGCTGCCAGCATATAAATCAAACCATACGCCTTCCTTTCGGCTCATATTCAAAAAATGCAGCAGGGAGACACCGACTTTGCACGAAACAAGCGATCTTATCCTGCATTACAGCAGCAGGAACGTGCAGGTCCCCGGCGCCAGCTCAATCCTGCCGGCAGCCTGGGTTTCCGGCTCCATTGCAGGGAGAGCGTTCTGTGCGCCAAGCACCAGCGGCTTTCCGTTCAAGGTCATCACTGTGGCGCGGATATTTCCCTCCTGACCTGCCAGCGTATAGCGCTGAGCCTCTTTCGGGAGCTCCACTGTGGTGGATTCTGTGGTTGAGTTATTGATGATCAGATAGGCCACGCCGTCTTTTCCGTCTTTTCTGGAGTGTACAAAGACATGTGCGCCTTCCCGGATCTCTTCGCCGGAATCATATACGGTGGTCTCCATCAGGCGGTTCCACAGCAGGACGGCAAAATAGTTCGGACGCGGATCAAATACCTGACGCGCGAGGAAGCCGTAGTCGGAAGAAGCCAATGTATTGTGGAAGATGACCCCGTCGGTGATGGCGGCGAATCCCCCCAGTTCGTTCAGCGTGCGCAGAACATCCAGGTAGGTGGAGGCCCATGTATCGCCTCCGCCGCCGGCATCGCCGGATTCAGTGACCCACATTTGGCCCCCCGGGCAGTACTTATCGCGCAGCGGCGCATAGGTCCGTGCAAAGTTGAGGGCCGTTTGCAGATACGGTTCCGTCACAGCATCCGCGGCATCCCAGTGCCCGCTTGGCACAACGGAAGCCAGACGTTCGGAAACGCCGTTGTAATAGTGATAGCTGAAAACATCCAGCGGTTCTCTGGTGCCTTCCATCAGATCCGCACAGTTGCAGGTGTTTTTCGCAAGCTGTTCGATCCCGCCCGATTTCTGGTCCGCGCTGCTTTTGCCCATGGAAACGTTGTCGCCGCCGGTGGTGCAGGGGCCGACACACAGGCATTCGGGATAATTCTTGCGCACCCAGGCAAAAAACAGATCCTGATCACGTCTGTAGTCTGCCGGTGTGTATCCTTTCGGGAAACCGGTATCTTCCATAATGTTCGGCTCGTTTGCAAATTCTGCTGCATGGATCGGCACACCATACTGCTTACTCAGTGAAAAGATCTTTTCTGCCTCACTTGGATTCCACGGTTCGTCCGCAGAGTGAAGTCCCGGACAATTTGCAACGGAAATCATCAGCTTCGCGCCGACTGCCTTTACAAAATCGAGAACACCGATCCATTGCTCTTTTGTCAGGACGTTCAGATAGCCTTCCGGCGCCTCTCCGTTTGTCGTTCCGTCAAAATCACAATAGGTTTTTGTCGCCCATGTTCCGGAAACCCGGACCCAGACAGGTCCGAGTTCTCTGGCCAGACTGCGGAGCTTTTCATCATACAGGTTGATCGGCGGATAGACCTGCATCAGGTCCTTGTACATCGCCGCGATCCCCTCTGCGGACGGCTCCACATAAAAGCTCTCTGTCCCCGCGATCTGCCCCGGGGTATAGGATTTCCAGAATGTCCCACCTGTCACCTCGGCGAATTCTATGTTGTAGGACATCATCATTGGGTTGATTTCCCGAATTTTCTTCAGGTTTTCAGGAATTAATCTGATGAATTCTGACATGAAATTTGTCTCCTTTCATTCCTTCCCGGTGTACAGGAACCGGTGCAGCGCCACATGGTTGGAGACGCTGGCCGTGAAATAGCTTTTCTCCGCCATGAATGCTCTTGCAAAATCCGCAGGCAGGTTGCGGATCTTATCGCCGCAGACGGTGTCCATGTGCCCCGAATAGGGGAGGGTTTCCCCCTTCTGAGTTGGCTTCAGCGGCAGGCAGAATTTCGTGTAATCTGTCCCGCGCCCTTTCCACTTGACAATGTTAAGGGCAAGCATACTTCCATTGATTTGCAAATTCAAGCAGCAAAATGAAAAAATTTTGTGAACAAACATGCAGGGTCCGCATCTGCTGTTTATCGCGCGGCCCCAGCTTGCTTCAGCAGACCGGCAAGAGCCGGGAAATCCCCAGACCCGATCAGGCTGTGGTCTGCGAAAGCACGAACGCCACCAAGCTTGTTCAGCAGACAATTCCCATGCGGATTTTTCCCCAGCGATGGCCATCTGCTCAAAGGAGGCCAGGCTGGTTAGCCCAGCCCGGCCTCAAAGGTCAGCTTATTTTGCCCGATACTTCTGCTGCCGCATCAGATTACTCCACCGGCGTTATGGGTTGTCTCCGCCATCCCGCCTTCGCTTCCGCGTTTGCCCGATCCGCTTCTCCCCTGCCAAACAGCAATCCGCCGAAAAAAGTTACGGTATTTGCCCCATTGTAATATCGAATATTGGCTTTTTCAGCCAACTCGCCAATATTCAGTCCATATCCTTCAATGGAGTGATGCAAAAGTTCCGGATACCGGCAAGGATGATCCGGATAGGTACATTTGGTACACCGCTGACAGCCTTCGTTCGACAGAAGCAGAAAGTCCTGTAAAATCGGTTTCAAGTTTTTCTGAAACAAATCAACAACACCCTTAAACTCCAGCAGCGACCGGTGCATTCCATCAAAGTCAAAGGAGTCTTCCAAGATATATTGATTTGAAAACAACAGCATAGCTGGATACTTTACCAACCGTTCTCTGCATTCTCCCAGCGTACCAATCGCAGGAGGACACGCCCATGAGCGGCCGTAATTACCGCAGCCATTGCTCCTGCAGATTTCCCGGATCTCCGGATAAAAAGTCAAATCCTTTGTATCCAGATAGTTCGCTTCCCACACGCCGCTGCGCATGGCAATATCCTTCACTTCTTGGTAGATATCCACGCACATAGTCCTCCTATTGAAATTTCTGCCCCGTTTTTCCATACGGGAAAGACAGCTTTTGCAACGGAGCAGCATATAGGCTGCACTGCTGCCGTCCAGCCGGCCAAGGATTACAAAAACAGCTCGCAGTCCTTGCGTGTGGAGCAGGCCTTCTTCAGCGCCAGGCCCACAGCCGCCAGCATGGCGGAATTCACCTTGCGGGCCGAATGGGGGCAAACAGAAACGCAGCGCATACAGGAGATGCAGGTCTTCTCATCCACCTCTTTGGGGTTGTCCGGGTGAATTGCCTGGACAGGACAGGCCCGGGCGCACACACCGCACTGGGTACACGCTTTGGTGGGCTTGGGGACCATGCCGGCTCCGCCCGCTTTTTTGTATGGGCGGGTTCCGGGAATTGCCGGCTCCGCATCATCACCGGCAGAGAGCTTATCATGGATCTGCTCGGCAAATCGGCTGAGCTGCCGGACGTCCTGCTCATCCGGCCTGCCGGCAGCAAACTGTCGGGCAATGGAATGCTCTGCCACCGCAGCCACAGCTCCAATCACCCGGAACCCCGCCTGTTTGGCAGTATCCTGCAGCTCTGCCAGCGTGTCCTCATAGGCGCGGTTTCCATAGACACAAACCAAAACAGCACGGGCCCCATTGCCTCGGACGGCGGCCATCCGCTCCACAGCGGCAGCCGGGACCCGTCCTCCGTAGGACGGCACAGCAATGACGGCAACATCCTCTTGGGTCAGTGTGATTTCACCAAAATCGGTTTTCTTGTCCGTCAAATCCACCCGGACAACCTGATCCGCCAGTGCGCCGGTCAGAATATCTGCCGCCTTCTGGGTGCCTCCCGTGGGGCTGAAACAAAACTCATACATCTTCATGGAACATTCCTCCTCATTTTCTCGATACTTTACCGACCACGCATCCTGATCAAATTTCAAAAGGCTCGGGCCTGGAAATACTCCGCAGGATCATTCGGATGGCTTTGGAGCAGCCTTTGATCTGCGCCGCTTCCATACAGGAGTTCTTCCTGAAGAGATCTGTTTTCATGGATCACTCACTTGTAATTTTCCAGGAAAACCGGTACAATAGCAGGTGTAAAGATTTGAATTACATCTTCCTCAGTGTATCATCAGCAAGTTGTAATGTCAATATTTACATCATCTGATTGAAGTGAACTGATACAGAAAGGACATTGTATGCAGATCAGTACAAAATGTTCCGTGGCGGTACATTGTCTCATCTTTATGTATGAAGCCAGGGGCATCGCCAAGGTAACCAGCAATCTTCTTGCCGAAAGCACGGGATGTAATCCTGTGGTGATTCGAAACATCATGAGCGCCCTGAAAAAAGCCGGCCTGATTACGGTCCCCCGGGGCATCGGCGGCGCGGAGCTGTGTGCGGAACCGTCCCGGATTACGCTGTATCAGATTTATACCGCTTTGGAACCCAATGGTCTTTCTTCTCTGATCGGAATTCATCCCTGTCAGGGGAGAGCGTGTCCTGTGGCGCAGAATATTCGCATGGTATTGCAGCCTCCCTACCGTCAGATTGAGGATTCTGTCCGGCAAACCATGGAGAGTATCACCCTGCAGTCCATGATCGATGAATTTGAAAGGATCGTCCATCCGTCAAAACAGGAACCCGGCTTCTGATGAACCCCCAGCCCTCCGACATGAGCAACTACACGCATTCTTTTAGGAGGGAATCAGATCTGGCAGATATGCTTGTTCTGCGTTAAAGCCCGGAATGGCTGTGCTTTGAAACTGCATGGCCATTCCGGGTTCTCTGTTTGTCAGGGTTACCTTGAAGCTCCTCCTGAATTTCACCGCTGCGCCGCTGCTCCCCGGCAATCACAGACCTGACGGTCACTCTGGGATACTCCCTGACGATGGCTTTCCTGATCGGACTCTCTCCCTGCGTATCATAGGATTCTTTTTTCTCTGCGCCGCGCCCTTCTCTTTTGGGACAAATTTATTTTAGCGTCCTAAAATGTAACGCTGGTGGCCCTTTGCCCAATGAAATTACCTGTTCTTTTAATTACAATGGCTCTCGCACATGGCATATCAAAATGCCATGCTGATTATGATTCTGGAGGGCGCCCATATCCGCATGGATCTGGCGACAGTCAATGCGGCACCCACGCTTGTATGTGCCGCTGTTATTCTCAGCCCTCCTTTGCCTACACAAAAATCCTGTAGATCTTCGCCGGTTCCGCACGGGTAACAGAGAATATTTTTGATTTGGCAGTGCTCATTTCTGAAGGAAGCACAGAGGGACAGCTGTTCCTTGAGTGCTGTACTGTACCCGGGAACATTCTGTCTCTTTGTAAACAGTGAAAAGCACAGTCCAGAAAAACATTATTCTCCGCATTCTCATCGCAATACTACAGCAGCTGGAGGGAAATCGGCGCTATCCCAGCGCCGCAGGCTCTTTCCCGGTTCTCCTGCCGCATGAGTGCCGGCAGGAGGCGCAGTGACCGGCTGTCCTCCGGAAACATATCCCGCCGGACAAATCGCCGGTACAACAGGAATAGATGCCGAAGAAATGCGGCCATCTGCGGGCTGAACCATAAAGGCAGCCCGTTGATTGTAAGAAGATATGGATAAAAGGAGACTCCGCTATGTTTCATAAAATGAAATTAAAGCCATACTTACTGACAATTTTCTCCGTGCTGATCGTTCTGGCGGGCATCATTGCTTTGGCTGGCATTCTGGGACTGCAGAACACGAAGCAAAACACAGATCAGCTGGTCAATGAGGTTCTGGCCGCAGACAGCGCTGTCAAGAACTGCCGGATCGCGGCCAATACGGCTGGCCGGAATCTGCGTGAAATGGTACTCGCTGAGGACCCCAGGGAAATTGCGGCATTTGAGTCCAGCATCAACGAGAATATCCAGATTATTGAGGAACAGATTCAGGTTTTCAAGAACGCCCACGGAACTGAGGACGGTCTGGCCCAACAGTATGAAACCGCCTTCCAGAACTGGTTTCGTATCGCCCAGAAGGTCATTGACGAGGCCAAACTCGGCAACTGGGATCTGGCCAAACAGACTGTCCTGAACGAGTGCTCCCCCGCCCTGACGGAACTGGCCAGTATCGCCCAGGAGATCGACGCTGCCATCACGCAGGAGCAAACCAAGCAGGAACAGAGCACCATAGTGAGGCTCAACGTGTATATGGCCGTACTGGTGGCGGTCTTTGCGCTGGCACTTGCCTTCGGTCTGGTGGTGGCCCTGAAGACCACAGGTATAATCACAAAAACGGTAAGCAAGATCCGTTCCGCCGCTGAGTGCCTGTCCAAAGGAGATCTGAAGGCCCGTGTGGACTACGAGGGCAGCAACGAATTTGGGGAGCTGGCCGGGCGTCTGAACTTCTCCTTCCAGGAACTATCCAAATATGTGGACACCATTGACAAAGGCATGACTGAGTTTTCCAACGGGAATTTCACCTATGCGTGCCCAATTCAGTTCCTGGGGGATTTTGCCCATATTCAGGTTTCCATCGAGAGCTTCCAGGAGAAAATGAGAAGCATACTGGGCGAACTGGAGGCATCCGCCGCTCAGGTGAGCGCCGGGTCAGATCAGGTGGCCGACGGAGCCCAGTCTCTGGCTCAGGGCGCCACCGAGCAGGCCAGCAGTGTGGAGGAGCTCTCCGCCTCGATTGCCGATATCTCCAGCCATATTTCCGACACCGCGGAGTTCTCCCAAAAGGCGGACCAACTGGGTCAGGAGAGCAGAGAAATTGTGAACAAAGGCAAAGAAGAGATGAAGCAGCTGCTGGCCTCCATCCAGGATATTGCCGATGCGTCCAACAGCATTCAGAGTATTATCAAGGTCATCGACGATATCGCTTTTCAAACCAACATCCTGGCTCTAAACGCCGCCGTGGAGGCCGCCCGGGCGGGCAATGCCGGCAAGGGATTTGCCGTTGTGGCTGACGAAGTACGCGGTCTGGCCCAAAAGTCGGCGGATGCCGCCAAGGAGACCACGGGCCTGATCCAGAATTCTCTCCAGCACGTCTCTCACGGTGAGGAGATTGCCAAGCGCACGGATGCTGCCTTCAACGACGTGGCAGAGGCTTCAAAGAACATTTTGGACATGATCGCAAAGATCGCCCATGCATCCCGTGAGCAGGCCGACGCTATCTCCCAGATTTCCGTAGGCATCGACCAGATCTCCGCAGTGGTACAGACCAACTCGGCCACCTCTGAGGAGAGCGCCGCAGCCAGCGAACAGCTCAGCAGTCAAGCCAGTGTAATGAAAGAACTGATCGGCGCCTTCAAAGTGACCAACGGCAAGGACCAGATGCGCAGCTCCCCCGCCGGTGAAAAGGAGAACGTCAACGCTCACCTCTCTATCGGCGTGAACAGCGGCAAATATTGACCAATATCAGGCATCAGCCAAGGCCCCGTGGGAGCGGACAACTCCACGGGGCCTTTTGCTGCCCGCTCCGTGAAGGATTTCGCAGCGGAAGCCGAGCCTATAAGCGCAGCGAGGGATCTTCCGCTGTTCAAACAACTCCAAGCACCGCATAAGATTCCTGTTTCTCCTGCGGATACTTCTGTTGGAGGACATCGCAATGGCAAAAAATCTAAATTTGTTGTACTAACAACATACTTTTGAAGCGGGAAGACCTATACTATTCGCATAAGAGGTGTTTTTATGGACATATATAGAAAACCCGATCAAATTACCTGCAAAATGGCAGAATTTGATGCAGGCAGTTCGGAACGGGTCCAGCATTTTTTAGCAAATTTGCGATCTGGCCACGCATCACCACATTTATACGCAAATCAACCGCATGGAGTATCCGATTCTCGTGGAGGCGGATTTCCTGGTCAATCTTTATGAGCGCCCCACCGGAATGGAAGGAATTCAGCAGGCCCTGCACCATATTTTCAAACCAGAAGCGGGAATAAAGTTCTGCAAAACTATGTTCGGACCAAATATTTCTCAGGAGAACGCTTAAAACTACATCTGCGAAAAACAGGAGGTCAAACAGGTGAATGTCAAAATGAAGAACATCAGCCAGGCGGAGGTTCTGGTGCTGAAGGATCAGATTTCCTATCAGGAGGGTCAGGTAGTCAGCAAAACCCTTGCCCAAAACAGCGCTTTGAGCATCACGCTGTTTTCCTTTGCCAAGGGCGAGGAAATCAGTACCCATGAATCCGGCGGGGACGCCTTTGTCACCTGTCTTGATGGAGTGGGACGGATTACCATCGATGGAACGGACTATCTGCTGCATGAAGGGGAAAGCATAGTGATGCCGGCCGGGCACCCCCATGCCGTATACGGCGAAGAAGCCTTCAAGATGCTGCTTGTCGTGGTATTTTAAAAACAGAACACCCCACCGGCCGCGGCAGGCACAGCATATAAACAAAGGATCGCCCCAAGCTTGGGGCGATCCTTTGTTATTTGTTATAGGAAAAAACGCTCCGGGCCCTCTCCGTCTCCCAGCCCTTCCGCAGCTGTTTCCGCTTTCCATTCTTCCCGGCGGAAGGGACTAAGGTGTGTCGCCCAGCAGTTCAAAGGAGAGCATGATATGCAGCCGTGTGGGATAATCGGAGAGATCGGCCTGAAGGATCTCCTGCATCCGGTTGAGCTGATAGATCAGGGTGGGCCGCTGCACATAGATCTCCCGGGATGTCTTCGCGATATTCATGTTATTGCGCAAATAGACCGACAGCGTGCGGGCATATCGCTTATTGTGGGCCCGGTCATGCTCCAGCAGCCGCAGCAGTCCGGGATGACACAGTGTCTGGGGGGCAATCTCCGGGTCCCGGGGCTGCAGCAGATATCGGAGGCAATAGTGCTCAAAGCGGTAGGACCAGAAGGTGGGGTCAATCTCCTGCCCCAGCTGCAGCGCCAGCTCCGCCTGCCGGTAATATTGAAACAAATGGCGCAGCCCGTGAAATTCCTCGCTGATCCCCACCTGAAGCAGTCCGTCCCGCAGGAGCGGAGCGATCCGAGAGAGAACGTCCTCCCGGCTGAGCCTGGAATGGGTCAGATTGACCAGATAAAAAATGCTTCCCTGCCGCCCGAAGGAAAGACTGTCCAGCACAGCCTCCTCCAGCCGCAGGCCATAGGCCTGAGAAACCACCTCCTGCACCTTCCGCTGCGTGACGATCTTGCAGCAGAAAAAGATATCCTCCTCCCTCCAGTCCAGGCTGTGCTCCAGATAATCCAGCACGTCCTCCGACACCAGATGCCCCGATACCAGATCGTCAATGACCTGGTCCAGCTGGGCGGAGTGGACGACGCTGCCGTCTGTTCCCTGGGACTTCAGGGCCGCAGTATAATACTGGCCCACCAGCATGGCCAGCGCATAGTCGCACTGGCAGATGGCGTCATCCGTCTCGCAGACACAGACGCGGCCCCAGAAGCGCCCCTGCAGATGGATGTTATAGTACAAAATCCGATAATCAAAGCCGATGCTGGAAAAAATGGCCGGCGAGGACATGACGCCGGCCTGGGTGGTGGCGGAATCCATGGCCAGCATGGCCAGCTCCTCGTCCTGAAGGCGCTGGCCCAGATCCTCCGGAACAAACAGGGTATCCCCCGCCGGCTTGGATCGCTCGCCATAGCAGATCAGCCGCACCATGCTGGTATACAGCGCCACCGGGTTGCGGAGAAACGCCACGCCCACGTTGCTGATCGTCTGCAGGTCGCCTGTTGCCGCCGCCGCCCGGAGCTGATCCTCATAATCGGTAAACCGGGCGAAGAGTTCCTGCAGCTCCGTCAACAGCGTATAGAGGGAAACGCTCCGCTCCGTCCACAGGTAATCAAGCCCGCTGCCGCAAATCTCCTGACAGGGACGGCCCAGACAGAGAAGGGCGGAACCAGGCGGCAGGGTCCGGGCGGGGGCGGGATCGCCGCCGTCCGCCAGATACAGCCGGTCCTCTCTGGCAGGCGCGTCCGGTTCATACAAAACCGCAAATTTCAAAGGCCGCCTGGAAGGGACGGCCCGGACGCGCCCCTGCAGGGGATCCTTCTCCAGAAATTTTGCTATTATGTATAGATTCAAAAGCACTCCCCTCACCTCGCCTTTCCATCATACCGCATCCGGTCGCATCAGGCAACTCTATTTCACATAATTTCTCGGAAACCGCAATATTTCTTTAATTCTTTTACGCAAATGTACATCGGCAGGAAAATCTCAAAAACTATACAAAGTAGATAGAAATCGAAAATGATTTCAGCCGTTTTAAAGAAAGACGCGGCCGGGGGCGTATGCTATACTGCTTTTAGGCAGTCCATGGAGAGGAGCGGGACCCAACTTTGGTCCTCTCCCGAACTAATATGATTGAAAGAGAGGAACCCCACGATGCTGACAATCAAGCAAAATCTCCTGGAAACCATCCACGGCGGCAGCCCGGACCGCTTTGTCAACCAGTATGAGTTTCTGCACATTCTGATGTCTGACCCCTTCAACCTCAAGGACCCCTATCCTGAATACGGACAGCACAATGTGGTCAACCTGTGGGGCGTCACCCTCTCCTGGCCGGAGGGAACCCCAGGCGGATTCCCGGTCCACACGCCGGACCGGATCGTCTGCTCCGATGTGGCCCAATGGCGGCAGCAGGTGAAGGCCCCGTCTTTGCAGTTCCCCGACGCCATGTGGGAAGAGGCGCTGAAGGAGCTGGAGAGTGTGGACCGCCAGCAGCAGTTTGTGGCGCCCTTTATCGCCCCGGGCCTCTTTGAGCGCTGCCACTACCTCATGTCCATGGAGCCCACCATGATCAACTTCTATGAGGAGCCGGAGGCAATGCATGAGCTGATCCGGTATCTGACAGATTGGGAGCTGGAGTATGCAGAAACCCTGTGCAGCCATCTGCACCCAGACGCCCTGTTCCACCATGACGACTGGGGCAGCCAGCTGTCCACCTTCCTCTCCCCGTCCATGTTCGCGGAGTTCTTTCTGGACAGCTACAAGGAGATCTACGGCTACTATAAATCCCACGGTGTGCAGTTGATCGTCCACCACTCCGACTCCTACGCCGCCACCCTGGTACCCTATATGATTGAGATGGGCATCGACATCTGGCAGGGCGTGATGACCAGCAACAACATCCCGGAATTGATCAAAAAGTATGGCGGGCAGATTTCCTTTATGGGCGGTGTGGACAGCGCCAAGGTAGACCATCCCGGCTGGACCCGGGAGGAAGTGAGACGGGAGGTGGAGCGAGCCTGCCGGGAGTGCGGGAAGCTCTACTTCATCCCCGGCGCCTCCCAGGGCCTGCCGCTGTCCACTTTTGACGGCGTTTATGAGGCCATGACTGAGGAGATCGACAACATGAGCAAGGTCCTGTTCTGATCCGTTTCATAGGAAGAGAAGGAGGAGTTCAGTATGTCCAACACACAAGAAGCCTTAGGAAAATACAGCCAGATATCCGGCGCCCGGCGTACCTTGATGATGGTGGCCCTGTGCCTGTCCACCATGTGCACCATGGGCGACTTCGTCATCGTCCCCATCACCGCCAAATTCTACGAGCTGTTTGACGAGATGGTGGCCAATCTCATTGCCACCGGCCCGGCCCTCATCGGCATCGTGTTCTGCTACATCGGCGGCCGGCTGGCGGACAAGGTCAACAAAAAGATCCAGATGGTGGTGGGCTTCGCCATCTTCACGTTCTCCGGCATCCTGGGCGGCCTGTTTGTCAACTCGGCATATATCATCCTCATGCGCCTTCTCTGCACCGGCGTAGCCTGGGGGCTGACGTGTACGGCTGCCATGGCCATCATTGCTGAGATGTATGTGGACGAGACCCGCCGCAGCAAAGTCATTGGCTGGTACAATATGGTCATGTCCCTCATGGGGGCGGTCCTGTCCCTTATCGCCGGCAATCTGGCGCTGAATGGATGGCAGTCTGCCTTCAAGACCTATCTCATCGCCATTCCTGTTCTCATTATGCTGGTGCTGTTCCTGCCCAACATGGCGCCCGCTGCCGCCGCCTCAGAGCAGAAGGGCACAGACTCCGCCTCCAAGGGTTGGCTCAAGCCTGTGATTCCCCTGCTGATTCTGTTTGTCCTGTCCGCCCTGGCCGGCTACATCATGTCCTATTTGTGCGCCTTGTATGTGACAGAGACCGGGATCGGCAATGAAGCCTTTATTGGTACCCTCACCACAGCGGCCACCATACTCTCCTGCCTGTGCAACGCCGCTTACGGCGCCATCTACGGCAAGCTGAAGGCCAAGACCCCCATCCCCTGTATGGTGATCATCGCGGTATCCTTCCTCCTGCTGTTCCTGTTCCCTGTGAAAACGCCGGTTCTGATCGTAAACTCCATTATGGGCGGCGCCTGGGGTATTCTCTACTCCTTCTTCTACACCCAAATTACCATTGTGGTGCTGGAAGATGTACAGGGAACAGCCATCGGCCTTCTGAATGTGGCCAACGGCGCAGCCGGGTTTGCCGTGTCCTACTATATCTCTGTTTTAAAGTTCCTGCTTCATACAGACTCCATACGCGCTACCTTTCCCCTGGTGGCCATCATCATGGCAGCCACTACCGTGGGCGCTGTGATCTATGTGGCAAAATATACCGCCTCGAAGAAGAAATCCGCCCAGTAACCGCAGCGCTGCAAGGAGGTGCCGTGCGATGATGAAATACACCTCCCTACCTGTCGGGACCGACTGCTTTTGCCTCCGTCCCGTTCAGCGGCCAACAGATGGTAGTGCCGAAACTGGACTACCCCATTACCCCCAGGGAGAATTTCCGGCTGGCTGCTGCGCACAAGACTCCCTATTGGATCCCCAACGACACGCTGGATACACAACTGCTGTTCTCCCAGGATCTGGCGGAAGGACGAACGCAGGGGCCGGATTTCAAGCGGGGCGGTGAGGATTACACCTTTACCGACCTGTTCCACGTCCAGTGGACCTGGGTGGCTTTCGCCGACAGCAGAGAATACTATGAGGAGGAGCGCCGCTGTGCCTCCGCAGAGGCACAGTGCTGACTGTGCAGCAGGCCATGCTGTCTGCCTGTATTTCTTGTAGCGCCACACGGGGCTTTGTTCCGGATTTTGTCGGAAAGCGTTCTTGTGTCTGCCAACTAAGAAGCTTATCGAGAAAGCCTTCCACGGACAATCCCTGTGCGCGGCGGGCCGTGTCCCGGCTAAAAAATGGCTTCGCTATTCATTTGACAAACCGAAGGGCGGGGGCCAGGACAAATGTCCTGGCCCCCGCCCTGTTTCAGACCATATGGGTCTTCCCCTCCCAACCTGCCCTATCCCGCCGCTTGGGAACAGAGGAAATTCTTCAGCAGCTCCTTCCGCTACAGAGCTCCAGACATGAGAAGGAAATGTGCATTTAAGAAGCCGTTTTCTCCCGGATCTCTGTGGCCTCCCGCAGCAGCGAGTAGGCTGCCGACGCCGCCGGCACTCCCAGCAGCATGCCGAGCGGACCGCCCAGATTTCCGCCCACTGTGACCGCGGCAAGGACCCACATGGCCGGCAGCCTGATCCTCGCCCCTACTACCCGGGGATAAATAAGGTTCCCCTCCACCTGCTGCAAAATCAGGAGGAAGATCACAAAAACGAAAGCCTTGAAGGGGTTCACGGTAAGGATCATAACGGCGCCGACAATGGTCCCCACAAAGGCGCCCACAACGGGAATCAACGCGGTAACTCCTATCAGAGCGCCCACCATGGGTGCGTAGGGAATCCTCAGAATGGCCATGCCAATGATACAGAGCGTTCCGAGAATGACCGCTTCTGTGGCCTGGCCCGCAATAAAATCGCGGAAGGTGGCGCTGCACACGCTGCAGACGTGGATCAACACGCCGCCAAACTTTTTGGGCAGCCACGCGCGGATCAGGCGGCAGGCCTGCCGCTTGAGAAGTTCCTTGTTGGCAAGGGCGTAGATCGCGAAGACCAACCCGATAAAAAAGTTTACAAGGCCGCCCACAACCGAACTCATGGCGCTGACCGCTTGATTGACCACCGCCCCGCCCCGGGAGGCAAACCAGCCTTCAAGCTGCAGCTTCAGCGCCTCCCAATCAATATCGATCCGGGCGAGATACTCACCAAACGGCAGCCGGGAGAGGTCGACATCCTCCTCCAGCTCGGCCAGCGAGTCCATGGCCGACACGGCGATCTGGGCAATCAGCCTCACCGCCTCCACCAGCTCCGGCACCACCAGGAACGCGATCCCAACAAATACCCCCAGCACCAGCACCAGGGAGAGGACGATGGCCAGAGGCCGGCGGGTTCTCTGCCTCCCGGCGTCCTTTGCCTTTCGGAAAAGCCGGCGCTCAATGAAAGACATCGGCACATTCAAAACCAGAGCCAGAATCGCCCCGATCCAAAGCGGCCGCAGAAGATCCACCAGCCACATGACTGCATTGGCCACATTCTGAATATGGCGGACGCCCAAATAGATCAGAATACAGGCAGCCGCTGTCCCAATGACCCATTTTGCCGCTTGGCGCTGTCTGGACATGTCTTCCGGCATGGTTTCATTCCTCCTTACATCAGGGGCGCAAACAGACGCAGAACATCCTGCAGCAGCCGCAGCACGATGTTCGACTGACATGTTTCTTGTGTAATCTGCTGGCAGACGTCCAAGGACCGCAGGAAATCCTCCTTCACCTCCCGAACAGCTTTACTGTCAAAGAGAAGCACCCCGCACTCGAAATGCAGATACAGGCTTCGAAAATCCAGGTTCGTTGTCCCCACCGTGGCGGTGCGGTCATCGGATACAAAAGTCTTGGCGTGGATGAAGCCGTTGGTGTATTCGTAGATCTTCACCCCGGCCTTGATCAGATCCCGGTAATAGGAGCGGGTGGTCATATGGACCAGCCACTTGTCCCACCGGTGGGGCGTCACGATCCGGACGTCCACTCCGCTCTTGGCCGCCAGGCAGAGAGCGGACAGCATGCTGTCGTCCACAATCAGATACGGGGTATTGATATACACATATTCCTTTGCGTTGTTCAGAATCTGGAGGTACACATGCTCCCCCACATTTTCCGCATCCATGGGGCTGTCCGCATACGGCTGGACAAAGCCTCCGGCCTTCACCGGGCAGGGAACATCTCTCCAGGGCGCATATTGTCCGTAGTCCTCGTCCATATGGGTGCACAGCTCCCACATCTGCAAAAAGACCAGGGTAAGGCTCCAGGCGGCCTTTCCCTCCAGCATAATGGAGGCGTCCTTCCAATGGCCGTGCTTTTCCACGGCGTTGATGTACTCATCCGCCAGGTTGATCCCCCCTGTAAAGGCCACCTTGCCGTCGATTGCCGCAATCTTTCGGTGGTCCCGGTTGTTCTGCATGGCGGAGAGGACCGGCCGGAACGGGTTGAACACCTGGCATTGGATTCCATATGCGCTGAGCTGTTCCGGGTAATCCTTGGGCAGCTTCAGGAAACATCCCATATCATCATACAGCAGACGGACCAGCATACCCTCCGCCGCCTTTTCCTTCAGCACCTCCAGGATGCTGTTCCACATGACGCCCTCCTCTACGATGAAATACTCCAGGAAAATATACCGCTCCGCCTTCCTCAGCTCCCGCAAAAGCGCCTCCAGCTTTCTCTCCCCCGGCGTCAGATAGTGGGTTTCAGTATCCGCATAGATGGGAAAGCCCGCGTACTCCTGTAAATACCGGATTTGAGGCAGATGCTCCGGCAGAGCCTCCGCAGCCGCGGCATAGTCGTCTCCCACT
Source organism: uncultured Oscillospiraceae bacterium (assembly GCA_944386985.1). GTDB lineage: Bacteria > Bacillota > Clostridia > Oscillospirales > Oscillospiraceae > CAJFPI01. Next base: position 76,420 of record CALXDD010000009.1, read on the forward strand.
GCGGAATACTCTGCCTCCGCTTTGCGCTGTGCGTGGAGAACGTCTTTGGAGAAGCGCCGCGTGGAGGTCTGCAGATGAAACAGCAGATACAAAAGCCCGCCGAACAGCGGAACCGTGAGAATCAGGATCGCCCAGGCTGTCTTATAGGCCCCCTTGTCCTTTTTGGAGACGATGTAAAGAACGGCAACCACGCTGATAACGGTCAAAATACCGCTGAAGCGGCGGGAAAGCTGGCTTCCGCCTACAATCAGATTGACAAAGAACCACACCTGCAGCACCAGCAGCAAAATGGTCCACACCCGTCTCCGGAACAGCACTCTCAGCCATCGCGGACGCATGGCACTCCCTCCCTTCATGGCGCCTGACGACCTTCCCGGTCCTCAGGCAAATTTCGTTTTCCCAGCCGCCGGCGGTACAAAAAATACAGCAGTCCGGACCCTGTGGAAAGGACAACCGTCAGCAGAGCGGACAGCCAGAACACCGGGGACTGTGGATTTTGGATGCTGCTGCCCATCAGGGTAGCCAACACCATGCCGGGAACAACCGCCAGCGTGCCCGCCGCAACATTTTTCCAGAAAGGCGTGCGGGACGCGCCCAGATACATGGTCACAATATCCCCCGGAAGGCAGCTGATGGCGCGGAGAAAGAAACAGAGGAAAAAGGAACTCTCCTCCTGCTTCTCCACCAGCACGGCAAATCTCGGATATCGCTCCCGCAGCCGTATGACGGCGTCCCCGCCGGCGGAGTACCCGATCCAATAGGGGACTGTCAGGGTGATGAGCACGCCCAGGAAATTGACGCCGAGGGCTTCCCAGGCCGGAAAGCAGTGTCCGGCTGCAATCTCCAGAAGCAGCATGGGGAAAAAACCGTGGCGCTTTTGACCGCGTACAGCAGGAGAAACAATATAGGAGACCAAACGGACCCAGCCGCCAGATGCTCCAGTTCCCCCTGCAGAACAAGCTTCCGGATTCCCAGCAGGCAGACGATTCCCAAAAGCAGGACGGCGCCGGACAGAAGGCAGCGCCGAAACCGCCGTAAATTGTTGCGTTTCCTCATAAATTTACTTCCAAAGCGGGGCCGCCGTTTCCGGCGGCCCCACTGGTGTCAAAGATCATCGATGGTGCTTGATCAGCCCCACAGCTTTTGAAAATTCCATCACAAAAACCGGCACAAAGATCAGGCACAGTCCTGCCAGATAGAGGCTCCCCGGGAGCCGGATGAGGCCAAAGAGAAGGGACAGCGGAGTGAAGAGCACCAGCAGCACCAGCAGGATGGAGAGCAGCGCCGCCCCATTCAGGCTGCGGTTTGTCCACACGCCGATTTTGAACAGGGAGTGCTCCGAGCGCATATTGAAGGCCTGTAAGATCTGGGAAATGGCCAGCACCATAAAGGCCATAGTCTGACCGCCTTCCGCAAGACCAGTCCGGGTCTCGCCCACATAGTACGCAATCAGCGTAAGGATGCCGAACATGAGTCCCTGCAGGACGATGCGGATGCCGAATCCGTGGGCAAACAGCCCCTCGTCCTTGGGCTTGGGCCTGCATTCCATGACGTCCGCCTCCACAGGCTCCATACCGAGGGCCACGGCGGGCAGACTGTCGGTGACAAGGTTGATCCACAGAAGCTGCATGGACATCAGCGGGGAGCGATGCCACAGGAGCATGGCGGCAAACACTGCCACAACCTCTCCGATGTTCGTGCCCAGCAAAAATCCCACCACTTTTTTAATATTGGCGTAAATGCCGCGGCCCTCCCGTACAGCGTCGATGATGGTGGCGAAGTTGTCGTCCGTCAGCGTCATATCGGCGGCGCCCTTGGCCACGTCCGTACCGGTGATCCCCATGGCGCAGCCGATATCGGCCGCCTTCAGGGCGGGTGCGTCGTTCACCCCGTCGCCGGTCATGGACACAACCTGTCCCTTGCGCTGCCAGGCCTTCACAATGCGGATCTTGTTCTCCGGGGATACCCGGGCATAGACGGAGATCTGTTCCACGCAGCCGTCCAGTTCCTGATCTGTCATGGCGTCCAACTCCGGGCCCGTGACGGCCCGGTCGCCCTCCTGCATGATCCCCAGTTCCCGTGCAATGGCGGAGGCCGTCGTCACATGGTCGCCGGTGATCATCACCGGCCTGATACCGGCCTTCCGGCAGGTGGCCACGGCGGCCTTGGCCTCCGGGCGCGGCGGATCGATCATACCCAGAAGCCCCACAAAGGTCAGGCCGTTTTCCAGCTCTTCCGGCACAAGCGCATGGGGGACCTCCCCGATCTCCTTACAGCCCACTGCAAGGACGCGGAGGGCATTCCGGCTCATCTCCTCATTGATCTGAGCGGCCCGCTCCAAATCGCCGGCCACACAGCGGGCGGCCATCACATCGAAGGCCCCCTTTACAATCACAACATTTTTATCATTGATTCTGTTTACAGTGGTCATCAGTTTGCGGTCGGAATCAAAGGGAATCTCCGCCAGCCTGGGGTACAGGCCGGTCAGGGCGTCCTTGGGCATGCCGTTTCGATAGGCCGCCAGCACAATGGCGGTCTCTGTGGGATCGCCGATGTGCTGCTCCTCTCCATCGGAAAAAGTTACGACGCCGTCGCAGCACAACGTGCCGTACTTGAGAAGCTCCTTGACTGAAGGCGAGTTGTTCTCACCGATCTCCTCCGCCTCAGGCTCTCCGCCGCGCCAGGCCTTTACCAAGGTCATGCGGTTTTGTGTCAGCGTACCGGTCTTGTCCGAGCAGATCACAGAGGCTCCGCCCAGGGTCTCCACCGCAGGCAGGCGGCGGATGATTGCATGCTTTTTTACCATGCGCTGCACCCCGATGGACAGCACAATGGTCACGATGGCGGGCAGTCCCTCCGGAATAGCGGAAACCGCCAGGGACACGGCCGTCATGAAGATCTCCAGCACGGGGATACCGTTGGCCAGCCCCACCACAAAGATAATGGCGCAGGCTGCCAGCGCCAGACCGCCCAGGTATTTCCCCAACTGGGCCAGCTTCTTCTGCAGGGGCGTATGGTCCTCCTCCTCCCCCTCCAGAAGATCAGCAATCCGGCCCATCTCTGTATTCATACCGGTGGAAGTGACAACAGCGGCGGCTGTACCATATGTAATACTGCATCCGGAAAACACCATGTTGCTCCTGTCGCCCAGCGGAGCGTTTTCCTCCACCACGGCAGCGGCGTCCTTTTCCGACGGGACGGACTCCCCTGTCAGAGCGGATTCCTCGCTTTTCAGGCCGGCGCTTTGGATCAGGCGCGCGTCGGCGGGAACAAAATCACCGGCTTCCAGCCGGATGACGTCGCCGGGGACCAGCTCCGCCGCGTCGATTACCTGTTCTTTTCCATCCCGGATCACACGGGCATGGGGTGCGGACAGTCCCTTCAAGGCGTCCAGAGCCTTTTCTGCCCTGCTCTCCTGCATTACACCCATGACGGCGTTCATCACGACGATCAGCAGAATCAGGACCGGCTCAAAGAATTCCTCCGCATTTCCTTCCACACAGGCGATGGCAAAGGAGATCGCCGCGGCAAGAATCAGAATAAGGATCATCACATCCTTAAACTGCTCCGCAAACCGCTGGAGATTGGTCTTCTTTTTCTTTTCCCGCAGCCTGTTCTCGCCATAGTGCGTCCGCCTCTCCTGGACCTGGCTCTCTGTCAGGCCGGAGACTGGATCGGACTGAAGCGACTGTATAACCGCCTGCGCGCTTTCACTGTGCGCTGTCATGATAAATCCTCCTTGTTTGTTAGTGGTCCTATTATATCGCCGCCGCCGTCAAACTTCATTGGGCACGAATCGGAGTGCGTCCTATTTTTCCTCGCCGGACATCGTTTGTTACGTTTTGGGACACACAGCTTCTTTTGTCCCAAGGGATTTCCCACTCCATGGTTGTAAGATCACAGATCTTCTGGTACAATAGGGTTCCAATAAGGGAGTAGTCGGCGCAACGGTGCGGAGATGCCAACATCCTGGACTTTGTCCTGGTATCGCCTTAATCGACGAGACTTATCTGCTGCTGCGGGTGGGCCTCGCCTTTTTCATACCCGCGGCCAAACAAAAATAACAGGAGGCAGCGGTATGGAAATCTGGGAACTTTTTGTGATTGCCGTGGGCCTCTCCATGGACGCCTTTGCCATCGCCATCTGCAAGGGGCTCTCCGTGGAGAGGGTTCGGACCAAACATCTGATCCTCACGGGACTTTGGTTTGGGGGCGCACAGGCCCTCATGCCGCTTTTGGGATATCTGCTGGGGACAGGCTTTCAGTCGTTTATCCAGCAAATCGACCATTGGATCGCTTTCGTACTTCTCTGCGCCATCGGCCTGGGGATGATCCGGGAGGCGAGAAGTCCGGCAAAGCCCCTGGACGCCTCCTTCTCCCCCAAGGCCATGCTCCCCCTGGCCATCGCGGACAGCATCGACGCGCTGGCCGCAGGCGTCTCCTTCGCCTTTCTGGACGTCAAAATTCTGTCGGCCGTTCTGCTGATCGGTGTCATCACGTTTGCCCTTTCAGCTTTCGGGGTCTGGCTCGGCAGCCGGTTCGGGGAGCGGTACCGCTCCAGAGCCGAATGGACGGGCGGCGCGATTCTGATCCTCATGGGCGTAAAAATTCTTCTGGAACATACCGGCGTTTTGGGATAACTGAGTGGAGGTGAGAGGCTATGGCTGATTCCAACATCACCAAGCGCGCGCTGGCAACCGCGCTGCGGGAGCTTATGGAGGAAGTTCCCTTTGACAAGATCCAGGTCGCTCATATCTGCGAACGGTGTGCCATGAACCGAAAAAGCTTTTACTACCACTTCAAGGACAAATATGACCTTGTCAACTGGATCTTCGACACAGAGATTATCCCGTTTATACGGAGGAACTGCGACGCCCAGCAGTACGACCAGCGGGTGGAGCTGCTCCTGGAGATCTGCCGCTACTTCTATGAAAACCGCAGCTTCTATCGCAAAGCCCTGAAGATTCAGGGGCAGAACTCCTTTTCCGAGCATTTTCGGGAGTACATCCGGCCCATCCTGAAGCTGCGGCTCACAAGGCTGATCGGGGATACCGCCTACGACGAGTTCACCCTTGATTTCCTGGCTGACGCGGCGGTCTGCTCTCTGGAGCGATGGCTGCTGGACAAAAACTGCATGCCGCCGGAGCAGATGGTCACCAAGCTGCTGACATTCGTGCAGCGGTGCGCGCAGGCGCTGCAGGAGGAATTTCATGAACCGAATTAAGCAGAAACAGGACGGTCTGACGACCGTCCTGTTTTTTTATTGGCTATCCGCTCTGTTTTCCGCCCGCTCCTTGGGACAGGCCCTTACCAAAATGTCGGCCAGCGCATTTTGAAAGAGGTTCTCCTCCTCCCCTCCCATTTTTCCTTCCCAGCTGCAGAGGTCTCCTCTCTTGTCGAAATAAACCGAGCAGGTGTCGTCGGAGATGATGGAATCCACCAAGCAGTTGTCCCCCGGCATCTCCCAGAGGATCGTACGGTAGGTCTGCTGGCTTCTGGCGCTCTGCACGGCCTGATGCGCGAGCCGGTGCACCTCTTTAGGGCAGCTTTGCTCCGGAAGCAGCACGGTAAACGCCGGCGCCAGCTGTTGGGCGCCGTCAAATATCTCGCCATTGATGACACGCTCCGTATCCCGCTGCCCGTATTGATACCAAACCGAATACAGCATTCTCCTGTCCCGAAGCGCGGCGCAGCGGTCCTCCGCATTTTCCGCAAAGGGGACAAGAAGCATGACATTCCGGAAATTCGACGCCTCATCCAGAAATGCGTCGGTCAGATCCTCCGTACCGCAGAAGAGGCAGAGGGCGCTGTCAGGATGGTCCTCCGCCAGGGGGAGCAGCTTTTCCGGCTGCCTGCCGGCGAAAAGCATCCACATATAGATCCCCAACTCCTCCCCCTCCTGAACGGCCTGTTGGTACTCCTCCAGCCGCTGGGGTTCCGTCTGAAGCCCCACTGCCCAGGGAATGTTGCATCCCAGCTTCTTCTCGTTTTCACGGATGTGCCGGGCCCCCACTGTACAGGCGTTATAGCCCAGATTCATCCCGAAGGTGTAGAGCCGCCCGGGATCTGTATGGGCCACCGTATCCCGCACCAATTCATAGTAGGCGCTGTCTTCATTTTGAAGCATGGTCTGGGCCGTGGCGAAAAAGTTGTGCTGAAACCTTCTCTCTGCGCACTGTAGGGCCATATCCACAAGATTCCGTATGCCTCGCTCCGGGCTGTCATGAATATTTTTCAAAGCGGTCTTGACCGCCATCTCCACCAGAACACGTGAGACGCTCTGCTCCATCGATCTCGCTCCTTCCGGCTGCAAAACGCAGCTATATCAGTCATTCTATTAGAATGATAACGGCACGCTGCCCCGGCGGCAACGGACAAACCGTCCGCCGCGTCCCAAAAGGTAACGGATGGGACGCTCTGTCATAATTTCTGACTCGCCGCTTTCTGCGTCCCATGACTTCTCAGGGGTTTCTTTCTATAATGGAGGCCACACAGGAGGTGAAGACCATGTTTGAAAAGGTAAACCCAAGCCATCCCGACAAACAGGCAGACAGGATCGCCGGTGCTGTCGTGGATCTGGCATACAGGGCGGCGCCTGACCCCAGGATCGCAGTGGAGGTGCTGCTGGGCCACGGCCAATGCCATGTGATGATCGAGACGTCCGTTTCCCTTGACCGGGCGCCGGTTCTGGGGGCGATCCGCCGCATCGCGGGGAATGTCCGGGGGGACGTCGTGATCGTGCCCCAGGATGTCCACCTGTCCCAAAATCAAAAGGATGGCCTGCGCTGCGGCGACAACGGCATTTTCAGAGGAATGCCCCTGACCGCCGAGCAGAAGTCCCTCTCTCAAATCGCCCGCCGGATCTACCGCGAGTATCCCTCAGACGGAAAATACATCATGGACGGGAATCGGCTGATCATCTGCCAGAGCAACGCGCCTACCGAGGCACTCCGCCTCCAGTTCCCCCACGCGGAGATCAACCCTCTGGGCGACTGGACCGGCGGCACAGACGTGGACACCGGCGCCGCAAACAGGAAGCTCGGTTCTGATATGGCGGATTCTGTAACCGGCGGAGGACTCCACGGGAAAGATCTCTCAAAAGCGGACGTGTCTGTCAACATCTATGCCTTTATGAAGGCCCAGAGAACAAGGGCCCCCGTTGAGCTGTGCTGCGCGATTGGGGATGAGGCGGTGGGCGGTGTGCCGTACCGGGAAATCGTGGCAGAGGCCAAAACCTTTATCGACGCAATAGGCGGCTTTGAAAAGCTGGCGGAATGGGGACTTTTTTAACAGAAAATGACAGATAGATAGAAAGAAGGAATACCAAATGAATCCATCCATCAAGGACAATATGCAGAACTTCGCCATCCAGCAGGCCCTGAAATACATCGAGGGCAGCCCGGAGGAGAATATCCCCAAGCTGATGGCGCTGGTGGACAAATTTACCCCCGCCGGATGGTATGAGAGCCAGCGCGGCGCAATCCGCAGCGCCATCAATGAGAAGAACAACTGGTATCAGCTTATTTTGAAGGTCTATGACCTGGACCCCGGCGTCCGAAAGGCCTTCTTCCAGAACTTTCTCTTCAACGCCAGCCTGCGGGGCAGCGCTGTCCAGGAGAGCGCCAAGGAGCGGGAGGGCTGCAATATCCCCTGGGCCATCCTCCTCGACCCCACCTCGGCCTGTAACCTCCACTGCACCGGATGCTGGGCGGCGGAATATGGAAATCAGCTGAATCTGAGTCTTGAGGATATGGACTCCATCATCCGCCAGGGCAAGCAGCTGGGCACCTACATGTACATCTATACCGGCGGCGAGCCCCTGGTGCGGAAGAAGGATCTCATCAGGATCTGCGAAATGCATCCCGACTGCGAGTTCCTCTCCTTTACCAACGGGACATTGATCGACGAAGAATTCTGTCAGGAGATGCTGCGGGTCAAAAACTTTGTCCCCGCCATCTCTCTGGAGGGATTTGAGACCGCCAACGATGGACGCCGGGGCGACGGCGTATATCAGAAGGTACAGGCCGCCATGGCTCTCCTGCGAAAGCACAAGCTGCCCTTCGGAATCTCCACCTGCTACACCAGCAAAAATGTGGACGATGTGAGCAGCGAAGCGTACTTTGACCTGATGGTGGAAAACGGCGCGCTCTTTGTGTGGTTCTTCCACTATATGCCCGTGGGGAACGACGCCGCTGTAGAGCTTCTGCCCACGCCGGAGCAGAGAGAGAAGATGTATCTCCGCATCCGGGAGTTCCGGAAAACGAAACCCATTTTCAGCATGGACTTCCAGAATGACGCCGAGTATGTGGGCGGCTGTATCGCCGGAGGCAGAAACTATCTCCACATCAACGCCAAGGGCGACGTGGAGCCCTGCGTCTTCATCCACTACTCCGACGCCAACATCCACCAGGTATCCCTGCTGGAGGCCCTGAAGCGCCCGCTGTTCATGGCCTACCACGACAACCAGCCCTTCAACGAGAACATGCTGCGTCCCTGCCCCATGCTGGAAAACCCGGAGAAGCTGCGGAAAATGGTCCGGGACACCGGCGCGGCCAGCACGGATTACCAGAGTCCGGAGAGCGCGGATCACCTGTGCGACAAAACCACGCCCTACGCCGAGGGCTGGAAAACGACGGCGGACAAGCTCTGATACGGCTGCAGCAGTTGTACCGGCTGCGGGAAAGCAGAATAGACCATGGCGGCCTAACAGATATTTACCGACGCCACAGCGGATCTGGCAGGCAGCTTGCTGACCGGCATCCCCCCAGTGGAAATCATTCCCATGCAGGTGGAAATCGGCGGGAAGGAGTATACCTATGGCCCCACAGGCGATCTCTCCGTGGCCGGTTTCTACCGCCTTCAGCGGGAAGGGAAATTCGCCGCGACTTCTCAGATCAATCCCTCCGTGTACTTCCAGTATTTTGAGCCGTGTCTGTCTGAGGGCCGGGATATTCTTTACTTGTCCTTTTCCTCGGGCATGTCCGGCACGATCCAGTCCGCCAAACTGTGCGTGGAGGAGCTGCGGGAGGCGTACCCGGAGCGGACCATCCTCTGTATCGACACTCTCTGCGCCTCTGTCGGCGAGGGCTTTCTTGTACGGGAGGCCGCCAAAAAGCAGGCGGAGGGGTTCTCCATCCGGGAGACCGCCGACTGGGTGGAGGCGCATCGGCTGGAAGTCTGCCATTGGTTTACGGTGGACACCTTTGCCCATCTGCGCCACGGCGGGCGGGTTTCCTCCGCTGCCGCCATGGTTGGCACCGCCCTGCAGATCAAGCCGCTGCTCCATGTAGATGAGCGCGGATGCCTGCAGGTGGCGGAAAAGCCCCGGGGCCGGAAGAACGCCATCGCGGCGCAGCTGGCCAAAATGGAACAGGGCTGGGCACCGTCGTTTGGAAACCTGGTGGTGATCGGCCACGGCGACGCGCCCGACGCTGCCGGACAGCTTCAGGAAGCCGTGTCCCTGCGCTTCCCGAAGGCGGAGATCCATACAACCGACATTGGTCCCGTCATAGGCGCCCACACCGGCCCCGGAATGCTGGCCCTGGTCTATTGGGGCGGAAACCGGTAAGGCGCAGGGCGCGTTGCGGACATAACAGCGCGTTCCCAGAGGCGCACCGCCCCGTCTCCCATCCCGGGGAGATGTGAAACAAATTCTCCTGTAAACCGTACAACATAACAGACCCCGGAGCGATTTCATTTCCTCCGGGGTCTGTATTTTCATATAGAAGTTCGTTTTTATCAGAGCTTTTTTACAAACAGCGCCCGAATGGCGTTCAGGACCGCCAGAATCATCACGCCTACATCGGCAAAGACCGCCAGCCACATATTGGCAACGCCCAAAGCGACCAGCACCAGACAGAGCAGCTTGACGCCGATGGCCACCACAATGTTCTGATACACAATTCGCAGGCACTTGCGGGAGATCTTGATGGCCTTGGCAATCTGCATGGGGTCATCGTCCATCAGCACCACATCGGCGGCCTCGATGGCGGCGTCGGACCCCATGGCTCCCATGGCAATACCGATATCCGCCCGGCCCAGCACAGGGGCGTCGTTGATGCCGTCCCCCACAAAGGCCAGCTTCTCCTTCCCGTGTTTTTGGGAAAGGAGCTCTTCCACCTTCTCTACCTTGTCCGCGGGCAGCAGCTGGCTGTACACCTGATCTACCCCCAGCTCCGCCGCCACCTGATCGGCCACCCGCTTGGCGTCGCCGGTGAGCATGACGGTCCGGCGCACTCCGGCGGACCGCAGGGTCCGGATGGCCTCCTTAGCGGTCGGCTTTATCACGTCGGAAATGACGATGTGTCCGGCATATTGGCCGTCAACAGCCATATGAATGATGGTACCCACGCTGTGACAGCCGATATAAGGGACGCCCAGCCGGTCCATCAGCTTGTCGTTTCCTGCCGCCACCGTGTGCCCATCCACCTTGGCAATGACGCCGTTGCCGCTGATCTCCTGGATATCGGACACCCTGCTGCGGTCGATCTCTTTGCCGTAGGCCTTCTGGATGCTCTTGCTGATGGGGTGGCTGGAGGCAGACTCCGCCAGAGCCGCATACTCCACCAGCTTGGCGTTTTCCATCTCGCTGTAGTGGATACCGTTGACCTCAAATACCCCCTGCGTCAGGGTACCGGTTTTGTCAAACACCACGGTCCGGGTCTGGGACAGAGTCTCCAAATAGTTGGACCCCTTCACCAGCACGCCGGCCTTGCTGGCCCCGCCGATGCCGGCAAAGAAGCTCAGAGGGATACTGATAACCAGGGCGCAGGG